>JBNKWA010000079.1:0-14148 GCA_050299555.1 Paracoccaceae bacterium | reverse complement strand
GGGCCCGCAAGACCGACGGCGGCTATGTCCTGAGTGGCGCCAAGACCTGGATTTCAAACGCCCCCTTCGCCGATGTCTTTGTCATCTGGGCCCAGTCCGAGGCCCATGGCGGCAGGATCCGCGGCTTTGTCCTCGAAAAGGGCATGAAGGGGCTGTCGGCTCCGAAGATCGGCGGCAAGCTGTCGCTCCGGGCCTCGATCACCGGCGAGGTGGTCATGGACGGCGTCGAGGTGGGCGAGGAGGCGCTGCTTCCGAACGCCGAGGGCCTGGCCGGTCCGTTCGGCTGCCTCAACCGGGCCCGCTTCGGCATCTCGTGGGGGGTGATGGGCGCGGCCGAGGATTGCTGGTTCCGGGCCCGCCAGTACGGGCTCGACCGCAGCCAGTTCGGCAAGCCGCTGGCCGGCACCCAGCTCTACCAGAAAAAGCTCGCCGACATGCAGACCGAGATCGCGCTGGGCCTGCAGGCCTCGCTCAGGGTCGGACGGCTGATGGACGAGGGCCGCTTCGCGCCCGAGATGGTGTCGCTGGTCAAGCGCAACAATTGCGGCAAGGCGTTGGATATTGCCCGCGCGGCCCGCGACATGCATGGCGGCAACGGCATCCAGATCGAATACCACGTCATGCGGCATGCGCAGAACCTCGAGACGGTGAACACCTACGAGGGCACCCATGACGTGCACGCGCTCATCCTGGGGCGCGCCCAGACCGGGCTGCAGGCGTTCTTCTGAACGGACCCCGGGGTGCCCGGGGCGGAAAGGCGGCAACAGATGAACAGCGACGCCTACGATCCCGGCAGCGAAGGCGCGGCGATGGCGTTCAGGGACGTGATGTCCTATGGCGACTATCTGCATCTCGACGCCGTCCTTTCCCAGCAGCATCCGCTGAGCGAGGCGCATGACGAGATGCTGTTCATCATCCAGCACCAGACCAGCGAGCTGTGGATGAAGCTGGCGATCCACGAGCTTCTGGCCGCCCGCGCGGCGCTGAAGGCCGGCGAGACGGCGCAGATGTTCAAGATCCTCGCCCGGGTCAGCCGCATCTTCGAGCAGCTGAACGGTGCCTGGGACGTGCTGAGGACGATGACGCCGGCCGACTATACCCGCTTCCGTGCCACGCTCGGGGCGTCCTCGGGGTTCCAGTCCTGGCAGTACCGGATGATCGAATACGTGCTCGGCAACCGCAATCCCAACATGCTGAAGCCCCATGAGCACGTGCCCGAGGCGCACCGGATGCTGAGCGAGGAGCTGGCGCGGCCAAGCTTCTACGACGACGTGATCGGGCTGCTGTTCACGACCATCGACGGGCCGGGGGCGGCGGTGCCGGCGCCGCAGCTGGCCACCCCGCACAAGGCCCTGCCCGAGGTGCAGGCCAAGTGGCGCGAGGTCTACGAGGACGTGGAGCGCCACTGGACGCTCTACGAGCTGGCCGAGAAGCTGGTGGACCTGGAGGACTATTTCCGCCGCTGGCGGTTCAACCACGTCACCACGGTGGAACGGGTGATCGGCTTCAAGCGCGGCACCGGCGGCACCTCGGGCGTGCAGTACCTGCGCCGGATGCTGAGCGTCGAGCTGTTCCCCGAGCTCTGGAACCTCCGGGGCGAGCTGTGACGGCGCTGCCGAAAAAGGCGCTGTTCGCGCTGCCCGAGGGGGTGATCTATCTCGACGGCAACTCGCTGGGACCGCTGCCCAGGGGCGCGGCCGAGCGGGCCGATGCGGTGATCCGGCAGGAATGGGCGGGCGAGCTGATCCGGGCCTGGAACACCGCCGACTGGATCTCGCTGCCGCGGCGCGTCGGCGATCGCATCGCGCGGCTGATCGGAGCGCCGGAAGGATCGGTGGCGACCGGCGACACGCTGTCGATCAAGGTCTATCAGGCCCTCGCGGCTGCGCTGAGGATGCGGCCGGACCGGCGGGTGATCCTGTCGGACAGCGGCAACTTTCCCACCGACCTCTACATGGCCGAGGGGCTGATCGGCACCATCGGCAAGGGCCACGAGCTGCGCACGCCCGCGCCCGAGGATGCGGCGGATGCGATCACCGGCGAGGTGGCGGCGGTGATGCTGACCCATGTCGATTTCCGCAGCGGCCGCATGCACGACATGCAGGCGATCACCCGGGCCGCCCATGCGGCGGGCGCGGTGATGATCTGGGACCTCGCCCACAGCGCCGGCGCGGTGCCGGTGGACATCGCCGGATCGGGCGCCGAGTTCGCCGTCGGCTGCACCTACAAGTACCTCAATGGCGGCCCCGGCGCGCCGGCCTTCATCTATGCGCGGCCCGATATCGTCGGCGGCATCGAGCCGGCGCTGGCCGGCTGGATGGGCCATGATGCGCCCTTCGCGATGGAACTTGGCTATCGCCCGGCGATGTCCACCGAGCGGCTGCGCGTCGGCACGCCGCCCATCGTGCAGCTGGCCATCCTCGATACCGCGCTCGACGTCTGGGACGGGGTGGCGATGGCGGATGTCCGGGCCGCCTCCTGCGAATTGTCAGAGCTTTTCATCGCCGAGGTCGAGGCGCGCTGCCCGGCGCTGACGCTGGCCTCGCCCCGCGATCCGCAGGCCCGCGGCTCGCAGGTGTCGTTCGCCTTTGCCCACGGCTATCAGGCGATGCAGGCGCTGATCGACCGCGGCGTCATCGGCGATTTCCGGGCCCCCGACATCATGCGCTTCGGCTTCACGCCGCTTTACCTGGACGCGGCGGATGTGGTCCGCGCCGCCGGGGTCCTTGAGCGGATCATCGCGGACGGGTCATGGCGCGATCCGAAATATCAGACAGTTTCCCGCGTCACCTGACCGATACCGGCCCGTCATCCAGCCCGGGTGGAAACCGCCTCGGCATCAGCGCCGCCTGGAACCAGACCAGATAGCTGTAGATCGAGAACACCGGCAGCCCGGTGGCGCGGCGCACGTCGGCGGCATAGGGCACCATGTTGGTGCATTCCAGCACGATCGCGCCAAGCTCCGGCGTCTGCCGGCAAAGCCCAACCGCCGCATCGACCACATCCCTGCGGGCCTGCGCAAAGTCGATCTCGGCCGCATCCGACAGGATCCTGGCGGTGAACTCGGCGCCCTCGTCGGTACCGGCAACCGGGGTGTCCGCCGCGATGCCCGCCGCCCGCAGGTGCCTTTCGCTCAGGCTGGCGCGCGAGATCGTGACGATCCCGACCCGGCGCCCGGGTGGCAGCATCGCCTGCACCATCGGCACCTGCATCAGTGCCGAACTGGCCACCGGCACGCCAAGTGCTTCGGCCATGCGGTCCTGCAGGGGAACCAGAAAGCCGCAATTGGTGGCGATCCCGTCGCAGCCCTGCGCCACCAGCGCCAGCCCCGCCTCGATGAACGGCGCCGTCAGCGCGTCCGGGTCGCCGCGCACCGCCTTGTCGGGGGTGGCCCCGCGCACGACGCCATATTGCACCGGGAAGGGCCAGGTCAGCGCATTGCCGATATCGCCGGGAATGCGGGGAAACCGCGTCTCCAGCATCAGGATGCCCAGGGTGGCGCCATAGACGGTCTTGCCGCCGCTCTCGATCATCGTCGCTTCACTCCTTGGCCCAGCCTTCCGCCATGGTGATCCCGATCCGGGCCGTTGAAAAGCGCCCGGCGCCGCTTTTCGCCGCGCCAACGGCTTGACGCGGAACCGGCAACGCTGTGCAAGCGTCTAGCAGGCGGCAAGGCGAGGGGCATGCGGAATTCACCGACCGGCGCGGACGCGATGGTGCGGATGCTTCAGGCGCATGGCGTCCGGCACGTCTTTGGCCTGTGCGGCGATACCAGCCTGCCATTCTACGATTCGATGCTGCGGCTCGACCACGGCATCACCCATGTGCTGACCCGCGACGAACGCTCGGCCGCCTACATGGCCGACGCCTATGCAAGGGTGACCGGCCGGGTGGGCGTCTGCGAGGGTCCCTCCGGCGGCGGCGCTACCTACATCCTGCCGGGGCTGATCGAGGCGCGCGAGTCGAGCCACGCGGTCCTGGCGATCACCACCGACATCGCGGTGGCGAGCTATGGCAAGTACCCGCTGACCGAGGTCGATCAGGAGGCGATGATGCGCCCCCTGACCAAGTGGAACACGGTCATCCGCCGCGCCGACCACATTCCGCGGATGATGCGCGCGGCGTTCCGGGCCATGGTCACTGGCCGCCCGGGCGCGGCGCATCTCGGGGTGCCCTATGACATCCAGTACGATCCCGTCGATGCGGCCGACCTGTGGGCCGATCCGGCGCTGCAGGCCTTCCCCGCCTATCCCGCCGCGCCGGCGCCGGGGGCGGCCGAGGCGGCGCTCGATGCGATCCTGTCGGCGGCCTCGCCGCTGATCGTCTGCGGCGGCGGCGTGGTGATCGCCGGCGCCATGGCCGAGCTGGACCGGCTGGCGACGCGGCTCGACATCCCGGTCGCCACCTCGATCTCGGGGCAGGGGTCGCTGGCCGAGACCCATGCCAACGCCGTCGGCGTGGTCGGCTCCAACGGCGGCACCGACGAGACCTGGGCGGCGATGGAGGCGGCCGATCTGGTGGTCTTCATGGGCTGCCGGGCCGGCTCCACCACCACGGCCCGGTGGGAGGCGCCGAAACCCGGCGCCCGGATCGTGCATTTCGACAGCGACCCGATGGTCATCGGCGCCAACTATCCCACCGAGGTGGGCGTGGTCGCCGACCTCAGGCTGGCTCTGGCCGAGGTCAACCGCCTGCTCGATGCCCGCGCGGCGAAATCCTTCGGCGGTGCGGCGCTGGCCGCCGACATCCGCCGGCGCAAGTTCGACCGCTTCGGGGTGCTGGCCGAAAGCGACGCGGCGCCGATCCGGCCCGAGCGGGTGATCGCCGCGCTGCAGCGCACGCTCCCCGATGATGCGGTGATCCTGTCCGATCCGGGGACAAGCTGCCCCTACGTCTCGGCCTATTACCAGTTGCCCCGCGCCGGCCGCCATTTCATCACCAACCGGGCCCACGGCGCGCTCGGCTACGCGCTGCCGGCCTCGCTCGGCGCCTGGTACGGGCGGCCGGGACAGAAGGTGGTGGCGCTGATGGGCGACGGCTCGTTCGGCTTTGCCTGCGGCGAGCTGGAGACGATCGCGCGGGCGGGCGCCGACATCACCTTCGTTGTCTTCTCCAATGCCAGCTTCGGCTGGATCAAGGCCAGCCAGAGGGCCGACAAGGGCGCCCGCTATCACAATGTCGACTTCAACCGCACTGACCAGGCCGCCATCGCCACGGGCTTCGGCGTGAAAAGCTGGCGGGTAGAGGACCCGGGCCGGCTCGACGCGGTACTGCGCGAGGCGCTGGACCATGACGGCCCGACGCTTGTCGATGTCGTCACCCAGCCGCTGGAAGAGGCCGCGGCCCCGGTGCGCCGATGGATGGGATGAGCACCGCCAGGACCGTCGCGATCATCGGCGCCGGCATCGTCGGCGTCGCCACCGCGATCTGGCTGCAGCGGGCCGGCCACAAGGTGATCCTGATCGACAGGAAGGGGCCGGGCGAGGGCACCAGCCACGGCAATGGCGGCGTGCTGGCCTCGTGCTCGATCGTGCCGGTCACGGTTCCGGGCCTGCTGATGAAGGCGCCGCGGATGCTGCTGGACCCCCGCCAGCCGCTGTTCCTGAAATGGGGCTACCTGCCGCGGCTGGCGCCGTGGCTGCTGCGCTATCTTGGTCATGCCAACGCCGCTGCCGTCCGGCGCCGGGCCGCTGCGCTGGCCCCGATCATCGGCGACAGCCTGGCCGAGCACCAGGCGCTGGCCACCGGCACCGGGGCCGCCAGGTGGCTGCATCCGGCGGATTACGTCTTCGTCTACAACGACCGCCGCCATTTCGAGGCCGACGCCTTCGGCTGGTCGGTGCGGGCCGAGCACGGGTTCACCTGGGACGTCCTCGAAGGCGCGGCGTTTCAGGCCTACGACCCGGCCTTTGCCGCCGGCCTGGCCTGCGCCGTGCGGCTGAAGGACCACGGCCGCATCGCCGACCCCGGCGCCTACGTCAAGGATCTCGCCGCCCATGCCGAGGCCGAGGGGGCGCGGATCGTCATCGGCGAGGTGTCCGACATCGCGCGCGAGGGCGGGCCGGTCACCGGCGTCCGGGTCGGCGGCGAGACGATCCCCTGCGATGCGGCCGTCCTCGCCGCCGGCGCCTGGTCCCGGCCGCTGGCCGAACGCCTCGGCCTGAAGATCCCGCTGGAAACCGAGCGCGGCTATCACCTGGAGCTGTGGGAGCCATCCGTCATGCCGCGCTCGCCGGTGATGATCGCCGCCGGCAAGTTCGTCGCCACGCCCATGGAGGGGCGGCTCAGGCTGGCCGGGATCGTCGAGTTCGGCGGCCTCGACGCGCCGCCGTCGCGGGCGCCCTTCGCGCTGCTGGAACGCGGCATCCGCGCGGCGATGCCGGGGCTCGCCTGGAAGCGAACCGTGGAATGGATGGGGCACCGGCCGTCCATGAGCGATTCCACGCCGGTGATCGGCCCGGTTCCCGGCGTCGCCGGCGCCTATCTCGGCTTCGGCCACGATCATGTCGGGCTGACCGGCGGCCCCAGGACCGGCCGCATCCTGGCCCAGCTCATCGCCGGGACGGCGCCCAACATAAACCTTGCGCCCTACGCCCCCGAGCGATTTCAATGAGCCCGACAACAAGAACGCAAAATCCGCTACCAATCAGGGAGAACGAGATGAAGGGACTGACTTTGCTGCTGGCCGCCGGCGCGACGGCGGCAGCGGCCTCGGCCCGGGCCGAGACCTGGGACATGCCGATGGCCTATCCGGCGACCAACTATCACACCGAAAACGGCGTCGCCTTCGCCGAATGCGTGAAGGAAGGCACCGGTGGCGCGCTGGAGATCGTCGTCCATCCCAACGGCTCGCTTTTCTCCGGCAGCGACATCAAGCGCGCGGTGCAGACCGGCCAGGCGCCCATCGGCGAGCGGCTCCTGTCGGCCCATGCCAACGAGAACCCGCTTTTCGGCGTCGACTCGATCCCGTTCCTGGCCACCTCGTTCGATGCCTCCGACAAGCTGCTGGCGGCCGCCAAGGATGCCATCGCGGCCGCGCTCGACGAGCAGAACCTGGTCTATGTCTACTCGGTGCCGTGGCCGCCGCAGGGCCTCTACTTCAAGAAGGAGGTCAATTCGGTCGGCGACATGGCGGGGATCAAGTTCCGCGCCTACAACGCCGCCACCGCCCGGGTGGCCGAGCTGGCCGGCATGACGCCGGTGCAGATCGAGGCGGCCGAGCTGAGCCAGGCGCTGGCCACCGGTGTCGCCGAAAGCTTCATCTCCTCCGGTTCCACCGGCGTCGATTCCAAGGTCTGGGAAAGCCTGACCCATTTCTACGACGTGCAGGCATGGCTGCCGCGCAACACCGTCTTCGTGAACAAGGACAGCTACAACGCGCTCGACGACGCCTCCAAGGCGGCGATCATGGAGTGCGGTGCCAAGGCGGCGGCCGCTGGCGAGGCACGCGCCAAGGCACTGACCGACGAGTACCTCAAGACGCTGGCCGATAACGGCATGACCGTGGCCGGGCCGTCGGATGCGCTGAAGTCCGACCTCGAAGGCTTCGGCGCCACCATGACCGACGAGTGGATCGGCGCCGCCGGCGATGCCGGCAAGGCGGTGATCGACGCCTACAAGTCACAATAGCCGGGACAGGGGCGCGCGGGCAGATGTCGCCGCGCGCCCTGCCGTGACAAGGGGTGGAGACCATGCAATCCGGAACCGGACCGGGCATCCTGCGCCGGGCGCTTGACCGCATCTATGCGGCCGCGGCCGGCCTTGCCGCGCTCTGCCTCGTCGCCATGCTCGGGGTGATCGTGACCCAGATGATCGCCCGCTGGTCCGCCTTCACCTTCCCCGGCGCCACCGACTATGCCGGCTACCTGATGGCTTCGGCCTCGTTTCTGGCCTTCGCCAGCGCGCTGAATTCCGGCGCCCATATCCGCGTCGGGCTGTTTCTGACCGCGCTTGGCCGGCGCCGGTTCTGGGGCGAGCTGTGGTGCTTTCTCATCGGCACCGCTGCGGCCTCGTATCTGGCCTGGTACGCGGTCCGGCTGGTCTACTGGTCGCGAAAGCTCGGCGATGTCAGCCAGGGCCAGGACGCGACGCCGCTCTGGATCGTGCAGATCCCGGTGGCCTTCGGGGCGATCCTGCTGGCGGTGGCCTTCGCCGACAACCTGATCGCGCTGATCGCCAGCGGCCGTCACAACATCCGCCAGGACGCCGCGGCCCAAAGCCGCGCGGAATAGGAGCGAACCTTGGCCCAGGAATTCTGGCCGCTGGCCATCTTCCTCTTCACCCTCTTCCTGCTTCTGGGCTCGGGGGTCTGGATCGGCCTTGCCCTGCTCGGCGTCGCCTTCGTCGGCATGGAGCTTTTCACCACCCGCCCGGCCGGCGACGCGATGATGACCACGATCTGGCGCTCTTCCTCGTCATGGTCGCTGACGGCGCTGCCGCTGTTTATCTGGATGGGCGAGATCCTGTACCGAACCCGGCTGTCCGAGGACATGTTCCGCGGCCTGTCGCCATGGATGGCGCGGCTGCCGGGCGGGCTCCTGCACACCAATGTGGTGGGCTGCACGGTCTTTGCCGCCGTCTCGGGCTCGTCCGCGGCGACGCTGACCACCGTCGGCAAGATGTCGATCCCCGAGCTGATGCGGCGCAACTACCCCGAGCGCATGGTCATCGGCACGCTTGCCGGCGCGGCGACGCTGGGGCTGATGATCCCGCCGTCGCTGACCCTGATCGTCTACGGCGTGACGATCAACGAATCGATCTCCAAGCTGTTCATGGCCGGCATCTTTCCGGGTCTGACGCTGGCGGCGATGTTCATGGGCTACATCGCCATCTACTCGCGCCTGTCGTCGCGCTTCAACCCCACGCCCGAGCCGGTATCGACCCTGGCCGAGAAGCTGAAGAACTCGCGCTTCCTGATCCCGGTCCTGTTGCTGATCACGCTGGTCATCGGCTCGATGTATCTCGGCTTCGCCACCGCCACCGAGGCGGCGACCTTCGGCGTTCTCGGAGCCGCGATGCTGGCGGCGTTCCAGGGCTCGCTGACCTGGCAGAGCCTGAAGGACAGCCTGATGGGGGCGACGCGGACCTCGGCGATGATCGCGCTGATCCTGGCCGGCGCGGCGTTTCTGTCGCTGGCCATGGGCTTTACCGGCCTGCCGCGGGCGCTGGCCACCTGGATCGGCTCGCTGGGGCTGACCAAGTTCCAGTTGCTGATGGCGCTTCTGGCCTTCTACATCGTGCTCGGCTGCTTTCTCGACGGCATCTCCTCGGTGGTGCTGACCATGGCGGTGGTGGAACCGATGATCCGCCAGGCCGGGATCGACATCATCTGGTTCGGCATCTTCGTCGTCGTGGTGGTCGAGATGGCCCAGATCACGCCGCCGATCGGCTTCAACCTCTTCGTGCTGCAGGGCATGACCGGGCACGAGATGAACTTCATCGCCCGCGCCGCCGTCCCGATGTTCCTGATCATGGTGGTGATGGTCTTCGTGCTGATCGCCTTCCCCGACATCGCCACCTGGCTGCCCGAGAACATCCGCCAGCACCCCGGCGGCTGAGGGCGCGTGGACCGTTTCGCCATGCCCGCCCCGCCGCCGGCATGATCCGGCCGCTGGCGCTGCTGACGCTGGCCGCGCGGCACGGGCGCCTGCTGCTCGTCCTTGGCCTCGTTGCCGGGGTGCTGCTGCCCGGGGCGGCGCTGGCGATGAAGCCCTGGCTGCCGGAAATGGTGGCGCTGCTGCTGTTTCTTGCCGCCCTGCGGGTGGGGCCGGAGCGGGTGGCCGGTTCGCTTCGCCGCGGGTTGTCCACGCTCGGGCTTGTCCTGGTCTACCAGCTGGCCATGCCGCTGGCCGTTCTTGGCCTTGGCGCCGCCCTTGGTGTCGCCGACACGCCCGTGGTGCTGGCCCTGACGCTGATGCTGGCGGCGCCTTCGATCTCGGGCAGTCCCAGCCTGGCGATCCTTTGCGGCGCCGATCCGGCGCCGGCCTTCCGGCTGCTTGTCCTGGGCACCGCGCTGCTGCCGTTGACGGTGATCCCGGTGCTCTATGCCATGCCGGCGCTGGGCGAGGGGGGCGCGGTGCTGCGTGCCGCCGGCCGGCTGCTTTTCGTCATCGCCATTGCCGCCGTCGCGGCCCTGGCGCTGCGGCAGACGGTGCTCCGCGATCCCGATGCGGCGGTGATCGGCGCGCTCGACGGTGCCTCCGCGATCACCATGGCGGTCCTCGTCGTCGGCCTGATGTCGGCGGTCGGCCCGGCCCTGGCATCGGCGCCGGGGGTGCTTCTTGGCTGGCTTGCCGTCGCCATGGCGGCGAATTTCGGCGTCCAGATCGCCGCCGCCATGCTGCTGCGGCGCGCCGGCGCCGGCCCGGCGCTGCCGGCCGAGGCGATCGTCGCCGGCAACCGCAACATCGCGCTTTTTCTGGTGGCGTTGTCACCGGAGGCAACCGACGCGGTCCTGATCTTCATCGGCTGCTACCAGATCCCGATGTATACCACGCCGCTGGTCCTGTCGCCGCTCTACGCCCGCTGGTCAGGGCGCTGAAACCGGCGCCATCGCCTCAGCGCCCGCCCTTCCGGCCCGCCTTCTCTTCGGCCTTCACCGCGTCCCAGATCGCGTCCATCTCTTCCAGCGTGCTGTCGGAAGGTGCCTTGCCCATGGCCTCCAGGCGCGCCTCGATGGCCCCGAACCGCCGGGTGAACTTGGCATTCGCCCCCCTGAGCGCGGCCTCGGCGTCGATCTTCAGGTGCCGGGCCAGGTTCGCCGCCACGAACAGGAAGTCGCCGAACTCCTCCTCCAGCGCCGCCCGGTCGCCGGCCGCCTTCGCCTCGACCAGCTCGGCCGCTTCCTCGGTCAGCTTGTCGATCACCTCGTCGGTCGATGGCCAGTCGAAGCCGACCCGTGCCGCCCGGTTCTGCAGCTTGATCGCCCGGACCAGCGCCGGCAGGCCCATGGCGATGCCGTCGAGCACGCTCTGCTGCCCGGCCTGCGCCCGCTCCGCCGCCTTGCCCGCCTCCCAGTCGCGGGTCTGCTCCTCGGCCGTCTTGTCGCGGCTGTCGGTCCCGAAGACATGCGGATGTCGCGCCACCATCTTGTCCGAGATCGCCTCGGCCACGTCGGCAAAGTCGAAATGCCCGGCCTCCTCGGCCATGCGGGCGTGATAGACCACCTGCAGCAGCAGGTCCCCCAGCTCGCCCTTCAGCTCGCCCCAGGCCCGGCGCGCGATGGCATCGGCCACCTCGTGCGCCTCCTCGATGGTGTAGGGCGCGATGGAATCGAAATCCTGCTCGATGTCCCAGGGGCAGCCGGTTTCAGGATCGCGCAGCCGCCGCATGATCTCGATCAGGCGCGCCATGCCGCCCCCGGGCGGCTGCGCCGGATTGTCGCCGTTCATGTTCATGGTCACCCGTGATAGGGCCTCGGCGGCGCCGGAGAAAGGCCACAGTTGACCTTCATCGCGCCACGGACTTTAGTCCACATGAATACAAGCAGGAGTTGTCGCCCATGCCGATTATCAACCGCATCGCCGACTTTCACGACGAGATGAAGGCCTGGCGCCGGCACTTGCACAGCATTCCCGAGCTGCTCTACGACACCCACGAGACCGCCGCCTTCGTGACCGAGCGGCTGCAGGAGTTCGGCGTCGACGAGATCGTCACCGGAATCGGCCGCACCGGGGTGGTCGGGGTGATCCGCGGCCAGGGCGGCGACGGGGAGGTGATCGGGCTGCGCGCCGACATGGACGCGCTGCCGATCCAGGAGGCGCAGGACCGCCCCTACAAGTCCACCCGGCCCGGCAAGATGCATGCCTGCGGCCATGACGGCCACACCACCATGCTTCTCGGCGCCGCCAAGTACCTGGCCGAGACCCGCAACTTCGCCGGCTCGGTGGCGCTGATCTTCCAGCCGGCCGAGGAAGGCGGCGGCGGCGGCAAGGCGATGCTGGATGACGGGCTGATGGAGCGCTTCGGCATCGGGCAGGTCTATGGGCTGCACAACTGGCCGGGGCTGGAGGTCGGCTGCATCGAAACCCGGCCGGGGCCGCTGATGGCCGCCGCCGACCAGTTCGAGATCACCCTGACCGGCCACGGTGCCCATGCCGCGCAACCCCATGCCAGCACCGATCCGGTGGTCGTCGCGGCGGCGTTGGTGCAGGCGCTGCAGTCCATCGTCTCGCGCGGGGTCGATCCGCTGGAGGCGGCGGTGGTGTCGGTCACCCAGGTGCATGCCGGCACAGCCTTCAACGTCATCCCCGAGACCGCCTGGCTGTGCGGCACCGTGCGCACCCTGTCCGGGGACGTGCAGGCCCATATCGAGACGCGGATGGGCGAACTGGCCGAGCTGATCGCGGGTGCCTATGGCGCCAAGGCCGAGGTCATCTACAGGCGCGGCTATCCGGTCACCGTGAACGATGCCGCCAAGACGGCCTTCGCCGCCGAGGTGGCGGCCGACGTGGTCGGGGCCGAACGGGTCGCCGCCGAGCGCGCGCCCGAGATGGGGGCCGAGGACTTTTCGTTCATGCTCGAGGCCCGGCCCGGCGCCTATGTCTATCTCGGCCAGGGCGACTCCGCCGGGCTGCACCACCCGGACTACGACTTCAACGACGAGATCAGCCCCATCGGCGCCAGCTACTTCGTGCGCCTGGTGGAGACCGCGCAGCCGGCTTCGCGGTAGGATCCGCGGGTCCGGTCGGAGCCGCGCCCCATCACCGCCCTCCGGGGCGCGCTCCCCGCCCGCCCACCCTCGCGCGCCCCGGCGCCGGTGATGGGGCGGGCAGGCCGGCTCAGCCGCCCAGGTGCAGCCGCAGCGCCTCCAGCCCGTGAAAGTGAAAAAGGTTGGCGTAGCGGGGCGGGGCGGCCAGCGCCAGCCCCGGGTATCGCTCGAAAAGCGCCGTCAGGGCGATTGCCAGCTCCATCCGCGCCAGCGGCGCGCCGACGCAGAAATGCAGGCCGGCGCCGAAGGCGAGCTGCGCCGACAGGTTGTCGCGGCCAGGGTCGAGCCGGCCCGGGTCGGGGAAGCGCGCCGGATCGCGGTTGGCTGCCGCCAAGAGCAGCCCGACCCGGTCGCCCACCGCAAAGGCGTGCCCGGCGATCTCGGCCGGCTGGCGCACCCAGCGGGTGAACAGGTGCAGCGGCGGGTCGTAGCGCAGGATCTCCTCCACCAGTTCCGCCGTCACCGGGCCCCGGTGACCCGCCTCAAGCAGCGCCTTCACGCCGTTGCCGAGGGTATGCACGGTGGCCTCGTGCCCGGCGTTCAGAAGCAGGATGCAGGTGGCGATCAGCTCGTCCTCGCTCAGCCGGTCGGCGCCGTCGCGGGCGGCGATCAGCTGGCTGATCAGATCGTCCCCCGGCGCCTTCCGCCGCGACGCCACATGGCCGCGCAGGAACTCCGAAAAGGCCACCGCCGCGGCCACCGCGGCATCTTCGGTGGCCCGGTCGCGGCGCGCCTGGTACATGGCCACCATGGCGTGCGACCAGTCCAGAAGCTGGCGCCACATCGTTTCGGGCACACCCAGCAGCCGGGCGATGACGATCACCGGCAGCGGCTCGGCAAGGGCCGGGATGAGGTCGATCTCGGGCCCCTCGAAGCGATCCATCAGCGCATCGGTCAGTGCCCGGATGCCCGGCTCCAGCGCCGCGATGGCGCGGCTGGTGAAGGCGCGCAGCACCAGGGCGCGCAGGCGGGTATGGGCCGGCGGCTCGCGCTCCAGCATCGACAGATCGTCGATGGCGTGGAACGGCGCCAGATGCGGCGGCCGCTCCGGCGCATGGCCCTGCGGCGGCTCGCGCCCGAAGCGGCGGTCCCGCAGAAGCGCCGCGACCGCCTCGTGCCCGGCGGCGCAGACCAGCCCGTAGTCCTGCCAGACGAAAAGCGGCCCGGCCGCCCGTGCCCGGTCGTAGAACGGGTACGGGTCCTGCACGAAGGCGGGCTCGGTGGGCGACTGGGCAAGAACGGGCAGGGCCATGGCCCGATCTGGCGCCGCGGCGCGGGCGCGGTCAAGGGCCGGCGCCGCCGCCGGGATTGGCCATCCGCCAGACATCGCACGGTCGTATGCCGGCCATCCTACCTTTGCATGATCGACTCAAACCCCGTAACCCTGGGATTGCCGGGGTCCCGCTAAGCGCCAGACCAATTCGCTTTTCGGGCGGTTT
>JBNKWA010000078.1:0-54560 GCA_050299555.1 Paracoccaceae bacterium | reverse complement strand
GGCGCGGGGGGAGCGGCACATCGCGGCAGTTTTTGGCGGGCAAGAAAAAGGGGCCGGCAGGACCGGCCCCCTGGATCGTCATGGGTCCGGGCTATTCCGCCGCGATGGCACAGGCCTTCACGTCGGCGCCCACATGCGCCTCGTACTGGGCGAAGTTGTCGACGAACATCTGCACCAGCCGCTGGGCGGCAGCGTCGTAGCCGGCCGGATCGGACCAGGTCTGCCGCGGATCCAGCAGCCTGTCGTCGACGCCCGGCACGCTGACCGGCACGTCGAAGCCGAAATGCGGATCGGCGCGGAACTGGGCCTGGGCCAGCGAGCCGTCAAGCGCCGCGGACAGCAGCGCCCGCGTGGCCCGGATCGGCATCCGGCTGCCGGTACCATAGGCGCCGCCGGTCCAGCCGGTATTGACCAGCCAGCAGGTGGCGCCATGGGCGGCAATCTTGTCGCGCAGCAGCGCGCCGTAGACCTCGGGCCGCCGCGGCATGAAGGGCGCACCGAAGCAGGTCGAGAAGGTCGGCTGCGGTTCGGTCACGCCGCGTTCGGTCCCCGCCACCTTGGAGGTGAAGCCCGACAGGAAGTGGTACATCGCCTGCGCCGGGCTGAGCCGCGCGATCGGCGGCAGCACCCCGAAGGCGTCGCAGGTGAGCATGACCACGTTCCTGGGCATCCCGCCCCGTCCGGTCGCGGACGCGTTGGAGATATACTCCAGCGGATAGGCGCAGCGGGTATTCTGGGTCAGCGAGCCGTCCGAGAAGTCGATCACCCGGGTCTCGGGATCGTAGACCATGTTCTCGATCACGGTGGCGAACTTGCGGGTCGTCCCGTAGATCTCCGGCTCGGCCTCGGGCGACAGGTCGATGGTCTTGGCGTAGCAGCCACCCTCGAAGTTGAAGGTGCCCACATCCGACCAGGCATGCTCGTCGTCGCCGATCAGCACCCGCCTGGGATCGGCCGACAGCGTGGTCTTGCCGGTGCCCGAGAGGCCGAAGAAGACGGCTGCATCCTCGCTGTCGTCATGGGCGTGGTTGGCCGAGCAGTGCATCGGCATCACGCCGCGCTCGGGCAAGAGGTAGTTGAGAACCGAGAACACCGACTTCTTGTTCTCGCCGGCATAGGCGGTGCCGCCGATCAGGATCAGCTTCTTCTCGAAGGAGATCGCGATCACCGTGCCGCTGCGGCAGCCGTGCCGCTCGGGATCGGCGGTGAAGGACGGGCAGTTCAGGATGGTGAACTCGGGCACGAAATCGGCCAGCTCGTCGGTGGCGGGGCGGCGCAGCAGGTGGCGGATGAAAAGCCCGTGCCAGGCCAGTTCGGTCACCACCCGCACGTTCAGCCGGTACTTGGCATCGGCGCCGGCATAGAGGTCCTGCACGCACAGCTCGCCGCCCTTCACATGCGCCAGCATGTCGGCATGCAGCCGGGCGAAGGCATCGGGCGCCATGGGCGCGTTGTTTTCCCACCAGATGGTGTGCTCGACCGAAGGCTCGCGGACGACGAACTTGTCCTTGGGCGAACGGCCGGTGTGCTTGCCGGTCTGCACCAGAAGCGTGCCGCCGAGGCCGAGCTCGCCCTCACCCCGGGCGATCGCCAGTTCCATCAGCGCCGGCTCGTTGAGATTGTAGTAGGCTAACGCGACGTCGGAAAAGCCTGTCCTGTCCAGCGTCATCGCCGGATTGACCATCCCTGTCTGCATCTGAACGGTAACTCCCCGAATATGCACGACACCTGCCCCATCGGGATTGGCAGGCATCGTCTCCCCAAAAAACACCGCGCGGTTCAGAGGGCCAGTCCGAACCGATGTCCGCATACGCGGGGCCAATCCGCGAATCCGGCGCCACGGCACCTTGCGAACGGACTGTAGCATGGGCCCGCGCGAAAGCCACAGTAGCTTTGTTGACGCAGGCAGAAATGGTTAACACTTTAGTGGGAGAAGGCGGTGCGCATGTGCCACAATCGGCCTATCCGCCTGAATTCTTGCCACACTGGCGACGTATTTCGCGGGGATGGTCCGCCTGAAAGTTGAAAAATGTACGGATGTGGACAACATGCTCCAGAACAGTCAGCAGGCAGCGGAGCCGAACATGCCGGAGACGATCGCGCTCGTGGATGACGACCGCAACATCCTGACCTCGGTGACCATGGTACTCGAGGCGGAAGGCTTCACCGTGCAGACCTACACCGACGGTGTCGCGGCGCTGCAAGCCTTCGAGAAGCTGTCGCCGGACCTTGCCGTTCTCGACATCAAGATGCCGCGCATGGACGGAATGGAACTGTTGCGGCGCATCCGCCAGAAAAGCGACCTGCCGGTGATCTTCCTGACCTCGAAGGACGAGGAGATCGACGAACTGATCGGGCTCAGGATGGGCGCCGACGACTATGTCAAGAAACCGTTCTCGCAACGCCTTCTGGTGGAGCGGATCCGCGCCATCCTGCGCCGCCGCGATGCCTTGCCGGCGGCCGAGGCCGAAGCCGGCGACCCCGAGGCGATCATGGTCCGCGGGGCACTGAAGATGGACACCCTTCGCCACGCGGTCGAATGGCGCGGCAAGCCGGTCACGCTGACGGTGACCGAGTTCCTGATCCTCAAGGCGCTGGCGCAGCGGCCCGGTTTCGTCAAGAGCCGCGACCAGCTGCTCGATATCGCCTATGACGACCAAGTCTATGTCGACGACCGCACCATCGACAGCCACATCAAGCGTATACGCAAGAAGTTCAAGGTTGCAGACGACAACTTCTCGTCAATCGAGACGCTCTACGGTATCGGGTACCGCTACAACGAAGCATAAGCGATGGCCGACATGGCGCAGATGCCCGAAGGCCGGGCACCGCGCATCATCATCGGAGACCGCGCCGGTCCCAATGGCGGCGCAACCGGCAGCTCGACCGAGCCGCTGGACTGGAAGCGGCGCTTCGGGCGCCGCTCACCGCTCACCCGCAAGATCATCACCTTCAACCTGATCGCCCTCGGCATGCTGGTGGCCGGCGTGCTCTATCTCAACCAGTTCCAGGGCGGGCTGCTGGCGATGCGCGAGCGCTCCATGGCCACCGAGGGACAGATGATCGCCATCGGGGTGCGCAAGGCCCTCGATGGTACCGAACTCAGCGGCGAGGCGCGGCAAAAGGCGCTGGATGCACTCAGGCCGCTGGCAGTCGCCTCGGATGCCGATGTGCGTCTGTATGACGAGCAAGCCCGCTTCGTCGGCTCGAGCCTGCCCGGTTCCGAGGAGGTGGAGGTTGCGCCATCGAGCGCACCAGCCATCGGGGCGCCGCGGCAGAGCGCCCTCACTGCCATCATGGGCGATGTCTGGGACCGCATCTCGCGGCTGGTGGCGCGGCGGCGGGCCGAGGCCGAAGGGTCCACCGAAGCTCCGAGCCTGACGGTGGCGAACCCGCTGGCCGAGAAGGCCATCGACCTGATGCAGGTGGTGCAGGAGCGAAACACAACCGCCGACGGCGCCACCTTCCTGTCCGTGGCGGTGCCGATGATCGTCTCCGAACAGGCCGTCGGTGCCGTGGTGCTGACCAGCCGCGGCGGTGAGGTCGAGGCCTTCGTCAGCGGCGAGCGCGAGCAGATCCTGCAGGTCTTCGCCCTGGCCATGACCAGCTCGATCGTGCTGAGCTTCGTTCTGGCCAATACCATCGTGCGGCCGCTGCGCGACCTTGCCGAGGCGGCCCAGAAGGGCGCCGCCCGCGACAGCCGACGGGTCAACCCCGAGCGCATCCACATCCCCGACATGACCGGCCGCCCCGACGAGATCGGCTATCTGTCCGGCGCCATGCAGATGATGACAACGGCGCTTTACGACCGCATCGAGTCGAACGAACAGTTCGCCGCCGACGTGGCCCACGAGATCAAGAACCCGCTCACCTCGCTTCGCTCGGCGGTGGACACGTTCCGCTTTGCCAAGAACGAGGCCGACCAGGACCAGCTGCTTGCGGTGATGCGTCACGACGTGGCGCGGCTGGACCGGCTGGTGACCGACATCTCCAACGCCTCGCGGCTCGATAGCGAGCTGGTGCGCGAGGAGATGGGGGATTTCGACTTGTGCCAGTTGCTCAACAACCTCGTCGACTACAATGTCGAGAGCGCCGGGCGGGCCGGGGCGACGCTGGTGGCCGAGATGCCGGACCGGCCGCTGAAGGTCAGCGGGCTGGAGGCGCGGCTGGCGCAGGTCTTCGTCAACCTGATTACCAACGCGATCTCGTTCAGCAGCGCGGGCGACCGTATCACCGTCGCGGCCGAGGCGCGGCCAGGCGTCGTGCGGACCACGGTCAGCGATACCGGGCCCGGCATCCCCGACGAGAACCTCGAGGACGTGTTCAGCCGCTTCTATTCCTCGCGGCCGAACCAGGAGTTCGGCAACCATTCCGGACTCGGGCTGGCCATCTCGCGGCAGATCGTCGAGGCCCATGGCGGCCGCATCTGGGCCGAGAACATCCGCCCCGAGGGCGCCGCCTATGACACGCCGCCGGCCGGCGCGCGCTTCGTCGTCGAGCTGCCGGTGTGACCGATCGGCCGCAGGTGCCGCCGCGAGGCGAGATCCTGCATGCCTCGGCGGTGGCCTTCGGCAGCTTCGGCATCCTCATCACCGGCCCCTCGGGCAGCGGCAAGAGCGGGCTGGCGATGCGCCTGATGTCGCTCGGCGCCGGGCTGATCGGCGACGATCGAATCGCCGTCGAGGCCCGCGATGGCGCGGTCTGGGCAGCCTGCGCCTCGCCCGCCATCGCCGGCCGGATCGAGGCACGCGGCATCGGCATCCTCGCCGTCGAGACGATCGGCCCGCGCCCCTTGCGGCTGGTGGTCGATCTCGGCGCCGCGGCCGATGCGCGGATGCCACAGGCAAGACAATGTGATGTGGCTGGCTTGCACCTACCGTTGATCAACGGCCACAAGGTCCCAAATCTGGACCATGCGCTCACGCTGATCGGGCGCGGGGGTTGCATGTCGTGGACCACGGAGTCTTGAGCGAGTCCAATCCGGCCGTATCGCAGGATGTCGTCATCATCACCGGGCCATCAGGCGCCGGACGGTCGACGGCGATCAACGCGCTTGAGGATTTCGGCTACGAGGCCATCGACAACATGCCGATCGGGCTGCTGCCGCGGCTGCTGGTCGCCCCGACCGGCGACGAGCCCGGCCGCCCCATCGCCATCGGCGTCGACGCCCGCACCCGCGATTTCAGCGCCACCGGGCTGATGGCGGCCATCGAATCGCTGCAGCAGAAGGACGGGCTGTCGATCACGCTGGCCTATATCGACGCCCGCACCGAAACCCTGATCCGCCGCTTTTCAGAGACCCGGCGGCGGCATCCGCTGGGCGAGACACTGGTCGCGGCGATCGAGCACGAGCAGGAGATGCTGCGCGGGCTGCGCGACCGCGCCGACGTGCTGGTGGATACATCGGAGATGAGTCCGCACGACCTGCGCGCCGAACTGGCGCAGGTCTTCGGGCGCGAGGCAGCGGCGCAGCTTGCCGTGGCGGTGCACTCGTTTTCCTACAAGCGCGGGCTGCCGCGGGGCGTCGACATGGTCATCGACTGCCGGTTCCTGCGCAACCCGCACTGGGAGCCGGCGCTGCGACCGATGACCGGCCGCGATGCGGCGGTCGCAGGGCACATAAGAAATGATGCTGCATTTCAACCCTTCTTTGACCAACTTGTGCGATTAACCTTGATGTTGCTCCCCGCGTACAAGGCCGAGGGCAAGTCTTACTTCAGTATCGGCCTGGGTTGTACCGGCGGGCGCCACCGCTCGGTCATGGTGGCCGATGCGCTGGCGAATCGACTTGCACAGGAGGATTGGCAGGTGTCTATTCGGCATCGGGAGCTTGAGCGCGAGGCGGGTGACGCCTTGGCTAGGGCAGTGGGGTTGAGTTGATCGGGATCGTGATCGTTGCGCATGGCGGGCTTGCCAACGAGTATTTGGCAGCGATGCAGCATGTGGTCGGCCAATTGCCCAACGCGATTGCTGTATCCATTGCGCCCGACGACGCCCCCGGCGACAAGGCGCTCGAGGTCAGCGCGGCGGTGGCGCAGGTGGACAAGGGCGACGGTGTGGTCGTGGTGACGGACATGTTCGGCGGCACCCCCTCGAACCTGGCCATGAGCGCTTGCCGCAGGCCCGACCGCAAGGTGCTTTACGGTGCCAATCTGCCGATGCTGGTGAAACTGGCCAAGGCGCGCCAGCTCGATCTCGACGAGGCAGTGGCCTGTGCCCTGAGCGCGGGGCGCAAGTACATCAACAGCGCAGACGAAATCATAGCCCGCGAAAGGGCTGCCAGCGCCTGATGGCGATGTCGCTCACATTGCCGATCATCAACGAAAAGGGTCTGCACGCCCGCGCCTCGGCCAAGTTCGTCGAGACCGTGGAGCGGTTCTCGTCCGAGGTACGCGTCAGCCGCGACGGGGTGACCGTGGGCGGCGAGTCGATCATGGGGCTTCTGATGCTGGCCGCCAGCCGCGGCACCGAGATCGCGGTCACCGTCGAGGGGCCGGACGAGGCCGAGGTGGCCGAAGCGCTCAGGGCGCTGGTGGCGGGGCGCTTCGGCGAGGACCGGTAGCCCGGGCGCGGGCACCCGGCACATTTCCATTCAAGGCAAGGTCGGTGGCCGCCGCGGCGGGAGCACTTCGCGCCCGACAGCAACGGCGCAGCCAGCGCCCAGGGAACCACACCCCACCGGCGGCGCAACGCCTCTGGCCAGCGCCGCGGCTGCGGGAAGGGGATAGGTCGGGAGGCGCGGCGTCGGTAGCGGGGGCGGATGGGGACGCGCGATCGGGCGATACCAAACGGGCGGCGACGTTTCCACAATTTGGTCGGCGACCCAAAGCGAGGCCGGATCAGAGATGCAATCTGACCCGGAGGTTCGCTCAAGCCTGTTGAAGCTTGACCAGGATCACGTTGGTCAGCCCATGGCATATCGCCCAAGCATCCTTTCCAAGAGACGGTTCTGGCCTAGCCTCGGATCATCCGCCGCAGGATTTCGTCGCGATCGACGAAGTGATGCTTCAGCGCCGCCGCCACGTGCACGACCAGCACCAGACCGAGCGCCAGCACGCAGAGCTGGTGGGCGCCGAACCAGAAATGCTCTACCGCCTTGTCCCCGACCGGATAGGGGTCGGGCATCGGAAACAGGCCGAAGACCAGGTTCGGCAGATAGAGCGCCGCGTCGGGATCGTTGTAGGGCGAGGAGGTGGCCATCAGCCATCCGGTCAGCGGCGTCGCGAAGATCAGCACGTAGAGCGCCAGGTGGCTGACATGCGATGCCGCCTTCTGCCAGCCGGGCATGCGCGCCGGCAGCGCCGGCGATGCATGGGTCAGCCGCCAGATCACCCTGAGCA
Organism: Paracoccaceae bacterium; assembly: GCA_050299555.1. Classification (GTDB taxonomy): domain Bacteria; phylum Pseudomonadota; class Alphaproteobacteria; order Rhodobacterales; family Rhodobacteraceae; genus JBNKWA01. The sequence continues at coordinate 47,220 of JBNKWA010000078.1, read as the reverse complement.
CCGCCAGGCAGAAGACGGTGAAGCCGAAGCTCTTGTGCCACTGGTACATGGCGATCTGCCGCACCAGTTCCTTTTCCACCTCGGTCATGTAGAGGCCGAGCGCCAAGAGGCCGAGGATCAGGAGCGCCATCAGCCAGTGCAGCGCCCTGGCCGGCCGGTTCCAGCCGGCCGCGCCGTCGCGGGTGCCCATGTCCAGGCCCTCCTGTCCTATGCCGGATGGATGCGTCACGGCTTGGAGCGCATCAGCAGGTGGATGTGGATGGGCAGGGTGTTGGCGATGTCGGGCTGACCCGCGGTGATGCCGAAATCGGTCCGGTCGACGGCACCTTCGAGGTTGAAGCCGGCCTCGATCAGCGACGGGTCGTCCTGTGACGGGCCATAGCGGAACACCGTCGCCTTGAAGGTGATCGGCCGGGTGACGCCAACCAGCGTGATCGAGCCATGAATGTCGGCGGTAGATTTCGACGTCTGCTCCAGCCGATCGAGGGTGAAGTCGATGGTGGGATGTCCGCTTGCATCAAGGAACTGCCTGGACTCGGCGAGGTTGTTGATCAGCCCCAGGCCGGTCTCGAGGTCGGCGGTCGCCACCTTGATCTTCGCGGCCGCGCGTTCGGGGTGGCGCTCGTCGAACTCGATGGCGCCCGACAGCGTCGGAAAGCGGATCTTGACCAGCGAGTCGACGTATTTGACATCGACCTGGATCGAGGTCTCGGGCGACAGGTACCAGGGCGCCGCGACCGCCGGCAGCGCTGCGACGGGCACCGCAAGCCCCAGAACCAGGGTCGTGGTGGCGAGGATGGAACGGACGGACATAAGCGTGATCCCTTTTGAACGCTGCGATGTCTGTCTTACGCGTCCGGGCCCCGTTCTATTCGCGGCGGCGTATCGTGCCTCGGGGTTCGCTCAGCGCGTCGGCACCGGTTCGTCGCCGCGGTAGTCGTAGAAACCGCGCTGGGTCTTGCGGCCGAGCCAACCCGCCTCGACATATTTCACCAGGAGCGGACAGGGCCGGTACTTGGTGTCCGCCAGGCCCTCGTGCAGCACGTTCATGATGGCAAGGCAGGTGTCGAGGCCGATGAAGTCGGCAAGCTCCAGCGGCCCCATCGGATGGTTGGCGCCGAGCTTGAGACAGGTGTCGATGGACAGGACCGAGCCGACGCCTTCGTAGAGCGTGTAGATCGCCTCGTTGATCATAGGCATCAGGATGCGGTTGACGATGAAGGCCGGAAAGTCCTCGGCCGTGGCTGCCGTCTTGCCCAGCACCCTCACCACCTCCTGAAGGCTCTGGAAGGTGGCGTCGTCGGTGGCGATGCCGCGGATCAGCTCCACCAGCTGCATCACCGGCACCGGGTTCATGAAATGGAAGCCCATGAACCGCTCGGGCCGGTCGGTAACCGAGGCGAGCCGGGTGATCGAGATCGAAGAGGTGTTCGAGGTCAGGATCGTCTGCGGGGCGAGGTGCGGCAGCAGCCCCTTGAAGATGGTGCGCTTCAGCTCCTCGTTCTCGGTCGCCGCCTCGATCACCAGGTCGGTGGCCCCGACCGTGGCCAGTTCGGGCGCCTTGCGGATGCGGCTGAGGGTGGCGGCCTTGTCCGCCTCGGTGATGCGCTCGCGCTGGATCTGGCGGTCGAGATTGCCGGCGATGTGGTCAAGCGCCACGTTGACGGCCTCGTCCGAGATGTCGTTCAGCGCCACCTCGTAGCCCGCCGCGGCAAAAACCTGCGCGATGCCGCTGCCCATCTGGCCCGCGCCGATGATGCCGACTGACCTGATCCCCATGCCCTGTTCCGATCTTTTCTTGCTGCATTGCGGCACACGACTTTAGGCCCCGGGCCCGGACCTTCGCAACCGCTTTCGCGAGACGACTTCGCCTGTACCGCAACCGCCGTTAGCGGCTTTGAAACCGCTTCGCGCTAGGGCTGAGGGGGACGGGCGCCGACAGTCGGGAACCTCCGGGGAAGCGTGATGGAGAATGTATCGGGCAACGAGTTGTGGACCGATGAGCGGACCGGTGGCGACACCTATCGCTTCGGCCGGTCGCAGCAGTATTTCCGCGGGCCCAAACCCGATCTCAGCGGCCGCTATGTGGCCTTCCTCGGCGGGTCGGAAACCTATGGCCGCTTCGTTGCCACGCCGTTCCCGGCCTTGCTCGCGCGCGAACTGACGGTACCCTGCGCCAACTGGGGCACACCCGACGCGGGGCCGAGCTTCTATCTCAAGGATCCGGTGATCCTGGAGGCGTGCAGCCGGGCCGAACTGTGCGTGGTCACCGCCACCGACGCCTTCGCGACCTCCAACCGAATGTACACCGTCTTCCCGCGCCGCAATGGCCGCCTGGAATCGGTGTCGAAGGGGCTGCAGGCGCTGTATCCGCGGGTCGATTTCGGACGCTTTGCCTATGTTCGCGACATGCTGACCCATCTCAAGCATGTCGGGCCGCAAAAGTTCGAGGTGATGGAGATCGAGATCCGCGATGCCTGGGTCGCCCGCATGCGCGAACTGCTCGCCGCCATCGAGACGACGAAGCTGTTGTTCTGGATGGCCGGCCGCGCCTCCGACGCGCCGGCGCCCTACAATCCCGACGGCGTCGGCATCGGCCCGATGATGGTCGATGGCGAGATGATGAAGAAGATCGCGCCGCATGCAGCCGGCATGCTGCTTTACGAGGCGTCGCCGGCGGCGCAATGCCCGTCGGGCGAGGATCGGATGTTCGACGATCGCGACCACCGCATCGCGATGTCCTTCCCCGGCGAGCACATGCATCGCGAGGCGGCGGAGATCCTGTTTCCGGTGCTGCGCCGGATGATCCCGATGAAGGCCGAGCGCGCCTCGCTGGTGCGCCGCAGCTGGGAAAAGCTGGGGCTGAAATTCGGGCTCTGAGCGGCATGCCCGGGCACGAAACGCACTGGAGTCATCGCGCCGGATGAGCGTCGCCGCCGCGCGCGGGTCCGGATCGGAGGCACCAAGGTGCGCGTCTCACGGCCGCTGTTCGCCGGTCTTCTCGGCCCAGGCACTCGGCGGCCAGCGAGATGGGCCGGCGCCGAGAGGGGCGGCAAGGCCCCCCGGATGACACCGCCGCAGGACGCCGCGGAGTCGGGTCTGGACCGGAGGCACCAAGGTGCGCGTCTCACGGCCGCTGTTCGCCGGTCTTCTCGGCCCAGGCACTCTGCGGCGTGCGAGACAAGCCGGCGCCGAGAGGGGCGGCAAGGCCCCGCCGGATGACATCGCTGCAGCACACCGCGCAGGCGGGTCCGGATCGGAGGCACCAAGGTGCGCGTCGCACGGCCGCTGTTCGCCGGTCTTCTCGGCCCAGGCACTCTGCGGCGAGCGAGACAAGCCAGCGCCGAGAGGGGCGGCAAGGCCCCCCGGATGACACCGCCGCAGGACGCCGCGGAGTCGGGTCTGGACCGGAGGCACCAGGGTGCGCACCGCACGGCCGCTCTTCGCCGGCCTTCTCGGCCCAGGCACTCGGCGGCGAGTGAGGTGCCCGCGGGGAGGGCGGGAAGGCCCCGCCGGATGACACCGTCGCGGACACCGCGCAGGCGGTTCCGGACCGGAGGCACCAGGGTGCGCGTCGCACGGCCGCTGTTCGCCGGTCTTCTCGGCCCAGGCACTCTGCGGCCAGTGAGGTGCCCGCGGGGAGGGCGGAAAGGCCCCGCTGGATGACACCGTCGCAGGACGCCGCGGAGTCGGGTCCGGACCGGAGGCACCAGGGTGCGCACCGCACGGCCTCTGTTCGCCGGTCTTCTCGGCCCAGGCACTCGGCGGCGAGCGAGATGGGCCGGCGCCGGGAGGCGGCAAGGCCCCCCGCCGGAACCGGAAATCCGCCTCAGAGCTTGTCGGTCAGCTCCGGCACCACCTGGAAGAGATCGCCCACCAGGCCGTAGTCGGCGACCTGGAAGATCGGCGCCTCCTCGTCCTTGTTGATGGCGACGATCACCTTGCTGTCCTTCATCCCGGCGAGGTGCTGGATGGCGCCGGAGATGCCCACCGCCACGTAGAGCTCGGGCGCCACCACCTTGCCGGTCTGGCCAACCTGCCAGTCGTTCGGCGCATAGCCCGAATCGACCGCCGCGCGGGAGGCGCCGACGGCGGCCCCGAGCTTGTCGGCAAGCTTCTCGATCAGGTGGAAATCCTCCTGGCTGCCGACACCGCGGCCACCGGAAACCACCACCTTGGCCGAGGTCAGCTCGGGCCGGTCAGAGGCCGCTACCTTGTCCTCGACCCAGGAACTCAGCCCCGGGTCCTCGGCCGCGGCGATGTTCTCCACCGGGGCCGAACCGCCGGCGGGCGCGGCGTCGAAGGTCGAGGTGCGGAACGAGACCACCTTCTTGGCGTCCGCCGACTTCACCGTCTGGATGGCGTTGCCGGCATAGATCGGCCGCTCGAAGGTATCGGCATCGATCACCGCGGAGACGTCCGAGATCACCATCACGTCGAGAAGCGCTGCCACCCGGGGCAGGATGTTCTTGGCATCCGTCGTCGCCGGCGCCGCGATATGGGTATAGTCGCCGGCGAGCGAGACCATCAGCGCCGCCGTTGGCTCGGCCAGCCGGTGGCCATAAAGCGGCGCCTCGGCGCACAGCACCTTGGCCACACCCTCGATGGTCGCCGCCTCGGCCGCCGCAGCCGCCGCCGAAGCGCCGGCACAGAGCAGCGTCACCTCGCCCAGCGCCCTGGCTGCCGTCACCGCCTTGGCGGTGGCATCCATGCTCAGGTGCCCGTCGGTCACCTCGGCCAGAACAAGAACCGCCATCAGATCGCCCCCGCTTCCTTGAGTTTCGCCACCAGCTCGTCAACCGAGCCCACCTTGACGCCGGCCTTGCGCGTCTCGGGCTCGGCGGTCTTGACCACCGTCAGCCGCGGGCTGGCATCGACGCCGTAGTCGGCCGGCGTCTTCTCGTCCAAGGGCTTCTTCTTGGCCTTCATGATGTTGGGCAGCGAGGCGTAGCGCGGCTCGTTGAGGCGCAGGTCCACCGAGATGATCGCCGGCAGCTTGACCCGGATCGTCTGCAGCCCGCCATCCACCTCGCGGGTGACGTTGGCATGATCGCCGTCGAGTTCGAGCTTGGAGGCGAAGGTGGCCTGGGCCCAGCCGGTCAGCGCCGCCAGCATCTGGCCGGTGGCGTTCATGTCGTTGTCGATGGCCTGCTTGCCGCAGATCACCAGCCCCGGCTTCTCCTCGTCGATCACCGCCTTGAGAAGCTTGGCCACCGCCAGCGGCTCGATATCAGTGGTCACGTCTGCCGCCGCCTCGATCAGGATCGCCCGGTCGGCGCCCATGGCCAGCGCGGTGCGCAAGGTTTCCTGCGCCTGCTTCACGCCGATCGATACCGCCACCACTTCCTCGGCCTTGCCCGCTTCCTTGAGCCGCAGCGCCTCTTCGACCGCAATCTCGTCGAAGGGGTTCATGCTCATCTTGACGTTGGCCAGATCGACACCCGAGCCATCGGCCTTCACCCGGACCTTGACGTTGTAGTCGATCACCCGCTTTACGGGCACAAGCACCTTCATCGGCGGTTCTCCCTCATTCGATTTCCGGGCCTACTTAACGGCCCGCGCCGGGGGACGACAGCGCAAAAACGACGCGGGATGGCACGGCAACACCAGTGACGGCCCGCGAACCATCGGCAGCCAACGGCAAAGGGGAGAAAGGAATGGAGAAGGTGGCGGGGATCGGCGGCCTTTTCTTCCGCGCCAGCGACCCGGACGGGCTGGCGAAGTGGTATCTGGACCATCTCGGCGTTGCGCTGGTGCCGCAGGACGCGTCGGGGCGGCCATGGGTGACCGAGGCCGGGGTGACGGTGTTCTCGCCCTTTGCCGCCGACACAGACTATTTCCGCGCCGACCGGCAGTTCATGGTCAACTTCCGCGTCGCCGATCTGGCGGCGATGATCGCGCAGCTCGAGGCCGCCGGGATCGAGGTGTCAGACCCGTCCGAGATGGAAGGGATCGGCCGCTTCGCGCAGCTTCACGACCCCGAGGGCAACCCCATCGAGCTTTGGGAGCCTGCCGGGTAGAGCCGCTACCGGTTGGCGCCGGGGACCCAGAGGACGTCGGCCGCGCCGCCATCGTTGGCCACCCGTGCGGCGACGAAGAACCAGTCGGAAAGCCGGTTGAGATAGCGCACCGCCTCGGCGTTCACCGTCTCGGTGGCGGCAAGCTCCACGCTCAGGCGCTCGGCGCGGCGGCTGACGGTGCGGCAGAGGTGCAGATACGCCGCCAGCGCCGTGCCGCCGGGCAAAACGAAGCTGCGCAGGGGCGCAAGCCCCTGGTTCATCGCGTCGATCTCGGCTTCCAGCCGGGTGACCTGAGCGGCGACGACCCGGAGCGGCGGGAACTCGGCCTCGGCATCCTTTTCCATTTCCGGCCGGCAGAGATCGGCGCCGACATCGAAAAGGTCGTTCTGGATGCGGGCCAGCGCTGCATCGGTGTCACCGGCGGCATGCAGCCGCGCCAGCCCGACGGTGGCGTTGGTCTCGTCCACGGTGCCGTAGGCGGCGACGCGCAGCGAGTGCTTGGCCACCCGCGCGCCGTTGCCCAGCGCCGTCTCGCCGGCATCGCCGGTGCGGGTGTAGATGCGGTTCAGCACCACCATTGTCAGCCCCAGCGCTTTGCGACCCAGACCGTCAGCACGATCAGGATCACCGCAATGAACTGCAGCAGGAGGCGCAGCCGCATGATCTTGTTGGCATATTTGCGGTTGAAATCGCCGCCGCGCGCAAAGCCGATGACACCCACCATCAGCACCACCAGCACCGCCAGGCAGACGACGGCGGCAAGCCAGAAGATCGGACCGTTCGGCACCCGCAGCACCCCTTTCCTGCATTGCCAGATAGCGCGGCGCGGGGTGTTGTCACACGCGGCGGGCCAGATTGTCCATGGCGCGCGTTGAGAGCAATCGCCGCACCACCGCCGAGACCCGGGTCGGCGTGGTGACGCGATAGCGGGGCCGCGGCCGCGGCGCCTCGAGCGCCCGGACCAGCACCTCGGTCACCGCCGATGCGGGCAACTCGAAGCGATCCTTCTTGCCGCCGGTGGCATAGAGGCGCGGCATCGCCGCCTTCTCGTAGAAGTCGCGCCGGGCCGAGGCCTGCCAGTCGATCCAGCGCTCGAAATGCGGGATCGCGTTCCTGCGGATCAGGCTCGCGATGGGGCCGGGCTGGATCAGGATGACATGGATGCCGCTACCGTGGAGCTCCAGCCGCAGGGTGTCGCTCAGGCCCTCCATGGCGAACTTGGTGGCCACGTAGGGGCCGCGAAAGCGCAGCGCGAGAAAGCCGAGGATCGAGGAGTTGTTGACGATCCGCCCGTGGCCCTGGGCGCGCATCGCCGGCAGCAGCTGGCGGATCAGGTCGAACTGGCCGAAAAGGTTGGTCTCGAAGATCGCGCGATAGGCGCCGCGGGGCACGTCCTCGACCAGCCCGGGCGAGGCGAAGGCGCCGTTGTTGAAAAGCGCGTCCAGCGTGCCGCCGGTGCGGCTCAGCGCCTCGGACGCGCCGGCCGCCACCGAAGCCTCGTCGGCGAGATCGAGGGCGAAGCTCTCCAGTCCCTCGTCCTGCAGCCGGGCGCAATCCTCGGGCTTGCGGCAGGTGGCCAGCACGCGCCAGCCGCGCCGGGCCAGCCCGTGGGCGGCGTCATGGCCGATGCCCGACGAGCAGCCGGTGATCAGGATGGATTTGGCGGCCACGGGGCTCTAGGGTCCTTCGGCATTCGAGCGGGGGAGGACTGAGATGACAGTGCATCGCGCGGCCTGTCAATGCGGCGGCCTGACGGTCACGGCCGAGGGCGATCCGGAATTCGTGATCCTGTGCAATTGCCGGGCCTGCCAGAAGCGCACCGGCTCGGCCTTTGGCGTCGGCGCCTATTTTCGCAAGGATCAGCTCGTTCTTGCCGGCGAACCGTCGCGCTGGCGCCGTACCGCCGAGAGCGGTCGCGGACTGGAGCAATGCTTCTGTCCCGTCTGCGGCACGCATGTCTGGTGGACGCTTGAGATGCGGCCCGATCATGTCGGCGTGGCGCTGGGCGCCTTCGACACCGCGCTGCCCGAGCCGGTCCGCGCCATCTGGGCCGGCGAGAAACACGACTGGGTGCGCTTTCCGGACCATTGGCCGGTGTTCGAGAAGGCGGTGCCGACGTGAGCCATGCCATCGCCACCGGTCACCGGCTGACCGCCGAGGCCGCGGCCGAGATGCTGGCCGCCGGCGGCAGCGCGGTGGATGCGGCCATTGCCGCGGGCTTTGCCGCCATGGTGGCCGAGCCGGTGCTGGCCGGCGCCATGGGCGGCGGCTTTCTGATGGTGGTGCCTGCCGAGGGCGAGCCAAGCCTGCTGGACGCCTTCGTCACCGCGCCGCGCAGGGCGAAGCCGGGCGCCGACATCCGCGAGGTGACGGTGGATTTCGGCACCGCCACCCAGGATTTCCACATCGGCGCCGGCACCATCGCCCTGCCCTGCCTTGTCCCCGGCCTGGCCGAGGCCCATGCCCGGCACGGACGGCTGCCCTTTGCGGAACTCCTGGCGCCGGCGATCCGGCTGGCCCGCGACGGCGTCGAGGTGACCGAATTCCAGTCGCACCTGCTCGACGTGGTGGCGCCGATCTACGGCGCCTCGGCGCCGGTGCGGGCGATCCATTTCGACGACGACCGCCCGGTGCGGCCCGGCGCGGTCGTCAGGATGCCGGAACTCGCCGGAACCTTCGAGGCACTGGCGACGGAAGGCCCGGTTCTGTTCACCGGCGGTGCCGTGGCGACGGCGCTGGCGGCGCTTCCGGGGAGCCAGATCACCGCCGCCGAGATCGCCGCCGCCCGGCCGCGCTGGCGCCGGCCGCTGACCATCCACCGCGCCCGGCACCAGGTGCTCGTGAACCCGCCGCCGTCGCTTGGCGGGGTGCAGATCGCCCTGGCGCTCAGGGCCCTGCCGAAGGCGCCGGCGCCGGCCCTGCTGGCCGAGGCACTGGCCGAGATCGCCGCGCTGAGGGCGGAAAGCGGTCTCGACGTCCGGCCGGCCTCGGCGCGGCGGCTGATCCTGTCGCCACCGCTGGTGATGCGCCTGAAGGCGGTACTGGCCCAGCACATGGGCGCCACGCGCGGCACCACCCATATCTCGGTGCTCGACGGCGACGGCATGGGCGCCGCGCTGACGCTCTCGAACGGCGAGGGCTGCGGGCTGCTGCTGCCCGGGACCGGGGTGATGCCCAACAACATGCTGGGCGAGGAGGATCTGGTGCCGGGCGGCGCGGCGCGGTTCATCCCGCGCCGGCGGCTGGCCTCGATGATGTGCCCGATGGCGATCCGGGCGCCCGATGGGGGATTGACGCTGATGGGTTCGGGCGGCTCGAACCGCATCCGAACCGCACTGACCCAGGTGGCGCTGAACCTGATCGACCGGCGGATGACGCTGGCTGAGGCGATCGCGGCGCCGCGGCTGCATATGGAGGGCCGACATCTCGATGCCGAGGCTGGGCTGGCTGCGGACCCGGGGCTTTCGCGGGACTGGGCCGACGCCCGGCACTGGCCGGGGGCGAGCTTTTTCTTCGGCGGCGTGCACGCGGTCAGGCGCCGTGGCGGCGGTGTGGAAGCGGCCGGCGACCTTCGGCGCGGCGGCGTGGCCCTGAGCGGCTGAGGGACGGGCGAGGGCAATGCTCCCGCCTGTCGGCGTCACGTCGCCTTCGGCGACGCTCGCCTCCCGTTGGGCCGAAGGCGGCCCGTCCTCCCCCTTGCGGGTCGGCCGGGCCGTTGCGTCGTCGCGCGGGAAGGCCGGGGTATCGACCGGGGGCGTGATGATCCCGGCCCAATGCCCCCGGGCAGCGCCGGGTGATCGTGTCCCCGTGATCGTGTCCGGGGCGCGAGGGAGGGTGGGCGGGGAGCGGCCCGGACACGATCAATGGCGCGATCGACTGACGTGTCCGCCGCTCAGACCAAACCACGCCGCAGCAGGTTCAACCCCGCCAGCACCAGGACCGCCAGCATGGCGCGGCGGAACAGCGCCTGATCAAGCCGATCCTGCACCGCCTGCCCGAGCAGCATTCCGGCCACTGCCGGCACGATCATCAGCGCACTGAGGAGCAGGTTGTCGCGATTCAGCAGCCCCGACCAGAGGTGTGACAGAACCAGCACCACCGAGCCGATCAGGTAGGCGATGCCCTGCACCCGGACGTGCTCGGCCTTGGAGACCCCAAGTGCCAGAAGATAGAGGATCACCGGCGGTCCCCAGACCCCCGACAGGCCGCCGAAGAACCCGGAGACGAGGCCGGTCGCGACTTCGGCCACCCGACGGCGGCCAGGCTGGATCGAGAACCGCAGCCCGGCCAGCTGGATGGCCCCGAACACCGTCACCATGCTGCCGAGAATCAGGAACAGCACCCGGTCGGGCAGGATTACCACCAGCTGGGCACAGAGCCCGATCACGATGAACATCAGCACCAGAAGCCGCCAGTGGTCGAGCAGGCTCGCCCGCGCCGCCCCGACGCCCTGGCGCACCGACTGCTGCAGGTTGGTGACCAGGCTGGGCAGCAGCAGCGCGGCGATTGCCGTCTCGGCCGAGGCCAGCGAGCCGATGCCGGATATCGCCAGCATCGGAAGCGCAAATCCGACCACGCCCTTGGTGAAGCCCGCCGCGGCCATCACCGCGAAGGCCAGCATCGCGGTCGACGGTCCGTACTGGGTCAGCAGCGTCTCCACCCGGATGCCTTTCTCTCGCCGACCCTGTTGGCCCTGTTTCCCAGAGCCGCATGGCACTGACAACACTAATAAAGTTACCCTCACTGCAGGCATTGCGCCATTTTGTTGCTTGAGAATTTGCCGAGGCTCGGCTATCGCCGGGACATTCGCACGTGCAGCAGCCGATTCTGCACTGCACCATTGCTGGAGGCGCCATGATGAAGGACATCGCCCGCGAACCGGCCGCCGAGGCCATCGAGGCCCTTGCCGACGGCGTGGCGCAGGCTGCGGCACGGCTGGCGACCGAGGTCAGGAGGGATGGGCGGATCGTGCCGGCCGAGCTCGACCGTCGCCAGCACGCCGCCCATGCGCTGGCCTGGGCGGCGACCTATGTCGAGGCGCTGCGCCAGATGCTCGACTGGGGCGACCGATTGCAGGCAGCCGGTTGCTTCGGCGAGATGGAGGCGCTGATCCTGCAGATCGCGCTCGGCGAGTACGCGGCCCAGCTGCAGGGCGGCATCCCCATGAGCCAGGGCGAGATCGCCCGGCCCGCCGACATCGGCATTGACGACGACGGCTTCCGCGCTGCCGCGGCGACACTGGCCGCGGGCAATACCGACGAGGCCCGCCGCGCGCTGGCCGAGATGATTGCGCGGCAGGGCGCGGCAGCGAGCTATGGCGCCACCGGGCTCGACGACGAGATGGAGATGATCCGCGACACCTTCCGCCGCTTCGCCGACGAGCGCGTGGTGCCGGCGGCGCACGAGTGGCACCTCAAGGACGAGCTGATCCCCATGGCGATCCTCGACGAGATGGCCGAGCTCGGCGTCTTCGGGCTGACCATCCCCGAGGAATTCGGCGGCTCCGGCCTCGGCAAGACGGCGATGTGCGTGGTCTCCGAGGAGCTTTCGCGCGGCTATATCGGCGTCGGCTCGCTGGGCACCCGGACCGAGATCGCTGCCGAGCTGATCCTCGGCGGTGGCACCGACGAGCAGAAGGCGCACTGGCTGCCCAGGCTCGCCTCGGGCGAGGTGCTGCCGACGGCGGTCTTCACCGAGCCCAACACCGGCTCCGACCTCGGCGCGCTGCGCACCCGGGCCGAGCGGCAGGGCGAGGACTGGGTGATCACCGGCAACAAGACCTGGATCACCCATGCCGGGCGCACCGACCTGATGACCGTCCTGGCGCGGACCAAGCCCGGCACCACCGACCATACCGGGCTGTCGATGTTCCTGGCGCCGAAGACCCGCGGCACGGCCGGGGACCCGTTCCCCGACGCGACGCTGTCGGGCGGCGAGATCGAGGTGCTGGGCTACCGGGGGATGAAGGAATACACGCTGGCCTTCGACGGCCACGTTATACCAGGCGACGCGCTGCTCGGCGGGGTCGAGGGCCAGGGCTTCCGCCAGCTCATGCAGACCTTCGAGAGCGCCCGCATCCAGACCGCGGCCCGGGCCATCGGCGTCGCCCAGTGCGCGCTGGAGCTGGGGCTGCGCTACGCCGAGGAGCGCCAGGCCTTCGGCAAGCCGCTGATCGCCTTCCCGCGGGTCTACGGCAAGCTCGCCATGATGGCGGTGGAGATCATGATCGCCCGCCAGCTCACCTATCATGCCGCCCGCGAGAAGGATGCCGGTGACCGCTGCGACCTCGAGGCCGGGATGGCGAAGCTGCTGGGCGCCCGGGTTGCCTGGGCCGCCGCCGACAACGCCCTGCAGATCCATGGCGGCAACGGCTTCGCGCTGGAATACCAGATCAGCCGGGTGCTGTGCGACGCGCGGATCCTGAACATCTTCGAAGGGGCGGCCGAGATCCAGGCCCAGGTCATCGCCCGGCGGCTCCTGGAGACCGCCTGAGCCGCCACCGGCGCAGGCGTCCCCATGGGGACGCGCCGCAAGCTGCGGGAATTTCTGGCGTTCTCGTGGGGACAACCCGGGGATACCCGGAAAACCGCCATCGATCCTTCCCCGGCGCCGCCCATTCGTCGCCGCCACCGATCCGTCGCCCCCGGGCGCCGACCCCGCAGCCAGAGCCTTCGACGCGGGCGGGCCGTCCGACCCGCACGGGGGAGGACGGGCCGGGCTCGGCCCAAACCGGCGGCGACGGTTGCGAAGCAACCGGAAGCCGGCGGGCGGGAGCCGCCCCGAGTCGGCCCAGGGATCGCGCAAGGGATCGCCCCCGGGGCGCGAGGGTGGGTGGGCGGGGAGCGCCCCGGGGGGCGATCCTTGGGGCGATCCCTTGTCCCGCGGACCATCACGGGCGCCCTTTGGGGGCCCGAGGGCGGCGCCCCCACGGCGTCCCCACGGGGACGGTATGTCAACTACCTGATATAAAACGATAAAAGTGTTAACGCGGGTGGAGACACGTGCGGACATGGGTGGGGACACCGTCATCGGCCATGCCCGAGGGCCTGCGACGCCGCCAACCGGATCGCTCGGTGGCCACCATGCCGGCGCGCCGGCACCGTTGGCGGATCAGGCCTCGCCCGGCGCGGCCCCGCCGGTGCCCGTATCCGTGCCCGGATCTGCGTCGGTGCCCGCATCCCCGGCCTTGGCCTTCTTCTTCGGCTTCAAGGGCTCCAGCGCCGCCCGGGCCAGCGCATCGGCGCGTTCGTTCTCGGCATGGCCGGCATGGCCCTTGACCCATTCCCAGCGCACCTTGTGGCGGGCCTGGGCGGCGTCCAGCGCCTGCCACAGATCGGCGTTCTTGACCGGCGTCTTGCCCGCGGTGCGCCAGCCGTTGCGCTTCCAGCCGGCCAGCCAGCGGGTGATGCCGTCCTTCACATAGGTGCTGTCGGTGACGATGGTGACGTCGGCGGCGCGGCTGAAGGCATTGAGCGCCGCGATGGCGGCGGTCAGTTCCATCCGGTTGTTGGTGGTCTCGGGCTCGGCGCCCGACAGCTCCAGCTCCTTGACCACGGCGCCGGCCTTCACCGCCTGCAGCACCACGCCCCAGCCGCCCGGCCCCGGGTTCCCCGAGCAGGCGCCGTCGGTATAGGCGACGATGTCAGGCACGTTCCAGCGCCAGTTTCAGCCCCAGGCCGGCGAAGGCGGCGGCAAGGGCGCGCCGAAGCCAGGCGAGCACGATGGGGCTCGACAGCACCGCGCGGCGGGTGCGGGCGGCGCCGAGCCCGCCGCCCGGCATGGTCGACGGCGTGCAGACAACGCCGAGCCCCGGTGCGAGGCAGACGATCAGGGCGGTGAGAAGATATTCGGCGCTCATCGGGGTTTCGCTTCTTGTCCTGTCCAGGCCCCGACTAGCGGCTGCGCGGGGGAATGGCCAGCACCGTCAGGCGGGCACGTTCAGGCGTCAGGCCCGCGCCTCGGCGAAGATGTTGAGCGCCGGCTGGCCGCCCCAGGCGCGGCCGGTCTCGGCGCCGAGCGCGATGTCGGAAAAGCCGGCGGCGGTCAGGCATCGGGTCAGGTCGTCCTCGGAGAAGGCCGCGACCAGCCGGCCGAAATCGTCGCGGCGGTCCATGGGCCCCTTGCGGGCGCCGATGGCCAGAAGCCCGCCGGGTTTCAGTGCCGTGTGCAGGCGCTCGAAGATCTGGCCGCGGCTGGCGCGGGGGGCATGGTGCAGGCTGAACCAGGCCCAGACGGCGTCGTAGCGGGCCCGGGCGGAGAGCGCATGGAAGGGGCGGACGGCGACCTCCAGCCCGTAGAGCCGCCGTGCCTCGGCGGCCATGGCGGGCGAGGCATCCATGGCGTCGGCGCGGTGGCCGGCGGCGTTCAGGGCCGCCGCCGCCCAGCCCGAGCCGCAGCCGAGATCGAGGACGCGGGCGCCCTCCGGCAGGGCGGCGAGGAAGGCGTCGAAGCGCGGCCGGGTCATGTCGCCGTGCTTGGTCTCGGCATAGGAGGCGGCCTCGGCCTCGTAGAAGGCCAGCGTGGCGGGATCGACACTCACGCCAGCCAGCCTGCCGCGAGACAGGCAAGCGTCACCGCGGCCAGCGGCAGGCGCAGGCGCAGCCACCAGCCGGGCGCGATGCGCTTGAGCGAAAACACCAGCTCCAGCCCCAGGACCAGCGCGTGGCCGAGGGTGAGCGCGGCCAGCGCGTTCGGCGCGAAGGTGGCGGCGAAGGCCCAGAGCGGCGGTACAGCGGCGCTGGTCAGCGCCTTCCAGCCGGGCCGTCCGGCCTTGACCGCGAAGCCGATCAGGCATCCGCCCAGAAGCGCCAGCTGAGCCGCGCCCCAGGCCTGCAGGATCAGGTAGCCGGTGACCGGATTGCCGATGCCGGGCACCATGCCGTGGGCGGCCAGCGCGCCGGCGACAAACGGGACCAGCCCGGCCACGCCGAGCCAGATCGCCGGCCGCGGCGTCGGCCCCGGCATCAGGCGGCGCTTTCGCGCAGGATGCGGGGGACCTTGAACTCCACGTCCTCGCTGGCGGTCTCGACCACTTCCAGCGTGACCTCGTGGCGGGACCGGAAGGCGGCGATGACCTCGTCCACCAGCGCTTCGGGGGCCGAGGCGCCTGCGGTCACGGCCACCGCGCGGGCGCCGTCGAGCGCGCGCCAGTCGATCTCGGCGGCGCGGCCGATAAGCTGGGCATAGCCGCAGCCGGCGCGCGAGGCGACCTCAACCAGCCGGCGCGAGTTCGACGAGTTCGGCGCCCCAACGACCAGCAGCGCATCGACGCGGCCAGCCACCGCCTTGACCGCCGCCTGGCGGTTGGTGGTGGCATAGCAGATGTCTTCCTTGTGGGGGCCGACGATCGCCGGGAACCGGGCCTTGAGCGCCGCCACCACCTCGGCGGTGTCGTCGACCGAAAGCGTGGTCTGGGTGATGTAGGCGAGCCTTTCGGCATCGCGCACCACGAGCGTGGCCACATCGGCCGGGGTCTCGACCAGCAGCACCTCGCCGGGGGGCAGCTGGCCCATGGTGCCGATCACCTCGGGGTGGCCGGCATGGCCGATCATCACCATCTGCAGGCCGTTCGAGGAATGCCGCGCCGCCTCGTTATGCACCTTGGAGACCAGCGGGCAGGTGGCGTCGACATAGAGCATCCGCCGCGCCTCGGCCTCGGCCGGCACCGATTTCGGCAC
Source organism: Paracoccaceae bacterium (assembly GCA_050299555.1). Lineage (GTDB taxonomy): Bacteria > Pseudomonadota > Alphaproteobacteria > Rhodobacterales > Rhodobacteraceae > JBNKWA01. The sequence continues at coordinate 31,523 of JBNKWA010000078.1, read as the reverse complement.
GCCATGGGCCGAGAAGATCACCGGCCGGTCCGGCGGGCACTCGGCCAGCTCCTCGACGAACACCGCGCCCCTGGCCCGAAGCCCGTCGACGACGAACCTGTTGTGCACGATCTCGTGGCGCACGTAGACCGGCGCGCCCCATTTCTGGAGCGCCATCTCGACGATCTTGATGGCCCGGTCGACACCGGCGCAGAAGCCGCGCGGGGCGGCGAGATAGAGGGTAAGCGGTGGGCGCATGATCCTGCCGTCTTCGCCGGGGTTCGCGGTCATGTGCCTAAGCCGGTGCCGCGCAAAGGGCAAGATCGCCGGCCGAACTCCGGCAACCCGTGCGCATTGTCACAGCCCCGGGGACGCGCGCCTGGCGATCCTTGCAGGCGGGGGCGCGGCGCCCGCCCGGACAGGAGAGCCGCCATGAGCCACGGATCGTTTGGCAGGGCCGACGGCGACCCGAAGATTTCCTCGGGCGGGTCCGGCATCTGGGGACAGTCGCCATCACCCGGCCCGGCCCTCAACATCGTCGAGGTCCCGCCCGGCGGCGCCCCGGTCCATGGCAGCGGCGGCGGCGATCTGTTCGAGGGCTCGGGTTTCTCCGACCAGATGTTCGGCCTTGTCGGCAACGACGTGATGCACGGCCATGCCGGCAGTGACCGGATCTTCGGCGACGCCGGCAACGATACGCTGGACGGCGGCAGCGGCGACGATGCGCTGTTCGGCGGCGCGGGAGATGACGACATCACCGGCGGCGACGGCCAGGACCAGATCGAAGGCGGCAGCGGCAACGACACCATGACCGGCGGCGCGGATCGGGACCTGTTCCTGTTCCGGGAGGGGAGCGGCGACGACGTGATCACCGACTACGAGCCCGGCGTGGACACGCTGCGGTTCGCACCTGGCCAGAACGGCGAAGCGCTGACCTACACGACGGTCGCAACCAAGGCGGGCCTCTTGATCGAATATGGCGACCAGGGCGACAGCGTGCTGCTGGTGGGCGCTGAATTCGTTCTCGGAGGTGATCTGGAATTCCTGCCGTGATGGCAGCTTTCGATGGGCGGCGGCATTCCGCCCGCCCGCGCCACGGCATCACATGGGTCACTCAACAGGGGGACAAATCATGGCAATTCCCACCAACAACTACGGAACCTCGATCGCCAGCCTGGCGCTGCAATTCAAGACGGCGCCGTATCTGGTGGCGGTCATCAATGCCCAGCCCGGGCAATTCACCTATGGCACACCGTGGAGCGATGTCATCAACGGCTCGCGCGGGCCGGACGTGATCCTGGCCGGCAGCGGCAACGACACGGTGACCGGCGGCGCCGATCACGACGTGATCGACGGCGGGTCGGGCAACGACTCGATCGACGGCGGATCGGACTATGACTGGCTCTATGGCGGCAGCGGCGACGACACGCTGATCGGCGGCGCGGGCGACGACGAGATCCACGGTCAGACCGGTAATGACGAGCTGACCGGCGGCAGCGGCGGGGACCGGTTCTGGTTCGACGTCGGCGATGGCAACGACGTCTTGACCGACTACGAGTTCGGCGTCGACGACCTGTATTTCTTCGGCGAGAACGGCGCCGAGGTGGATGCGACGCTGACGGTGACCGAGGACGGGCTGTTGATGGCCTGGGGCGATCAGGGTGATACCCTGCTGTTGCAAGGCATCCACTTCATCGACACGGGCGACTTCTTCAACGTCAATTTCGTCTGAGCCGGAACGGCCGGGCGGGACGGAACGTTCGGGCGCCATTGACCGTCGAGGGTCCGCGCGCCGATCCGTGGTACCATGGCCGGCACGCCGGGGGTGCGGCCGGAGCGGCCTTGCATCAGGCAGGGCGCCATTCCGGTCGCCTGACCCTTGCAGCGGCGACGCCGGCGCTGGGACAGGGAGGGGACCGACATGGATGAGGCCGGACACAGGGCGTTCCGCCGGGTGCAGGCGCGCCACGCCGAGCGCGAGAGCTATCGCGAGATGCTGCGGCTGGTGCTGGACGCGGCGGCCGATGCCAAGGTGGCGCTGCGCGTTGATGCGGCGCATTTCCTGGCCATCAATCTCGAAACCATGGTGATGGAGCCCATGGGCGAGCGGATGGAATGCCGGGGTCCGCGGGCCTCGACTCGGCCCTGCGCACGGCGATTGCCGGCGATCTGAAGACGATCCTTGCCGACCCGAACCTGTCAAAGCCGCCCGCGCCCGTGGACCCCACCACCGGCGAAGGCGGCGGCATATCGTCGGGGAGCGTGCTGGAGGCCAGCGGCCGCCAGTACCGCCAGCTCGGCATCGGCGGCTGGCGGCTGTGGGGCAGCGATGGCTGATGACAGCAGAGCCGGGGCCGGGGACGACTTCACCCTGTCGGTTGCGCTGATGGGGATCGCCGGGTCGCTGATGATCGGCAATTTCGCCGCCTTCGGCACCTTCGTCGCCATGGCCCGCGCCGGCGGCGACCGGCTGATCGTGCTGGCGCTGATTGCCGCAACCGCCGCGCTGATCGCCAGCATCGTCGCCGGCGGCTGGCGGCGCTACAACGGCCAGGCCGTGCTCGGCGCGTTGGGGGTCGTGCTGTCGCTGGCCTCGCCGGTGGTGGCGCTGGTGATGCCTGAGCCGCCGGCCAGGACCGACTCGGCGCGGCTGGAGGCCCTGGAGACGCGGGTGCAGGCGCTTGAAGGCGCCGGCGGGCCGGCAGGCGGCAACTGAGCCCGCGGGGATACTATTCCGCGGGCTGCTCGACCTGCGGCAGGCGGTTCTCGGCAGTCTCGCCGCCGGCACCGGCCAGCCGGGCCGAGCGATAGCGGAAGCCGTAAGGGGTACGGTGGCCGACCAGTTCCAGCCGGTCGCCGGGGCGCAGCCGCTCCCAGTCGTAGGGATCGATGCCGCAGACGTCGACACCGCCCGGCCCGGCCAGCACCTCGCCGGTCACCGTGGCGGTGAAGTCGCAGCCGCGGCGCACCATGGCGCGGCCGCGGGCAGCGACCGATACGACCACCACCTCGCTTTCCGGCGGGGCGGCGGCCTGCATCTCCATGACATAGGCGTGGGCGCCCGGCAGGCCGCGGGTCAGCGCATGGGGGGCGAGGAACCAGGCGGCGGCGCCGAAGAGCGCCACGTGGAGCACAACACGCGCCGGCGTGCTGGGGATCGGCACCGCCCCGAGCCGGTACCCGGTCAGCCCGAGCAGCGCCGCGAAGACCACCACCATGCCGGTGAAGGCGAAGCGGAATTCGCCCGCCATGCCGGCGATCTCGGCCGTGGGCAGGAACCGGGCGAAGAGCATGCCAAAGAAGCCCAGACCGATGGCGCCAAAGACGACCAAGGCGGCGACGAAGTTGACCACCCTGGCGCGGCCTGTGGGCTCGGCCACGGCGGCGCGGGCCCGTTCCTCGCTGACTGCGCCGGAGAGTTCGGCCACGTAGTTGCGGACGTTCTTCTTGCTCGGCGTGTCGATGAAAAGGTCGCCCCCAGCGCGCTGCGCCTCGGCCCATTCGTCGCGCAGGAAGGGCCGGTCGGGGTCCTCATCCTCGTCCGGCAACCCCGCTTCCATCAGCCTTCGGCCGTAGAAGCCGGGGAAGGCCAGCATCACGGTGACGATGACGATGAAGGCATAGAGCCCGATCTGGACGTGCAGCGGGGTGACGGAGGGCGGCAGCTGGTGCAGCGCCAGCACGTAGACCTGCAAGGCCGCCGCGAAGAGCGCCGCCCCGACGATCGCGAAGCGCAGCAGCCAGGCCAGAAGCGAGTCGCGCGCGATCAGCACCGCGCGGGCGAGCGGCGGGATCAGCAGGATCAGCGCCGAGACCAGCGCCGCGGCGCCCAGGGCCAGTTCGGCCGGGCCGACGGCGCCCGCCTGTGCCAGCGCCAGCATCGAGGGGAAAAGCTCGGGCAGGATGCCGGGAAGGGCCGTCGGATCGACCTCGGCCAGCGGCACGCCACCGGCCGCCTCGAACAGCCGGGCCAACAGCCGCAGCGGCAGGATGAGGGCGAGGATCCCGGTCAGCCGGGCGAGAAGGGAACCAAGGTAGATTGACACAAGAAAGCCGTATGCCGTTGTCCTGTGGGCGCACCATGGCACGCCATCGCTTGGCGGCCGTCTTTCGCTGCCGAATATGGCGTCAATTTGTTGCCATGGGGTTCAGGCCACCTGGCATGGTGCCGCGGATGGTGGCCAAGACGTCGGCGAGCACGTCGGAGAGCATCGCCGGCGTGAGGCGCCCGGTGTTCATGTTCAGGCGCGACGGGTGGTAGCTGTCGAAGACCGTCAGCCGGCCGGCCGGATGCCGCGCGCCATGGGCGAAGCCCGGGGGCCTGGTGCCGAGGGCGCGGAACAGGCTGTCATGGGCGACACGGCCGAGGCAGAGCACGACACCGAGCGCCGGCATGGCGGCGATCTCGGCGGCGAGGTACGGGCGGCAGGCGGCGATCTCGGCCGCCGTCGGCCGGTTGCCGGGCGGAACGCAGGCCACCGCGTTGGCGATGCGCACCGCCGCGCCGCAGGCCCGGCCGGGCGCAAGGCCGGCATCCGCCAGCGCCGCCCGCAGCGCGGTGCCGGAGTGATCGCCGAAGAACGGCCGGCCGGTGCGATTGCCACCGGCCAGGCCCGGCGCCAGACCGAGGACCAGAACGGCCGCCGTCAGCGGTCCCTCGGAGGCGACCGGAGCGTTGTGCCAGTCCGGCCGGGCGGCACGGTTCTCGCCACGAAAGGCGGCAAGGCGCGGGCACAGGGCGCAGTCCGCCGGCGGTCCCGCCGGCGCTGGTGCCCCGTCGGCCATCGGGTTTGCGTCAGTCGTCGTCGCCGGCCCGGTCGTGGATCCGCTCCGGACGCTCGGGTCGGCCGGGCCGTTCCGGTCGCTCGTCATCGGGACCGCGTGGCGGCCTGCCGATCACCTCGCGCAGCTCGTCCAGCTCGATGAAGCTGTCGGCCTGGCGCCGAAGCTCGTCGGCGATCATCGGCGGCGAGGAACGGATGGTCGAAACCACCGAGACGCGCACGCCCTGGCGCTGCAGGCTCTCCACCAGCGGCCGGAAATCGCCGTCGCCCGAGAACAGAACGATGTGATCGACCCGCGGCGCCAGCTCCATGGCATCGACGGTCAGCTCGATGTCCATGTTGCCCTTGATCTTGCGGCGGCCGGTCGAATCGGTGAACTCCTTGGCCGGCTTGGTAACCATGGAAAAGCCGTTGTAGTGCAACCAGTCCACCAGCGGCCGGATGGGAGAATACTCCTCGGTCTCCAGCAGTGCGGTGTAGTAGAAGGCACGAAGCAGCTTGCCCCGCCGCATGAACTCCTGCCGCAGCAATTTGTAGTCGATGTCGAAAGCCAATGCCTTAGCGGCGGCATAGAGATTCGAACCATCGATGAAGAGCGCAAGGCGCTCGTCGCGATAAAACATACAGGTCTCCAACAGTCGGCGATTGTGGGGGTGTGTAATTACCGGTCGCCAGCCGGTATCTTAGACTCTAAGCGCACCGGGTCAAAAGGGAAAGACTTGCAACCTTCGAATCACGTAGCGCCGGTCTTGCTCGCCCTGGGCGGCAACCTGCCATCGGCCGCGGGAACGCCCGAACAGACGCTGCGCCGGGCCGTCGCCGCCCTGGGCGAGGCAGGTTTGGCGGTGGTCGCCGCCAGCCGGCTTTTCCGCACACCGGCCTTTCCCGCCGGCAGCGGGCCGGACTTCGTCAATGCCGCGGTGCAGGTCGAGACCGGGTTGGCGCCGGCGGCGCTGCTGGACCGGCTGCACATGATCGAGGCGGCGATCGGCCGCACCCGCCATGGCCGCTGGCAGGCGCGGGCGATCGACATCGACCTGCTGGCCATGGGCGAGACCGTGCTGCCGGACCGCGCCACCTATCTGCGCTGGCAGCAGCTTGACCCCGAGCGCCAGCAGCGCGAGGCGCCAGCGGCGCTGATCCTGCCGCATCCGCGGATCCAGGATCGCGGCTTCGTGCTGGCGCCGCTGGCCGATGTGGCGCCGGGCTGGCGCCACCCGGTGCTGGGGCGAACCGTGGCCGAGATGCTGGCCGCCCTGCCGGAGGCGGACCGCGCGGCGATGGTGCCGCTGGACTGAGGCGGCAGCCGATGGCGTGTCGCGGGGGCGGGCATGCCCCACGCCTTCTTGCCGCACACGTGGCCGCCACACAGCCGCGGCTTGCATTTGCGCCACGGTTTGAATAGATACTGCGCTTCTTCCAGCCATCGCACACAGTGGAGCAGAGCATGGCCCGTGTTACCGTCGAGGATTGCGTCGACAAGGTTCCGAACCGTTTCGATCTGGTGATGCTGGCGTCGCACCGCGCCCGCGAGCTGGCTTCGGGCGCGCCGATTTCGCTGGACCGCGACGACGACAAGAACCCGGTGGTAGCGCTGCGCGAGATCGCCGAGGAGACGGTGACCTCGGAAGAGCTGCGCGAGCGGGTGATCGAGGCACGCCAGCGCCATATTGAGGTGGACGAGCCCGAAGAAGATCAGATGGCGCTGCTGATGGGCAGCGACCAGCCGGCGCGCGAGGAAGAGGACCTCTCCGAGGAGAAGCTTCTGCGTGCCCTGATGGAGGCCCAGCGCGAAGGCTGAGCGATGCCCTTGCGCTCCGTGGACGAAATGCACCGGATCAACGACCCCCATGGAGCACCTCGCCGGTCCTGAATCTTCCGCCAGATCCGCTGCCGGGCCATGCTGACCTCGGTCGATCTTGCGGACCGTGTCCGGGCCTATAACCCCAATTCCGACCAGCGGCTGATCCGCGACGCGTTCGACTATGCCACCGAGATGCACGAGGGCCAGGTCCGCTCGTCCGGCGAGCCCTACATCACCCATCCGGTGGCGGTGGCCGAGCTTCTGGCCGAGCAGCATCTGGACGATGCCACCATCGTCACCGCGCTGCTGCACGACACTGTCGAGGATACCGGCTCGACCCTGCCGCAGCTGGCCGAGCGTTTCGGCTCGGAGGTGGCGACGCTGGTCGACGGGGTCACCAAGCTGACCAACCTAGAGTTCAGCTCGGTCGAGGCCGAGCAGGCCGAGAACTTCCGCAAGCTGCTGATGGCGATGTCGCGCGACGTGCGCGTGCTGCTGGTCAAGCTGGCCGACCGGCTGCACAACATGCGCACGATCAGCTTCCTCAAGCCCGAGAAGCAGGCCCGCAAGGCGCGTGAGACCATGGAGATCTACGCGCCGCTGGCCGGCCGCATGGGCATGCAGGCGATGCGCGAGGAGCTGGAGGACATCGCCTTCCGCATCCTCAACCCCGATGCCCGCAAGTCGATCATGAAGCGCTTCATCAACCTCAAGCGCCAGACCGGCGAGGTGATCCCGGCGATCACCGAAGACATCCGCGACACGCTCAGGCTGCAGGGCATCGAGGCCGAGGTTTCGGGCCGCGAGAAGAAGCCCTACTCGATCTGGCGCAAGATGGAGGAGAAGGGCGAGACCTTCGGCCGGCTGTCGGACATCTACGGCTTCCGGATCGTCACCGGATCGGTTTCGGACTGCTACAAGGCGCTGGGCGCCGTGCATCAGCGCTGGGCCTCGGTGCCGGGGCGCTTCAAGGACTATATCAGCCAACCCAAATCCAACGGCTACCGCTCGATCCACACCACGGTGATGGGCCGCATCGCCAAGCGGGTGGAGATCCAGATCCGGACCCTGGACATGCACGAGGTGGCCGAATCGGGCATCGCCGCGCACTGGAGCTACAAGAACGGCGAGCGCTTCGACAGCCCGTTCGCGGTCGATCCGCTGCGCTGGCTGGCCCAGGTGACCGAGAGCATCGAGACCGCCGGCACCGCCGAGGACGTGCTGGAGCACGTCAAGCTGGAGATGTTCACCGACCAGGTGTTCTGCTTCACTCCGAAGGGCGAGGTGGTGAAGCTGCCGCGCGGCGCCACCCCCATCGACTTCGCCTATGCCATCCACACCCGGATCGGCGATTCGTGCGTCGGCGCCAAGGTCGACGGCAAGCGGGTGCCGCTGTGGACCCGGCTCAGGAACGGCCAGTCGATCGAGATCATCCGCGCCGAGGGGCAGCGGCCGCAATCCTCGTGGGAGGACATGGTGGTCACCGGCCGGGCCAAGACCGCGATCCGCCGCTCGATCCGCGAGGATCACCGTGCCGCCCATGTTCGGCTGGGGCGCGAGATCGCCCGCGTGGCGCTGGAGAAGGTGGGCAAGCGGGCCACCGACAAGGCACTGGAAACCGCGGCCAAGCAGCTGTGGCTGCCGGGCGCCGAGGAACTGCTGGCCCGGCTCGGCGCGGCCGAGCTGACCGGCAACGATCTGGTGCGCACGCTTTATCCCGAACTGGTCAAGCACGTGATCCGCTCAAGCGGCAGCGACGCCCACGCGACGCTGGTGGTGGGCCTGGGCACCGACCAGGTGGCGCAGCCGGCACCCTGCTGCCAGCCGCTGCCCGGCGACCGCATCATCGGCGTGCCGAAGCGTGGCGCCGGGGTGGAGATTCACGCCATCGACTGTGCGGTGCTGGCCGACCTGGAAGAGCACGCGGAGAACTGGCTCGACCTGCGCTGGGCGCCGGGCGCCGACGGCGTGACCCACGAGGCGAGCCTCGAGGTCGCCATGGCCAACGATGCCGGTGTGCTGGGGCGCATCTGCACCCTTATCGGCGAGCAGCACGGCAATATCACCGACATCGTCTTCGCCGATCGCAAACCGGATTTTTACAGGATCGTGATAGACGTCGAGGTGCGTGACCTCGAGCACCTGCATAATGTTAGCCGTGCTATCGAGGCCGACTCGGATGTTGCAGAAGTGACGCGATTTCGCGGCATGATGGGCGCTGCGCCATAAAACCGCCCGCTTGAAGCGCAGGATCGTTACTGCATCTATTGGGTCGAGGGTTTGTCCGGGCGCCTGGAGGGGTAGTCCGTGCGTGAGGTGGTGAAGGCATGGTGTTCAAGCGCAGGGAGCGGCCGTCGGTCTGGCATCAGGTCCGCCAATCGGTCTATCCGCGCACCGGCTGGCGCCGTGCCATCGAATATGTCGGCCACCGGCTGAAGCGACTTCCAGACACGCCGCACCGAATCGCCCTGGGCTTCGCCTGCGGCGTCTTCGTGTCGTTCACGCCAATCTTCGGCTTTCACTTCGTGCTGGCGGCACTGTTCGCCTGGATCACCCGCGGCAACATCCTGGCCGCGCTGATGGGCACCTTCGTCGGCAATCCGTTGACCTTCCCGCTGATCGCCACCGTCAGCCTGGAGACCGGACGCTTCATTCTGGGCGAGGGGCCCCGCGTGCACAATTTCGGCTGGCTGCAGGACGCCTTCTTCGATGCCGTTGCCGGACTGTGGCAGTCGGCCACGGCATTGTTCGGCGATGGCCCGACCGCGTGGAACCGGGTTTCCGGCTTCTTCCGCTACATCTTCATGCCCTACCTGGTTGGCGGCATCGGTCCGGGACTGGTGACCGCGGCAGCGTTCTATTTCTCCGGCCGGCCGGTGATCGAGGCCTATCAGCACCGGCGTCGCTCGCGCCTGCTGCAGCGTGCCCGCCAGCGCATGAAGCTGCGCGAGGCGGTGGCGAGGACCAAGAGCGTCACTCAGTCGGTGACGAGTTCGGTCGGCGCATCGCTGGCCAAGCCGAAACCCGGCACCGCGTCCTGACGCCGGCGCCGCCCGCGCCGGCGCGGGCCGGTGTGTGGCGTACAATTCCGGGGTGGAGTGCCAATGCCCGCTGATCTAGGCTTATGACCCTGCAACAGGGGTTTGCTGCCATGGTCATCACGGACCGTCCGCTGGGTCGCCTCAGGCTCGGCGTCAACATCGACCACGTCGCCACCGTCCGGAACGCCCGCGGCGGCGAATATCCCGACCCGGTGCGCGCCGCGCGTATGGCCGAGCAGGCCGGCGCCGACGGCATCACCGCGCACCTGCGCGAGGACCGGCGCCACATCACCGACGCCGATATCGACGCATTGATGGACACGCTGAACCTGCCGCTGAACCTGGAGATGGCGGCCACCGACGAGATGCAGGCGATCGCGTTGCGCCACCGCCCGCACGCGGTCTGCCTGGTGCCCGAGCGGCGCGAGGAGCGCACCACCGAGGGCGGACTGGAGGTGGCCCGCGAGGAGAACCGGCTGGCGCATTTCATTGCGCCGCTGCGCGACGCCGGCTGCCGGGTGTCGATCTTCATCGCCGCCGACCGGCGCCAGATCGAGGCGGCGGCCCGGATCGGCGCGCCGGTGGTGGAACTGCATACCGGCGCCTATTGCGACGCCTTCGCCGAGAACCGGCCGGCCGACCGCGACGCCGAGCTGGAACGGCTGCGCGACATGGCCGCCTTTGCGCATTCGCTGGGGCTGGAGGTCCATGCCGGGCACGGGCTGACCTATGACACCGTGGAGCCGGTCGCCGCCTTCCCCGAGGTGATGGAGCTCAACATCGGCCATTTCATCGTTGGCGAGGCGATCTTCTCGGGCCTCGACAGCGCCATCCGGCGCATGCGCGGGCACATGGACAAGGCCCGGCGCGAGGCCTTTGGCGAAGGCGTCGCCTGACGCGCATGGACCGGACCATGGGCGGCTACGCCGTACGGCTGCTGGACGAGGCCACCTGGCCGGATTTCGAGCGCGTGGTCGAGCGCAACAACGGCGTCTGGGGCGGCTGCTGGTGCATGGGGTTCCATGCCGAGGGCGCCGGCCGCGCACCGGGTGCAGCGGGCGACCACCGGGTGGAAAAGCTGTGCCTGGTTCGCGAGGGCCGCACCCATGCAGCCCTGGTCTATGACGGTACCGACTGCGTCGGCTGGTGCCAGTACGGCACACCCGAGGAACTGCCCCGGATCAAGAGCCGGCGCGCCTACGAGGCGGGTCTGGCCGAGCCGCCGGACTGGCGCATCACCTGCTTCTTCGTCGACAAGGCCCGGCGCGGCGGCGGCGTGGCCGAGGCGGCGCTGGCCGGAGCGGTGGATGCGATCGCCAAGGCCGGCGGCGGGCTGGTGGAGAGCTATCCCGAGGACACCGAAGGCCGGAAGGTCGCCGGCGCCTTCCTGCACAACGGCACGCTGGCGCTGTTCGAACGCCAGGGCTTCGTGCGGGACCGCCGGATCGGCAAGCACCGCTGGGTGGTCAGGCGGCAGGTGGGCTGACCGCCGCGCGCCAGCCGGACGGCTCAGGGCCGGGGGACGGCGCCCGCCTCGAGCCGAGCCAGAAGCCGGGTCGCCGCCTCCTGCTGGGCGGCGCGTTTTGATCCGGCCCGGGCGCGTTCCCGCTCGCCGCTGGCCAGCACCGCCTCGACCTCGAAGACCGGCTGGTGGTCCGGCCCCTCGCGGCCGATGTCGCGATAGTCCGGTGGCGGCAGGCCGCGCGCCTGGGCCCATTCCTGCAGCGCCGTCTTGGCGTCGCGGGCCTGCGCCTCGGCCAGGTGCAGCCGCCCGCCCCATAGCCTGAGCACCAGCGCCTGCGCCGCTGCGTGACCGGCGTCGAGATAGACCGCCGCGATCACCGCCTCGAGCGCGTCGGCCAAGAGTGCCTGCTTGCGCCGCCCGCCCGAGGCGCTTTCCGACTTGCCCATCTTCAGCGCCGCGCCGACGCCGATCTCGTCGGCCACCTCGGCGCAGGTCTCTTTCCTGACGAGCGCGTTGTAGATCGGCGCCAGCCGGCCCTCGGCCGCATCGGGATAGGCCCCGAGCAGCGCCTCGGCCATCACCAGCCCCAGCACCCGGTCGCCGAGGAACTCCAGCCGCTGGTTCGACTGCTCGCCGCGGGCCGCCAGCGAGGCATGGGTCAATGCCTCGGCCAACAGCGCCTTGTCGGCGAAGACATGGCCGAGGCGGTCCTCGAACGCGGCCTGGGCGGCGGGGTTCATCGGATCGCCTTCAGGAAGCGGTCGCCACGCCAGGTCCAGATGGCGAAGGCCGAGCGGCCGGCAGCCGAGAACGCCACCCAGCGCAACCGGGCCGTGACATTGCCAAGCGGCACCGGACCGGGCCCGCCATAGTTCCGCAGAAAACGGCTGTCGAGGGCGTTGTCGCGGTTGTCGCCCATGACGAAGACATGGGCCGGTGGCACGGTCAGTGGCGCCATCTCGTCGCCAACGCCGGCGCGGATGTCGAGGATCGGGTGCGCGGGCCCGCCGGGCAGGGTCTCGGTCATCTGTCCCTTGATGCAGGCGGCGCCGATCCCCACCGGTTCGTTGGCGCAGGCGGGCACCGCGCCCTGCGGCCCCTGGGGCGCCTTGAGCTCGATGAAGTCGGGCGCCGGCGCCAGCGCCACCGGACTGCCGTCGATGGTCAGGACGCCGCTGGTCACGGCGATGGTGTCGCCGGGCAGGCCGATCAGCCTGGCGGTGTAGACGCCGCCATCGACCGGGTGACGGTAGGCGACCACATCGCCGCGAGTCAGCGTCGCCGGATCGACCTTGAGCGCGATGGCATAGTCGCCCGGGAGCAGTGTCGGCTTCATGGAACCGGCAACGATCACGTAGGGCACCCAGAAGGCGCGCGAGATCACGAAGGCCCCCGCCAGGAGGATCGCCGCAAGCCCCAGCGCATAGGCAGGGCGCGGCGCGTACCGGCCGCCGGAGAACGCCACCTGGCGGGCCGGCGCCAGCAGCGCCCAGGCAATGACCGGCAGACCCAGGAGCGGGATCGAGGCGAGAAGCACCCAGAGGCCGGAGCGGCCCATGGCGTGGAAACGGCGCACCAGGACGGCGAGAAACGCGGTCTGCGCCAGGGCCACGGCGGCGAGCGCTCCCAGCCGCACCGCGCCCGAGCGGTGATCGAGCGCCGCCAGTGCCAGCACGCCGGCCACCATCCAGACCGCCGCCCAGCCCAGTGCCTCGCCGCGGGTCGCCGTGCCCGCCAGCCGCCAGGGCAGACTCACCGCCGGCCCCCGGCGGCGCCTGTGCGCGCCGCTGCGGGGTTCAGTCGATCGCCTTGAAGAACCGGTCCGGCCGCCATGTCCACACGAAGAACATCGAGCGCCCCGCAGACGAGAAGATCACCCGGTCGGCGCGGCCGACGAGATCCTCGAAGGGCACGAATCCGACCCCGCCGGTGAGCGGCGAGAAGCGGCTGTCGAGCGAGTTGTCGCGGTTGTCGCCCATCATGAAGTAGTGCCCCTCGGGCACCACGAATTCCTCGGTGTTGTCACCGGACGAGTTCTCGATGTTCAGCACCGCATGGGTCACGCCGTTCGGCAGCGTCTCCAGGTACTGCTCCTTGAGGCAGGTCCCGTCACGCTCCACGGTCGTGCAGCGCGGCGGATTGCCGGCCGGGCCCTGGGGCTCGCGGCGCTCGGCAAAGGTGCCGTCGGGCTGCAGTTCCACCGGCGCGCCGTTGATGTAGAGCAGGCCGTCCTTCATCTGCAAACGGTCGCCGGGCAGGCCGATCAGCCGCTTGATGTAGTCGACACCCAGCGTCGGGTGCTTGAACACCACGACATCGCCGCGCTTGGGCTCGGTGGCCCAGATGCGCCCGTCGAAGGGGCAGAGCGACCACGGGCAGGAGTGCCGCGAATAGCCGTAGGCGAACTTGTTGACGAACAGGAAGTCGCCGATCAGCAGCGTCGGCTTCATCGAACCGGAGGGAATCCAGAACGGCTGGAACAGGACGGTGCGGATCAACCCGGCGAGCAGGAGCGCGTAGACCACCGTCTTGACCAGCTCGACAAAGGCACTGTCTTTCTTCTTCACCGCCTTCGTCACCATACCTGATCCGCTCCCGTGCGTCGCGGCCTTGTGGCGCGGGCCGGCAGGCGTGTCAAGGTTCGGCCCCCGCGCCGGCACCGGTGCCCAGCGGCCGCGCCTCGATCACCACCACCGCCTGCGCCCAGGGGTGATCGTCGGTCAGCGTCACGTGCACCACCGCCTCGTGCCCGGGCGGGGTCATTGCCGCCAGCCGCTCGGCCGCCCAGCCCGTCAGGCGCATCTGGGGCTGGCCGGTGCGCAGGTTGACCACGCTCATGTCCTTCCAGGCGATGCCCATCCTCAGCCCGGTGCCCAGCGCCTTGGAACAGGCCTCTTTCGCGGCCCAGCGCTTGGCATAGGTGCCGGGGGTATCGGCCCGGCGCTCGGCCTTTTTCTGCTCGATCTCGGTGAAGACGCGGTTGCGGAAACGGTCGCCGAACCGGTCCAGCGTCCGCTCGATGCGCTCGATGTTGCACAGATCCGTGCCGATGCCGAGGATCATGCCGGCGGCCTAGGGTCTTGCAGCGGGGTGCGGTCGGTTCATGGGCCGCGACCATAGCCGGGCGCGCCGGGCGCCGCGAGGGGCATGTCGACGGCGATCTTTCGCGCTGTGGCGGCGGCCAGCGCCCCCTGCCCGGGACAGCGAGGGCCCGAGCTATCGCGGCGGTGGCGGCAGGTCGCGCGGGAAGGGCAGATCGGCAAGCTGGTCGAGATCCATGGCCCGGATCCGCGGATCGCGGAACGGGTCGGTGTCGGAAAGGGGGGCGGGTCGGCGGGCGCGCCGCAGCCCGAACCGGCGAAACGACAGCATCAGGGAGGCAAGGTGCATGGCAATTATCCTTTTTCTGGTCTACAACTTTATCCGCTAAAATCCCATGAAACTATGGAGATTGATCTGTCTTTGCTATAGATCAGCTAAATGCAGAACCTGAACCGGCACCACCTGAACGGTCTGCGCGCGGTCGAGGCCGCGGCGCGGCTGGGCTCGCTTTCGGCCGCCGCCGAGGAGCTGGCGGTCACCGTCGGCGCGGTCAGCCAGCAGGTCGCGCGTGCCGAGGCGGCGCTGGGACTGGCGCTGCTCGTCCGCTCGCGCCGCGGCACCGAGCCCACCGAGGCGGGCGCGGCGGTCTGTGCGCTTCTCAGCGAAGGTTTCGGCCGCATCTCGGCGGCGGTGGCGCGGGCCGAGGCACGCCGGACGGGCGGGCTGACCATCTCGGTAGCGCCGATCCTGGCGGCGCGCTGGCTGATCTGGCAGCTTCCCGGTTTCAGCGCCGCCCATCCGGGTCTGAAGGTGCGTCTCGACGCCGATCTGAAGCTGACGGTGCCGGGCCGCGATGATGTCGACTATGCGATCCGGGTCGGCAAGGGACCCTGGCCGGGGGTGAAGGCCGAGCATCTGTTCGACCAGCTCATCGTGCCGGTCTGCAGCCCGGCGGTGGCACAGCATCTGGCCACGCCCGCCGCGCTTGCCGGCGTGCCGGTGATCCGCGAGCCGACCCCGGGCTATGCCTGGGACGACTGGCTGGGGCCGGAAGGGCTGAGCGAGGACATTCTCGGCGACGGGCCGGTCTTTTCCGACGCCTCCCTCTGCCTCGATGCGGCGGTGGCGGGGCTCGGCGTCTTTCTCGCCTTCGAGGTGGTGGCGGCGCATGCGCTTGCCCAGGGCAGCGTGGTGGCGCCGTTTCCGCGTTGGCGGCAAAGCGGGCACGGCTACTGGCTGATCTCGGCCCCGGACCAGGCGCCGACGCCGAACCAGGCCGCCTTCAGGCGCTGGCTGACGGGGCGCATCGCCGAGGAGGGCTTCGGCCAGGGCGGCGCCCACACTTGACCGGCCGCGGCGGCGGGTTCAGGCTTTCCCGCGGGCAACCGGGGGGGGCGCAATGGCGATCTTGCAGCGGGCAGTGATGGCAGCGGTGGCCTGGGCAATGCTCGGCCCGGTCTGCGTACCGGCGCAGGCGGTGGAGTGCGGCCCGCCCGACGCACCCTGCGCGGTCGATGGCGGCACGTACAATATCGTTCTGCCGGACCCGCTGCCCGAGGGGCCGCTGCCGGTCTTCGTCTACCTGCACGGCTTTGCCGCCACCGGGCCGGGCGCCGCCGGCCACAAGCCGCTGGTCGACCCGGTGCTGGCGCGCGGCTATGCCTTCCTCGCCCCCTCAGGCCAGCCCGAAACGCTGTCGAACCAGGGCCTCGACTGGGGCGTCCACGACGATTTCGACTGGGCCCGCGACGACCACGCCTTCCTCGCCGCGGTGCTGGACGACGCGGTGGCCCGGTTCGGCCTCGACCGCGACCGTGTGCTGCTGGCGGGGTATTCGCGTGGCGGCTCGATGGTCTGGGATGTGGCCTGCACGACGCCCGGCTACGCCGCCGGCTATGCCGCCATCTCGGGCGGCTTCTGGGAACCGATGTGGGAAAGCTGCGCCGGCCCGGTGCATCTATTCCACATGCACGGCTGGACCGACCGCACGGTGCCGGTCGAGGGCAAGGAGGGGGACTGGTTCGGCCAGCACTATCGGATGGGCAGCATCTGGAAGGGCATGGCGCTGTGGCAGCAGACGGACGGCTGCGGCAAGGCCGCCGACGCGGCTATGGCGGGGGACGTCTGGGCCAAGCGCTGGACCGGCTGCGCCGCCGGCTCGCTGACGCTGGCCCTGCACCCCGGCAACCACAGCCGCCCGGCGGACTGGCCCGGGCGGGTGCTGGACTGGTTCGAGGCAACCGTGCCCCGGCAACCCTGACCGATGGTGGCTGCGCCCGGTCCGCGGACGCGATCCTTTTGGGCTTGAACCGGCCCCAAAAAGGACCTTGGCTCGGCCACGTGGCGGTCGGGCCGGTCAGGCGGGCGTGCGGCAGCCGAACGCGGGGCAAGGGGCAGAGAGGCAGCATGGACGAGAAGGTGAAGGCGGTGCTCGACGAGTACCACGCCCGTATCGAGCGCGAGCGCGGCGGGACCGCGGACCTGGACGAGCAGCTGTTGGCCGTGGGCCCGCAGACGGGGCGGTTCCTGAACATCCTCGCCCGCAGCCTGACGGCGCCGACGATCCTCGAGATCGGCACCTCGTTCGGCTATTCGGGGATCTGGCTGGCCGAGGCGGCGCGCGCCACCGGCGGCCGGCTGATCACCATGGAGCTGCAGCCACACAAGTCCGAGCATGCGCGAACCATGGCCGCGCGGGCCGGGCTGGCCGACGTGATCGACTTTCGCGTCGGCGACGCGGTGGAGATGATCGCGGCGCTGTCCGAGACCGTCGATCTGGTGCTGATGGACCTTTGGAAGGATCTCTACGTGCCCTGCCTGGAGGCGGTTCTGCCCAGGCTGAGGCCGGGGGCGATCATCGTGGCCGACAACATGATCAGCCCCGGCGGGCCGAACGTGGAGGCCTATGGTGCGGCGGTGCGCGGGGTGCCCGGCATGACCAGCGTCCTTCTGCCCATCGGCTCGGGCCTGGAGGTCAGCCGTCTGGGCATCGGCAGCACCGGGGGGCTCGCCACCGCCGGGGAACTGGGCTAAGCCCGGGCACCTTGAAGAGGACGGACCCTTCGATGGACACAGGCAGCCAGACCGACGAGGCCCGACGGGCCGGCTTTGTCGCCCTGATCGGAGAGCCCAACGCCGGCAAGTCGACGCTTCTGAACCGGATCGTGGGGACCAAGATCGCGGCGGTCACCCACAAGGTGCAGACCACCCGTGGACGGCTGCGCGGGGTGGCCATCGAGGGCGGCGCGCAGATCGTCTTCGTCGACACGCCGGGGCTGTTCCGGCCGCGGCGGCGGCTCGACCGGGCGATGGTCGCGGCCGCCTGGGCCGGGGCGGCGGACGCGGATGTGGTGGCGCTGCTGATCGAGGCGCATCGCGGGCTGACCGAAGGGGTCGAGGCGATCCTCGAAGGCATGGAAGCGCATCTGCCGGCGGGCAAGCCGCTGGTGCTGGCGATCAACAAGATCGACAAGGTCCGGCGCGAGGCGCTGCTGGCGCTGAGCGCGGCAATGAACGAGCGCGCCGAATTCGCCGCCACCTTCATGATCTCGGCCGAGAACGGCTCGGGGGTGGCGGACCTCAGGCGCTGGCTGGGCGAGCGCATGCCCGAGGGGCCGTGGCTCTATGACGAGGACCAGGTGGCCGACGCCTCGCTGCGCCAGATCGCCGCCGAGATCACCCGCGAGAAGCTGACGCTGAGGCTGCACCAGGAGATCCCCTATCAGCTGACGGTGGAAACCGAGGCCTGGGAGGACCGGGCAGACGGCTCGGCCCGGGTGGACCAGCTGATCTATGTCGCCCGCGAGGGACACAAGGGCATCGTGCTGGGCAAGAAGGGCGAGACCATCAAGGCGGTGAACCAGGCGGCTCGGGCCGAGATCGCCGAGATCGCCGGCCGGCCGGTGCACCTGTTCCTGAGGGTGGTGGTCAAGCCCGGCTGGCTCGATGATGCCGAGCGTTATCGCGAGATGGGGCTCGACTATGGCGATGGCGGCTGAGGATGCGGCGGCGAACCGGCGTTGCCCCGGGGGACGGCACCGGCAGGCCGGTAGACGGCAGGGCGGGCCCGGTTCGCGGTGCATCCGGCGGCAGTGCCCGGAATGATCGCACTTTGCGTGACCCGATCCCGGTCGCCCGGGGCACTACCGGCGGCGGCCGGGTTGGCCCGGGCCCGATGGGCGGGACCATGACCGGACGGGCGCGCGCGGCGCGGCGGCGCCAGTGACGGGGCCGGCAACCGGGCCGGGGCGCTCCCGCCCTCCGTCGCCGCCGGCCTGCGGCCGGCGCGCTCCTCCGGTTGGGCCCGGCCCGGCGCCCTCGCCGCTTCGCGGCGACCTGCGCCGGGTCCCGCCAGTGGCGCGGTTCGGCGTCAGGCGGCACGCCGGGCGGCGGCTGCCAGTGGGCAGGGCCGACATCGGGCCACGCCGCGCACAAGGAACGCTGGCCGCGCGGCCATTGGTGGCCAAGGCCGAACCCGATGGTCCTCGGTCATGGCCCGGCTGACCGCGGGGTTCTGGGTCCACGCCTATCTGGCGCGGCTGCGACAGCGGGACATCCCGGCCTTCGTCACCGCCCACGGCGACGACACCGCCGGCGCGGTGATCGTCAAGCTCAATACGCTCGATGGCCGTGCCCGCGCCCTGCAGCGCAGCTACGACATGGACGGCAACCGTGCCTGGGTCGTGCTGGCCGATGGTGCCGAGGCCGAGGTCGACGCCGCGCTCTCGCGCCAGCGCAGCTTCGATCCCGACCTGTGGCTGATCGAGGTCGAGGACCGGCAGGGGCGCACACTGCTGGACGAGGAAGGGCTGAGCGGCTGATGGAGTGGCGCGACCAGGGTTTCGTTCTGTCGGCCCGCCCGCATGGCGAGGCGGCGGCGGTCGCCGAGATCTTCACCGCCGAACGCGGCCGCCATGCCGGACTGGTGCGCGGCGGCCAGTCGCGGCGGCTTGCACCGGTGCTGCAGCCCGGCAGTCAGGTCGAGGCGGTCTGGCGGGCCCGGCTCGACGAGCATCTCGGGTCGATGGTGGTGGAGCCGCTCAGGGCCCGGGCCGGAATCATGGCCGATCGCGGAGCGCTGGCGGCGCTGAACGCGGTGGCAGCGCTGGTCACCACCTGCCTGGCCGAGCGCGAGCCGCATCCGGGGCTCTACGCCGCAAGCCTGAAGCTTCTCGACGCGCTGGAGGCGGGGCGCGATTGGCCGGCGCTTTATCTCGGCTGGGAACTGGCGCTTCTGGCCGAGCTCGGCTTCGGGCTCGACCTTTCCGCCTGCGCCACCACCGGCACCACCGAGGACCTGGCCTACGTCTCGCCGCGCTCGGCGCGGGCGGTCAGCCGGGCCGCCGGAGCACCGCATGCGGAAAGGCTGCTGCCCCTGCCCGCGGTCCTGCGCGACGCGCAGGCGCCGGCCTCGGGCGAGGCGTTGCGCGCCGGGCTCGCGACGACCGGCTGGTTCCTGCGCCACACGGTGGCGCCGGCGCTGGGCCTGGCGGCACTGCCCGAGGCGCGGGTGAGGCTGGAGGCGGCGTTCGCCCGGCTGGCATGACCCACGCGCCCGGGCCAGCGGCCGGGGCCAGCGCCGGCGCGCACCGCCCACCACCGGGCGGCTCGAAGGACAATCGCGGAGCTCCCGCAGTCCGCCTCCGCCTGACGGCGTCGGCGCCCTTTTGGGCCCGGCCTGCGCCCTGCGCCCTGCGCGCGGGTCCCGCCAGCGGCCGACGCCGGGCCAGACCGGCAGCGTTGCCCCACCTTCGGGCATCAGCGCGCGCCCGCCGCTGGTGCGCCGTCGGCGGCGCGGTTCCCATGCCGGCCGCCCGCATCTCGGCACCGGAGAGAATCGGCCGGATCGAGCCGCGATCCAGTCGGGAACCGGCACCAACAGGTGCATATCGCCAAGGCGCGACGTCAGCCCCATTGGGAGGGCTTGGCCGTCCGAGCCCGCTCGAAGGATCAAGCGGCCGGAGCGTCAGCGACCGGCGCCGAGGGCCCTCGATGGGCCCGAAGGCGCCGCCGCCGCCCGGCCGGACGGCCCCGCCGGAGCGACAACCGCCGCACGCAGCGGCACGGCACGGCCCCGAGCGAAAGCAAAGCGGCCACACGGCATCGCGGCGGCCACCGGATGTCACCCCTCCCGGTCGATCTCGCGCCTTCTGGCGGAGCGGGGCCCTCAGCGCCGCTCGAAGAAGGTCCGATAGGCCCAGAGCAGTGCCATCGCCCCGATCAGCGCACCGACAAAGCCGGCCGCCGCCCCCATCATGCTCAACACAAGCCTCAGCAGCCAGCCGCCGATGATGGCGCCGATGACGCCCACCGCGATGGTCTGCGGAACGCCAAGCTTCATGTCGAAGGCGCGGGTGGCGATGAACCCCGCCGCCGCGCCGATGATGATCAGCCAGATGATACCCATCACCGCCTCCCCAGGACCGGCGCCAGGAACAGCGCCACTGCCGCACCGACAATCGCCGTCATGGTGCGGCCGCCGAAACCGATGCCGGTCAGGGCCGACACCAGCCAGGCCACGACCCCACCGCCGATGCCGAGGATGACCGCAACCGCCCAGCCATAGCGGACCAGCCCCAGCCAGGCGACGGCATAGCCGGTCAGTCCACCCACCAGCATCGCCCCCATCAGCGAGAACAGGAACACTCCGCGCCACCCTCCGTCATGCCGGTGCCAGACTAGCCCAGCCGGGTGCCGGGCTCCACCGCGAATCCGCGCATCGCCTCGGCGGTGGCCATCGCCGCCCGTCCCGGCCGCTGCAGCCGCAGGATGCGGACGGCGCCGCTGCCGCAGGCAACGGCAAGCGCATCGTCCAGCACCACACCCGGTGGGCCCTCGCCCTCCTCCACCTGCGACAGCAGCAGCTTCACCCGTTCGCCGCCGATCTCGCACCAGGCGCCGGGAAACGGCGACAGGCCCCGGATCTGCCGGTCGATCTCCACTGCCGGGCGGGTCCAGTCCACCCGCGCCTCGGCCTTGTCGATCTTGGCGGCATAGGTGACCCCCGCATCGCCCTGGGGCTCCGCCGGAAGCGGCCACCGTGCCAGCGCCTCGACGATCAGCCGCGCCGCAATCGTCGCCAGCCGGTCATGCAGGCTGCCGGCGGTATCGCTCGCAGCGATCGGCGTCGCCTCGCGCAGATAGACCGGGCCGGTGTCCAGCCCCGCTTCCATGCCCATGACGCAGACCCCGGTCTCGGCATCGCCGGCCATGACCGCCCGCTGGATCGGCGCCGCCCCGCGCCAGCGTGGCAGCAGCGAGGCATGGAGGTTGAGGCAGCCGAGGCGCGGCGCGGTCAGCACCGCCTGCGGCAGGATCAGCCCGTAGGCCACCACCACGCCCATCTCGGCACCCAGCGCGGCGAGTTCCGCCTGCGTCGCGGCATCGCGCAAACCTGTCGGCGTCCGCACCGCAAGGCCCAGCGACCGGGCCCGCGCCTCCACCGGGCTCGGCCGTGGCTTCTGGCCCCGCCCCGCAGCCCGCGCCGGCTGGCAGTAGACCGCGGCCACCTCATGGCCGGCGGCAACCAGGGCATCCAGCACCGGCACCGAAAAGTCCGGCGTTCCCATGAAGATCAGCCGCATGCAAACCCTCCCGTCGCCTTCGCCACCGTCGGGTCGGCGCGCACCGGGCCGCCAGGCCCGGCCGGACGCGGGCGGGCTCGATGCCCCCCGCGGACGGCGCCCCCTTTCGGGTGACCTCGAGGCCGGGGCTTAGCAGGCCGCTTGCGGATGCGCCACGGCCGGGCGCTTCATCCCGACCAGAATGGCCGTACCGCCTCGCGCCGGGCCTCGGCTGCGCCCAGCCCGACATCGGCCAGCAACTCCGGCGACGGACCGGCAAGCTGCTGCCGCGTCCTGCGGTTCCGCCACCGGCGGGCGAGAACCACCCGCAAACCCCGCCGGGCCGGCACACGGGTGGATTCGATCAGGATGGCCATGGAGCATCGTCCTCCTTCCTGCCCATCCTGCCGCTGGCACCGGAAGAGATGCTTCCGCCACGCCCGAAGGGCCGGCGCTTGACCGCCGGCACAGCCGGGCGCGGGCTGGCATCATGAGGGAGGGCCCCGACATCTCGCGCATCGTGGCGCTGATCGGCGATCCGGCGCGCGGCAGCATCCTCGCGGCACTGCTCGACGGGCGGCCGCTGACCGCGGGAGAGCTCTCCCATGCCGCCGGGGTCACACCGCCCACCGCCTCCGGTCACCTGGCCCAGTTCGTCGAGGCCGGCCTGTTGCGGCAGCACCGCCAGGGCAGGCACCACCACGTCGCGCTGGCGGATGCCGATGTCGCCGATGCGCTCGAATCGCTCGCCGGCCTTGCCGCCATGCGCGGCCACCTTCCGGTCCGAACCGGGCCGCGCGACGCCGAGTTCCGCGACGCCCGCGTCTGCTACGACCACCTCGCTGGGTCGCGGGCAGTGCAGATGTTCCGCTCGCTCAGCCGGCGCAACGTCCTCAGCCTTGGCGGCGACGACGTCGCACTGACCTATGCGGGGCGCGATTTCGTCACCGGATTCGGCATCGACCCCGCCGCCCTGGAACGCCGCCGGCGGCCGCTCTGCCGGGTCTGCCTGGACTGGAGCGAGCGGCGCCTGCATCTCGGCGGCGCGCTGGGCGCGGCACTCCTGTCCCGTCTCGAGGCGCTCGGCTGGCTTGCTCGCACCAACGGCAGCCGCCGCGTCGCCTTCAACCCTGCCGGCAGCGCCGCCTTCGACCGCAGCTTCGCCTGACTTCGGCCACCGGCCTGGGGCCGCCGTCGAGGGTGCGCCCGCGGACCCGCAGGGTCCGGCCGGACGCGGGCGGGCTCGATGCCCCCCGCGGACGGCGCCCCTTCGCCTGACCGGCGCCGGCCGGACACTAGCCGGACACTGGCCAGACACTGGTCAGCCGCGAGTCAGCCGCAGAGTCAGATGGCGAAGAACGGGTCGCCCGCGTCCTTCAGTTCGCAGGCATTGCCGTCGGGATCGATGAACGTCCCCACCGTGCCCCAGTCGAAATCCCGCACCTCAACCGGCACGCCCCTGCCCCGCAACCACGCCGCCGCCGCGCGCACGTCATCGACGTTGAACCGCAGCATGGTGGGGTTCTCGGCCCGGCTCTTGCGGCCGTCGCGGGCGACACCGCCACCCTCGACCATCAGATAGCCGTCGCCGAAGCGCAGACAGACCAGACCCGGCTTCTCGAACCAGACCGGCAGTCCGACGGTGTCGCGATAAAAGCGCACGCAATCCTCGAACCGCTCGGTGCAGAGGATGATGCCATGGGTGCGGAGGCCCGGCAGGCTCATGCCCGCGCCTTGTCGCGCTTCAGTTTCTTCATCTTGTTGGTGATCATCGTCCGCTTCAGCGGGCTGAGATAGTCGATGAAAAGCCGCCCGTTCAGGTGGTCGAGCTCGTGCTGGGCACAGACCGCCCAGATGCCTTCCAGATCACGCTCATGGGTCTCGCCGTCGAGGTCGGTGAAGCGCAGCCGCACCGCTGCCGGCCGGGTGACGTCGTCGTAGATGTCCGGGATCGACAGGCATCCCTCCTCGTTGGTCCTCACCTCCTCCGAGGCCCAGGTGATCTCGGGATTGATCACCACCGTCGGGTCCTTGCCAGGATCGTCGCGGTTGCAGTCCATCACGAAGACCCGCTTCAGCACCCCGATCTGCGGCGCCGCCAGCCCGATCCCCGGCGCGTCGTACATGGTTGCCAGCATGTCGTCGGCCAGCCGCCTGAGCTCGGCGTCGATCTCGCGCACCGGATCGGCCACGGTCTTCAGCCGTCGGTCGGGATGGATGAGGATGGGAAGCAGCGCCATGGCGCGGATTTAGGCCATCGCCCATGCCGCTGCAACCCGCCGCCGGGAACCGCCGGCACCGCGTCCCGCCCACCCGCGCAAGCCCGGCACCTGACGCAAGGGCAACTGCGCATCCCCGCTTGCGCATCGCGGTCCGGGCGCTAGCTTGGCAGGCGGGAGCGCCCCTCGGGGGCGCCTTCCGCGAATCCGAGTCGTTCCTGCACGAGCCCCCCGGGGAAAGACCGCAATGACCTTTGACTTCGACACCCGCATCGAGCGGCGCGGCACCGATTGCCTGAAATGGGACCTGATGGGAAAGCGCTGCGGCGTTGACCCAGCCGATGGCATCGCCATGTGGGTGGCTGACATGGACTTCGCCTCGCCCCCCGCTGTGGCCGAGGCACTGGCAGGGGCGGCGCGGCACAACGTCTACGGCTATTACGGCGGCGACGCGACCCTGCGCCGCGCCATTGCCGGCTGGCTGGAGCGCCGCCACGGCTGGCGGATCGAGCCGGAATGGATCGTTACCGGCCACGGGCTGGTCGCCACCATCGCCATGTGCCTGCAGGCCTATACCGAGCCCGGCGACGAGGTGATCGTGTTCACCCCCGTCTACCACGCCTTCCACCGCATCATCGCCGCCAACGGCCGCGAGGTGGTGCAGAGTCCGCTGGTGAACGACGGCGGCCGGTACCGCATGGATCTTGCGGCGACCGAGGCGATGCTGACCGGCCGCGAGCGTGTGGTGCTGATCAGCTCGCCGCACAATCCCGGCGGCACCATCTGGACCGCCGAAGAACTGAGGGCGCTGGCCGGGTTCTGCACCCGCCACGACCTGCTGCTGATCTCCGACGAAATCCACCACGATCTCGTCTATCCCGGCCATGAGCATGTCGGCACCGCACTCGCGGCGCCCGAAATCGGCGACCGGCTCGTGACCCTTGCCGCGGCGTCGAAGACCTTCAACCTCGCCGGCGGCGCGACCGGATATGCGGTGGTCGCCGACCCGGGCCTGCGCGCCCGGCTGGTCGCCGCGCAGATGGCCGCGGGCTCGACCCCCAACATGTTCGGTGCGATCATGACCATCGCCGCCTATGACCACGGCGAGGACTGGCTCGAGGCGCTGATAGCCTATCTCGACGGCAACCGGCGACTGTTCGATTCCCGCATCAATGCTATCCCCGGCCTTGCCTCGATGCCGATGCAGGCGACCTACCTCGCCTGGGTGGATTTTGCCGGCACCGGCATGACGACCGACGAGTTCACCCGCCGGGTCACCGAGGGGGCCCGGATCGGCGTCAACGCCGGTACCACCTTCGGCAAGGGTGGCGAAAGCTTTCTGCGCTTCAATATCGGCCTGTCGCGACCGCTCCTGGAACAAGCACTCGAGCGGGTGGAGGCCGCCTTTGCCGACCTGCAGTGAACCGGGCAGGCGGCGCGCCGCAATTCGAGACCGGTTTGGCCACAGCGATGCCCGACCGGGCCGGCACATGGTTATGTGATATTTACCACTGCGACCGCGCGGGGCGTCGCCACATAATGGAGGTCCCCACGGTTGGACCGAAGGCCCGAGATGATCGAAACCATGGCCACGGAGCCCCACGGCAGCCGTGCGGTGCTGTTTGACCACCACACGCCGCCGCATATCGTGACGCTGGTGCTGATCGCGGGCCTCGGCGCGCTGAACATGAACATCTTCCTGCCGTCGCTGCCCAGCATGGCGGCCTGGTTCGACGCCGACTATGCGGTCGTGCAGCTGGCCGTCTCGGCCTATCTCGCCGTCACCGCCGCCCTGCAGCTGATCGTCGGACCGCTGTCGGACCGCTACGGACGGCGGCCGGTGATGCTGGGGGCGCTGGCGATCTTCCTCGCCGCGACCCTGGGCTGCATCCTGGCACCGACGATCGAGGCTTTCCTTGTCTTCCGCCTGATCGGGGCCGCTGTGGCCGCCGGCATGGTGCTGTCGCGGGCGGTGGTGCGCGACATCGTCGATGCCAATCGGGCTGCCGCGATGATCGGCTGGGTGACCATGGGCATGGCACTGGTGCCGATGATCGGCCCCACCGTCGGCGGCATTCTCGACCAGGCGCTGGGCTGGCACTCGGTGTTCGTGCTGACGCTGGTCTTCGGCATCGTGGTCTCCGCACTGGTCTGGGCCGACATGGGCGAGACCAACCGCCACCTCTCGACCAGCTTCGGCGCCCAGTTCCGCGCCTATCCCGAACTGGTTCTGTCGCGACGCTTCTGGGGCTACTCGCTGACCGCCGGCTGTGCCTCGGGGGCGTTTTTTGCCTTCCTCGGCGGCGGCCCCTTCGTCGCCAGCACCGTG
This sequence comes from Paracoccaceae bacterium, assembly GCA_050299555.1. Taxonomy (GTDB): domain Bacteria; phylum Pseudomonadota; class Alphaproteobacteria; order Rhodobacterales; family Rhodobacteraceae; genus JBNKWA01. Next base: position 5,298 of record JBNKWA010000078.1, on the reverse strand, counting down.
CTTGGCCTGTCGCCGGCAGCGGTGGGGCTCTATTTCGGCCTGATCGCCGTCGGCTACCTGATCGGCAACATGCTGTCGGGCCTTTACGCCGAGCGCATGGGCGTCAACCGGATGATGCTCTTTGGCAGCATCCTGTCGCTGATCGGCATGATCATCGCGCTGCTGCTGTTCGGCGTCGGGTTGCAGCACCCGCTGTCGCTGTTCCTGCCGGTGGGGTTCGTCGGGCTCGGCAACGGCCTGACCCTGCCCTCGGCCAATGCCGGCATCGTCTCGGTGCGGCCACGGCTTGCCGGCAGCGCCTCGGGCCTCGGCGGCGCCCTGATGATCGGCGGCGGCGCGCTGCTCTCGGCCGTCACCGGCGGGCTTCTCGGCCCCGGCTCGACGGCGACGCCGCTGCTGATGATGATGTTCCTGGCCACTGCCGGCGGCGTCTTCTCCTGCCTCTACGTGATCAAGGTAGAGCGCCAGGTCCGCTTCGGCGAGTGACCGCTGACCGGGACCGGCCCGGGACCGGCCCGGGGATTTGGCCTCGGGGATCGGCCTCGAGCTCAGTTCAGGTCAGCAGATAGCTCATGTAGACCAGCTTCCACGCACCCTCCCGCCGCTCAAGGATGCGGGTCTCGTGCGACACGCCCGGCATGTCCATGTCCGGCTCGCCGGTATCGACGCCGACCTGATCGAAGGTGACCCAGGCCATCTCGCCGCCGACCCTGACGACGATGTTCTCGCGCGTCAGCGCGGCCATGGTCGGGTTCGGCTCGGGATGGTTCGCGAAATGCTCGGCAAAGCGCGTTGCCGCATCCGCCCAGCCCTGGCGCCAGGTGATGCCGCCCCGCTGCCACCAGCCGGCGCGCATGATCCAGGGCTCGTGCGCCCAGCAGCCGGCGATGGCGTCCAAGTCCTTGTCCCAGAAGGCCCGGCTCTCGGCGTCGATCACCGCCAGGATGGCTTCGGCCGCCTCCGCATCGTTGGTCTGCATTGTGGCACCCTCCCGGCTTCCGACACGGCGGCAACCTAACATGGCCGGCACGCCGGCGCTCTACCTCAATGGCAGGTAGACGTCCGTCAGCTGGTCCTCGGGCGCGGCATCGGTGGGCAGTCTCCGGGGCACGGCGTCGCGTCCCGCATGGTCCCGGCCTGCCTGCTCTCTGCCGCTCTGGGGCGGCGGTCCGGCTGTGCTTGTCTTGCTGACTCTAGGCTGTCAGCAGCCCGATTGCGCCTTGCCGGTTCGGCTACGACTGTGGCCGGGACAGCAGCAAAAGACCGGTCACATGCCCGAAGCACTCGAGGATTTCGTCGTCGCCGCGAAACGGTCGACCTACGCGGGCGACGGCCAGCCCGCGACGCCCAGCCGCCACGGCTCGCACGACCTGGAATACCGGTCAGGCGACTGGTGTTATCGCGACAGCTATTTCGGCGGCACCGATTTCCTGGGCCAGGAAGTGGTCTGGCGTGCGGGCGAGCCGGTCTGGGCGATGAACTACCATGGCTTCATCCTCCGCCCCGACCTGATCGATGCCCGGGCAGCCGGCCGGCTGATCAAGGCGGCGCTGTCGGCGCTCTACGCCGAGGGTCGTTTTCTCGGCGGCTTTAGCTGGAGCGACGGCCGGTTCGACTATGTGGACGAGGCCGAAGGCACCTGCGCGCGGTTCCTGGGCACCGAGCGCATCTTCAGTCACGGCGAGGAGGCCTATCGGCTGCATTACCATGGTGGGCTGATCCGCGAATAAGCGAATCACCCGGCCGCTCCGGCACTGTCGCGCGCCGGCGCCCGGGCCAAGCCTGGGGCGCAGACCTGTTCCCGCCTCGAACACGGTGAGAACCGAAGCGCTACAGTTCCAACGCCCAGTACTCCCCGGTCAGCGTCTGCCCGAAGCTCAGGTGCGGCTCGGTCCGCTCCAGGGCGAAGCCGCGGGCGGCATAGATGCGCCGGGCGGCAACCAGGTTCGCCTGCGTCCACAGCACCATGCGCCGATACCCCGCCTCGCGCGCGAACCCGATACAGGCGTCGACCAGCGCGGCACCAGTGCCGGTACCCCGCACCGATGGCTCCACGTAGAGCAGCCGCAACTTCGCCGTCTCCTCGTCGTCGCGGATGCAGAACACCGATCCCACCACCTCGCCGGCACGGTCGGCGACCCAGGCCCTCTCCCGGGCCGGATCCCGGTTGATCACGAAGTCACCGCAGATCTGCGCCACCAGCGCCTCGAAGCTGGCATCCCAGCCGTATTCGCGGGCGTAGAGCACCGCCTGCCGGTGGATCACCCAACCGATGTCGCCGGCCGCCGGCGCCCGCAGGGTCACCGCCGCGTCCTCGCCGCCGAGAAGTCGCCGCGCCCGGCCCAGGGTCTCGGCCAGCCCGGTCCGGGCACCTTCCGCCAGCGGCTCCACCATGGCGCCGATCTCGACCCGCGACGCCGCCTCGAAGCGGTCCATCGCCGCCTCGCCCACTGCCGTCAGCTTCAGCAGGCTGCGGCGACGGTCGGCACGATCCATCGCCGCCGTCACCAACCCGTCGCGCTTCAGCCGCTTCAGCACCCGGCTGAGATAGGCCGGATCCATCCGCAGCCCGGCGGCGATCGCCGCGGCACTCGGCGACTGCATGTGCCGCACCTCGTAAAGCACCCGCATCTCGGCAAGGTTGTAGCCCGAGCGCAGCACCTGCTCGCCCACCAGCCCGACCAGTGGGGTGTAGAACCGGTTGAAGGCGCGGATTTCGTCGATCACGTCCATGGCGGTCCCTCCCGGCATCGCAGGAAAGGCAAATTAGTGGACTTGGTCAACCAAATTCCGCACCCGACCGCCTGGCGCCGGCCGCGCCCCCGGCAATTGCAATCACCCGACCCCTCTGCCTATATCGCAGCCCAGCGCCGAACCAGGGCGGGGACCAGAGGGCGGGGATGCAGACCTATCTCGACTTCGAAAAGGGGCTGGCCGAGATCGAAGGCAAGGCCGAGGAACTGCGCGCCATGGCGCGCCAGAACAGTGCCGCCGACGTCACCGCCGAGGCCGCGGCGCTGGACGGCAAGGCCAAGGCACTGGTGGCCGAGCTCTACAAGAACCTCACGCCGTGGCAGAAGTGCCAGGTCGCCCGGCACCCGGGCCGGCCGCATTGCCAAGACTATGTCGAGGCGCTGTTCACCGAATACACGCCGCTTGCCGGCGACCGCAACTTCGCCGACGACCACGCCGTGATGGGCGGGCTGGCGCGGTTCAACGACCGGCCCGTGGTGGTGATCGGCCACGAGAAAGGCCACGACACCAAGACCCGGATCGAGCGCAACTTCGGCATGGCCAGGCCCGAGGGCTACCGCAAGGCGATCCGGCTCATGGACCTCGCCCACCGCTTCGGCCTCGCGGTCGTCACCCTGGTGGACACGCCCGGCGCCTATCCCGGCAAGGGCGCCGAGGAGCGCGGCCAGGCCGAGGCCATCGCCCGCGCCACCGACCGCTGCCTGTCGCTCGACGCGCCCATCGTCTCGGTCATCATCGGCGAGGGCGGCTCGGGCGGGGCCGTCGCCTTCGCCACCGCCGACCGGGTGGCGATGCTGGAACACTCGATCTACTCGGTGATCTCGCCCGAGGGCTGCGCCTCGATCCTGTGGAAGGATGCCGAGAAGATGAAGGAGGCAGCCGAGGCCCTGCGCCTGACCGCCCAGGACCTGCTTAGGCTCGGGGTCTGCGACCGCATCATCGCCGAGCCGATGGGCGGCGCCCAGCGCGACCGCGACGCGACGGTGAAGTCGGTGGGCGACGCCATCGCTGCCATGCTCGGCGAAATCGGCGACGCCAAGCCCGATGCGCTGAAAAAGGCGCGGCGGCAGAAATACCTCAGGATGGGCTCCAGGGGGCTGGCCGCCTGAGACCGGCATCCGGGCGGCAGGCCAGCCCGCCCCGGCCCCCCGGGTCGCCCCGGCTGGCACTCACATGGAAGACGTCCGCGCCCTCCCCGCCGATCAGAACGTCGCCGCCGCCCCCGGTGATGGTGTCCGTACCCCATCCACCCACAAGCGTGTCGCGCCCATCACCGCCGTCGAGTTCGTCATTGCCCGCGTTGCCGTAGAGCAGGTCGTCACCGTCCCCTCCCTGCAACTTGTCATCCCCCTTGGCGCCGTAGAGCGTGTCATGCCCGCTGCCGCCGTCGAGTTCGTCGTCGCCTTCGTCGCCGTGAAGTTCATCCTGATGGGCCCCGCCGAGCAGCCGGTCGTCGTCCCCTTCGCCATGCAGCGTGTCATTGCCGCCGTTGCCGACCAGTTCATCCTCGCCGTCCCCGCCATAAAGCCCGTCGTCTTCGGCGTTGCCGCGAACGAGGTCGTCACCGTCGCCGGTGCGGATGAAATCGCGCCCCGCCGTGCCGGCGAGGCCTCGTATGTCGAAGTCGAGAGGAAGGAACGGGAAGTCGCTGTACCCGTCAGTGAGCAGATTCCTGTCCGCCCCCGGGAACGGGCTGATCAGGTCACCGTATTCAGCACCCGGAACATAGTCGTAGTTCGCGGCGGTCTCGGGGTCCATGCCGGTCACGTCCGGCGGTCTGACAGCCGACAGATAACCGTCTAGGTCGATGCCGATCATCCAGAGCAGCGTGTTGATGTAGGAGTTGCTGTTCTGGCCCAACCCATACTGGTAGTCGGGATTGCCACTCACGAAAGCTCGGTTGATGCGGTCGAGCAGCTCCCAGACGTTGGCAGCATCCCGGTCGCCGATGTCTATCGCGACTTCCACCCATTGATCCGGATCGCCGTAGTTGCTTGTGTTTGTCTGGACTTTCTTCGGAAGCGAGAAGAAGAAGAATTCGATTCCTTCCCGCGCTTGGACCTCGATCTCATCCCTATTGCCGCCCGACGCGCCATTAACGAGTTGAAGATGTCCGTAATTTCCTCCAATTGATACCAGCGGCCCGAAAAGTATGTAGTTGGCTGCAAGTGTGATCTGTGTCATTAGCCCCTCACTTGGAGAATTCCCTTACCTCTACGTCGCCTACCTTGTTATCCGTCAGATACGTAACCGCCACGCCATAGCCCTTCACGCCGATGATGTACTCTCCGAGCGCCCGCATGATCGTATCACCGCCAAAGTTCGATTTCGCCTGAGCCTCCTCAGGGGGCCAAGACCCCCAAACGGTCCAGGCGTCCGGACCTTCGATGCGTTCGGACCAATTGTGCGCCGAAACCTCTCCGACCCGCATTCCGAAATGGCGCATCCAGTCGCCGGCGCGTTCGATCGTGCCGAGCGACGAGAAGACCCGGTGGAGGCAGACCTCATAGTTGGTCCGCCCACGGATTCCGTGCCAGTCGAAGC
>JBNKWA010000077.1:0-88646 GCA_050299555.1 Paracoccaceae bacterium | reverse complement strand
GGGGGGGGCGGCCGCCCCGAACGACCGGCCCGGCCCCGAGATGGTGATCCATCATGGCGACCCGGCGGCGATCCCGGCCGCGATCCTGACCGGCTTCCGGCATCGCCGCGCCTATCACATCGGCTGCCTGGACTGGCCGTTCGAGGCCCTGCCCGAGGCCTACCGGCTGGCCCTCGCGATGCTGGACGAGATCTGGGTGCCGAGCCGTTTCGTCGCCCGGGCCTGTCGCCGGCACACCGACCGGCCGGTGCTGGTGATGTCGCCGGGCCTTGCGCTGCCCAAAACCGGGCCGGGCCGGCCACCGCGCGGGCCGCGCCCCGGGCAGCCGGCCAGGCTGGTGGTGTGCCTCGACGAGGCCGAGCCGCTGGCGCGCGGCAATCCGCTGGCCGCCGTCGAGGCCTTTCGCGCCGCCTTCGCCCAGCGCCGCGACCTGCAGCTGATGGTCAGCACCGGCGGCACGCGGGGCGGCGACCCCGAGGGCCAGATCGCCAGGATCGCCGCGCTGGCCGCCCGCGACCGACGCATCGCATTGATGACCACGCCGCTGCCGCCGGCGCGGCAGCTCGATCTCATCGCCTCGGCCACCGCCCTGGTCTCGCCGCACCGCACCACCGGGTTCGGCCTTGCCGCCGCCCGGGCGACGGCGCTGGGGGTGCCGGTGATCGCCACCGCCCATGGCGGCGTTGCCGATTTCTGCCAGCACGATACCGGCTTTCCGGTGCCGGCGCGGCTGGTGCCGGTGGCACGCGGGCTGGAGCCGCGGGACGCGCCGGGCGCCCGATGGGCCGAGATCGACCGCGCCGCCCTGGCCGCGGCCATGCGCGCCGTGATCGCCGATCCCGCGGCGGCGCGCGGGCGCGCCTCGCTGGCCCGGTCCCGCCACGCGCCCGGCTGGATGCCCGGCGCCTTCGGTGCCCGCCAGGCGGCGCGGCTGGTGGCGATCGCCGCCGAGCAGGCGGCGCTGACGGCAGGCACGGGTGGGGGCGGCAGCGGGAGCGAACCGAACCGCGGCTGGTAGGGCGACAGTGATCCCAAACGGTGCCGAATCCGGTCTTGACGAGATGTTCCGGTAATGTTCAGCTTTGAGCATGGATGGATTTGCGCAACCGGGACAGGCCATCGCCCGCGGCGTGGCACGGCATCTGGGCCATCTCGGCTTTGCCAGCCTGACCGAATTCGTGCCGGCGCCGGGGCTCAGGGTCGACGTGATGGCGCTGGGTCCGAAGGGCGAGCTCTGGATCGTTGAGTGCAAGTCGTGCCGGGCGGATTTTGTCGGCGATCACAAGTGGCAGAACTACCTTGCCTTCTGCGAGCGGTTCTTCTGGGCGGTTGACGCGGACTTTCCGCAGGAGCTGCTGCCGGCGGAGACCGGACTGATCCTCGCCGACGCCTACGATGCCGAGATCCTGCGGATGCCCGAGGCGATACCGCTGGCGGCGGCGCGGCGCCACAAGCTGACCCGGAAATTTGCCCGCAACGCCGCCGAGCGGCTGCGCGGGCAGCTCGATCCCGGCATCGGGTCGGGCGTGATCGACACCTGAGCGCCGGGGCGGATGCCCGCCGGCCAAGGCGCAGCGCGAACGCACCCGGACGCGCCCCGCCACCCACCCTTGCGCGCCCCGGTGCGTTTCAGGCGCGTTCCGGCGCGCCCGCATCGGCTTCTGAGGACCGGGGCACCCGATCGGGGCTTGCGCGGGCTTGAAAACCGTCCCGCCATTCGATAGATCGCGGCCAGGCGTGCCGGCTTAGCTCAGTTGGTTAGAGCACCAGATTGTGGATCTGGGGGTCCCCCGTTCGAGCCGGGGAGTCGGTACCACCTCCCCCCACTGCCCTCGCCGCGCTTGCGACGACGCAACGGGCCGGCCGACCCGCAAGGGGGAGGACGGGCCGCGCCACCTCCGCTCCCCCGGCCGGGCTAGCTGCCGATCGCCGCGCGGGCGGCCACGGCCCGCATGGCATGGCCGGTCTCGCGCACCGCGGTGCCGGCGAACGAGCGCATGACCAGGATGCGCCAACACTCGGGCCGGCGCAGCACCAGCGCCATCATGTGGGCAAACTCGGTCCGCGCCGCGGCACCCGCCGCCATCGCCGCAGGGTCGAGCGGCATCAGCCGGGCCAGCACCTCGGGCGCATCGTCGCCGGCAAGGTCCAGCACCGCCCAGGCGTCGGACTGGTCGGAGACCGCGGCCAGCTCCGCCAGCGCCTCCGCCAGACCCGCCAGACCGTCCGGCGTTTCGGCCATGACCAGCCATTGCCCCAGCGCCAGCCATGCGATGCGCGCCGCCTCGGTCTCGGCGAAGCGCCCTTGATCGGGCAATCCGGCGCCAAGCCGCTCCTGCAGCAGATCGGACACCGCCGCCTGCCGGCTCCGGAAAGGCGCCACCGACAGCATCGGCCCCGGCGCTGCCGCCGACAGCCGGCACGCGCCCACCGCAAGAGGCAGGCCCAGCCCGTCGACGGGGCCGGTGGCGGCAAGCCTCTCAGCCACGCATGCGCCCTCCCCCTGGGTCGAAAAAGCAGGGCGGCCCCACCTCGCACAGGGTCTCGACCTCGCGCAGCAGGTCGACCGCGCGCACCGTCTCGCCATGGCGCCCGCGGCCACCTTTCAGGAAGGCCAGCCCGATCATGCCGCCAACCGTAGGCGAGAAGCAGGCCGAGGTGACATAGCCCTGGTCGCGCCCGGCGGTCGGCGGGTCGCCGGCGGCGACCAGATGTGCGCCTGCGGTCAGCCGCTTTACCGCCCCCGAGGGCCGCAGCCCCACAAGCTGCTCGCGGTCCGGCGCCGCCATGGCTGGGCGCTGGCTCATCACCTTGCCGATGCAGTCCTTGCCGGCGGCGACCATGGCGCCGAGCCCCACATCCGCCGCGGTCACCCGGCCGTGGATCTCGGCGTGGGTGAGGAACCCCTTCTCGATCCTGAGCACGTTCAGCGCCTCCATGCCGTAGGGGCCTCCGCCCAGCGCCTCGGCCCGGTCCACCAGCAGCCGCAGGAGCGCATCGCCATGCCGGGCCGGCACCGCCACCTCGAAGCCGAGCTCGCCCGAGAACGAGATCCGGAACACCCGCCCGGGCACCCCGGCCACCTCGGCCGCGAGGCAGCCCATGAAGCCCAGGGCACCGATATCCGCCGCCACCAGCGGCGCCAGCACCTCGCGCGCCTTCGGTCCGGTGACGGCCACCTGCGCCCAGGCCTCGGTGACGCTGACAAGCTGCACGTCCATCCCGGGCCACAGCACCTGGGCGCAGAACTCCAGATGGTCCATCACCGGGCCGGCAAAGGCGGTGGTGGTGCTGACCAGGAAATGCGCCGGCCCCAGCCGCGCGCAGGTGCCGTCATCCATGACAAAGCCGTCCTCGCGCAGCATCAGCCCGTAGCGGGCACGGCCCACCGCCAGCGTCGACATGGTGCCGGCATAGACCCGGTCGAGGAAGGCGGCCGCGTCGGGCCCCTGCACGTCGATCTTGCCTAGGGTCGAGACGTCGGTCACCCCGACCGCCTCGCGCACCATCCTCACCTCGCGGTCGCAAGACTGGCGCCAGTGGGTCTCACCGGGCTGCGGGAACCAGGCCGGCCGGTACCAGAGCCCCGCCTCGATCATCGGTGCGCCGCGCTCCAGCGCCAGGGCATGGCCAGGCGGCAGCCGCTCCGGCGCGAACCCCCTGCCCCTGGCACCGGCACCAAGCGCGGCGATCTCCACCGGCGTATAAGGCGGCCGGAAGGTGGTGGTCCCGGTCTGGGGGATGGTCTGCCCGGTCAGCCCGGCCATGATCGCCAGCGCGGTGACATTGGCGGTCTTGCCCTGATCGGTGGCCATGCCCAGCGTGGTGTAACGCTTCATGTGCTCGACGGCGGTGAAGTTCTCGGCATGGGCCTGGCGGATGTCCTTGACCGTCACGTCGTTCTGGAAGTCGACAAAGGCGGGGCCGCGGCCCTCGGCCACGTGCCAGAACGCGGTCCGGGCGACCGGCTCGTCCTCGGCCTTGCAGGGGTCGAGCGGCAGCGGGGCGAGGCCGATCCGTTCCAGCGCCGCCTCGGCCGCCTCCTGGCCCGAGCGGATGGCACCGAAGGTGGAGAAGAGGCCGGCGGCCGCCCCGGCGACGGCCAGTCCGGGGATCGCGCCTTCGGCCGGCACGAAGGCCGATATCGCATCGTCCCAGACCGGCCGGCCGTTCATGTGGCAGGTGAGGTGCGCGCACGGGTTCCAGCCGCCGGCAACGGCCAGGCAGTCGGCTTCGATCCGCCGGGTGCCGGCGGCGGTCCTGACCTGCACCGCCTTCAGTCCCAGCCGCCCCTCGGTGCCGGTGACCACGGCGCCGGCCAACACCGGGCAATCGAGCCCCTCGTCCGGCGCTTCGGGGCGCGGATCGACCAGCGCCGCCACCTCGATCCCGGCCGCGGTCAGATCGCGCACCGTGCGGGGGCCGTCGCCACCTGCGGCGAAGACCGCCACCCGGCGCCCGGGCGCCACCGCCCAGCGGTTGAGATAGGCCCGCACCGCCCCGGCCAGCATCACACCGGGCCGGTCGTTGCCGGCGAACGCAACGGGCCGCTCCAGCGCACCGGCGGCAAGGATCGCCTGCCGTGCGGCGATGCGCCAGAAGGTCAGCCGCGGCGCATCCGGGGGCGGAACGGCGAGATGCGAGGTCACCCGCTCCAGCGCGCCATAGGTGCCTCCGTCATAGGCGCCGGTGACGGTGGTGCGCGGCATCAGCGTGACGTTGGCCAGGCCGTCCAGCTCCTCCAGCACCGCCGCGGCCCAGTCCGGCCCCGGCTTGCCGCCCACCGCCTGGCGCTCAGCCAGGAGCCGCCCGCCCATGCGGAAATCCTCGTCGGCAAGGATCACCCGCGCGCCGGCGCGCCCCGCCACCAGCGCCGCCATCAGCCCGGCCGGCCCGGCGCCGATGACCAGCAGGTCGCAATGGGCGAAGGCCTTCTCGCAATCGTCCGGATCGGCCAGGCCCGACAGCCGGCCGAGCCCGGCGGCGCGGCGGATCACCGGCTCGTAGAGCTTCTCCCAGAACGCCTTCGGCCACATGAAGGTCTTGTAGTAGAAGCCAGCACCGATGAACGGTGCCAGAAGCCCGTTGATCGCCATCAGATCGAGGCCCAGCGACGGCCAGCGGTTCTGGCTCGAGGCCACAAGTCCGTCATGCAGCTCCTGCATCGTGGCCCGGGTATTGGGGCTCGTCCGCGCCCCCTCGCCCACCTGCATCAGCGCGTTCGGCTCGTCCGAGCCGGCGGTCAGAACGCCCCGGGGCCGGTGATACTTGAAACTGCGGCCCATCACCCGCACGCCATTGGCCAGCAGCGCCGAAGCCAGCGTATCGCCGGCGAACCCGCCATAGGCACGCCCGTCGAAGCTGAAACGGAGCGGCCGCGCGCGGTCGATCAGCCCGCCGGCCGCGAGGCGGGTCACGTCGCCCCCCCGGGGTCGCCGTCCCGGGCCAGCGCCACCGACAGGATCGCATGGCTGGTAGTGTCGCGCACCACCCGCAGCCAGGCGCGGCAGCCGAAGGCATGCTGCCAAAGTTCGGCGTTCGGGCCGGCCGGGTTGTCGCGGATGTGCAGGTACTCGTGGAAGGCGTCGGCGCCCGCGTCCGGCGCCGGGCGCTCGGCCAGCCTGGCGGCGCCGAGATAGGTGAACTCACGGCTGTCACGCGCGCCGCAGACGGGGCACTCGATGCGCACTTGGGGCGAACCTCGCTGGCTCCAGACCGGGGCAACCAAAGGGCCGCCGCGAGCGGTGTCAAGGCCGGTTCTGCAGCGGCTGGGCGACGCCGATCCGCCGCATGACCGCATTCGCACTGGTCGGCTGCGCCGGGCTTGGGGTGATGTCGGGACCGTGACCCACACTCGTCCGCGCAGCAACGACAACACTTTTATGTAATGGGATCAAATCCTTGACACCCCATCCCCACAGGGACGCCTGCGGGCGGCGTGTCAGGATCGCGCCCGGGCGCGAAGGGTGGGAGGGCGGGGAGCGCCCGGATACGGGGCGGGCGCGATCCACCCTGCCAGCGCACAGCCACCCCGGATCCGGCTAGTGCCGGTTGGGCCGGGCGCCTGTCCCCTCCTCGTCGATGACGTGGCCGGTCTCGAACCGGTTCATCAACAGCCGCGTCGCGTGCTCGGAATGATTGCCGGTGGCGATCAGATGGGCAAAGCACCAGCCCGAGGCCGGCGTCGCCTTGAAGCCGCCGTAGCACCAGCCGCCGTTGAGATAGAGCCCCTCAACCGGCGTCCTGTCGATGATCGGCGAGCCGTCCATGGTCATGTCCATGATTCCGCCCCATGACCGCAGCACCCGGGCGCGGCCGATCGTCGGCATCAGCGCCATGCCCGCCTCCATCACGTGCTCGACCATGGGAAGGTTTCCGCGCTGGGCGTAGGAGTTGTAGAAATCGAGATCGCCGCCGAAGACGAGCCCGCCCTTGTCCGACTGGCTGATGTAGAAATGCCCCATGCCGAAGCTGACCACGTAGGGCAGCACCGGCTTCAGGCCCTCGGTCACGAAGGCCTGCAGAACGTGGCTTTCGATCGGCAGCCTCAGGCCCGCCATGGCCGCCACCTGCGAGGTGCGGCCGGCCACCGCCATGCCGACCTTGCCGGCGGCGATGGGCCCGCGCGTGGTTTCCACCCCGCGGATGCGCCCGTTCTCGATCCGGAACCCCGTCACCTCGCAGTTCTGGATCAGATCGACGCCGCGCATGTCGGCACCGCGGGCAAAGCCCCAGGCGACCGCATCGTGCCGGGCGGTTCCGGCACGCCACTGCATCAGGCCGCCACGGATCGGAAAGCGCGGATCGTCGTGGTTGAGCCAGGGCAGCATCGCCCGGGTCTTCTCGCGGTCCCAGAGCTCGGCATCGTCGCCCTGAAAGCGGATCGCGTTGCCGCGCCGGGCGAAGGCATCCATCTGCCCGTCGGAATGCGCCAGCAGCACCTGGCCGCGCTGGCTGAGCATGACGTTGTAGTTGAGCTCCTGCTCCAGCCCCTCCCAGAGCTTCAGCGAGTGGCTGTAGAATTCCGAATTGCCGGGCAGGAAGTAGTTCGCCCGCACGATGGTGGTGTTGCGCCCGACATTGCCGCCGCCGAGCCAGCCGCGCTCCAGCACCGCGACATTGGTCAGCCCGTGATTCTTCGCCAGATAATAGGCCGTCGCCAGACCGTGCCCGCCGCCGCCGATGATGATCACGTCATAGGCGGGCTTCGGCTCGGGCGAGCGCCAGACCGGGGCCCAGCCGGCATTGCCGGTAAGCCCCTGCTTCAGGATCTGCCATGCCGAATAGCGCATCTCGCCCCGCCGCTGCCCATGCGGGAGGAAAGCCGCGAATGCGCCGGTGCGCAAGCCCGGCCTCGCGGCCGGGAGGTGGTCTCATGGGCGCTGCAGGGCGAGAGCCGCCCGGGCAGATGGTTGCCAGTTGCGGCGCCTTGCCACATTTTCGACGTCAGACATGGATAACGCGCCACGGATGACCCTGGTCGAAGCAAAATCGCCGCGCGTGGCGGCCGCTGGCCCGCGGCGGCTTTCCTGGCTGCCCTGGGTGCTGGCGCCGTCGCCCCTGCTGGCCGGGCTCTATCAGCTGGTGCTGGCATCGGGGGGCGCGGACACCCAGTTCATGCGCCTCGACATGCTGTTTCCGTTCGAGGCGGCAGTGCTGGTCACGGCCCTGGTCATGGGCCTGACGAGGGCCAGCCTGAAGGGGGCGCTGACGCGCCTGGAACTGGCGGCACTGATCGTCTTCGCGGCCGTGGCCGTGCTGACGACCCTGACGGTGGCGCCGTCACGCTCCACAGCGGCAATGGCGGTCCTGCAGCGGGCCGGAATCGCCATGATGGCCGTGGGGCTGGTGTTTCTGATTGCCGAGGCCGGCGAGTCGCTGCGCCGCGGCATGCTTATGGCGGTGGCAGGAACGATCCTGCTGCACCTGCCGCTGGTGGCCTATCTCTACCTGACCCTGGATGCCCGGCCCGAACTCAACTGGCGCGGCGGTCCGATGGGTTTCTGGCACGTGCGGGTCTGGGGCATGGCTCTGGCGGCCGCCCTTGGGACCACGGCGGGGTTGTGGCTGATGGCAACGGGCGCGCTGGGCCGATGGCTGGCCTGGAGCGTCATGGCACTCCTGTGGATGCTGCTCTTCTGGTCGGGCACCCGCGGCGGCGTGGTTGCGGTCCTCGCCGCCTGGGGCTTTGCCATGGCGATCCTGCCGCGCCGGGTGGTTCCGACCCTGCTGCCGATGCTGACGGCGATGGTCCTGGGTGGGGCGGCCTCGGTGTTGCTGGTGACGCCGGACAGTGCCTATGGCATTCTCAACAGCCTGACCGAGGCCGGCGCCGCCGTGAACGCCGAGGGCGCCGACGCGATGACGGCCGGCCGGATGACACTGTGGGCCGATGCGCTGCGACTGATCGCAGAGCGGCCGGTCTTCGGCTGGGGCTTCGACCAGTACCGCTTCATCTCCACCGGGCGCTTCGAGGGTTGGGAGCAGGTGCACAACGCGCCGCTGGAAATGGTCCTCGGCTTCGGCATCGTGGGTGGCGGCGCGCTGATGCTGCTTCTGGGCAGCCTGTGGCTGCGCGGCCTGGCCCGCGTCCGCCGGTCGGCCGACGCGGTGGCGATCGGCGCGCTGACCGGGCTGAACGCGCTTCTGGTCTTCTCGCTGGTGGACGGGCCGCTCTATCACCTCGACCCGCTGGTCTATGCCGGTGTGCTGGCCGCCCTCGTGATGGCCCGCCCCGGCGGTCCGGCGGGCCGCGCGAGCGCTGATGGACAGGCCCGGGGCGAGCCTGTATAGGCGTCGCCGAATGCCAATCCCAGGTTCGGACCATGCCCAAGATCAACGGAAACGAAATCCGCCCCGGCAACATCATCGAGCATGACGGCGGCCTGTGGCGCGCGGTCAAGACGGCGCATGTGATGCCCGGCAAGGGCGGCGCCTTTGCCCAGGTGGAGCTGAGGAACCTGCGCGACGGGCGCAAGCTGAACGAGCGCTTCCGCTCGGCCGACAAGGTGGAGCAGGTGCGGCTCGACCAGAAGGACCAGCAGTTCCTTTACGAAGCCGACGGCCGGCTGGTCTTCATGGACACCGACACCTACGAGCAGATCGAGCTCGATGCAGACCTTCTCGGCGATCAGCGGCCCTTCCTGCAGGACGGCATGACCGTGACCATCGAGTATTTCGGCGACGAGGCGCTGAGCGCCACCCTGCCGCAGAAGGTCACCTGCAAGGTGGTCGAGACCGAGCCGGTGGTGAAGGGCCAGACCGCCGCCAACAGCTACAAGCCGGCACTGCTCGACAACGGCGTCAGGATCATGGTGCCGCCGTTCATCGCCACCGACGAAGCCATCGTCGTCAACACCGAAACGCTGGAATACGCCGAGCGCGCCTGACTCGCGGGAGCGGAACGGCCTTTGAGGCGGGCCAATTGGCGGCGCGCCGATTTCCTCGTTTGCGTGCTCAACCTCACTTGCCAGTCGCAAAGAGGCGTTCTAGCATTCAACTACCGGTTGCGGGTGGCGGGGTGCCCAGTTTCTACCGTATTTCTATCATCAATCCACCATTGCGTGGCGCCACGCTAGACCGGTAACCTGATCCCGGTGGGGGAGAAGATGTTTATGCGTTCGAGGTTCGTCGACGAACTCGTCAGCATGGCGAATGCGCTAATCAGCACCGCCATGATTGATGATTGCCGCGGCAGCAAATGCCGCCACTGCGGGCGCATGGCCGATCTCCAAACCGGTAACGTCGTCCACAGCTCCGACTGCCCGGTGTCGTTCTCGGAGCGGGTGCTGGCAGAGGCGGGGCTGGTCGAGACACAGCCGGCTCATGATGCCCCACTGCTAGCCGGGGGCCGGCACTAGAGCGGACCTTTCTTACTGATTCGTCCGCGGCGGCCTTGGTCCGGACTTCGGAGCGAATTGGCCGCGCGGGCGCGCGGGCGCGAAATGGCGGCGCGAAGAGGGGCTGCGAATTGGCGGCTCGCCCGTTCCCAGAACCGCCGCCCCTCAGCTCAGCCGCCGGATCAGTGCCATCGCCGCCGCCGGGTTCGCCACCTTGTTGCCGCTGATCACGTAGAGGAAGACGTCCCGCGGACCCGGCGCCGCGTCCGTTTCCGACGCCCGCTCCAGCCCTTCGGGCACCGCGCCTCCCGCCCAGGCCATGGCCCGCGCCGCCCAGGCATCGAGCGCAGCCGCCGGATATCCCTCGGCCTCGCCCTTGGTCGTCCCCATGATCCGCGCATAGACGAAATCCGCCGTCACATCGGCGATCTGCGGGTACTTGCCGTCCGCCGCCGCGATCACCGCCACGCCATACTTGCGCGCCAGCGCCACGAATTCCGGCACCCGGAAGCTGTCGTGCCGCACCTCGACCGCATGGCGCAGGGCCCGCCCGTCCAGCGACGTAGGCAGAAGGCTCAGGAACGCCTCGAAATCCTCCGGATCGAAGGCCTTGGTGGCCATGAACTGCCAGTTCACCGGCCCCAGCTTGTCCTTCAGCTCCAGCAGGCCGCTGGAAAAGAACCGGTCGATCGATTCGCCGGCCTCGCCCAGGACCCGGCGGTTGGTGGCAAAGCGCGGCCCCTTGACCGCGAACATGAACCCGTCCGGCGTTTCGTCGTGCCAGCGGCGGAAGCTCTCGGGCTTTTGCGAGCCGTAGTAGGTGCCGTTGATCTCGATCGAGGTCAGCTTGCTGGCCGCGTATTCCAGCTCGCGCTTCTGCGTCAGATCCTCGGGATAGAAGCTGCCGCGCCATGGCGCGAAGGTCCAGCCGCCGATGCCGACGCGAATCGTGCCTGTCCCAGTCATTGCCCGGCCTCCCCGCCCCGAATGCCCCTCGATTATCGAGGCCGGGCCACGGAAAGCCAACCCGATCCTTGCGCTTGCCGCCTCACGGCCCGAGGCCATAGGCTCGGCCCCACCGTCCCACCGGGCCCCGGAAAACATGGCCAAGGCGAAACTCGACAGCTATCGCGCCAAGCGCGACTTCGCCCGCACGCCCGAGCCGCAGGGCGGCAGGCCCGGGGCGGGCGGCAACCGTTTTGTCGTTCACAAGCATCATGCCACCGCCGACCATTACGATCTGCGGCTGGAGCTGGACGGGGTGCTGAAATCCTGGGCTGTGCCCAAGGGGCCGTCGCTTGACCCAGACGACAAGCGGCTGGCGGTGGAGACCGAGGACCACCCGCTCGACTATATCGACTTCGAGGGCGTCATCCCGGCCGGCGAATACGGTGGCGGGCCGATGATCGTCTGGGACACCGGCACCTGGGCGCCGATGGAGGATCCGGGCGAAAGCCTCGCCGCCGGCGCGTTCAAGTTCCGCCTTGCCGGCGAGAAGCTGAGGGGCGGCTGGATGCTGGCCCGGCTGAAGCCCAAGGACGGCGAGACCAGGCGCAACTGGCTGCTCTTCAAGGAGCGCGACCAGGCGGCAGACCGGGAGACGGATGTCCTGGAGGCGCGCCCGGAAAGCGTGAAGTCCGGGCGCCGGATCGAGGACCTGCTGGCCGAACCGCCGCCCACCGAGCCAACGCCCGCCAGATCGAGGCCGCTGCGGCCCGGCAACCTGCCCGGCGCCGCCAAGGCCCCCCTCCCCGACCGGCTGCCGCCGCAGCTCGCCAGTGCAGCCGCCGCACCGCCGGAAGGCGACGACTGGCTGCACGAGATCAAGCTCGACGGTTATCGCACAACCGCCCGGATCGCCGGCGGCGAGGCGCGGCTGGTCACCCGCAGCGGGCTGGACTGGACCGGGCGTTATGGCGCGCTGGCGGGGGCCTTCGGCGCGCTGCCCTGCCGCGAGGCGGTGATCGACGGCGAGGTCGTGGTGCAGGACGAGACCGGCGCCACCCACCTGACGCTGCTGCAGGAGGCGCTGTCGAAGGGGGAGAGCGAGCGGCTGATCTTCTATGCCTTCGACCTGCCGTTTCTCGATGGCTGGGACCTGACCGCCGCGCCGCTCGTCCGCCGCAAGGCGCTGCTGGCCACGCTGCTGCAGGGCCTGCCCCGCAACGCGCCGGTGCAGTATCTCGACCACGTGGAAGGCGGCGGCGGGGCGTTCTTCGAGCGCGTTTCGGAGATGGGGCTGGAGGGGGTGATCGCCAAGCGCGGCAATGCGGCCTATCAGCCGGGCCGGTCCCGAAGCTGGCTCAAGGTGAAGGCGGTGAAGGTGGGCGATTTCGCCATCGCGGGCTTCACCGCGTCGGCGGCGACCGGCGGCCTGGGCGCGCTGGCGCTGGCCGAATGGCGGGGCGACGAGCTGGCTTATGTCGGCAAGGTCGGCACCGGTTTCGACGAGGCGACGCTTGCCGACCTTCTCGCCCGGCTGCAGCCGCTCGAGGATGGCGGCGTGGCGCTCGACAGGGCACCCAAGGGTATCCGCTGGGTCAGGCCGGTGCTGACCGCCCATGTCCACTATGCGACGAGAACGGCGACGGGCGCGCTCCGCCATGCGGTCTTCAAGGGCCTGCGCGAGGTCGCCTTCGCGCCCGCCGACCCGGCGCCCCGGGAGCGGCTGATCTCGGATGCCGATCTCGCCTCGGTCTGGGTCACCAACCCGACCCGTCGCCTTTTCGGCCGCTCCGGCGCCACCAAGCTCGATGTCGCTGTCTACTACGCGTCGGTCGGCGACTTCATGCTGCCGCACATCCTCGGCCGCCCGGTGTCGCTGATCCGCTGCCCCACCGGCCGACCCCAGGACTGCTTTTTCCAGCGCCACGCGTTTTCCGGGATGCCGCCGTCGGTGGCGAGCTTTCCGGTGACCACCTCGGACGGCGAGACCAAATCCTACATCGCCATCGAGGACGCCCGCGGCTATCTGGGGCTGGCGCAATTCGGGGTGGTGGAGTTCCACAGCTGGGGCAGCCACCGCCAGCAGCTGGACAAACCCGACCGGGTGACCTTCGACCTCGACCCCGGCGAAGGCATCGCCTGGCGCGAGATCGTCGAGGCGGCGATCCATATCCGCGGCGTGCTGGAGGGGCTGGGGCTGGTACCGTTCGTGAAGACATCGGGTGGCAAGGGCATCCACGTCGTGGTCCCGATCAAGCCCCGGCTCGGCTGGGACAAGGTGCACGGCGCCACCGGCGCAATCGCCGAAGCCATCGCCGGGGCCGAGCCGCAGACCTTTGTCACCACCCAGGCCAAGGACAAGCGACGGCGGCGAATCTTCATCGACTTCCACCGCAACGTCCGCGGCGCCACCTCGGCGGCGCCATATTCGTTGCGCGCGCGCACCAGTCTGCCGGCATCTGCACCGATTAACTGGCCGGATCTCGAGTCCGTCGACGCACCGGAGGATTTGAACTATTCTTCCCTGCCGCGGCTTCTGCAGCAGGCAGGCGACCCGTGGCGCGACATCGACGCCGCCGCGCGGGCCTTGCCGACCGGCAGGATCAGGCTGTGAAAAAGAACAGGAGTGCCACCAATGGCGCCACGCGCAAGCTGGAAGGGCTATCTGAAGCTGAGTCTGGTCACCTGTCCGGTGCGGCTTTACCCGGCCACCAGTTCGTCCGAGCGGATCCGGTTCAACCAGCTCCACAAGGACACCCACAACCGCATCAACATGAAGCCGGTCGACCCGGAGCTGGGGCTGGTGGAGCGGTCCGACCTGGTCAAGGGCTACGAGTACGAGGACAAGAAATACGTCATCATCACCGATGAGGACCTCGAGGCGGTGAAGATCGAGTCCAGGCACACGCTGGACATCGAGGCCTTTGTGGATGCGGACGAGGTCGAGCCGATCTTCCAGGAGGCGCCGTATTACCTCGCACCCGACGGCGCCATGGCCGAGGAGACCTTCATCGTCCTGCGCGAGGCGCTGCGCGAATCCGGCAAGCTGGCCGTTGCCCGGCTGGTGCTGTCCAGCCGCGAGCGCGTGGTCACCATCGGCGCCCTGGACAACGGAATGTTCGTGCAGACCCTAAGGAACCCCGCGGAAGTGCGCGGCACCGCTGCCTATTTCGAGAACATCCCCGATGGCAAGCCGGATGCCGACATGCTGGCACTGGCCGAAAGGCTGATCGAGCAGAAGACCACCAGCTTCGATCCCAAGGCCTACGAGGATCGCTATGAGACGGCGCTGATGGAAATGATCCGCGACAAGATCAAGGGTCACACGCCGGTCATCGCCGCGGCGCCCGAGCGCGGCAACGTGGTCAACCTCATGGATGCGCTGAAGGCCAGCCTGACCGAGCAGAAACCGCCGGCGAAAAGCCGCGGCAAGGCCGACGCCGAGAAGAAGCCGGCGCGCAAGACGGCCGCCGGAGGCGCCCGCCGCAAAGCCGGGAAGTGACCGCGCTCGACGGCCAGTCGCTGGGAATCATCGGCCCGCTGGAGGCCGTGCCGCGGCGCCTGGCCTCGCGCGCCGTGGAGGCCCAGGGCGGCCGGCTGAGGCGCGGCCTGACCCGCAGCGCCAGCGCCGTGGTCTTCGGGCGCCGGCTGCTCGACCGGGCCGATGCCGAGGCCATTGCCGCCGACCTTGCCGCCGTCACCGCTGCCGGCTGCGCCGCCTGGAGCGAGGCTGGATTTCTCCGCCGCCTCGGCGTCCTGCCGGCTAACGCAACACCCGAAGCCGCCGCCCTGACCCGGCGGGGGCTGATCGACCAGTCGGGGCTCGCCGAGGCCGATTTCGACCTCCTTGCCGTCTTCGACGCCTTCGAGACCGACACCGGGCCCTTCGGCTTTCGCGATCTCATCCTCGCCCGGAAATACGCCCGGCTGATCGCCGACGGCGCCGGCTGGCTGCCGGTCGCGCGCGCCGTCCGGCGGGCGGCGGATCCGGCCGCACTCACCGCCCAGGCTCTGGCTTTGGCGGGCGATGACACGATCGTTGCCCGCCACGGCACCGGGACGGCCGAGCTCGACGGCCAGGGCCGGCTCGACCTCGCGCCGGCGGCCGACGCTGACCCCGATGCGCTCTTCGCCGCCGCCGAGGCGGCCGAGGCCGACGGCGACCTTGCCGAGGCCGCCACGCTTTACGGGCGCGCGCTGGCTGCCGACCCCGGCGACTCCGTCGCTGCCTTCAACCGCGCCAACTGCCTGCGAGAGCTTGGGCGCGCTGCCGAGGCCACCCATGACTATGCCCGCGCGGTCAAGATCGACCCGGGCTTCGTCGAGGCCTGGTTCAACCTTGCCGGGCTGATGAGCGACAGCGGCCATGTGGGGGCCGCGCGGCGCCACCTGACCCGGGCGCTGGAACGGGATCCGGGTTATGCCGACGCCGCCTTCAACCTCGCCAAGCTGGAATTCGACTCCGGCCGGCTGGACCAGGCCCGGCGCTGGTGGGAACGCTACCTGGAGCTCGACCCCGACAGTGAATGGGGCCGCCGCGCCGCCAAGGGGCTGCAGTTGGTGGCGCTGCAGGCGGCCGTGCGATGACCGCCTTTCTGCGTGACGGACCGGCGGATGCGGCGGTGACGCTGCTTCTGGCCCACGGCGCCGGCGCGCCGATGGATTCACCGGCGCTGGAGGCTGCCACCGCTGCCTTCGTCGCCGCCGGTCTTGCCGTGGCGCGGTTCGAGTTCGCTTACATGGCCGCCCGCCGCGACGGCCGGCGCAAGCCCCCGCCCCGGGCCGAGACGGTGATCCCCGAATATCGCGCCGCGGTCGCGGCGCTTGGCGCGGCGACACCGCTGGTCATCGGCGGCAAGTCCATGGGTGGCAGGGTCGCCAGCATGGTCGCGGACGAACTTTTCGCCGCAGGCGCCATCGCCGGGCTGGTCTGCCTCGGCTACCCGTTCCATCCGCCGGGCCGGCCGGCGCAGCTGCGCACCGCGCATCTGGAGGGGCTGCAGACGCCGGCGCTGATCTGTCAGGGCACCCGCGACCCCTTCGGTAGCCGCGACGAGATCGCGCCGCTGACCCTGTCGCCGACCATCGAGATCCTGTGGTTGGAGGATGGCGACCACGACCTGAAGCCGCGCAAGCGATTGACCGGGCTGACCGCGACCGACCATCTGGCGACAGTGGCCGGCAGTGTCGCCGGCTGGGCGGCGCGCCTTGGCTAGATGAAGATCGCCAGCTTCAACATCAACAACATCCGCAAGCGGCTGCCGAACCTCCTGGACTGGCTGGCCGAGGCGCAGCCCGACGCGGTCTGCCTGCAGGAGCTGAAGGCGACCGACACGCAGTTTCCGCGCAGTGCGCTGGCCGAAGCCGGCTATGGCGCCGTCTGGTGCGGCGAGCGGACCTGGAACGGCGTCGCCATCCTTGCCCGCGGCCGCGATCCGGTGCTGACCCGCACCGCGCTGCCGGGCGACGACGCGGACCGGCAGGCCCGCTATGTCGAGGCCGCCGTCGCGGGGGTGCTGGTCGCGTCGGTCTATGCACCGAACGGCAACCCGCGGCCGGGGCCGAAATTCGACTACAAGCTTGCCTGGATGGACCGGCTCAACGCCCATGCCGAAAGCCTGCTGGCCGAGGGTGTGCCGGTGGCGCTGGCCGGCGACTTCAACGTCGTGCTGGGGCCGGACGACATCTATCCCACGCGTTCGTACGACGACAACGCGCTGCTGCAGCCCGAGGTCCGCGACCGGTTCCGGGCGTTGCTGGCCCAGGGCTGGACCGAAGCGCTCAGGGCCTGCCAGCCCGAGGGGCGGCTCTTCACCTTCTGGGACTATCGCCGCCAGCGCTGGGAGCGTGACGCCGGGCTGCGGCTGGACTGCATCCTCTTGAGCCCCGGGCTTGCACCCCGGCTGAGGGCCTCGGGCGTGGATCGGGCCGTTCGCGGCCGCGAGAACGCCTCGGACCACGCCCCGGTCTGGGCCGAGCTGGCCGGATAGCGACCGGCACCAATCGGGGCGCATTACCGCCCCGGGCCAGTGCCGCCCGCGGCGTCCCCACACGTGTCCCCACTTGAATTGCAGCAATATCAACATGTTGACCCCATGTCCCCATGGGGACAGGCCGACCGCGGCATGCCCGGGGCCGCAAAATCTGTCAGAAAAGGCTGCCCTGGGGATCGCCCCTGGCTGTCTTTCGGCGCGGCGCCGGCCGGGATGGGGCCTCGGGGGGCGGATTGCCCGGAGCCACCGGCAGGCGGCCGTCGGCGAACTCGATCTCCAGCGCCGCCTCGGCCGCCGCGGCATCGCGGCTGGCGACGACGCCGCCGGGCCCGTGCACCACGGCGAAGCCGCGTTTCAACGTCGCCCGGTATCCGACGGTCTGGCGCACCCGCTCGAGCCCGTCGAGTTGCCCCCGCCAGCCGGCGAGCTGGGCCCCGGTGGCGCGTGACAGACGCTCGGAAGTCTGCAGCAGCCCGCGCGTGGCCTCGGCCCGGCGCTGTTCCAGCCGCGCCGGCGACAGCCGCTGCGCCGCCAACCGGTCGCGCCCGCGCTCGATCACGCGGCCGAGCCTGGTCGACAGGCGCTCGGCGACGGAGTCGAGGTTGGCCTTCTTGGTGGCCACCAGCCCTTCCAATCGTTCCGGTCGGAAGGCGATGGCGCCGAGCTGGCGATGCCGGCCGTCGATGAAGCGCGGCAGCGCCGCGGCGTGGCGGGTGGCGAGATGGTCGAGCTGCTGGCCGCGTTCGGCGGTCAGCGCCTCGGGTCGCGGCAATGCCCGGGCCAGATCGCGCAGCCGCTGCCGCGCCTGCTCCATGGAACGGGCCAGGGCGCGCAGGCGGCGCTCCTCCAGCCCGGCGACGGTGGCGAGAAGCTCGGCCCGGACCGGCACCGCCAGTTCCGCCGCTGCCGTCGGCGTCGGCGCCCGCACATCCGCGGCGAGGTCGATCAGCGTGGTGTCGGTTTCGTGCCCCACGGCCGAGATCAGCGGGATGTCGCTGGCCGCGGCGGCGCGCACCACGACCTCCTCGTTGAAGCCCCAGAGGTCCTCGATCGAGCCGCCGCCCCGGGCAACGATGAGCACGTCCGGGCGCGGCAGCGCGCCGCCCGGGGCAAGCGCGTTGAAGCCGCGGATGGCGGCGGCCACCTCGTCGGCGCACCTGGTGCCCTGCACGGTCACCGGCCAGACCAGCACCTCGCGCGGGAATCGGTCGCGCAGGCGGTGCAGGATGTCGCGGATCACCGCCCCCGAAGGCGAGGTGACGACCCCGATCACCGCCGGCAGGTATGGCAGCGGCCGCTTGCGGGCCGAATCGAACAGCCCCTCGGCCGCCAGTGCCTTGCGGCGGCGCTCCAGCATCGCCAGCAGTGCCCCCTGCCCCGCAAGCTGCAGTTCCTCGACCACGAGCTGGTACTTCGATTGCGCGCCGAAGGTGGTCAGCCGGCCGACGGCGATCACCTCCATGCCCTCTTCGGGCCGGACCGTGAGGCGTGCCGCCTGGGCCCGCCACGACACTGCCGCAAGCACCGAGCGGTCATCCTTGAGGTCGAAATAGAGGTGTCCCGAGCCGGGGCGCGATACCCGGCCGACCTCGCCCCGCACCCGCACCCGGGAGAACTCGCCCTCGATGACCCGGCGGACGGCGCCGGAAATCTCGGTGACGGTGAATTCCGGTGCGTTGCCGCCGGGGCTCGGGTCTTCGAACAGATCGGACATGCCCCGTCATGCCCGATCGGCGCGCGACGGGAAAGGGTTGACCGGTCAGGCACCTGCAGCGCTGCGCCGCGCGAGGGGTCGCGGCGGGCCGCCGGGCTTGCCCCGCTGGCGGCGCTTCGCTATGCGGCGGGCCATGGCAGCGCGGGGACGGCGATGAACATCCTTCTTCTCGGCGGCGGTGGGCGCGAACACGCGCTGGCCTGGGCGATGCGGCAGAACCCGCAATGCGACCGTCTGGTGGCGGCACCGGGCAATGCCGGGATCGCGGCGCTGGCCGAGTGCCGGGCCTGCGATATCGAGGATGCGGACGCGGTGGTAGCTCTGGCCCGCGAGGTGGCGGCGGATTTCGTCGTCATCGGCCCCGAGGCGCCGCTGGCGGCCGGGGTGGCGGACGCGCTGAGGGCGGCCGGGTTCCTGACCTTCGGGCCGAACCGGGCGGCGGCCGAGCTTGAAGCGTCGAAGACCTTCACCAAGGAAATCTGCGACGCCTGCGGCGCGCCGACCGCCGCCTGGGCGCGATTCACCGACCCCGGGGCCGCTCGGGCCCATGTGCAAGAGGTCGGCGCGCCCATCGTCATCAAGGCCGACGGGCTGATGGCCGGCAAGGGCGTTACCGTGGCGATGACCGAGGCCGAGGCGCTGGCGGCCATCGACATGCTGGACGGCACGCCGGTGGTGATCGAGGAATTCATGGCCGGCGAGGAGGCCTCGCTGTTCGTGCTCTGCGACGGCGAGGCGGCGGTGGCGATCGGCGGCGCCCAGGATCACAAGCGCGCCTTTGACGGTGACGAGGGGCCGAATACCGGCGGTATGGGTGCCTATTCGCCGGCGCCGGTGCTGACCCCGGAGGTCGAGGCGCTGGCAATGGAGACGATCATCCGCCCGACGCTGGCCGAGCTGGCGCGCCGGGGCACACCCTATCAGGGAGTGCTTTATGCCGGGCTGATGATCGAGGACGGCCGCCCGCGGCTGGTGGAGTACAATGTCCGCTTCGGCGACCCCGAGTGCCAGGTGCTGATGCTGCGGCTTGGCGCCCAGGCGCTGGACCTGATGCTGGCGGCGTCCGAGGGGCGGCTCGGCACCCTGCGGCCGCACTGGGCCGAGGATCACGCCATCACCGTGGTGCTGGCGGCCAAGGGCTATCCCGGCACCTATGCGAAGGGCGAGGCGATCGGGCTGCCCGAGGTCGCCGACCCGCGGGTGCAGGTCTTCCATGCCGGGACGAAGGCGGAGGACGGCAGGCTGGTTTCCAGTGGCGGCCGGGTGCTGAACGTCACCGCAAGGGGGGCGAGCCTGGCCGAGGCGCGGGACCTCGCCTATGGCATCGTCGGGCGGATCGACTGGCCGGGCGGGTTCTGCCGCCGCGACATCGGCTGGCGGGCGCTGGGGCCGGGCGGCCGCTAGGGCGGCTCAGATCTGCTTTTCGGGCATCTGCACCACCAGCCCGTCGAGGGCGTCGCTGACCTTGAGCTGGCAGGTCAGCCGCGAGCGGGTCGGGTCGGGCTCGTAGGCGAAGTCGAGCATGTCCTCCTCCATCGCCTCGCGGGGCGGCAGCCTGTCGACCCAGTCGGGATGCACGTAGACATGGCAGGTGGAGCAGGCGCAGGCGCCGCCGCAATCGGCCTCGATGCCGGGGATGTCATTGTCGCGGGCGCCTTCCATCACCGTCAGGCCGTTGGCGACGTCAACCACATGCTCGGTGCCGTTGTGCTCGATATAGGTGATCTTGGCCATGGCGGTTCCCTGGGGCGTTTCTTGCAGTCGGAGCGCTATCTAATGCGCCCTTGCCGGCACCGCCACCCCGAATCGGGGAGCGGACGGTGCCGACGGGGCGGTGACGGCCGGCTGGCCACGCTTGATCGGCGCGAATATTGTTCCTATTATGTTCTCATGCTCGAGCCTTATGACTGGCCCCGCCCGCCTGCCGCCCTGCCCGCCTGCATGCTGCACCTGCCGCCTGCGGGCGCCACTGTCACGGTCGCCGGGCTGGTGCTGGTGCGCCAGCGTCCGGGCACGGCGAAGGGGGTCATCTTCGTCACCCTGGAGGACGAGACCGGGGTCGCCAACGTGGTGGTCTGGGCCCAGGTCTATGCGGCCAACCGCCGGGCGGTGATCGCCGGGCGACTGCTGAGGGTCACCGGCCCGATCCAGCGCGACGGGCGGGTGGTGCATGTGATCGCGAAGCGGGTGGAGGACCTGTCACCGATGCTGGACGAGCTGGTGGCGGGGCATGACGGCCGGGCCGCGGCGGGGCCGGACAGCAGCCGGGCCGCCTGAGGGGTGACGCCCCAACAGGCCGGTGCCGAAATCGCGGAACGTCTGCGGTGACGAGGACCAGAAGCGAACCGGCCAGGTGGCAGCAAGACGCCGCTCGGGCATTCCCTCGATCAATCGCACCCGTTCTTCAGCGCCCCTGGTACCTTGCCGGGCGTTTCTCGAGGAAGGCCGCCACGCCCTCGCGGAAATCGGCGGACTTGCCGGCCTCGCCCTGCAGCGCCGCCTCGAGCGCCAGCTGCGGCGCGAGCCCGTTCTCGAAGCTCGCCCTCAGCGCCTGCTTGATCAGCCGGTAGGTGCCGGTGGGACCGTTGGCGAGTTGGCGCGCCCGGGTGGCGACCGTGGCCGGGAACTCGGCATCCGGCACCGCCTGCCAGATCATCCCCCATTCCTCGGCCTGCGCGGCACTGACCGGCTCGGCGAAAAGCGCCGCGCCGATGGCCCGCGGCAGGCCGATCTGGCGCGGCAGCCAATAGGTGCCGCCAGCGTCGGGCACCAGGCCGATGCGGGCGAAAGCCTGGATGAAGGTGGCCGATTCGGCGGCGATCACCACGTCGCAGGCGAGCGCGAGATTGGCGCCTGCCCCGGCCGCCGGGCCGTTGACCGCAGCGATGGTGGGCAGCGGGCAGTCGTAGATCGCCCGGAGCATCGGCACGTATTCGTCGTTCAGCACCGCCTCGAGATCGAGGCTGGCCAGATCGCCGGCATCGCTCAGATCCTGGCCGGAGCAGAAGCCGCGGCCGGCCCCGGTCAGGACGATCACCCGCGCCTCGGCGCTGGCCCGGGCGATCCCGGCGGTCAGCGCCTGCCGCAGATCGGTGCTGAGCCCGTTCATCACCTCGGGGCGGTTCAGCGTCAGCGTGGCGACGCCATCGGCGAGGGCATAGAGCAGCGGATCGTCAGACATGGCCGGCCCTTTCCTTTCGGGCGGTCAGGCTAACGGAGGCCGGGCCGCCGGGAAAGCAGGACGTGGGGTCAGACCCGGGGAGCGGGGTGGGATCAGGCGTCGCCTTCGCGTTCAAGAAGCGCGGCGAGCTTTTTCTCCTCGGCCTCCGAGAGCCTTGCCGGGGTCTGGCCGCGTGCGCGTCCGCGCAGGTAGATCACGGCGACGCCGGCGCCGGCCAGCAGCAGCACCGGCGCGGTAAGCCAGAGGACGAGGTTGCTGCCGGCGAGGCGAGGCCTCAGGAGCACGTAGTCGCCATAGCGGGCGACGATGAAATCGAGCACCTCCTGGTCGCTGTCACCCTCGGTAAGGCGTTCGCGCACCAGAAGGCGCAGGTCGCGGGCCAGCCCGGCATTGGATTCGTCGATGGACTCGTTGCGGCAGACCAGGCAGCGGAGCCCTGCCGACAGGTCCCGGGCACGCGCCTCGAGGCCGGGGTCATCCAGCACCTCGTCGGGCTGCACTGCCGGAGCCGGCGCGGCGGCCAGGAGCGCCATCGCGGCGAGAACGGTGCCGAGGCGGGTCATTCGGCCGGTACTGCAGCCGTCGGCGCGGCGCGACGGGCAGGTGCCCCGACCCGGTAGCGCCGGTCGGTGAGGCTGAGGAATCCGCCCAGCGCCATGATGATGGCGCCGCCCCAGATCCAGTTGGCGAAGGGGCGAATGAAGCTGCGCACCGCATAGCTGCCGTCAGGCTGACGGTCACCGAGCACCAGGTAGAGGTCGCGGGTAATGCCGCGGTCGATGCCGGCCTCGGTGGTGGGCATCCGCTGCACCGGATAGAACCGCTTCTGCGGGTGCAGCGTGGCCACCGGCTGCCCGGCCCGGGTGACGACCAGCGTCGCCTCTTCAGCCTGGTAGTTGGGCCCCTCTACCGGCGTCACCCCGGCGAATTCGACCTCGTAGGGGCCGACCGCAAAGCTGTCGCCTGGGCGCGCGGCGCGGATGTCCTCGACCTTCCAGGCGTCGATGGCGGCGACAGCGAAGATGGTCAGCCCGAGCCCCGCATGGGCCAGCAGCTTGCCCCATTCCGAGCGCGGCAGGCCGCCGGCGCGGCGCATGGATTCCAAAAGCGGCCCGGTTCCGAGCCTGAGCCGCCGGGCGAAGTCGGCGAGCGCACCCAGCACCAGCCAGGCGCCGAGGGCAGCACCGACCGGGCCGAGGGGCGAACGGCCGGTCTGCATGGCGAAAGCCAGCCCGCCCAGCGCCACCGCCAGTGCCGCGATGCCGGTCATGGGCCGCGCCGCCCGGCCGAGCCGCGCCCGCTTCCACGGCAGCACCGCGCCGATGGGCAGGATCAGCGCGAGGACGATCATGAACGGGGTGAACACCCATTCGAAATAGGGCGGCCCGACCGAGACCTGGGAGCCAAAGGCGAGCTCGGCGATCAGCGGCCAGACGGTACCCATGAAGACCACAAGCGCGGCCACGACCAGCAGCAGGTTGTTCAGCACCAGCCCCGCCTCGCGGCTGACCAGCCCGAAGACGGAACTGGTGGCAAGCACATGCGCCCGTGCTGCAAAGAGCGTCAGTGAGCCGCCGATGGCGACGGTCAGGATGGCGAGGATGAAGACACCGCGGGACGGATCGCTGGCGAAGGCGTGAACCGAGGTGAGCACCCCCGAGCGAACGATGAAAGTGCCGATCAGCGAGAACGAGAACGCGAGGATCGCCAGCAGTATGGTCCAGCTCTTCAGCGCCTCACGCTTTTCCACCACGATGGCAGAATGCAAGAGCGCGCCGGCGATCAGCCAGGGCATGAAGCTGGCATTCTCGACCGGATCCCAGAACCAGAAGCCACCCCAGCCGAGCTCGTAATAGGCCCACCACGAGCCGAGCGCGATGCCGATGGTCAGGAACATCCAGGCGGCCAGCGTCCACGGCCGCACCCAGCGCGCCCAGGCGGCATCGACCTTGCCCTCGATCAGCGCGGCCACAGCGAAGGAGAAGGCCATCGAGAGGCCGACATAGCCGAGATAAAGGAAGGGCGGGTGGAAGGCGAGGCCAGGGTCCTGCAGCAGCGGGTTGAGGTCGTGGCCGTCAAACGGCGGGGCCGAGAGGCGCAGGAACGGGTTTGAGGTGAAGAGCAGGAAGCCGAAGAAAGCGGCGGCGATCGAGGCCTGCACCGCCAGCACCCGGGCCTTGAGACTGGCGGGCAGGTTGCCGCCGAACAGCGCCACCATGGCGCCGAAAAGGGTCAGGATCAGCACCCAGAGCAAGAGCGAGCCCTCGTGATTGCCCCAGGTTCCAGTGACCTTGTAGAGCATCGGCTTGAGCGAGTGCGAGTTCTGCACCACCACCGACAGCGAGAAGTCCGAGGTCACGAAGGCGTGCACCAGCGCCGCGAAGGCGGCGGCCGTCAGCGCAAACTGGATCAGCGCCGAGGGCACCGCCAACGCCATCCAGTCGGCCCAGCGGAAATGCGCCCCCGCCATCGGCACGACCGTCTGCACGATCGCGACCAGGAAGGCGAGGACGAGAGCGAGATGTCCGAGTTCGGCGATCACTTCTGGCCTCCGTTTCGCGGCGGAGTATAGGCGGCGCGGCGCCGGCTTCAAATCACCCTAACGTGGTATATCCGGACATGTCGACGCAGGCGCCACGCCCAGGGAGTCTCAGAGCCGCAGCCGGCCTTCCATGAGCACCGTGCCGTGGCCGGCGACGCGCACCCCGGCGATATCGTCCTGGGGGCCCAGGACTTCGACCCGGGCATTGCCGGGACGACCGAGCCAGTGGCCCTGCTCGGCGATGAAGCGCTGGGCGTCGATCAGACCCTCGGCCCAGAGATAGGCGGCCATGCAGCCGGTGGCGGCGCCGGTAAACGGATCCTCGGCCGGCAGCGGCGGGGCGAGGAGAAGGCGCGAGAACGTGTCGCCATCGGGGGTAGCGCCGCCAAGGGTGACAAGGAACGGCTCCAACAATGCGGCCTGGCTTTCGCCGCTTGTCGCACGCCACGCGACGAGGCGGTCGAAGTCGAGCCGGGCCTTCTTCAGTGCCGACTGCGCAGTGAGGACGGTGACGCAGAAGGGTGTGCCGGTGGAAACGATCCGGGGCGTACCGACGATGTCGGCGGCGTCGAGCCTGTACAGGGCGGCAATGGTGGCCGGTTCCTGGCGCGAACCGAAGACCGGGCGCGCCTGGGTCATGGTGATCAGCGGCTCGTCGTTCTCAACAGTGACCTCGATGGGCATGACGCCGGCCCCAAGCTCGAGCGTCAGCTCGGCGCGGCCGGTCGAGAGGTCGACAAGACCGCGGTGGATCAGCGAGCGGATCGTAGCCACCGTCGGGTGCCCGGCCATCGGGATCTCGCGGTCGGCGAGGTAGTAGCGGGCGCCGAAATCGGCCTTGTCCGATGTCACCACGAAGGCACATTCCACAAGTCCGGTCTCGCGCACGATGGCGGTGCAGCAGTCGGGGTCGAGGTCATCCGCGCCGTGGATGACGGCGCAGCCGTTGCCGCCGAACGGCGTCAGCGTGAAGGCGTCGATCCAGTCGAATTCGTAGTATGGCATGGCGGGCCCCCCGGTTCTCGCGCTTTTCTTGCCGGTGGCCAGACCGGCAAGTCAAAGCCCATCCTGTGCGGGGTACAATGTCAGCCCCGCTGCAGCGCACGCCATTCATCGAGCGCGGCATTGCCACTTGGCCCGGTGGACGTGGTGCGTGTCGCCGGCCGCGTGAAGGCGTCGCTCGGGGTGTTGCCGATGGTGTCGGCCACCACCGGCGGCGCCTCGGGGTCGTCGTCCGCCGGCTCGGGCTGCGGGCGCAGGCCCTGCAGCTCGCGGATCGAATCGGCCACCTCGCGCACCCGTTGCATCGGCACGTCATTGCCGCGCAGGTAGTGCAGCTCGCGCGCCCCGAAATAGAACGAGACGACGCCCCCCATGAGCCACCACAGCGGGTCGGGCACAAGCTGCAGCCCCTGCATGCGGGCGGCAAAGCCGATGGGGTCGGCCATGGCATAGCCGAAAAGGCCGATGGTCGAGAGCGCCAATGCCGGGCGCGGCAGGCGGTTCATGCCGTCCACTGTCTCGTCGAACCAGCCGCCGCGCGGCCGGGCGAACTCCTTGGCGAGCTGGTCGAGGGTGGCGATGTTCTCCTCGTGCTCCTGCTCGGCCTTCTTGGTGCGGTTCTCGACGAAGACCTCGGCCACGTCGCGGGCCGCGCCGCCGATGCCGAGGATGTTTCCGATCAGCCCCATGCCGCGATCCTTTCCGCGTGTTCTGTTTCGGTGAGATGGAAGCGCGGCGCGATGAACGCCTCGGCGCGGAGGATCCAGCCCCCCTTGCCGCCGCTGCGAGTCCGCGCGTACTTGCGCCAGGCCGGATTGCCGTCGGCGAGCCGGTAATAATAGTTGCGCCGCTCGATGCCGTAGGCGTCGCCGATATGATCCGGCGCCAGCCGGCCGGCCTTTTCAGCCGCCGCCCGGGTCTGCGGGCCGATGATGCCGTCGGCGGGGACCGGATGCCCGAAGCCGCCGAGCAGACGCTGCAGGATCTTCACCGCGTTGGCCCCGGCATTGACATACATGTCGAAGACCGAGGGCTGCACCGTATCGGGCAGATGCGCGATCCCCGGCCGTTCGAAGTAATGGCGCTTGTAGATCGCCAGCGCCTGGTCGGCGGTCAGCAGCTTGACATCCGCCACGTCGACATCGCCGTCGCGGTCGAGGTCGAGGCCAAGCCGACGCATGGTGCCGATGGTGACACCGTGATTGGTGGCACCGCCGCGGTCGGCGGGGTCGTTGACGAAACCGCCCTCCCGCCTCAAAATTTCACGCGCGATATCGTCCACGCTTTGCACGTCGTGGCCTCCGGCTGACAATGTCGGGAATGACAGGCCGGAGAAGCTGCGCTGGGCTGGTTAAGAACCGATTAGCTGCCGGGGTCGGGCTGGTAGAGGCCACGTTCCTTGAGCGCTTCAGAGACCTCTTTCGGCATGTAGCTCTCATCGTGCTTGGCCAGCACTTCGGTGGCGTGGAAAACGCCG
Organism: Paracoccaceae bacterium; assembly: GCA_050299555.1. Classification (GTDB taxonomy): domain Bacteria; phylum Pseudomonadota; class Alphaproteobacteria; order Rhodobacterales; family Rhodobacteraceae; genus JBNKWA01. The sequence goes on along the minus strand of JBNKWA010000077.1, from coordinate 61,953 downwards.
CCCTCGATGGCGCCGGTCACCACCGTGCCTTCACCTTCCTTGAAAAGATCCGGAACCAAACCGTTGTAAATGACCGGATAATCCATATCGAGATCGGTGACGACGAAGTGGTGCTCGGTGCCGTTTCGCTGCCAGGTTCCTTCCTTGACCAGCCCGCCGAGGCGGAAGACCCGGCCATCCTCGACCGGCCTTTCGACCAGGTCCGAGGGCGTGCGGAAGAACTGCAGGGCATCGTCCGCCGCCCAGATGCCCAGCGCAACGGCAGCCACCAGCAGCACCCCGGCAACACCGAGGAACTGGATGCGCTGCTTCTTCTTCAGTCCGGCCATGGCAGCCTCCCGCCGTCTATCTAGGCGCCCACGCGCTCATGGGAAGAGCGGCGCAAAGGTCAGCCCCATGGTCTCGGGCAGTCCGAGCATGAGGTTGGCGTTCTGCACCGCCATGCCCGACGAGCCCTTGGTCAGGTTGTCGAGCGCCGAGAACACCACGGCCCGGCCCGGCCGGCGGTCGGCAACGACGCCCACATGGGCGTAGTTCGAACCACGGACGTGGTGGCTGGATGGCGCCTCGCCCAGCGGCAGGACGACGAGGAACGGCTCGTCACCGTAGCGCGCCTGATAAGCGCCGTGGATGTCCTCGGCCACGCCCCTGACGAACACCGTGGCGAGGATACCGCGGTTCTGCGGCGCCAGATGCGGGATGAACGTGGGGCTGACCGGCCGGCCCGCGACCTTCGACATCTCCTGCTCGAATTCCGCCATGTGGCGGTGGCCGGCGAGCGCATACGGGGTCACGCCCTCGGAGGCCTCGGCATGCAGCAGGTTCTCCTTCGCCGACCGCCCTGCTCCGGACACGCCGGTGACGAGCGAGATGGCGATGTCGTCGGGATCGATGACACCCGCCTGGAGCAGCGGCAGCAGCGCGAGATTGCCGGCGAGCGCGTTGCAGCCGGTGCAGGCGACGATCCGCGCGCTGCGGATGTCATCGCGATAGTATTCGGTCAGCCCGTAGACCGCCTCGGCCTGGCAATCGAGTGCGGCATGGTCGTTGCCGTACCACGCCTTGTAGACGGCCGGATCGCGCAGCCGGAAGTCGGCCGACAGGTCGACGATGCGCTTGTCGCGCGGCAGGTCGCGGATCACCGCCTGGCTGGTGGCGTGCGGCAGGGCGCAGAAGATCAGGTCGGCATCCGAAAAGTCGGTTTCCTCGACCCGGGTCAGCATCGGCAGATCGAGGTGGCGTAGATGCGGAAAGACCGCAGCCATGGGCTGGCCGGCCTTCTGGTTGGCGCAGAGCGCGACAATCCGCATCATCGGATGGTCGCCGACGATACGGACGAGCTCGGCACCGGTATAGCCGCTGGCCCCGATGATGGCGATCCGCTTCCGATCGGTCATGACGATCCCTCGATGCTTGAGGGCGGCGGTTTAGGGCAAAAGCCCGCGCGTCGCAATCACGCTGTCGCGAAGGGCAGATCCTGCCCGGTGAGCGCCAGCGCCGCATTGCGGGCGGCCCCGGGGTCACCGGTGGCAAGGTAGCGGACCCGGCCACCCTCGGCGCGGCCCACCAGGCGAGGGAAGCGCCTCAGGTAGCGCCTCAGTGAGGCGGCGGTTAGGTCGGGCTGCGAGAGCATGGCGGTTTCGGGCGGCAGCGCAGCGCGGAACGCATCGGCCACGAGCGGGTAGTGGGTGCAGCCGAGCACCGCCGCCTCGGGCGCCGGCAGCCGAGACAGGAGGGCGGCGACGTGACCGACCACCTGTGCCTCGGCAGCCGTTCGGTTGCCGGCCTCGAGCGCGGCCACCAGCCCCGCGCAGGGCTCGGCCTCGACCCAGATGCCCTGCGCCCGCAGCCTGAGCTCGCGCGGGAAGGCGCGCGAGGCGACCGTTGCAGGCGTTGCGAACAAGGCGACGGAGGAGACCCGACCGGGCAGTGGCGGCGAGGGATCGTCGAAGGCGCGGCCGGCAAGCGCCTCGATCACCGGCACGAAGACGCCAAGCACCCGGCGGTCGGCCGGCACGAACCAGTCCTGCAGGTTGCGCAGCGCCACGGCGGACGCGGTATTGCAGGCGATGATAACGAGGCGGCAATCCTCGGCCCAGAGCCTGAGGATACCGCGGCGGGTCAGATCGATGATCTCGTCCGGCGGGCGGTCGCCATAGGGCGCATTGGCGGTATCGCCGAGGTAGACGAAGTCGCGGTCGGGCAGCGCCTCGGTCAGCGCCCTGAGCACCGTAAGGCCGCCAATTCCCGAATCGAAAACGCCGATTGGCATGGTCAGAAGTCGGCCTCGACCGGGAAGCCGCAGCCAACGTCCGAAGCCCGGCGCAACGCGGGGCGGCAGGGGCCCGCCCGGGCATCGCCGGCGTGGGCTGCAATGCGGGCCGCGCCGATGGGAACGCCGATCGAGACGTCGACCGGTTCGCCGACCCTGAGCCTGAACTTGGAGATCAAGAGCGCCATGCGCAGCGTATAGTGCAGGTGGCCGGCGATCTGGAAGAGCCGGCTGTTGGCGCCGTCGATATGGACCGGATCCATCGGCCCCGCACAGCCGACAACAACCAGCGCTGCAACCCGCCCTTCGCGACCTTGAGGCTGAGGCCCTAGCGCTCCACCATCACCCCGGGGAAGGCGCGCCCGCCGGCCACCTCATGATTGCGCGGCTCGTTGCCGCGGGTCCGCGTGCCTTGTCCATCACAATGGCGTTGGCCACCGCCCGGCCGCTTGACCGCCGGCGAGGCGGCGCGGATTGTCGGCCCGAACGGGTGGCAAGGCGGAGACCACAAATGAACGACCAGAACTTCAGCCGCACCCTTGCCCCCATGGCCAAGTTCAGCGATCCGGATCTGACCGCCAAGGGTGAACCCCGGGCGTCGGTGGCCCTGACCCGGCCGACGACGCTCTGGTTCAACACCGGGACACTGTGCAACATCACCTGCGCGCATTGTTACATCGAGAGCTCGCCCGCCAACGACCGGCTGGTCTATATCACCCGGGCGGAGGTGGAGGACTACCTGCAACAGATCGGCGAGCGCGGCTGGCCGGTGAGCGAGATCGGTTTCACCGGCGGCGAGCCGTTCCTGAACCCGCAGATGATCGCCATGGCCGAAGCGGCGCTGGTGGCGGGCTTTGACGTGCTGATCCTGACCAATGCCATGCGGCCGATGATGCGCCCGAAGATGCGCGAAGGGCTGGCGGCGCTGGCAGCCCGGTTTGGCGCGGCGCTGACGGTGCGGGTCTCGCTCGACCACTACGCCGCCGCGCAGCATGACGAGGAGCGCGGCGAAGGCAGTCATGCCGCGACGCTGAAGGGCATGCGCTGGCTGAGCGAGAACGGCGTCAGGATGACCGTCGCCGGGCGCACCATGTGGGGCGAGGACGAGGCGGCGGCGCGGGCCGGCTTTGCGGCGCTCTTCGCCACCGAGGGGTTTGCCGTCGATGCGGGCGATCCGGGCGCGCTTGTGCTGTTTCCGGAAATGGACGAGACGGCCGAGGTCCCCGAGATCACCACCGCCTGCTGGGGGATCCTGGGCAAGAGGCCCGAGGACGTCATGTGCGCCACGTCGCGGATGGTGGTCAAGCGCAGGGGCGCGGACCGGCCGGCGGTGGTGTCGTGCACGCTGCTGCCCTACGAGCCTGCGTTCGAACTGGGTGCGACCCTGGCCGAGGCCGAGGTACCGGTGAAGCTGAACCACCCCCATTGCGCCAAGTTCTGCGTTCTGGGCGGCGCAAGCTGCAGCGGCTGAACCGATCATGTCATCGTCGCCATCCCTCAGGGCCTGGGGCGCCCTTGCGCTGACCATTGTCATATGGGCGGGCTATCTCGTAGCCGCGCGGGCGACGGTGACCACGAAGCTCGGCATTGCCGAGGTGGGATTGATGCGCTTCGCCCCGGCGCTGCTGCTGTTGTCGCCGGTGCTGATGCGCCATGGTCCCCTGCCCCGCGGCGCCGGCTGGCGCGAGCTGCTGGGCATAGGGATTCTCGGCGGATTCGGCTTTGTCGGGCTTCTGGCCACCGGGCTGAAATTCGCCCCCGTGGCCGATTCGGGGGTCTTCACGCCATCCATGCTGCCGTTCTTCGTCGCGATCCTGTCGGCGCTGTTCCTCGGCGAGCGACTGCGCGGACTGAGGCTGCTTGGCCTGGCGCTGATCCTGACCGGCGCCCTTGCGGTCGGCGGCTGGGAGGCGCTGAGCCATGCCGGCAGCGGGGCATGGCGCGGGCATCTGCTGTTTCTGACCGCCTCGTTTGCCTGGGCGATCTACACGGTGCGCTTTCGGATTGCCCCGCTGGAGCCGCTGCCGGCGGCGGCGATGATCGCCTTCTGGTCGACGCTGGCCTTTCTGGCGCTCGGCATCGTCAACGGCATGCATTTCGGCGCCGCGCCGCTTGGTTTCGTACTGCTTCAGACGCTGTTTCAGGGCGTTCTGTCGGGTTTTGTCGCCACCATCACCTATTTCGTTGCCGTCAGGGCTTTCGGCCCCAGCCAGGTCGCGGCCTTCGCAGCGCTGGTGCCGGTCCTTGCCGCGCTCGGCGGCTGGCTGTTCCTCGCCGAGCCGATCGGCTGGCTGAAGGGCACCGGTATCATGATCGTCGCTGTCGGCGTGGCGCTCGCGTCAGGCGCCCTGTCGCGTCGCCAGGGCGTCGTCCAGCAGCGTGCGTAGCCGACCGGGGTCGACCGCGCGGGTGATGAAGGCCTCGCCGATTCCGCGGGCGAGGATGAAGGTCAGCTCTCCGTCTTTCACTTTCTTGTCCTGCCCCATCAGCGCGATCAGCCCCTGCGAGTCGGGCAGCTCGCCCGGGATGTCGGCGAGGCCGTGCTTCATGCCCATGGCGGCGAAATGCGCGGCGATCCGCGCCGGCTCCTCCTGCGGGCAGAGCCCCATGCGCGCGGACAGGTCGAAGGCCAGTTGGCAGCCGATCGCCACCGCCTCGCCGTGCAGGAGCCGGTCGGAATAGCCGGTCGCCGCCTCTAGTGCATGGGCGAAGGTGTGGCCGAGGTTGAGCAGCGCCCGGTCGCCCTGCTCGGTCTCGTCACGGGCGACGATCTCGGCCTTCATCTCGCAGGACCGGCGGACAGCGTGGATGCGGGCGCCGAGCCCGCCAGCCAGCATTGCCGGCCCTTCGATCTCGAGCCAGTCGAAGAACGCAGCGTCGCCGAGCAGCCCGTACTTGACCACTTCGCCGTAGCCGGCGAGGAACTCCCGTCGGCCAAGGGTACCGAGGACACCGGTGTCCGCGATCACCATCCTCGGCTGATGGAAGGCGCCGATCAGGTTCTTGCCCATGGGCGAGTTGATGCCGGTCTTGCCGCCGACGGAGCTGTCCACCTGCGCCAGGAGAGTCGTCGGCACCTGCACGAAGTCCACGCCGCGGCGCAGCAACGCCGCGGCGAAACCGGCAAGGTCGCCGATCACGCCACCGCCCAGAGCCACGACCAGATCGTCGCGCCCGATCTTCCGCGCGATCAGCCACTCCACGGTCCGCTGCAGCCCATCCCAGCCCTTGGTCCTTTCGCCGGCCGGAAGGGTCAGAGCGTCGCTGCCAAGACCGGCCGCCGTCAGCGAGGCGGTCAGCGCCGGCAGGTGCAGCGCCGCCACGGTCTCGTCGGTAATGACCGCCACCTTGCGGCCACGCAGGACGGTCCTGATGAGTTGCCCGGCCTCTCGCAGCAGCTCTGAGCCGATATGGATGGGATAGGCGCGGTCGCCGAGGGCGACGGTCAGTATCTCAGTTGGCATTGGCTGGACTTTGCAAAAGGGTGGGGCCGCGCCCGGGATTGGCCCCGTCATGGGTGGCGATGCCGGCGAGGATGGCCCGAACCATCTCGTCATGAGGCACCCCGGCCTGCGATTCGATCCGGACGTCGGCGAGTGCGTAGATGGGTGAGCGATGAGCGAGAAGTTCGGCCAGCACCTGCCGCGGCTGCGGAGCCCGCAGGAGCGGCCGATGGGGCTTGTCCTTGACCCGCTCCCACAGCACGTCGAGCGCCGCGTCGAGCCAAACGGATGTCGCCTTTTCGGCGACGGCCGCCCGCGTCTCACCCGACATGAAGGCGCCGCCGCCGGTGGCGATCACCGCCGGCGGCTCACCCAGGAGTCGGAGGATCACCTTGCGTTCGCCGGCACGGAAATCCGCCTCGCCGAAGCGCTCGAAGATGTCGCCGATCGCCATGCCGGCGGCCTTTTCGATCTCGGCATCGGAGTCGACGAAGGGCACGCCAAGAGTGGCCGCCAGGCGACGGCCGACCGAGGTCTTGCCGGCGCCCATGAGGCCGACCAGAACGATCGACCTGCCGAGGCCTGCCCCGCCACCGGACCCGCTCGCTCCGCCGCCGATTGCGCCTCGCTGCCCCATACCGCTCCGTCAGCCCGCTTGGCATTGATGTAAACCATGCAAGCGGCTAAGTTCCACCGCAGAAACAAGCAGCGGGACCACGAGATCCCGCGCGAGAGGCAAGGCGATGGGGCGGCTGCTCAGGTATCTTTTCTACCTGGCCATACTGGTCGGTGTCGGGGTGGTTGGCTATGCCATCTTTTCGGAACTGCCGCCGCCGCAGCGGGAGATCGTGGTCCCGGTCTCGCCGTCCAGCGCCGGCGGTTGAGTGTGGCCGTGCCAGGCGTGCCTAGCGTGTGGGCCCTGCCCCTGGTGATGTTCGCCTCGGCGATCGGCGTTGGCAGCGCGTTGGCGGAGGGGCCGCGCAGCGCGATTCCATGGCTGACCGAAAGCGTCCGCACCGCGCCGCCGGAACTGCCCAAACCCGCCGAGGGTGAGACGGAGATCAGCGTTGCAGTTCTCGACGGGGTCAACCGCGACGGGCTGGGGCTGCTTACCCCCGCCCAGACCGGCTTTCCCGAAGATGTCTGGGGCGGCACTTCGGCCCTGCGGGCGCGAGCGCTGATCCTGAACCATCGCGCCGACGGCGTTCCCGCGGCACAGGCACTGTTCAAGCAACTGCTGTTGGCACGCACCGATGCTCCGGCCAGCAGTGCGGGGCGTCCGCTACTGCTGCTGGCGCGCATCGACCGACTGATTCAGATCGGCGACCTCGACAATGCCGAGGCACTGATCGACGAGGCCGGGCCAACCGACCCGGCGCTGTTCCGGCGGGGCTTCGACATCGGCCTGCTGACCGGGCATCAGGACGAATACTGCTCGATGCTCGGCGACAGTCCGTCGCTGTCGCCCACTCTTCCCGCACGGGTCTATTGCCTGGCACGGCTGGGCGACTGGAAGGCGGCCGCGCTGACCCTGAAGCTCGGGCACGACATCGGAGAGATCGGCGCTGATCAGGAGGAACTGCTGGCGCGGTTTCTGGATCCACAGCTTTTCGAGGGCACAGAAGCGCCACCGCCCTCGGACCCGATGACGCCGCTGGAGCTGAGCATCCGGGAGGCGGTGGCCCTGCCGCGCGGCGCCGGCACCGTTCCGAACGCCTTTCTGCATCTCGACCTGCCGGAGCACGCGCCGATTCGCAGCCGGATGCTGGCGGCCGAGCGTCTGGTCCGAAGCGGCGCGATTCCCGAGGCACCGCTTTTTGCGGCCTATCGCGCCGGGCGGCCGGCGGCATCGGGCGGCGTGTGGGATCGCGCCGCGGCCGTGCAGCGGCTGGACACGGCCCTGGCGACCGGCAAGGTCGCTGCGGTTGCCGCAGAGCTGGAAGTTGCCGACCGGCTGTTTTCGGCGAATGGCCTGCGCGACGCCTTTGCGCACGCTTACCGGCAGGCCCTGAAGGCGTTGCCCCGCGACGGATTTCCTGACGAAGACATCGGCCTGGTCCACACGCTGCTGCTGCTGGCCGCGGACCCGGGCGCCGCCCAGCGCTGGCAGCGGACCTCACCGACACCATCGGAGCGCTTGCTGCAGGCCCTAGCCGAAGGTTCCGGGCCACTGCCGGGCACGACGACCTTTGGCGAAGTCGAGCGGGCGGTGATCACCGGGCTGACCGCCATCGATCCACCCACAGTGGAGGCCGAGCAGCTGGCATCGCTTTTCGGATCGCGCTTCGGGGAGGCGCTGATCGGTGCACTGGGGCTTCTTGACACCGGGCTGTCAACCGACCCCGGCGATCTGGAGGCCGCGCTTTATGCCCTGCGACAGGGCGGGCTGGAGCGCCAGGCGCGGCGGGTGGCGCTGGAAATGCTGCTGCTGCAGGACGAGGCATGAGTTCCAATGCGGACCTGGGGTGGGTGGCCTTGTTTCTCGATGCAATCCAGGCCGAGCGCAACGCTGCGCGCAATACGATCCTGGCCTATGGCCGCGACCTGAGGGACTTTACCGCCTATCTGACGATGCGGGACAGCGGCCTGAAGCACACCGACCAGGCCGCCATCGAGGACTATGCAAGCGCCATGCTGGCCGAGGACCTGTCGGCGGCAACGCGGGCGCGGCGCCTGTCGGCCATACGCGGGTTGTTCCGCTTTCTCTATGAGGAGGGGCTGCGCACCGACAACCCCGCAGCCCGGCTCAGCGGCCCCAAGCCGGTGCGCAAATTGCCGGTCACCCTGGGCGAGAAGGAAGTGTCGCGCCTCCTAGCCGCAGCCCATACACATGGCCGCAACGAGAACGAGCGCCTGCGCAATGCCTGCCTGTTCGAGCTGCTGTATGCGACCGGGCTGAGGGTGAGCGAACTGGTGTCGCTGCCGGTGGCGGCAGTGCGCGGCGATCCGGCGATGATCCTGGTCAGGGGCAAGGGCGGGCGCGAGCGCATGGTCCCGTTGTCGGTGCCGGCCCGTGCGGCTACAGCGACCTGGCTGGTCGCGCGTGACGCTGCCGAGGACGCGGCGCTGGCCCAGGGCGGCCGGCGCTCGGTCTTTCTGTTCCCGTCCTTCGGCAAGGCCGGGCACCTGACTCGGGTCCGTTTTCACGGGCTGGTCAAGGAGATCGCGCCGACAGCGGGCATCCCGCCCGAGCGACTGACGCCGCACGCGCTTCGTCACGCCTTTGCAACCCATCTTCTCGCCCACGGCGCGGACTTGCGGACCATTCAGACGCTGCTTGGCCATGCCAGCGTCGCCACCACCGAGATCTACACGCACGTGGTGGAAGAGCGCCTCAAGGCACTGGTGCTGGAGCACCACCCGCTGGCGAAACAATAGCGCTGCGCCGCAACTCGGGCGGCAGCGTCTCCTCGCTGGGCCACCAGCGCGTCAATACGCGCCGCCGAACAGCAGCTCCGGACCATCGATCTGTCCAAAATCCCGCGGCGCCGGCACCTTGTATCCGCTATCCTTCGCGCTCATACGAGAGTTAGAGGCCCGCACGGGCCTGGCTGCAACAGATACGGGCGTGAGCATGGATACGGGCGATGCAATGGTCGGCGGATTGGCCGTGTGGGGAACCGGCATCGCCATCCTGGTGCTGCTGATGCTGTCTGCCTTCTTCTCCGGCTCGGAAACGGCCCTGACCGCGTCGAACCGCGGCAAGCTGCGCTCGATGGCCGATCGCGGCGAAGGGGGCGCCGAGACTGCCTTGAAGCTGACCGAGGACAGCGAGCGGCTGATCGGCTCGGTGCTGCTGGGCAACAATATCGTCAACATCCTGTCGGCGGCACTGGCGACCAGCCTGTTCACCCGGCTGATGGGTGATAGCGGTGTGGCGGTGGCCACCGTGGTGATGACGGCGCTTGTGCTGGTCTTTTCGGAGGTCATGCCGAAGACCTATGCCATCACCAATCCCGAGCGCGCCTCGCGCATGGTCGCCCAGCCGGTGCAGGTGGTGGTGCTGGCGCTTTCGCCTGTCGTCACCCTGGTTCGGGCCCTTGTCAACTGGATGCTGGGCGCCGTCGGCGTCGAGACCGACCCCAGCGCCCATGTGCTTTCAGCACGCGACGAATTGGCGGGCGCGATTGCGCTGCACCACTCCGAGGGTGCGGTGGAAAAGGCCGACCGCGACAGGCTCCTCGGCGCTCTCGATCTCGGCGAGCGAGAGGTTGAGGAGATCATGCTGCACCGCCAGTCGATCGAGATGATCGACGTGGACACCCCGCCCGCGGCGATTCTCGAGCAGGCGCTCGGCTCGCCCTACACCCGCCTGCCGATCTACCGCGACGACCAAGAGAACATCGTCGGCGTGCTGCACGCCAAGGACCTGCTGCGCGCGGTGCACAAGCTACTGACCAGCGGCGGCGCGCTTGACAGTTTCGACGTCATGCAGGTGGCGATGAAGCCCTATTTCGTCCCGGAAACCACCACTCTTGACGACCAGATGCGCGAGTTCCTGCGACGGCGCAGCCACTTCGCCCTGGTTGTCGACGAGTACGGCGCACTGAGCGGGCTGATCACGCTCGAGGACATTCTCGAGGAAATTGTTGGCGAGATCGCCGACGAGCACGATACCGCCGGGACAACCGTCAAGCGCGAGCGCGACGGCACGGTCACCGTCGATGGGTCGATGACGATCAGGGACCTCAACCGGGCCTGCGAGTGGGCTCTGCCCGACACGGAAGCCAATACCATTGCCGGACTGGTGATCCACGAGGCGCAGACCATCCCCACCGCCGGGCAGGTGTTCAGCTTCCACGGCTTCCGCATCGAGGTGCTTGAGCGCGAAAAGAACCGCCTGACGCGGCTGCGGCTGAGAAAGCTGGGCTGACCGGATCGGGCGCGGCAATCCACCCCGCCATCGGCTCTGCGGGGGCCCTGTCCCCACGTGTCCCCATCGGCGTTAACACTTTTACATAATATTATCAATGGCTTGACATAGCGTCCCCATGGGGACGCTTGGTCAGGGGGCCGAAATCGGGTGTAATCTGGCCGAATCCGGACGCCGGAATCCGCCGGTCAGCGGGACTTGAACAGGCTTCCCAGGACACCGCGAATGAACTGTTGGCCGGAGCGCGAGGTGGCGGTCTTGATCACCGATTTGACCAGCGTCTCACCAATGGTGTCGCTGCGCGAACGGCTGGTGCTGCGGTTCGTACTACTGCGAACACTTCCACCCGAGTAGCTTGTGTCGTCGTATCGCCGGGCATTCTTGAACTCGCGGGTCTCTTCCGCCGCCTCGGCCGCGGCAGCTTCCTCGGCCGCCTTGTCAGCGCGCCTGGCCAGCATCTCGCTGGCACTGTCGCGGTCGACCGGGGTATCGTAGCGCCCTGCCAGCGGGGATTTGGCCATCGCTGCCTTGCGCTCGTCGTCCCCCAGCGGGCCCAGCCGTGACGAGGGTGGCCGGATCAGCGTACGCTCGACGATACTGGGCACACCTTTATTCTCAAGCAGCGAGACCACCGCCTCACCGGTGCCGACTTCGCGGATCGCGGTTTCGGTGTCGAAGGCCGGGTTGGGACGGAACGTTTCGGCCGCGGCCCGCAGCGCCTTCTGGTCCCGTGGCGTGTAGGCCCGCAGCGCATGCTGCACCCGGTTGCCGAGCTGGCCCAGAATGTCCGCCGGCACGTCGTCGGGGTTCTGGGTGATGAAGTAGACGCCGACACCTTTGGAGCGGATCAGTCGTGCCACCTGCTCGACCTTGTCGACCAGCGCCTTGGGGGCATCCTCGAACAGCAGATGCGCCTCATCGAAGAAGAACACGAAGACCGGCCTGTCCGGGTCGCCCACCTCGGGCAACTGCTCGAAAAGCTCGGACAGAAGCCACAGAAGGAACGTTGCGTAAAGGCGCGGGGAGCCCATCAGCCGATCCGCGGCCAGCACGTTCACCCGGCCCTCACCATCGGCCGTGGTTGCAATCATGTCGGTCAGGTCCAGCGCCGGCTCGCCAAAGAACTGCTCCGCGCCCTGGTTCTCCAGAACGATCAGCCGCCGCTGGATCGCACCAATGGAAGCGGTCGTGACGTTGCCGTATTTCAGCGAGACATCCTTGGCATTCTCGCCGAGCCAGATCAGCAGGGCCCGCAGGTCTTTCAGGTCGAGCAGCGGCAATCCCTCGTCATCGGCAATTCGGAAGGCGATGTTGAGAACACCCTCCTGGGCCTCGCTCAGCTCCAGCAGCCGGGACAGCAGAAGCGGACCCATCTCGCTGATCGTGGTCCGGACCGGATGGCCCTTTTCGCCGAAAAGATCCCAGAAGGTGACCGGAAACGACCGGTAGGTATAATCCGGCAGTCCGATCTTGTTGGCGCGCTCGACCAGCTTTTCGTGAAGTTTGTGCTCCGGGCTGCCGGCCGCGGCAATGCCGGAGACGTCGCCCTTTACGTCGGAAAGGAATACCGGCACGCCCGCGGCTGACAGTCCTTCGGCAAGGATCTGCAAGGTAACCGTCTTGCCGGTTCCCGTAGCGCCGGCAATCAAACCGTGCCGATTGCCGTATTTCAGGATCAGCGACTGCGCCTCGGCGTAGTCGGTTCCACCGCCACCCACAAAAACGGTGCCATCGGTCATTCTGTTCGCCATCCCCGTGAGAATTGTGCGGAATGCAACATCTTTGGTTAACCTTTTGATGTCATCAATGGAACTGCATCAAGGGGCAATCGCCCGGCGGTGCTGACTTCCTCCCTGTTGAACTGGCCGTGCGTCTCGCGCGGCCATTTTTTTGCCCAACGGCCGGAATGCCTTTAAAAATTGATCGAATTGAGGTCAACGAACTGTTGACGGACGGGATTTCGCCGCCTAGCGTGCCGTCCCATAAGTCGGCCAGTCCGGCAGGGAGAGAAGGCTGCTAGGCAGCGCAGAAAGGTACCTTCCGGGGTACCTTTTTTGTTGGCGGGTCGCCAACGGAAGCGATCGTGACCGGGCATACATTGACAGCGGCGACGCGGGGTGACACCTGTGCGCCCGACAAAACCGACATGATCGAGGCACGTGGATGCATAGCAAGAGCCTATTTTGCGGCCTGGCCGCCATTGCCCTGGCGACCTTTTTGCCAGTGGCGGCAACTGCACAGGAAGCCAGCGGCGCGGCCTCGGTTCAGACCGAGATCGGAGCCGACGCGCCTGCTGCATCCGACGCCGCCGACGCGCCCGCAGCAGCCGATCCAGCGGAAGCGGCACCCGCCGCGCCGGCCGAACCGGAGTTCATTACCGAGGCGTTCGGAGACTGGGAACTGCGCTGCACGCCCGACAAGGCGGACTGCTTCCTCTACCAGCTTCTGCGCGATCAGGACGACAACCCGGTCGTGGAGTTCTCGATGATCAAGCTGCCCGCGGAAGCCGAGGCGACCGCTGGCGCCACGGTGGTGACGCCGCTCGGCACGCTGCTGACGGCGGGACTTTCGGTGCAGGTCGATTCCAATGCCGCTGCCACCTATCCCTTCAACTGGTGCACCCGCTCGGGCTGCTTCGCCCGTTTCGGCGTCGATGACGGCGGCGTGTCGACCCTGAAGCGTGGCGCCAAGGCGACCGTGACCCTGCGCTCGATCGGACTGCCCGAGGAGCCCGTGGTTCTTACGCTGTCGCTGACCGGCTTCACCGCTGCCTACGACGCGCTGGTGGCGGCGACCGGCGGATAGACCGCAACGCCGGTATCGCGCCCCGCGAGCAGCGTCCCCATGGGGACGGGGGGTCAAGGTACTGGAATCGTGGCAAATCCCGTGGGGACGGTCCGGGGACATCGGTGTCGCGCGCCGGGCCGCCTATCTCGCGCCCCTTGTCGCACCAAGAGGCACCAGCTGCGCACCAGAACAGGCGTCCCCACGGGGACGCATACCTAACGCTTTGAAATAAAACAATTAAAGTGTTAACGTCGGTGGGGACGCGGTGGGGACGATGGCAAGCCCCGGCCGGCGAAGCGCCAGAACCCGGATCGCGCCCGGCCACGCGGGTGGGCTGGGCGGGGCGTGGCCGGGCGCGATCCGGCCACCAGGCGCCCGCACCCCGACCGGCTCAGACCGACTTCAGCACCAGGACCGCATTCAACCCGCCGAAGGCGAAGGCGTTCGAGGCGACCGCGCCGACCTTCGCCTCGCGCGCCACGTTGGGCACCACGTCGAGATTGCAGTCGGGGTCCGGCTCTTCATAGCCGATGGTGGGTGCGATCACCCCATCGCGAAGCGCCATGATGCAGGCCAGCAGTTCCACCGCGCCGGTGCCGCCCATGATGTGGCCGTGCATCGACTTGGTGGACGAGATCATCAGACGGTCGGCATGGGCGCCGAAGACCTCGCGCACGGCGGCACATTCGGTGCGGTCATTGGCCGTCGTGCCGGTTCCATGGGCGTTGATGTAACCGATCGCCTCGGGCGCCAGGCCGGCATCGGCCAGCGCCTGGCGCATGGCCCGACTGGCGCCCTCGCGGCTGGGCATGACGATGTCGGACGCGTCCGAGGTCATCGCAAAGCCCGCCACCTCGGCGAGGATCTCGGCGCTGCGGGCGCGCGCGTGCTCGAATTCCTCGAACACGAAGATCGCCGCGCCCTCGCCCTGAACCATGCCGCTTCGATTGGCCGAGAACGGCCGGCAGGCATCCTTGGCCATCACCCGCAGACCTTCCCAGGCTTTGATGCCGCCGAAGCACAGCATGCTTTCCGAGCCGCCGGTGAGCATGACGCTGGCGGTGCCGCCACGGATCAGGTTCAGCGCCAGCCCCATCGCATGGTTCGACGAGGCGCAGGCGGTGGCGACGGTGAAGCTCGGCCCGCGCAGCCCGTGCACCATGGAGACATGGCTGGCGGCGGCGCTGTTCATCAGCCGCGGCACCACGAAGGGATGGACGCGGTTCTTCGCCTCCTCGTAGACCTGCCGGTAGTTCTCGTCCTGGGTCTGCAGCCCGCCGCCGGCGGTACCCAGCACGACCCCGGCATTGTCGGCGATGAACTGGCCCTCGCTGAGGCCGGACTGGCCCACCGCCTCGGCGGCGGCCAGGAGGGCGAACTGGGTGAACGGATCGTAGAGGGTGATTTCCTGGCGGGTGAAATGCGCCTCGGCATCATAGCCGCGTATCTGACCGCCGATGCGGATGCCGAGGCGCTCGACATTGTCGAACTCAAGCGGCCCGATGCCGCAGACGGCCTCGCGCATCCCGCGCATGGTCTCGGCGGCCGACGGCCCGAGGGCCGAGACCGCGCCCATGCCGGTAATGACGACCCGCTTCATGCGGATGCGTCAGGCCGTCTTCTGGGACAGAAGCCCCTGCACCGCCTCGATGATGGCGCTGACATTGGTGATATCGAACTCGGACCGACCCGGATCGTTGGCATTGAACGGGACCTGGATGTCGAAGGCTTCCTCGATGGCGAAGATCGCCTCGACCAGGCCCAGACTGTCCACGCCCAGTTCCTCAAGCGTCGAATCCAGCCTCACGTCTTCCGGTTCCAGCACCGCCTGCTCGGCGATGATCGCTACGATCTGATCCTTAACACTCGGCATCAGGAGAGCTCCGGACATACCCACGCGCTGCTATCTAATCCTTCGCCCCGGTCTTGGAAACCCGTTTCTCCAGTTCGGCGACGCGGGCGACCAGCCGTGGCAGCCGTCGCAGCGCCTTGTAGATTTCGACGTTGAGGTCCATGCGAACCGCCGGATTGCCCATCATCACCCGCCCCGACGGGATGTTTGAGGAGACGCCCGAGGCGCCGGCCACCACCACGTCCGAGCCGATGGTGATGTGATCGGCGATCCCGGCCTTGCCGCCCAGCACCACCCGGTCACCGATGGTGACCGAGCCGGCGACGCCGGCCTGGCCGCAGAGCAGACAATGGCTGCCGACGCGGCAGTTGTGGCCGATCTGCACCTGGTTGTCGATCTTGGTCCCGTCGCCGATCACGGTGTCGACGATGGTGCCGCGGTCGATGCAGGCATTGGCGCCGATCTCGACATCGGCGCCCAGGATGACCCGGCCGAGCGAGGCGATGCGCACGTAGCGGGTGGCGTCGGGATCGGCAGCGGGGTCGATCTGGCCGGTGGCGCGCGCCGCCTCGACCGCGCCGGGCTGCGGGGTGACGAAGGAGAAGCCGTCGGCGCCGACGATCGCGCCGGGATGGGTGATGAGGCCGGGCCCGGCAACGGTGCCGGGACCGATCCAGCCGCGGGCGTGGATCAGGGCGCCGGGCCCGATTGCCGCGCCGGCGCCGATCACCACATGCGACAGGATGGTGCTGCCGGCGCCGATTTCCGCGCCGGCCTCGACGATGGAGAACGGGCCGATGGAGACGCCGTCGCCGAGGCGGGCGGAGGGATCGACGATGGCGGTGGGGTGGATGCCCGGCGCCGATGCCGGCGGGGGCGCGAAAAGGCTAGTGACGCCAGCCAGGACGTAGCGTGGCCTGGGCGCGAAGATCGCGGCGCTGAGCCCCAGCGCCCGCCAGTCGGCGCCGGGCCAGAGGATGGCGGCGCGGGCGCCGCCTTCGGCCAGTCCCTCGGCAAAGCGGGGGTCCATGGCCAGGGCCAGATCGTCGGGGCCGGCGCGGGCCGGCTCGGCGGGGCGGGCGATGGCGAGGTCGAGATCGCCCTCGGCCTCGGCGCCCAGCGCCCGGGCGATACTGCGGATGGTATGGGTCATGGCTGGACGGTTTCCGGTTCGCGGGGACCCCGGGCTGCCCGGCTGCCATCGCCCGCCGGCGGACTGTCCGACGCCCCGGCCCCCGGGGCGGCTTAGCCGATTGGCCGCTAGCCTTCAACCGCCGGCAGCGTCACGCCGGCATCGGCGAGCGCGCCGAAGATGCGCCGGTCGCGGCCATAGACATCCTCGCGGAACTGGCTGACGCCGTCATCGTCAACCCAGGCGGTCTGGTAGGTGAGATAGATCGGCACCGGCTTGGCCAGATCGAGGTGGCGCTCGCGCCCGCCCGCCAGCGCCCGCTCGAACACCGCCTCGGGCTCGTCGGTCTGCCAGCTGAGCAGCAGGTGCGCCAGCTCGAACGGCCGCTGCACCCGCACGCAGCCATGGCTGAAGTCACGAACGTCCCTGGCGAAGAGCGGCTTGGTCGGGGTGTCATGCAGGTAGATGTCGTACTGGTTGGGAAACATGAACTTGACCCGGCCGAGGGCGTTGCCGCTGCCCGGTGCCTGCTTCATGATGAAGGGGAAGTTGCCCTTGGTGAACTGGCCGAAATTGACCAGCCGCGGGTTGATCCGGGTGCCGCTGCGGGTCATCACCTGCAGGTGCGGCAGCGAGCCGGGGTTGCGCTGCAGCCGCGGCAGGTACTCCTCGGTCACGATCGAGCGCGGCACGTGCCAGGTCGGGTTGACGACCATATGGGTCATCTCTTCGTAGAACTCGGGCGTGCGATGCTCGGCCGCCTTGCCGATGATGGTGCGCGAGCGGAAGATCGCCTTGCCATCCTCGTAGACGGCCATGGAGAAGTCGGCCTGGTTGACGAAGATGTGGCGATAGCCGCGGTCGAAGTTCATCCAGCGCTGGCGCTCGAGATTGACCAGCACCTGTTCGAGCCGGAACTCGGGCGAGCGGTTCAGCGCCGCCAGCGTCGCCGGCCCGGCAACGCCATCGGCGTTCAGCCCGTGGCGGTCCTGGAACTGCTTGAGCGCGATGACCAGCCCTTCGTCGAAGACATCGCTGTCGCCCAGCGACTGCTGCAGGATGCGCGACAGCCGCTGGCGCATGGCCAGCACCCGCGACCCCGCCTGACCCGGACGCATGGTCTTGCCGGCGGGCACCTCGGGGCCCCAGCCGCCGGCCTGGATCAGCGCCTCGAGCCGCACCTTCTGGTCGAGAAGGGCTGCATATTGCGGATGCTGCGGCGCCAAGCCGGAGAGAAAGGCATCGGCATCCGGTGCCGCGAAGAAGTCGGCGAGCATCTTCGAGGGGTCCGCGCGGTGCGGGCGGAAGGTCAGCTCGCGGTCGATCTCGCGCGGCTCCAGCATCCCCGAGTTGATGTCATGCGCGTAGGTCACGAAGGTCCGCGCCGCGGCAATCTCGGCCGCGACGCGTGCATCGTCGTCGGCGCCCCCGGCAAGCCCGGTCTGCAACGTCGCCGCGAGGGCATCGGCCTCGTAGCGCGCCGGCGGAAGGCCATGCCGGGAAACCTGAGCCAGGGCAGCCAGCAGGGCGTCGCCGTGGCCTGCGTCCCAGACGGGCTGGTAGCCCCGCTCGGCATAGAAGGCATCGAGCTGCGCCAGCACCGGCCCACCCGATGCGATGCTGTCGCGCAAGAGTGCCGGCAATGGCGCCAACGGCACCTCGGCCGGCTCCTCCAGCGCGTCGGAGACCGAAGCCACAAGGGGATCGGCGGTCGCCGCCATATCCTCGACAGCCGCCGGCAACGGCGGCTGTGCGTCCTGGGCCACGGCGCCTGACGCCAAGACAGCAAAAAACATGGTCAAAGCGCAGGGCGCTGACCGCATAAATCCAAGTTCCGACACGTGACCCACTCGCTGGCTTACCTTGTCAACGGACGCTATCAACATCGTCGCAGACCGCCACAGATGGCGGTGACGATGCTCGCAGATTGCAGCGCAACTGTGGAGTTTGTGCATCAGCTTTCGGTAAAGTTGTGGTGAATGGCCGGGCACAGCGCCAAAAAACGTGACTTTCGGCAGAAATCCGCCGAGCACGAATCAAGGCAAGAAATGTCGCTTGGCTGAACCGGGGTCGAGTGCGAAACCTCGGTCAGAGGGATGGTCGGCCAAAAAAATCGGCGGCCACGAGGGACGGAACGAAGGCAGGACTTGGCATGATCAAACCGGCTGACGCACGGCTTTCGCGCCGTGCAGCATTGGGCGCATTCGCAGGTATCGCAGCCGTCACTGCCGCACCCCACTACGCCAAAGCAGCAAGCTTTTTGCGCGGTGCCGGAGACATCAGAAGGGTGTCGCTGCGGTCGGCTCGCACGGGCGAGGCCATCGACACGGTCTATTGGGTCGAGGGCGAGTACATTCCCGAGGTGATGGAAGAGATCAACTGGTTCATGCGCGACTGGCGCGAGAACGCTGTGATCCCGTATGACCGCCGCAATGTCGACATCCTCGCCGCCACGCTGCGGCTGATGGACACCAGCGAGCCCTATCTGGTGGTTTCGGGTTATCGGACGCCGCACACCAACGCGATGCTCGCCCGAACCCACCGCGGCGTCGCCAAGGACAGCTACCACATGAAGGGCATGGCTGCGGACCTGCAGCATTCCAGCCGATCGATCACCGACATGGCCGGTGCGGCGGCAGCCTGCAAGGCTGGCGGCGTCGGAAAGTATGCGCGGTCGAATTTCGTGCACATGGATTGCGGTCCGGTGCGCAGCTGGCGCGGCTGAACAAGCGACAGGGGTAGGACGCGGGCGCAGACGCGAGCGGAAATCAAAACAAAAAAACTAAAATGGCAACTGCCCGGCCCCGTGCCGGGCATTTCCTTTTCTGGGCCATTCGCCGCCCGTCAGGCCCGAATCGCACCGTCGCCGGTGACCAGATACTTGAAGCTGGTCAGCTGCGCCGCCCCCACCGGCCCGCGGGCATGCAGCTTGCCGGTGGCGATGCCGATCTCGGCACCCATGCCGAACTCTCCGCCATCGGCGAACTGGGTCGAGGCGTTGTGCATCAGGATGGCGCTGTCGAGGCCAGCGAAGAAACGCGTCGCCTGGCGCTCGTCGGCGGTAATGATGCAGTCGGTGTGGTTCGAGCCGTAGCGGCGGATGTGATCCATCGCCGGGTCGATGCCGTCGACCACTTTCGCCGCGATGACCATGTCGAGGAACTCGTGGCCCCAGTCGTCATCGCTCGCCGCTACCGTGCCCGGGATCGCCCGCAGCGCCTCGTCGGCCCTGACCTCGACCCCGGCCGCGATCAGGTCCTCGATGAACGGCGCGCCGTGGGCATCGAGATAGGCACGGTCCACCAGCAGGCATTCGGCGGCACCGCAGATGCCGGTTCGCCGGGTCTTGGCGTTGAGGATCACCTTGCGGGCGATGCCGGTGTCGGCGGCGCCATCGACATAGATGTGCACGATCCCCTCGAGATGGGCGAAGACCGGCACCCGCGCCTCGGCCTGAACTCGGCCGACCAGCCCCTTGCCGCCGCGAGGCACGATGACGTCGATATGATCGGTCATGGTCAGCATGGCGCCCACCGCCGCCCGGTCGCGGGTGGGCACAAGCTGGATCGCCGCGGCGGGCAGGTTCGCCTGTTCCAGCCCCGCCACCAGCGCGGCGTGGATGGCGTGGGCGGAGTGGAAGCTTTCCGAGCCGCCGCGCAGGATCGCCGCGTTGCCGGCCTTGAGGCACAGCGCCCCGGCATCTGCGGTGACGTTGGGACGGCTTTCGAAGATCACCCCGACAACGCCAATGGGGGTGGAGACGCGGCGGATATGAAGCCCCGAGGGCATGTCCCATTCCGCCAGCACCGCGCCGACCGGGTCGGTCTGCTGGGCGACGGAGCGAAGTCCGTCGACCATGCCGCGAACCCGATCCTCGTTCAGCAGCAGCCGGTCGAGCATGGCCTTGGAGAGGCCCTTGGCAGTCGCGGCGGCCATGTCCTTCTCGTTGGCGGTCAGGATGGCACCGCGGCTGGACCAGACCGCCTCTGCCGCGCCGATCAGCGCCGCGTGCTTGCGCTCGGCCGTGGCGGTGGCGAGGACCCGGGCAGCATCGCGGGCAGCCTGGCCGATCGCCATCATTACGGCGGTGATGTCCTCGGTGCGCTGCTGATCGTTCATGGTCCTCTCCTCCGGAAGATCGGTCTAGACCGAAACGAGTGGCTGTGCCAGTCCGCAGGCCCTTCGGCAGCTTCCCGGTGCGCTTGACTTTCTTCGGGACCGCGACCAAGCAGCGGGCGGATCAGCCTACCGGCCGCCCATGTCCGATCTGCAGCTCATCGACGTTTTGATCGTTGCCCTGACCGCGCTGGCGGCGCAGATAGCCGGCGGCCTTTCGGGCTATGGCACCGGGCTGATCATGCCGCTGGTGCTGGTGCCCCTGATCGGCGCCGAAGCCACGGTGCCGGTGATCGGGGTCAGTGCGCTGATCACCAACCCGACCCGCGCGCTGACCTTTCGTACCGACATCTCGTGGCCGATGGTGCGGCGGATCGCGCCGGTCGCCGTTCCCGGCGTGCTGCTGGGCGCATGGGGCTTCACGCTCCTCTCCGGCCCGGCGGCGCAGCTTTTCATCGGTGTCATGCTGCTGGTGCTACTGCCGCTGCGCCGGATCCTGCGGCGGCTGAGAATAGCGATCGGGCCGAGAGGACAGCGGGTGGCCGGCGCCGGTCTCGGCCTGGCCATGGGCGGCACCACCGGTGGCGGTGCCATCCTGACGTCGATCCTGATGGCCGCCGGGCTGGGTGGCGCGGCGGTGGTGGCAACCGATGCCACGATCTCGGTGGTGCTGGGTGTCTTCAAGACCGGCGTCTTCGCGGCGGCGGGCGCCCTGACCGGACCGCTGCTGATCCTGGCCCTGCTGATCGGGCTGATGGCGACGCCGGGCGCGCTGGTTGCGCGCTGGCTGATCCGGCGGCTGAGGCCCGGCCAGCACGAGGTGCTGCTCGAGGCCGCAATCGCAACGGGTGCGGCCATGCTGCTGCTGCGGGCGCTGACCGGGCCGGCCTAGCCCAAACGTATCGGGGCCACGCGGTCGCTGAACGGGTTGGTGCGCGCGGTCAGAGCGCCATGTCGTCGCGGTGGACCAGCACGGCGCGGCCGGCATGACCGAGCCGCGCGGCGATCTCGGAGGAGTGCACCCCCATGATCTGCGCCGCCTCGTCGGAATCGTAACCCGACAGCGCCCGGGCGATCGCCGCCCCGTCGGGGCCGACGATATCCACCGGATCGCCGCGGCCGAAGCGGCCGTCAACGCCGATCACCCCCGCCGGCAACAGCGAGCGGCCCTGCACCAGTGCCGCAACCGCCCCGGCATCGATGCGGATCGAACCCTTGGGCTTCATCCCCGAGATCCAGAGCTTGCGCGCCGTTTTGGGGTCGCCGTCGGGCAGGAACCAGGTGGCACGGCCACCCGTTTCGAGGGCGGTGATCGGCCGCTCGGTGTCCCCCAGGGTAATCGCCATGGCACAGCCGGCATGGGTGGCGGTACGGGCCGCCAGAAGCTTGGTGCGCATGCCGCCCCGCGAACGCTCGCTGGCGGCGCCGCCGGCCATGGCCTCGATCTCGGGCGTCAGCCGCCCCACCTCGGGCAGGTGCCGGGCCTCGGCATCCTTGCGCGGATCGCTCGTGTAAAGCCCGTCCACATCCGACAGGAGCACCAGCACGTCGGCGCCGGTCAGCGCCGCCACCTGCGCCGCCAGCCGGTCGTTGTCGCCATAGCGGATCTCGTCGGTGGCGACGGTGTCGTTTTCGTTCACCACCGGCACGGTGCCAAAGCCCAGGAGCGCCGCCATGGTGGCGCGGGAATTGAGGTAGCGGCGACGGCTGGTGCTGTCCTCGAGCGTCACCAGAACCTGCGCGGCGGTCAGCCCATGCGGGGCCAGCGCCTGGGTATAGGCCTGGGCTAGGCGGATCTGGCCCACGGCAGCGGCGGCCTGGCTATGCTCCAGCGGCAGCGGCGAGCCCTTGAGCCCCAGCACCCGGGTACCCAGCGCGATCGAGCCGGAGGAGACCAGGATCACCTGCTTGCCGGCGGCCTTGAGCGCCGCCACGTCGGCCGCCAGCCCGTCGAGCCAGGCCGAGCGGAGCTGGCCGGTCTCGGCATCGACCAGAAGCGCCGAGCCGATCTTGACGACGATCCGCCGCGCCGCGCCGATCCGGGCCGCCGAGGTCGCCGCCGATGCTTCCGTGTCGGTCATGGGGTCCATGCCCCGGCCTCGCCCTTGCGCGGCACCGCATCGGCGCGGGCCTCAAGGATGATCTTGCGCAGCGCCCGCAGCGCCTCGGGCACGCCCTGCCCCGATGTCGCCGACAGGACCATGACCGGCCCGCCCACCGCCTGTTGCAACGCCTCGCCGCGCTCGGCGCAGGTTTCAGCGTCCAGCGCATCCGCCTTGGACAGAGCCACCAGCCGCGGCTTTTCGGCCAGCCCGGCACCGTATTCGGCCAGCTCGGTCACGATGGTGCGGTAATCCTCGGCCACGGTCTCGGAGGTGCCGTCGACCAGGTGCAGCAGCACCGCGCAGCGTTCCACATGGCCGAGGAAGCGGTCGCCGATCCCCCTGCCCTCATGCGCGCCCTCGATCAGCCCGGGAATGTCGGCGATCACGAACTCGGCCTGGTCCACGCCTGCCACCCCGAGATTGGGATGCAGCGTGGTGAAGGGATAGTCGGCGATCTTCGGCCGCGCGTTCGAGACCGCGGCGAGGAAGGTGGATTTGCCGGCATTGGGCAGCCCCACGAGCCCGGCATCGGCAATCAGCTTCAGCCTGAGCCAGAGCGTGCGCTCTACCCCCGGCTGGCCGGAATTGGCCCGCCGCGGCGCCTGGTTGGTCGAGGTCTTGAAGTGCAGGTTGCCAAAGCCGCCATTGCCGCCCTTGGCCAGAAGGACCCGCTGGCCGGCGTCGGTCAGGTCGGCGATCACCGTCTCCTCGTCCTCGTCGAGGATCTCGGTCCCCACCGGCACCTTGAGCACGATGTCGGCGCCGTCCTTGCCGGTGCGCTGCTTGCCCATGCCGGGCTGACCGTTCTTTGCAAAGAAATGCTGCTGGTAGCGGTAGTCGATCAGCGTGTTGAGATGGTCGATGGCCTCGGCCCAGACATCGCCGCCGCCGCCGCCGTCACCGCCGTCGGGACCGCCGAACTCGATGAACTTCTCGCGCCGGAAGCTGGCGCAGCCGTTGCCGCCCGCGCCGGAGCGGACATAAACCTTGGCGAGGTCGAGGAATTTCATGACGCACCCCTGCGAAGTGCCGCCGCGATAACGGGAATCCCCGGCGGGCTCAAGGCCCGGGCCGCGCAGCCCAGTCCCCGGCCGTCAGGATCATGCGCTGGATCTGGACATCGCCGCCCCGGAAGTGGCACCGGACGGTGGCAATTTGCGTCGGGTGAAAGCCGAGCTTGGTCAGCACGTTGCGGGAACCGGCATTGTCGATGATGTAGCCCGAGGGCACGGCATCGGAGGAGGCGGCGAAGTGCCAGTCGAGGACCGCCGCCGCGGCCTCGGTCATCACCCCCTGCCCCCAGGCATCGCGGCGCAGCCAGTAGCCAAGCTCGCCGTCGCTGCGCAGGGTGACATTGCCGAGCGGGCGGTCGGATTCGACGATGAACACGCCCGGCAGGCGCGCCGGACCGGCCAGCCAGTCGTGCGCATCCTGCAGCCGATAGGGATGCGGCGGAGTGGTCAGCATCCGCTGCACCTCGGGATGCGCGATCTCGGCCGCGATCCAGCCGGCATCCTGTTGCGCCGGCGGTCGCAGGCGAAGCCGCTTCGTGGTCAGGATCGTCACAGCTGCGGCCCGCCCCGGGCCTCGACTGCGGCCCGGTCGATGGCGTATTCGCGGACCCTTCCGGGCTCCGCCCGCGCTTTCGACGGGTTCATGTAGCTTCGGTCGTATGTGAAGCCGAGCTTTTCCAGCACCCGGACCGAGGCCGGGTTGTCGTCAAAGGCGCCGGCAGTGACCCGGGTCAGTGGGAAGCGCGCGAACATCTCGGCGAGAAAGCCCCGCATCGCCTCGGTTGCAAAGCCCCTGCCCCAATGGGCGCGGCCGATCAGATAGGCGGTGTCCACGGGATCGCCGCCGATGCCGACCATGCCCACCAGATCGCGCTGGTCCCGGATCGCGGCGCAAAAGCCGATCCGGCCCTTCCAGCGGCGGCCGTCGATCCAGGCCTCGGCGTCGGCCGCGGTGAACGGATGCGGGATCGAGGACATCATCCGGGCCACGCCGAGGTCGCCGGCGATGGCCGCGAAGCGGGCCGCATCGCCATCCTCGAAGGGCGCGATGGTCAGCCTCGCGGTGCGGATCAGCAGCGGATCGGTGTCACAGGTCGCAGGCATAGAAGCGCGTCTTGACCATGCCGCCATGGGCGATCGAGTGGCTCTCGCCGCCGCCGACATCGAAAAAGCCCGCCTTCTCCAGCACCCGGGCGCTGGCGTCGTTGCCGACATGGACGCTGGCGGTGAGCTGGTCGTAGCCGCGCCGGCGCGCCTCGGCAATGACAAGCTCCAGCGCCTCGGAGGCGAAGCCGCCGCCCCAGAGCTGCGGCGCCACCCAGTAGCCGACGAGGCCCTGCCCGTCGCCCTGGTCGCGGAGCGAGACGAGCCCGATGAGCTCGGCATGGTCGTCGGCGCCGTAGTCCATGGCCCAGACCGCCTCGCGGCTGGTGGGCGACAGGCTGCGGGTAATGAAGGCCTCGGCCGCGCCGGGCGGATAGGGGTGCGGCACGACGGAGAGGTTCTTCGCCACCCGGACGTCGCCGCAATAAAAGGCGATCAGCCCGGCATCGGAAGGCCGGAGCGGCCGCAGCACCAGCCGCGGTCCGATCAGGCGCTGTGTCTCGACATTGACGGTCATGGCCTTTGGTTCCGGAAACACCGCCCGTTCCCGGCCGATACCGGGTTCCGGGGCGTGCAAACGACAAAGGGCCCGGCTGCTTGCCGGGCCCTTGGCTGATCTGTGCCTGATGGGGTCCGGCCTATTCGGCGGCCTCGGCGGGAACGGTCACGGAGACGTAGGTGCGACCCTTGAGCCCCTTGTGGAACTGCACCTTGCCATCCACCGTCGCGAAGATGGTGTGATCGCGGCCCATGCCGACGCCGTTGCCCGGCCACCACTTGGTGCCGCGCTGGCGGATGATGATGTTGCCCGGGATCACCGCCTCGCCGCCGAACTTCTTGACGCCGAGGCGGCGCCCGGCGGTATCGCGGCCGTTGCGAGAGGAACCGCCTGCCTTCTTGTGTGCCATGGCTCAGGGCCCTCCTTATTCGCCGGCGGCCAGGGTCTTGGCCTGGTCGATCCAGTTGTCACGTTCGATGCGGCCCTTGAAGGA
This sequence comes from Paracoccaceae bacterium, assembly GCA_050299555.1. Taxonomy (GTDB): domain Bacteria; phylum Pseudomonadota; class Alphaproteobacteria; order Rhodobacterales; family Rhodobacteraceae; genus JBNKWA01. Next base: position 36,264 of record JBNKWA010000077.1, on the reverse strand, counting down.
CAGCTTGTCATCCATGTAGGCGATCTCGTCCGCCGTCCAGGCGGCAACCTGCCAGTAGTGGTAGACGCCGTTCTCGTTCAGGAGCTTCTCGAGCTTCGGCCCGACGCCGGAGATCTTCTTGAGATCGTCCGCCTCGCCCTCGGCCGCCTCCAGCAGGTTGGCCGGGCGCGTTCCGGTGGCCTCGGCCACAGCCTCGGGTTTCGGTGCCGGGGCGGGCTTTTCCGCCTTGGCTTTCGGTTCGGGCGCCGCCTTGGCCGGGGCCGCCGCCTGAAGCGCGGCCGGGGCCGAACCGGCGCCGATTGCCGCCTTGACGCCGGAGGTATCGGCACCCGAGGCCAGAATGTCGGTGATCCGCACGACGGTCAGGTACTGCCGGTGGCCCTTGCGCCGGGCCGAGGAATGCTTGCGCCGGCGCTTCTTGAACGAGATCGTCTTCTCGCCCCGGGTCTGTTCCAGCACCTCGGCCTGAACGGCGGCACCCGCAACGAAGGGCGATCCGACCGTAACCTTGTCGCCGCCGAGCATCAGCACGTCGTTGAACTGGACGGTGTCGCCGGCATCGGCGGCCAGTTTTTCTATCTTGAGGATCTCGTTGGCGGCGACCCTGTATTGCTTGCCGCCGGTCTTCAGCACCGCGAACATCGCGTTCATTCCTTCTTGTCTCTCGCGTCCGACGGCCCCGCTGGTGCGGCGTTCCGCGGGATTGGCCCCGCGCCGGAGAACTGCGGCCCTTGCCGGGCATGCATGTATTCGCCCAATCGCGGGCATCCCGCGTCAGGAAGGGCCGCGTTATCTGCGGGGCGGAAGCCACTGTCAAGACCCGGCCCAGGGCGCTGGCCGAAATTCCCCTTGCGAAAGCCCGGAGCGGCCTCTAGGTTCCGCGCGCTGTCGACTAGGGCCTCAGGGCTCACGCGGAGAGGTGCCGGAGTGGTCGATCGGGGCGGTCTCGAAAACCGTTGTACTCGCAAGGGTACCGTGGGTTCGAATCCCACCCTCTCCGCCACCCGCCCCTGTCTCTGTCAGCAAAGACTTTCTTTCCCTGATTTTCCCCGTTTTCTCGGGATCTTGCCCATTGCGTTTTGCCAGAGAGACGACCGCAATGCCCCGATCTTGCCTGATAATCCCGCACCATCTCCGGGGACTGTATCATGCGCTTCGGTTTGAGCCAGATTTCCCTGCTAGCAGGGAATTTACAGGGAATTCCCGCGGATCCCGGGTCGTTCGACAGAATCTGTCCCTGAATCAGGCATTGATATCAATGCGTTGAGAGGAAATTCTACTCGGGTTTGCAGGGAAATTACTTCTTCCATCAGGGAATTTTCCCGCAAGAACAGGGAAGCGCAGGCGCGGATCAGGGATGCCCGGGCGCCCGGTCAAACCCGTAGAGCCTCAACTGCCGATCCCAGTCGAGGGGTACCGGCTTCCGAATGATCCGTTCCAGCTTCAAGTCGGCCGGCTGGCGGCCCTCCAGGATGGCCCTCTGGATCGCGGGCGACAGGAAAGCAAGCTGCGCCCGGCTGCGGATGTAGGAGTCTGTATGTCGGGTTGCCGCGGCGATTGCGCCCAGAGGTTTGCCGGCGCTCGGATCGGCGGTAAGCGGCGCATCCGAAGTCTTCAAATGTTCGCCTCCATCCACGCCTCCGTCACGAACCACTTCAATAAGGATCCGTCTCCTCACGAAACCTCTTCAAGAAGAACCGCGCCGCCGCTCTCGCCGAATGGCGCGAACTCGGCGCGGCACAAGGGACAGTCATACTGTCCCTCCAGAGATCAGTTCGAATCCGTCTGACACCTCCCTTGCGACGGGTCGCTCAGCGTTTCCTGTTTTTGGAGAACAGCGCGGTTCCCACCAGTGGTGGGCCCCGTTGCCGCCCCAACTTGCGGTGAGGACGCTGTACCGACACGCCAGAGCGCCTGCTCGGTCGATGGCGGACTAGGGGTGCGGCCGGCTGATCTCGAAGCTGGTGCGCATGAACTGGGCAAAGGCCTGTGCCGCCGGGGGGAGTTCAACATTGACGGCCCAGGCAAGGCCCACATCCATGGTCGGTACCGGGGCGGCAAGGTCGACGGCCTCTACCCGCAGGCCCTCGAGCGACCACGGGCGATAGACCATGTCGGACAGGATCGTCACCCCCATTCCGCTGGCGACCATGGAGCGTACGGCCTCCACCGAAGAGGTGCGCATGAGCGTTTTCGGGCGCGTACCTGCCTGGTTCCAGTAGCGCTGTGCCGTGTTTGACGCCTCGTCGACGGTCAGCATGATGTAGGGCTGGGTCGCCACATCCGCGAGCGTCAGCGTCTCGCGGCCCAGGAAATCGTGCCGCGCGGAAAGCCAAAGCCGGCGGGACGACCGGATCAGGGTTTCATAGGCAAGGTTTTCCTGATCCGCGATGTTCGAAGTCAGGAGAACCGCGATGTCGTACTGGCCCGAGGACAGGCCGGTTTCGATATCGGCCCGGCTTGCCTCCACCGGCAGAAGCTCGACACCCGGATGATAGCGCATGAAACGCTCCAGGTGCTGGGGCAGGAAGTATCCCGCGACTGTGTATGTCATTGCGACCCGCAGCTTGCCGCTTAGCGTGTTGCGAACCGATCTGGGCGCGTGAACGGCCTCATCGACCGTGGCGAAGATACGGTGGGCGTGCTGCAGGAAAATCGTTCCTTCATGGGTGAGCGAAACACCCCGCACATGCCGGCGAAAAAGCGGGCAGCCGACGATGTCCTCGAGCTGCCGGATCGCCGTCGTGATCGCGCTTTGCGACACGTTGAGATCACGGGCTGCACGCGAAATCTGGCCTGCATTTGCCGCGGCGATGAAGTACCTGATCTGGCGAAGAGACGGCTCCATCGGAAAAATCTATCTCTTTCATCATATTTTCCAAGGCCATTGGTGCGTCTTCCACAGGCCGGTGTCAATGCCGGTCGTCGGGGACTGGGCAGACAGAAACGACATTCTTTCCAATGTCTTGTGAAATTGTATTCGGGAGCGCGCCGTTCCCGGACGTCGATCGAATGCCGGAAAACAGTATCGGAATTTTTGATAATCAATCAGTTTGCTTTGAATTTGTCATATCGGTCGACGCGCTTCACCTTAGAGCGTCAGTTGGCTGGCCCAACCGCCAGCGTCTGCAGTGCAGCCCATTGGGGAGAGATCTCATGAAGCTCAGACTAATTGCCGCGACAAGCGTATCGGCCCTGGCGCTGGCCTCGTCCGCCGCGGTCGCTCAGGACACCTGGTATCCCTATACCGTCGAAAGCTGGGAGCCGGCCTTTGACATGTCCAGCCCGCGCACGTCGATCGATTACGTGCCTCTCGAAGCCGCAAGCCAGCCCTGGGAAATCTGCGTGTCCTTCCCGCACATGAAGGATGCGTACTGGCTGGCCGTGGACTATGGGGTCGCCTCCGAGGCCGAGCGTCTTGGCGTCAAGATGCAGCTGGTCGAGGCCGGCGGTTATACCGAACTGAACACCCAGATCAGCCAGATCGAGGATTGCGTGGCCGCAGGCGCCGATGCCGTGGTGATCGGTGCGATTTCCTTCGACGGCCTTAACAACGTGGTCAGCGAGATCCGAAGCCAAGGCATCCCGGTGATCGATGTGATCAATGGCATGTCTTCGCCGGAGCTTAGCGCCAAGTCGCTGGTCTCTTTCGGTGAGATGGGTGCCAAGGCGGGTGAGTTCCTGGCCGAAGCTCATCCTGACGGTGACCCGGTACAGGTCGCCTGGTTCCCCGGGCCTGCGGGCGCGGGCTGGGTGGAAGCCGGCAACAGCGGCTTTCTTGCGGCGGTTGAATCGGGTGCGATCGAGGTTGTCGACACCTTCTATGGCGACACCGGCAAGGAAGCGCAGTCGAAGCTGGTGGAAGACGCGCTCGAGACCTATCCGGATCTCGACTACGTGGTCGGAACGGCCGTTACGGCCGAGGCCGCCGTGCCGATCCTGCGCGCGCGTGGCCTGACCGATCAGGTCAAGGTCGTGTCCTACTACTACACGCCGGGCGTCGACCAGGGCATCGCCCGTGGTCAGATCCTGGCCGCGCCCACGGATTCAACCGTGATCCAGGGCCGTATCGCCATCGACCAGGCCGTGCGGATCCTGGAAGGGCAGGACTACCAGAAGCATGTGGGCCCCGCGCTTTACGTGGTGACGACCGAAAACCACAGCGAGTTCGATCCCACCTCCACGCTGGCGCCCGCCGGATTCAGCCCGGTGTTCCGGGTGGAGTGATCGGGCGATGACACCGCCCGCACCGCTTCTGGCCACCCGGGGCCTGACCAAGGACTACCCCGGTGTGCGTGCGCTCGACAGCGTGGATTTCGATCTGCGCGCCGGCGAGGTGCACGTGCTTTTCGGCGAGAACGGTGCGGGCAAGTCGACCCTGATTTCCATTTTGTCCGGCGCGAATTCACCCAGCGCCGGGCACATCGAGCGCGACGGCAGGCCCGTCGCGTTCAAGTCCGTCCACGAAGCGCGCGACCAAGGCGTTTCCGCGGTTTTTCAAGAGTTCTCGCTCGTGCCGCAGATGACCGTGGAACAGAACCTGTTCCTTGGGGCCGAGCACCGGCGCGGCATCTTCCTGGACAGTGCCGACATGCGGCGCGAGGCCCGGCGCATCCTGTCCGAGCTTGCGTTCGATCTTGATCCGGCGCGCAAGGTCCAGCACCTGAGCCGTGCCGAGCAGCAGATGGTCGAGATCGCCAAGGCGTTTCGCTCGGACGTGTCGGTCTTGATCCTGGACGAGCCGACCGCAAGCCTGACCGACCACGAGACCGACCAGCTGTTCCGGATCGTCGAGGGGCTGACGGCGCGCGGCGTGGGCATCATCTACATCACCCACCGCATTGCCGAAATCCGCCGGATAGGGGATCGAATCACGGTCCTGCGCGACGGAAAATACGTGGCCACGCTGGACGTGGACGAGGCCGACGAAGACCGGCTGGTGGAGTTGATGACGGGGCGCGAGGTAGGCGCGATCTTTCCCAAGATCGACCTTGGCGCACCGGGCGAGGATGTACTGCGACTCGATGGCGTGACCTCGGCGAACGGTTCTGTTCTCGATGTCTCGATGTCGGTCCGGAAGGGCGAGATCGTGGGTCTGGCCGGCCTCGTGGGCTCGGGCAAATCCGAGGCGATGCAGGCGGCGTTCGGAGCGCTCAAGATCTCTGCCGGCGCGGTCAGCTACAAGGGCCGCGACGTGACCGGCCATTCGCCTGGCGCGGCGATCCGTGACGGGTTCCTCTACCTGCCCGCGGACCGCCACGAAGAGGGACTGCTCATGGTTCGCCCTGTGCGCGAGAACATTTCACTTGCCTCGCTCGACGTGCCGCCCTTTCGACGCGGGATATTCCTCAACCGTGCCGGCGAACGAAAGATCGTGCAGGATCTGGCGAACCGCCTGAAACTGTCGCCAAACCAGCCCGAGCGGGCGGTCGATCATTTTTCGGGCGGCAACCAGCAAAAGGCGATGCTGGCCCGCAGCCTGACCCGGCACGTGGACCTTGTCGTGTTCGACGAACCCACGGTGGGTGTCGACGTAGGCACACGCCAGGCGATCTATCAGTTCATCGTCGATCTGGCGGCGGCGGGCACTGCGGTTGTCATCGTCTCGTCCGACCTGCCGGAGATCCTGAACCTCACAAGCCGGGCCTACGTCTTCTATCGCGGTCGCATTCAGGCGGAACTGGTCGGGCCGGACCTGACCGAAGAGACCGTGCTTGCGAACTTTTTCGAGAAGGAGAGCGCCTGATGGCCGACAGGGCAGGCCCCGCGAAAGGAACAAGCGCGCCGGGAGACTGGCTCAAGCGAATTTTCGTGCGGCTCGGCATCCTGCCGTTCCTTCTGGTGATCGCAGTCGCGGTGTTTTCGCTGATGTCGGACAACTTCCTGACCGGGCGCAACCTGATGAACGTGCTGCGGCAGTCGGTGTACCTGACCATCGTAGCGCTTGGCCAGATGCTGGCGCTTCTGACCGGCGGGTTCGATCTATCCGTCGGCACGATCCTGGCGCTTGCCTCGGTCGTCGGCGCCATGGTGATGGCGTCGATCTATGCCGCCATGCCCGACGCGGTGTTCCTGGCGATCAGCCTGGGGTTCCTCGCGGGCGTCGCTGCCGGTACGATGATCGGTGTTGCGAATGCCGTGGGCGTGGCCTTCTTCAACGTGTCGCCGTTCATGATGTCTCTCGGCATGGCTTCGGTGGGATTCGGCATCGCGCTTTACCTGACCGGCGGCGTGCCGGTTTACGGCATGCCCGTGGAGTTTGGCGATACCTTCGGGTTCGGCATGTTGCTGGGGGTGCCGACGCCTGTCTGGGTCGCGGCGCTTCTGATCGTGCTTTTGTGGGTGCTGCTCTACCGCACCCCCTATGGCCGGTACTTCTATGCGGTGGGCGGCAATGCCAAGGCCGCGCGCCTGTCTGGCATCAACGTTCGCGGTACGCTGTTCGCGACCTACGTTCTGTGTGCGGCGCTGGCGGCGACGGCGGGCATGCTGCTGACCGCGCGGCTTGACACGGGCGAGGCGAATATCGGCGCGTCCATGCCTCTGGAAAGCATCGCGGCCTGCGTGATCGCGGGCGTCAGCCTTCGGGGCGGGATCGGGCGGCTTGAGAACGTCGTTCTCGGCGCGCTTTTCATCGGGCTTGTCCAGAACGGCATGAACCTGGCGCGCATCGAAAGCTATTTGCAGACCGTCGTTCTTGGCGCGCTGCTGATCCTGGCGGTGATCGCCGACCAAATCAGGCTGCGCTATGTCGCGTCGCTGAAGGACTAGGGAGGACATCAGGATGGCTGACCTGAACTGCGACATGGGCGAAAGCTTTTCGCTCTACCACATGGGCAATGACGCAAACCTGATGCCCTATATCGACCAGGCCAACGTGGCCTGTGGGTTTCACGCAAGCGACCCCAATCACATGCGCACGACCGTAGAGCTTGCAGTGAAGCATGATGTGCGGATCGGTGCCCATGTCTCGCTTCCCGATCTTGCAGGGTTCGGTCGGCGCGAGATGAAGGTCGAGGAAGAGGAGATGCTGAACATCATCCTCTACCAGATCGGCGCGCTTGATGCCTTCTGCAAGCAGGCGGGCACGAGACTTGCCCATATCAAGCCCCACGGGGCACTCTACGGTATGGCCGCGCGGCAAGAGCCGATCGCGCGGGCTGTGGCGCGCGCCTCGGTGATCTACGATCTGCCGGTGATGGGGATTGCGGGAACCCTGCATGAAACGGTCTGCGAGGCCGAAGGCGCAGGGTTCATCGCGGAATTCTTTGCCGATCTCGATTACAGTGACGAGGGTGGGCTGATCATCACGCGCTCCCACGACGCGGTGGACCCGGATCTTGCCGCAGAGCGCGCCCGCCGCGCTGTGACCGAGGGCACGCTTATCTCGGTGGGCGGCAAGTCCCTTCCGGTGCGGGCCGAGACGGTCTGCATCCATTCCGACACGCCCAACTCCGAAGATATCGCCAAGGCGGTCAGCGCCGCCCTCTCACAGTTGCAAGCGGCCTGAGCCACACCAGAGGAGACCAAGAAGATGGCACATGAGATCAAGTCACCGATCCCTGGAACCTTCTACCGAAAGCCGTCACCCGACGAGCCTCCGTTCAAGGAGGTCGGGGATACGGTCGCCAAGGGCGACACGATCGGGCTGGTCGAAGTGATGAAGACGTTTCACGAGGTAAAGTCGGATTCCGATGGCACGATCACCTCGTTTCAGGCCGAGGATGCAGAACCGATAATGGCAGGTAAAGTTCTGGCGGTGCTGGACTGATGCCCATCGGCAAGCTTCTGATTGCGAACCGGGGCGAGATCGCCGTGCGCGTGATCCGCGCGGCGCGCGACCTGGGGATCGGGACCGTGCAGGTTCATTCCGAAGCGGATGCCGACATGCTTGCGGTCCGGATCGCCGACGAAGCGGTGTGCATCGGCCCGCCCCATGCCGCCAAGTCCTACCTGGACACAGAGGCAATCCTGAAGGCGGCGAAAGACACCGGGGCGGATGCCATCCATCCCGGCTATGGCTTTCTGTCCGAGAACGCAAATTTCGCCAAGGCCGTCGAGGCGGCGGGCCTGATCTTCGTCGGGCCCTCGGGCGAGACCATCGACTTGATGGGCGACAAGGCCGCCGCCCGAAAAGAGGCGGCGCGCGCCGGCGTGCCTACGGTTCCCGGATCGGACGGCGTTCTGGCCGATATGGATGAGGCGGCGACACTGGCGGGCGAGATCGGCTTTCCGGTGATGATCAAGGCAGCCGCCGGCGGCGGCGGGCGCGGTATCCGTATCGCCGAGGATGCCGAAAGCTTCCGCAAGCTGGCCCCACAGGCGTCTTCCGAGGCCAAGGCCGCGTTCGGCGACGGCGGCATCTACATCGAAAAGGTGATTGAAAAGGCCCGACATGTGGAGGTCCAGATCCTGGCCGACGGCAACGATGCGATCCATTGCTGGGAGCGCGAGTGCTCGCTTCAGCGGCGGCGCCAAAAGGTGTGGGAAGAGGCGCCTTCGGCCGCGCTTGACCAGTTGACGCGGGAAAAGCTGTGCCAGTCGGCGGCCGATCTTGCGCGGTCGGTGGGCTACCGGGGGGCCGGCACCGTCGAGTATCTCTACGATGACGAAAGCGGCGATTTCTACTTCATCGAGATGAACACCCGCATTCAGGTCGAACATCCGGTGACAGAGATGATCACTGGCCTTGATCTGGTGGCCGAGATGATCCGCATCGCAGGCGGCGAACCCCTTCGGTACAGCCAACAGGACGTGCCCATGCGGGGCCATGCCATCGAGGTGCGCCTTAACGCCGAGGATCCGGCGAACAACTTCATGCCCTTTCCCGGCCAGATCGCCGCGCTCGACGTGCCCACGGGGCCGGGCGTGCGGTTCGATCACATGCTCTACCAGGGCTACCAGGTGCCGCCGTTCTACGACTCGCTTCTGGGCAAGCTCATCGTTCATGGCGAAGATCGCACGGCGGCGCTCACACGTCTCGGGCGTGCGCTCAGAGAGCTTCGGATCGGCGGACTGGCCACCACGGCGCCGCTTTTCGAGGCGCTTCTCGACGCGGACGATGTCCGCACCAATACCGTCCATACCAAGTGGCTCGAGCCGTGGCTTGAGGCCAACGTGGATAAGATAACAGCCTGGACACAGATGGGGGGAGACACAGCCGCATGACGTGCCGATACACATTCGGAGGCGACGAGCACATCTTCGTTGAAGTGGACGAAGCGATGTCGCTCGAAGCCTTCTTCATCTCGCTCGCAATCACCAACGCGGTGCGCGACGCCAAGATCGACGGGGTGACCGAGATCTGCCCCGCCAACGCCTCGTTCCAGATCAAGTTCGATCCCGACGTGATCCATCCCGACAAGCTGATGGGGATGCTCAAGGAAATGGAGCAGGACGCGGAAAAGGCCGAATCCAAGCTGAACACCCGGATCATCGAGATCCCGGTGCATTACCAGGATCCCTGGACCCATGAGACACTGATGCGCTTCCGCGAGCGGCACCAGGATCCGAACGCCACGGATATCGAATATGCCGCGCGGATCAACGGCTATGACGATGTTGCGGCGTTCATCGAGGCGCATTCGGGCGCGCCGTGGTTCGTGTCCATGGTGGGCTTCGTCTCGGGCCTGCCGTTTCTCTACCAGATGGTGGACCGGCCCCGTCAGATCGAAGTGCCGAAATACCTCCGGCCCCGCACCGATACGCCCAAGCTGACGGTGGGCTATGGCGGCTGCTTTTCCTGCATCTACTCGGTGCGCGGGGCAGGTGGCTACCAGATGTTCGGGATCACGCCGATGCCGATCTTCGATCCCCAGGAAGAGGTGAGCTACCTCAGGGATTTCATGGTGTTCTTCAAACCCGGCGACATCGTGAAATGGAAACCGATCAGCCGCGAGGAATACGATGCGGCGGTCGAAGACGTGCAAGCCGGCCGCTTCGAGCCCCGTATCGCCGAGGTCACCTTCGATCTGGAAGCCTTCAACGCCGATATCGACGGCACCAACGCAAAACTGATGGAGGCCCTCTATGCCGGTTAATGTCATCTCAGCCGGCATCCTGACCACGATCCAGGATCTGGGCCGGCCCGGCTATTATCACCTGGGCATCCCCCAGGGGGGCGCGATGGACCGCCTTGCCATGCGGGCCGCGAACATGCTCGTCGGCAACCCCGAGGATGCGGCGGGGCTGGAGACCGTGTTCATGGGACCCGAGCTCGAGTTTACCGAAGACGCCACTGTCGCGCTCTGCGGCGCCGATCTTCCCGCAAAGGTGAACGGGGCCGAACAGCCGGGCTGGACGGCTTTCGACGTCAAGGCCGGCGATGTCCTGTCCTTCGATTTCCTGCGTGCGGGGGCGCGGGCCTATATCGCGATCTCGGGCGGCATCGCCACGCCGCCCGCACTCGGCAGCCGGTCCACCTACGCCATCGGCGCGTTGGGCGGCTACGAAGGTCGCGCGATTCAGCCCGGCGACACCTTGCCGCTTGGCGCCGACCGGGCCACGGGCCGCGCCGGCAAATCGGTGCCCGAAGCCCTGCGCCGCGGGCCGGGATCCAGCGCCGAATTGCGGATGCTGCCGGGGCTCTACTGGCACCGGATCACCGAGGCGGCGCAGAAGGCGTTCTTCGAAGACACCTGGAAGGTGGCGAACGAGGCCGACCGGATGGGATACCGTTTTCAGGGCGGAAGGCCTATGGAGTTCGTGGACCGCGAACAGCCCTTCGGCGCGGGTTCGGACCCGTCGAACATCACGGATGCCTGCTATCCCTACGGCTCGGTCCAGGTCCCCAGCGGGACCGAGCCCATCATCCTGCACCGGGACGCGGTGTCGGGCGGCGGCTATTTCATGATCGGCACGATCATCTCGGCTGACATGGACCTGATCGGACAGCTCCAGCCCAATACCGAAACCCGTTTCGTCCAGGTCGACATGGACGCGGCCCTTGCCGCACGCGCCGACCGCAAGAAAACGCTCGCCGCGATCCGCGACGCGGTGAAATGACCTCAGGAGGAAAACACATGTCCAGTTCTCTCCATATCTCGCCCCTGCGCGCCGCCCTCGGCCAGCCGGGGCTTGCCAGGGCCGCGCTTCTTGTCGTCGCCGGGAGCCTTCTGCTCACGCTTTCGGCCAAGGTGCAGGTCCCGTTCTTTCCCGTGCCAATGACCATGCAGGTGCTTGTCGTGCTGCTGATCGGGGCAAGCTATGGCACCCGGCTGGCCGGCGTGACGCTTGGGGCGTATCTCTCCCAGGGTGCCGCAGGCCTTCCCGTCTTCGCCGGGACACCCGAAAAGGGGCTGGGGCTTGCCTACATGGTCGGGCCCACGGGTGGCTACCTTGTCGGGTTTCTTCTGGCCGCCGTCGCGGTCGGCTGGTTGGCCGAGCGGGGCTGGGGCAAGGGCATCCTGCGCCTTGCCGCAACGGGCCTCGTGGGCCTTGCGCTGATCTACCTGCCCGGCATCGCCTGGCTTGGCGCGATCGTCGGCTGGGACAAGCCCATTCTCAGCTTCGGTCTCTGGCCGTTCCTTCCCGCCGAGGTTCTGAAACTCGCGCTCATGGTCGCCATCCTTCACGCGGCGAACAACGCACTTCGGCGGGACTAGACCCGTGGCCTTGGGCGAAGGAACTGCGACAGGCACGGTCCTGATCGAAAACGATCAGGTCCGGGTCACCGAATGGGCCTTTGCCGGGGAAGGGGACAACACCGGCTGGCACCGTCACGCGCATGATTACGTGGTGGTGCCGCTGTTCGACGGCGCCCTGCGGATCAAGGGGCCCGACGGGACCACCACGGTGGCCGAGATGCGAAACGGCGCGCCCTATTTCCGCGAGAAGGGCGTTGAGCATGACGTGATCAACGGCAATGATTTTGCCTGCCGGTTCATCGAGGTCGAACTGCTCTGACCGTGCCCGGTCAGCCGCGTCGGGCCGCCATCGCCTTTGCCAGAACCTCGGCAAGGACGGACACGGCACGGGTCTGGGCATCCCGCGCAGACGGGACAAGCGCCACCGGACCATAGAGCCCGGCGCGCGCATCCTCCGGCACACCCATACCCTCAAGCATCAGTATCCGCGCGTCCCGTGCCCGCTGGCTGCCTTGGGCGCCGAGGTCCTGTCAGAAGGATTCCTGTTGAGACTGGAGCCCCGAGATCATCCGCCTGGCGGTGATGCTGTACGTCCGCTTCCCACTCTCGCTCCGGAATTTCCTCAAGAAAGCAATGCGGAAACACGGTCAGCCCGAAGTGTCTCTGCGCGAGGCAAGGGACAGCTATACTGCCCTTGGTGAGACCAGTTCGAACCCGTCTGGCAGCACCGCCACCATCTACGGACATGCGCGCGCCATGGGGCGGTAACAGTCGCGTTTTCAAAAGCGCTTTGCCTCCACCCACATCAAGAGCGGGTTCGGACGTCGCCACAAGGCTCACGGCGAAATGTCGTGGATCACCCGCCCCTTCGTTTGGACAACCGCATCATCCCCTGATCGGCGTTGCGAACCCCTCAGTATCCTGCAGCGTGACCGTCCTTCCGAGGGTCCGACGCGCCGATGATGATGCCCCTTTCGTGATCGATCTGGATGGCCTGTCCGCCTCCCAAAGGGTCGTCTGCCAATCGGAGCGCATGCCCCTTCGCGGAGAGCCCGTGCATGATCCCGGGGGGAAGACTCCGTTCAACCTCGACATCGACATCGCCCGGGAAGACCCGCGGCATGTCGAGAGCGTCCTGCAGGTCCAGGCCGTGGTCATACACCGCCGAAATCACCCGGCTCTGACCAAGGGGCTGGTAGTCTCCACCCATGACGCCGAAGGACAGCACGGGCCTGCCCCCGTCGGTCACCATTCCCGGCATGATCGTGTGCATCGGGCGCTTCCCGGGCTCCAGTGCGTTGGGGTGCGCGGTATCAAGGGAGAACGAATGGCCCCGGTTCTGGAACAGGACCCCGGTTTCCTCGCAGAGGATACCGCTGCCGAAGCTGTCAAAGATGGAGTTAATGAAGCTGACCGCGTTGAGGTCCTTGTCCACGACCGTCATGTAGACCGTGTCCGACATGCGCAAGCCGAGCGGCCCCAAGTCGGTCATGGCATCGTCGGGTGAAATGCGGTTCCGCAGCGTGTCCGCCCAGGACTTGGAAAGGATGGCCTCGACAGAAACCCGCATCGCGGCGAGATCCGTGACGTGGCTGTCGCGCATGGCGTATGACAGCCGAGCTGTTTCGATCTCGAGATGGAGACGGTCGGCCGACCCGAACGGCAGCGCCGCCAGATCGAAGCCTTCAAGCAGGTTGAGAATCAGGAGCGCGGTCAGGCCCTGATTGTTCGGCGGAACCTGATGCACGCGAAGACCACGATAGTCGGTCGATATGGGATCGACGAAATCGCCCGATACGCGGCTGAAGTCTTCTTCGCTGTGAACCCCACCATGGCCCTGAAGCGTTCGCACCATGGCCGCGGCGATGGGGCCCTCGTAGAAGGCACGGGCGCCGCCCCTGGCGATGCTCTCCAGCGTGTCGGCCAGCCGTTCCTGGCGGTGGATGTCGCCCAACCGCGGGACCGCGCCGCCCGGCAGGAACAACGCCCGTGTCGCCTTGCGCCGGGAAAGGTGGTCTTTGGCACAGGCCCAGTCTCGGGCCACGCGGGCGTGGACCGGATAACCTTCGCGCGCGTAGGTTATCGCCGGTCGCAGGAGTCGCTCCATCTCGAGGTGGCCGTAGCGGTCATGAAGCCTGAACCACCCGTCCACGGCGCCCGGCAAGGTCACCGAATGGACCGAGTCGACGGGAATCCCGGACAGACCCTCGCCGCGCAGGCGTTCAAGACTTGCTGCCGAAGGCGCGCGACCCGAGCCGTTGAAAGCGACCACGTCCGGCTTTCCGGCCACCGACAACAGCGCGAAGCAATCCCCTCCGATGCCGGTCATCTGCGGCTCGACGACCGCCATAACGGCCGAGCCCGCGATCGCCGCATCCATCGCGTTTCCACCGTCGCGCAGCACCTGCATCGCCGCTTCGGTTGCCAGCGGATGCGACGTGGCCACCATGGCGTTGACTGAATGAACGGCCGAGCGCCCTGGAAAGTGGAAATCGCGCATGGTGTCCTCTGGCTTAGTCTCGATCCCGCATGGGGAGGCGTGCGCCCCTTGCCCGGCGCGCGGTGGAGATGTCCCTGATCATCAGCATGTTCCGACGCGAGGACCGGATGTGCGCGCGCGCGGCCTCGGATGCCCGCGGGGCATCGCGCGCCAGCATTGCATCGACGATTGCCCGGTGCTCGGCCACGGCACTTGACCACTGCTCGACCCAGCGCACCTCGACCCAGAGAGCGAGGCGCAGCTGGTCGTAGACGCGTTGCGTGATCTCGATCAGCGCGGTGTTTCGCGTGGCGGCGAGGATGACCTCGTGAACCTTCAGTCCAAGCTCCAGCTCGCGCGCATAGACCTCCGGCGTCGGCTGGTGAGCGCGGTCGAGCGCATCGATCTCGGCCATGACCTCGGACAGTGCCGCGAGATCCGCGTCGGTAGAGGTCTGGACGGCGAGTTCCGCCGCGATGGCGTCGAGTCCCTCGCGCACCACCAGCAGCTCGCACACGGCGTCGATGTCGAGGTTCGTGACCGAGTAGCCGCTGTTTGGCTGGCTGACCACGAGCCCTTCGCGTTCAAGGCGGTTGAGCGCCTCGCGCAGCGGCGTTCGGCCGATGCCGAAATCCCTCATGAGCCGTACTTCGGAAAGCCGTTCGCCGCGCTGAAGGGTGCCCGACAGGATCGCGTCCTTGAGCATCAGGAAAGCCTTTTCGCGCAGGATCCCGCGCTTCTTTGGCGCGGTGCTGCGGGGCATTTCCTCGGTCGTGTCGGTCAACGGATCAATCCTCCGAGCGCGACCGCCTTGGGACGCTCAACGCGCACAAGGTGCGCATTCAGCCGGTTCTCAACCCGGCGCGCCGCGAAGATGAAGCTGTAGACGAGGACCAGGTAAAGCACGGCTGCAAGACCGAAGGCTTCGAAGAAGGTGAAATGACGGGACCCGACGGCGCGGGCGACGCCGGTGATGTCCATGATGGTGATGATCGACACCAGCGAGGTGGCCTGGATCTGATAGACGACTTCGTTGGTATAGGCCGGCCATCCGATGCGGATGGCGCGGGGAAGAGTGATGAGGCGCAGTTGCATCCACCCGGTCAACCCCAGCGCGCGGGCCGCTTCGATTTCGCCCCTCGGCACGGCCTGGATCGCGCCGCGCAGGATTTCCGAACTGTACGCGCCGGTATTCAGTGCCAGTGCAAATAGCGCGCAGAACCACGGATCGCGGAAGAAGGCCCACAGGCCAGCGGCCTCGAGCGCGTGCCGGAACTGGCCGCTGCCGTAGTAGATGAGGAAGATCTGGGCCAGCAGGGGCGTGCCCCGAAAGAAGAAGACGTAGGCGGTCGAGACGTTCCTGAGCAAAAGGTTCGAGGACAGACGGCACAGCGCCAGCGCCAGGGCAATGGGAAGCCCAAGCAGGCAACTGAGCGCGGCCAACCGGACGGTAACCCAGGCGCCCTCAAGGAAACGCGGCAGGTGCTCGGCGACGAACATCATGATGGGCGCGCCAAAGTCACGCCACGTGATGCCCAGCGTTCGAGCCGAGCCTGTCCCCACATGGATACGGCAGTGATGGCGAGATAGAGCAAACAGGCGGCAAAGAAAAAGGTGAAGGGCTGGCGTGTCGAACGCGCAGCGATGTCGGCGTTGCGCATGAGTTCCGGCAACTGGATGATCGAGATCAGCGCCGTCGCCTTGATGAGCACCATCCAGACGTTGCCGAGGCCGGGAAGCGCGTAGCGCATCATCTGCGGCAGTTCGACCTTGCGGAAGGTGGTGGTCTTGCTCAGTCCCAGCGCAAGGGCCGCCTCGCGCTGGCCAACGGGTAAAGCGAGGTAGGCAGCCCGGAAAACCTCGCAGGCAAAGGCGGCATAGATCAAGGTGAGGGTTCCGATGCCGGCCACGAAGGGATTGATCGACATCGAGATTTCACGACCAAGAGAGCTTGCGAAATCCTGGATCAGTGTCGGCAAACCGTAGTAGATCAGAAGCAGCAGGACGAGTTCCGGCACGCCGCGAACGAAGGTCGTGTAGATCTCGATCAGTGCCTTGACAGCCCGCGGCGCGAACAGCTTTCCCACGGCGGCAGCCAAGCCAACGAGCAGCGCACCGACAAGCGATGCGATGGCCACCGCCAGGGTCAAGATCAGACCGTCGATCAGCAGCCAGCCATATCCCTCGAGATCCGGCATCAGCCTCCCCTGCCCTCAGTGCCTACATGTCCGCCCCAGGCGGACATTCAGGGGCCGGGCACGATGACCCGGCCCGACACATGTCAGCTGCCGTACACGTCGACGCCGAACCACTTGTCCGAGATTTCCTGGTAGGTGCCGTCGTCGCGTAGCGCCTTGATCGCCGCCGAGAAGGCGTCGGCGATGGCCTGATCCTCCTTCCGCACGGCAACGCCAGCGCCGTAGCCGAAGTATTCCGGATCCGTAAATTCGGGCCCGCGCAGTTCGAAACCCTCGCCTTCGGCGGTGGACAGGAACCCACCCTGAATTGCGACAACGTCGCCAAGCACGGCGTCGACCCGGCCCGAGGCGAGATCGAGGTACGCTTCGTCCATCGTGCCGTACAGGCGCAGGTCGACGTCCGGCATGTTCGCGGTGAGGTAACGCTCGAAAGCGGTCGCGCGCTGCGTGCCGACGATCGCGCCCGACAGGCCCTCGGGGGAAATCTCGAGCTCGCTCGTGGCAGGAAGCACGAAACGCGATGGTACCGCATAGTACTTGTCCGAGAAGCCGACGACCGCGCGCCGCTCGTCGGTAATGTAGAGCGATGCGATGATGGCATCGTACTTCTTGGCCTCGAGGCCGGGAATGATTCCATCCCAGTCCTGCGTGACCCATTCGCAGGTGACCTGAATTTGGGCGCACATCGCATT
This sequence comes from Paracoccaceae bacterium, assembly GCA_050299555.1. Taxonomy (GTDB): domain Bacteria; phylum Pseudomonadota; class Alphaproteobacteria; order Rhodobacterales; family Rhodobacteraceae; genus JBNKWA01. The sequence goes on along the minus strand of JBNKWA010000077.1, from coordinate 19,310 downwards.
GCCCAGATCAATTTCGAAGCCGGCGACGCCGCCGTCGGATTCGGTGTAGTTGAACGGCGGATAGGCGCCCTCGGTGCCGATCACGAGTTTCTCCGGCAGGTCTTGCGCGGCTAGGCCGCCCGCAGCTGCCGCGGCCATGATGGCGCCGGCCAGCGCGGAACCGAGTAGACGTGTCATGGTATGCTCCCTGTTGCCCGGCGCGACCCCTCGCGCCGTTCGAAGGCTGCATCAAGGATAGTATACTATCAAGAATATAATTCATGGCGGCCGCACTTAGCCACCTTGCCCTGCCCTGCGTGGGCGAGGTCGCCTCGGCCAAAGCGTCTCGGTCGCGCGCAGAAGGTCTGGATAAGTGCCTGTCGCGGGAGGATTGGGTAAGTTCGGATCGTCGACAAGCTTGGCACCCGGGGCGGGACTTTCGGAGCGTGCCCCGTCGTATTTCAGATTGCGGTCAGTGTGCGCACAGCTGCAATCGGAGCGCCGTCGCCCCGGGCCATCACGGAGATCGGGCCGTGATCGAACACGTAAACAGTGTCGCCCTGGTTGATATTGCCAAGATAGACAACGTCCCGCCGCAAGACCGGACCGGACCGCGGGGCCCCGCTATAGGCCGCCGTCTCCGCGATGCGCGAGAAGGTCGGGAAATAAAGCAGCCCGAGCGCGTTGAAATCCAGAGACGGCGTTGGGCGCTCGGAGTGGACCGCCTGTGCAGGATCCGGCGCATATCTGCGAAACTCGCGCGCGGTGTCGCGCGCCTGGCCGTCAAGCTGAGTCAGCCCTGCCTCGGCTGGCGGCAACTGCATGTCGCCCAGAACGGTATTGCGGAAGATCCGCGTGTTGGAGCCACTCGCATCATGGCTGACAAAGGTCGAGATCATCGACAGCTCGGCGACGACCTTGCCCGCGACCACCACCTGATGCCGGGACCCTGTGCGCGTATCCGAAACCGCAAACAGCCCCGACACGATCCGCGCGTCCTGCCCCAGCAAAGGCTGGGACAGCGTATGAAACCGCAGCGAGGTCGTGCAGAACGCGGCGTAGACTGGACGCCCGTCCGCCGCACGAAACACCGCGCTTCGCTGGCCGAGCGCCTTGGCGATCAGCGCCCAATGCCGGTCCCCGCAGAACCGCAGGACCCACTGTTCGGACAGGCCGCCCAGGGACAGTTGCGCCATGCCCAGCGGCAGGGCGACAGTATCCTCGACCCGGTGCGGCCGCGCGGCGAGGGCCACCACACTCATTATGCCACGGCCCGTTTTCCGGTGTCTTGCAGCTGCAAGGCGATCTGGTCGGCGAGATAGGCGCTGTCCTCCTCGATCCCGAGGAACCGGCCCGACCCCCAGGTATTCAGCCAGCCCAGACCGATGAAGTGGCATCCGTGTACGTCGGTGACGCCGCGGTGAAACCTGGGTTTGCCACGCGCGTCGAACACGTCGACCTCGATCCAGCGATAATCTGGCCGGAACCCGATGGCCCAGAGCACCGAGGTGATCCCGGCCGCATTGGCGTCCAGTTCCGTGCGCTCCTCATCGGGCTCCCAGACCTTGACGAAGGGTGGCTCGACCGGGGCGTCGATCCCGGCCCGCGCGATGTAGGCGTCGATCTGGTCGCGGATCCCGACATAGCTACGGTCCGCGTCATCGAGGTTCTTCTTGAGGTCCGGGAGGAATTCAAGCCTCCGCCCGTCCATGTTGGCCAGCGAGCCATATAGCTCGACCCCGTGATCCACATGCCATTTGCGCAGGTCGATCTCCTTGCCGCCATCGCGGCCCGACATGTAGTGATTGGTCTGGGTCAACGCCTTGATCGGCTCGGGATGCTTGTCGATCGTGATCTCGTAATGGCCCGCGTCGTACAGCCAGTCGGTGGCATCGCGTCCGCGATACTTGCGTGGGCTGCGCGGTGCCGGGCCGACGGCCAGATGCACGCCGCGCCCAGCGCGGACGAAATCCTCCATGATCTGTACCCCGGATTGCCCGGTGCCGACGATCAGCACATCGCCGTCCGGCAGCTGGCCGGGGTTGCGGTAGTCGACCGAATGCATCTGCACGATGGTCGGATCCAGCGCCCCGGCATAGGCGGGCTCGATCGGGGTGTCGTAGCCGCCGGTGGCGATCACCACCTGGTCGCAGGTCCATGTGCCAATGCTGGTTTCCACCACATAACCGCCCTGCGGATGATGGGCGATGCGGGTCACGGCGACATGCTCGTACAGGTTCGGCTCGAACGTGGCGGCAAAGGCGTCGAGGTAGTCGGTGATCTCCTCGCGCAGCATGAAGCCATCGGGATCGGTACCGCCGAATTCCTTATCGTAGTGGAAATCCGGCAGGCGGCACTGCCAGTTCGGCGTGACGAGGCAGAAGCTGTCCCACCGGTTGACGCGCCAGGAGTGGAACTTTTCGTTCCGCTCGAACACGACGCTTTCGATGCCCCTCTTTTGCAGTTGATAAGCCACGGAAAGGCCGGCCTGGCCGCCGCCCACAATCGCGACGGGGACATGCGGGATGTATGTCTGGTTCATCGTCTCGTCCTTCCTCAGGTGATTGACAGGCAGGTGACGCGGGCGTCCGGCTGGCCTTCGAAGCCGGCGGCGCGGGTTTCGATCCTGTCGAGTTGATCCATCGCCGAAGAGCAGGCGAAGCCATATTTGCGCTCCACCCGGTTCGAGGCGCGCTCCATCGCGATGCGGGCGCGGTTCAGGAACTCGGGCAAGGGATAGCTCTGCCCCGGCGTGAACAATTCGGTGATCACGCTGGAGGGCGAATAGCAGCGCTCTTCGCCGCCATCGGGCCAGCGCAGGGTCCAGTGCATCTCAGGCATGGCTGGGCACCCTTCTGGAAAGCGACAGGTAGGGGGTTTCGCCGTGATCCCAGAACAGCGCCGTGTCGCCGCCCCGTTGCAGGCGAACTTGAGTGCCTTCGGTGACCGTCCCGACCGGATCGGCCCAGATGCCGCGCCCGCGGAATGCAAGACAGACCTCGGCGGCCCGTTCCGGCACAGCCGTCAGCAAGAAGCCAAAGCTGGGAAAGCTGTGCATCCAGCGCAGCAGCGGAATGTCGTCGGGCGGGGCGATCCGGTCCAGATCCAGCACCATGCCCACGTGCGAGCTTTCGGCCAGCATGAGTGCCGTGCCCGCGATGCCACCCTGGCTGATGTCCTTGCCCGCCGTCAGCAGCCCGGCCTCTGCCAGCTCGGGCAACAACGCCAGATCTCCGCGCAGCCGGTCATGCGGCGCGTCCAGCGCGGCGCAGAAATTGTCGAAATTTACGTAGCGCCCCCGGTGATCGATGGCCGCGAGAAGAACGTCGCCTGGGCAAGCGTCGAAACTGGTCACCGGCCTTTGCGCCTTGCCCAGCACCGAGACGGCGAGGTTCAGGTCGGCGGCGGCGAAGTTCGTATGTCCGCCCACCAGTGGCACGCCATAGGCGGCGGCCGCATCGCGCAGTCCTTTCATCATGGGCGCGGCGGTCTCCGCGTCGGGCGCCCAGACCTGGTCGATCAGCGCCATAGCCCGGCCGCCCATGGCTGCGATGTCAGACAGGTTGACCATCACCCCGCACCAGCCCGCAAACCACGGATCGGCCTTAACGAATGCGGGGATGAACCCCTCTCCTGCCAGCAGATCAAAGCCGTCCGGCATTTCGATCATCGCGGCATCGTCGCCCGGCGCGCCAGCGGACTGGCCCGTCAAACCCAGCATCTCCGACGCCTGCGACACCCCCAGTTTCGAGCGGATCGCCGGATCCGCGCGCAGGGCCGCCGCCATGTTGTCCAGCCTGTCGGTCATGCCCGGCGGCCCGGTTTCATGAACCAGCCCGAGGTCGAGTCCTCGAACGGCGGGTAATAGGACAGATCGGCACACATACGGGCATGGGGCACGCCATGCAGCTCGACCTCTTCGAGAACCGCCCACCTGAGTCGCCGGAAAAGCGGCACGTTCTGCTTTTGCACATGCGCGAGGAAAGTGTCGCAGCCGCGCGCATTGGCGGTCGAGACGGCCAGCCGGATCAGCTCGGACCCGAGCCGTCCGACCTGCCGGAAGTCGCGGTCCACCGCCAACCGCGAGCCCCACCAGAGGCCGGGTTTCTCTTCGTGGATGCGCACCGTGCCGACCACCTGGTCGGCCTCGTGGGCATAGGTCGACAATGCGACCAGATGGGTAGCGACAAGGTCGATCTCGTCGCGGTCATGGGATTTGAAGATCCCCTGCTCCTCGACAAAGACGCGGCGGCGCAAAGCCTCGGCCCCGCGTACCTCAAAGGGTTTGGAGGTCGCACGGATGTAGTAGCCGGGGCATTGGAACTGGTGCGGCTCAAGCTCGATCATGCCGGCACCTTCAGTCTTTCATAGGTCGACAGGGCCGAGCAGGCCCCACACTTGCCGCAGCCCGCCTTGATGTCTTCCGAGCGGATGCCGGCGCGCACGATCATCTCGCCCAAGGGGCGCAGGATCGAGGCCATGAACTCCGGCTTGGGCGCAGGGTGGCTCTCGAGCGGTGTGCCCGAGATCGGCACGAAGGGCACGACAAACGGGTAAACGCCCATGTCGCAAAGCGTCTGCCCCATCTCGAGGATCGCCTCGCGCGTGTCGCCCAGACCGGCGAGGATGTAGGTGGACACCTGCGCGCGGCCAAAGACCTTCACCGCCGCCTCGAAGCTGGACATGTACTTTTCCAGCGGCACGGTGGCCTTGCCCGGCATGATGCGCTCGCGCACCTCCTGCGTCACGGCCTCCAGGTGCATCCCCAGTGCGTCGATGCCCGCATCCTTCATGCGCTGGTGCCAGATGTCGTCATCGGGCGGCTCACACTGGCCCTGCAATGGCAGATCGACCGCCGCTTTGATGGCCCGCGCGCTCTCGGCCATGACGGCGGCGCCGCGGTCCTTGCCTTTCGGCGTGCCGGTGGTCAGCACCATGTGCTTGACCCCGTCCAGCTCGACCGCGGCCTTGGCGACCTCCGCCAGTTGTTCGGGCGTCTTGTGCGCGATGGTGCGCCCTGCAGCGAGGCTTTGACCGATGGCGCAGAACTGGCAGGTCTTCTTGCGGCTCTCGTAGCGGATGCAGGTCTGCAGCACGGTCGTCGCAAGCACGTCGCGCGAATGCAGCGTCGCGATGTGGCTGTAGGGCACACCGTCGGCGGTCTTCAGATCGTAGAATTTCGGCCGCGTGGGAAAGCGTACGCGGGCGACCTCCTCGCCGTCGCGGGTTACCCGTGCACGCCCGTTGGCGTCCGGCGGCTCGACAAGGAAGGGCGACTCGAAGGCGGGCGCGGTGTGGACCGGCACCATGACCGTGGTCTCGCCAATGGTGATCGCCTTGTGATCGGACGGCCCTGCCCCGCCGCGCCGCGCCTCATGACCGAAGCGCGGATCGACCAGCCGCATCCCGTGGGATTGCAGATCGTTGATCAGGTCGGCGTCAGACATTGCTCGGCTCCTTTTCATCGAGAACCGAAAGCACGGCCGGTTGCGGCTCAGGCACGCCGCCCTGGGCCACCCGGACTTCCGCGGGACGGGTGTCATGCACCAGATGCAGCAGTTCCGGCCGGGCATAATGGCCGACGCTGTCCATCATGCGCTTGCGCTTGGTGATCAGCTTCATGTCCAGATCCGCGATCAGGATGCCCTCGCCCTCGGTCAGCGGCTCGGCAAGATGGCGGCCTTCAGGAGAGATGATGCAGGTCATGCAGCCGTCGCGCATGGCCTTCTGCAGCTTGGGATCAGGGTGCAGCGACTGGATCTGTCCTTCAGTCAGCCATCCGGTGGCATTGACCACGAAACAGCCTGCCTCCAGCGCGTGATGGCGCATGGTGACCTCGATCTGCTCGCCAAAGATCGGCCCGACCAGCGAGCCGGGGAAATGCGCGGCGTGGATTTCCTCGTGCTGGGTCATCAACGCGTATCGCGCCAGCGGGTTGTAATGCTCCCAGCAAGCCAGCGCACCAACACGGCCAACTCTTGTGTCGACCACCTTCAGGCCGGCCCCGTCCCCCTGCCCCCAGACCATACGCTCATGGTAGGTCGGGGTTATCTTGCGCCGCTTAAGCGCGAGCGTGCCGTCTGCGTCAAAGATCAACTGCGTGTTGTAGAGCGATCCGTGATCCCGTTCGTTCACGCCCAGGACGATGACAACGGCGCGCTGACGGGCCGCGTCCGCCACGGCCTGCGTTTCCGGCGACGGAACGACGACCGCCTCCTTGTACAGCTCCAGATGTGCGGCGCCCTGCTGGACCGGCGGCTGAACGAAGGAGAAATACGGGTAGTAAGGCACGAAAGTCTCGGGGAAGACGATGAACTCCGCACCCTTGTCAGCGGCATCGGCGATGGCGTTCAGCACGCGTTCGATCGTGCCCGCGCAGCCTGTCAGATCAGGAGCAATCTGCACGGCGGCGGCGCGGACGGTATCAGTTCTCATGATATTCCCCTTTCGTGAAAACTGACCTGCAGGGAGCCGGGCCGGAGTCGCGGCCCGGGCCCGACCGCCTCAAACCGTCCAGGTGTCGAGGATGAAGGCGTTGTCCTTGCGGTGCAGCAGGATGCAGTCCAGCACGTCCTGCGGTGCGATCGGCACGATCCCCGGCAAGAGCGCGGGCTCGCCGTGTCCGTACAGCGCCTGCAGGCCGAAACGACAGCAGTAGACCTTGCCCCCCTCGCCCATGAACTTCTTGAGATTGGCGGCAAAATTCTGGTGCCCAGGGAAGGCTTCGTCGCCGAGGGTCGGGAACCCGCGCTGGATGCCCAGGGTCACGCCAGGGCCATAGAGCAGGATGGAGGTCTCGAATCCTTTGCGTTGCAGACGGATTGCCTGCAGAATGTTGACCAGGCCGATGGACCCTTCAAAGGCAACTGTATGGAAGGTCACGAGGGCCTTCTCTCCCTCGTCGGCCTTGACGTCTTCGAAGACTTTTTCCTCGTAATCCACGAAGTAATCACCGTCTTTGTGGGCATCTCTGGTGACTTTGGGCATCTGGTGTCTCCTGTTCCTTGGATGCGCCCACCATGTCCGAGGCCCTCGACACCGCGCAATGATACATACATTGGCAATTCAATTTTACATTCAATTTTGCATACTTTTGTCGATTTTTTGAGCATGGGCGCGGTGCTGTGTGGAATTCCGCGACTCAATCGTGATCGCATCCGCCCGAAAAAGGAGCCCGCACCTGCCACAGATTGATGCAATCCATACAATCAGCTTCAATTTCCGCGAATCGTCCGCTATCAACCCGTGACCACGGAGAAAGACATGATTGACTGGGCGCCACGGACCGAAGCGCATGGCAAACCGCGCTACATCGCGATCGCGGACGCCATCGAGCAGGATATCAGGGATGGCGTCCTGTCCCCAGGCACTCGCCTGCCGCCGCAACGGCACTTGGCCAAGCGACTGGGCATCGACTTCACAACCGTGTCACGCGGCTACGGCGAGGCGCAGTCTCGCGGCCTGGTCAAAAGCCATGTCGGGCGCGGTACATTCATTTCAGAACCGGTCGCGACCGCCACGAGCACGGACCCGCTGCGTCAGGCTGACGAAGACCTGTCGATGAACCTGCCGCCAGAACCGACCGATCCCGCGCTTGTCGCCAAGATGCGCGCCGGGATGGATTATTTGTCCGCCAACCTTGTGCAACTCTTGCGCTATCAATCGTCGACCGGATCGGACAAGGACAAGGCGGCTGCCTCGACCTGGCTCAGCCTGCGCGGCATGATACCCACCAGCGCCCGTCTTGTCATTTCACCGGGCGCGCACAGCACAATCTCCGCCATCCTGACGATACTGACGCAGTTCGGCGACACGGTCCTTTGCGAACAGATCACCTATCCGGGGTTCCGCAACATCGCGGCGCGGCGTGGCCTCAACCTCGTCGGCATCGAAATGGACGCAGAGGGCATTCTACCGGATGCGCTGGACGACGCCATTCGGCGCCACGGACCCAAGGCGCTCTATCTGAACCCGACCTTGCAGAACCCAACCACGCTGACGATCCCAACGGAGCGCCGCCTTGCCATTTCCGAGGTGTTGAACAAGCACGGGCTGGATCTTGTCGAAGATGACGCCTACGGCTTCATTCCGGCCAAGGCCCCCGCCCCGATCGCGGTTTCGGCGCCGGACCTGACATGGCACATCGGCGGCCTCGCGAAGTGTATCGGTGCCGGCCTGCGCCTTGCCTACACGGTCGCGCCGAACGGCAAGCTGGCCTATTCCCTCGGACAAGCGCTCAAGGTGCAGGCCGTCATGTCGTCTCCGATCACGGCAGCCCTGGCTACACAGTGGATCGAAGACGGCACGGCAGATCAGATCCGGCGATTCATCCGGTCGGAAACCTCCGCCCGGCAGGCCATCGCACGCGAGGTGCTCGAGGGGTGCGATTTCAGGGGGGCGGAGAACGCTTTCAACGTCTGGCTGACACTACCCAAAGGCATCGGGCGCGCCGATATCGTGGCACGGATGGCCGGGCGCCCGATCGGCATTATGCCGTCAGACGCCTTCTCTGTCGGAATACCCCCCGGCGAAAAGGTCCGACTGTGCCTCGGCGGTTCGCTGTCACGGGAAGCGCTGCGCGCGAACCTCTATTTCCTCGTCAACAGCCTTCAGCACAACGCCTTCATGGGGTGACTTGTCGCGCCCCGAAACCATGCGCCCACTTGGACACTCGAACGCCACCCAATCCCCTTGACTGGCGGCAGAAGTGCCGATCAGTTCCGCAATTCTGATCTCGTCAATGATGGCGCATGTTTTTAATATTGATGCCAAAAGACGGCACTATGCCGACCTCGTCCACGGCACACTGCGTTGAACCGGGTCCAGTCTGCGCCAGATTGTACACGAAATGCCGATGATGAGCACCACTCAATTGATCGGAGAAGCATCCTCGCCTTCGCGTTCCGGATTCTCGACCTGGATGCGTTCGCGCATCCATTCAAGGAACTTGATCAAAGTACGCGACGGCGCGGCTTTCTTCGGCCAGGTCAGGAAATACCCTTCGCCACTGTAGCAGGTCAGGTCGCCGAAAGGTGCAACCAGACTGCCGTTCTGCAAGTGCCGCTTGACGAAGATCTTGACCGCAAGGGCAACACCTCCATCCATCGAGGCCGCCTCGTATGCCAGGGCCGAGCTTTCAAAGCGAATTCCGGGTTCCGGGTCGACATCCGCGCCAACACGCTTGATCCAGGCGGTCCAATCAGTCGGCCGCGCCATCGAATGCAGCAGACGTACTTTCGCGAGATCATTGGGTTCGAACAGTTGATGCTGTTGCTGATACTCCGGCGTGCAGATCGGGAGCAGTTCAACGTCCACCAGTTTCTCTGAATGCAGCTCCGGCCAATCGCCCTTGCCCGCCCGGATCGCCGCATCCAGGTTCTGGCTTTCGAAATCGACCGGTGCGATGGAGGAGCTGAGACGCACTTCGATCCGGGGGTGTTGGTTGTGGAAATGCGTCAGGCGCGGGATCAGCCAACGCTGCGAAAACGTCGTATACGATTGAATGGCCAGAATATCGCGCCGCCCGCGCCGCGACACACGCCGGGACGCCGTGGCGATATCTTGAAAGGCGTGTGAAATTCCCTGGTAAAGCTGGCGGCCCTCATCCGTCAGCTCCACACCGCGATGCAATCGCCGGAACAGGTTCACCCCAAAATAGTCTTCCAACGTTTTGACCTGACGGCTGACGGCCACCTGGCTGACGTTCAATTCTTCCGCCGCCAATGTCAGACTGCACAGGCGCGCGGCGACCTCGAAGGTGCGCAGCGGGTTAAGGGGTGGAATTAGGCTCGTCATGTGCTTTGTCTTGTTGGTTGGGTGCCCCAGTCAGAACTCCTATTCGGATATGACAGAACCTGCGCAACGGGATCACCAAAAGGCTCCGCTTCGATCGTTACATCTGTAGTTCGAATAGCTTGCCCTTCATTCATACGAGTCCGATACCAGAAAACTAGAGCCGTTCCAGTGCGATCGCTATGCCCTGGCCGACTCCGATGCACATGGTCGACAGCGATTTCTCACCGGACTTCAGATCAAGCATCGCCGTGCCGGTGATCCGCGCGCCGGACATGCCGAGTGGATGGCCCAGCGCGATCGCCCCGCCATTTCGGTTCACGCGGGCATCATCGTCAGCAATGCCGAGATCGCGCAGCGTTGCCAGCCCCTGCGAGGCAAAGGCCTCGTTCAGCTCGATCACCGCGAAGTCCTCTTGCTCAAGGCCAAGCCGCGCCATCAGCTTGTTCGACGCGGGCGCCGGACCAAAGCCCATGATGCGCGGCGCCACACCGGCAGTTGCGCCGCCGAGAACTTTTGCCATGGGCGTCAGACCATGCCGTTCGGCCGCCTCTTTGGTAGCCAGGATCAGCGCCGCCGCGCCGTCATTGACGCCAGAGGAGTTGCCTGCCGTCACCGTACCGTCGGCTTTGACGAAGGTCTTGAGCCTTTGCAGATCCTCCAGTGTCGTCGCGGGGCGCGGATGTTCGTCCGTGTCCACCACGATCGGGTCTCCCTTGCGCTGCGGAATGGCGACCGGGGTGATTTCCTGCGCCAGCCGTCCGCTGTCCATCGCCGCTCCGGCCTTCTGCTGGGACCGCAAGGCAAAGGCATCCTGATCGGCGCGGCTGACACCAAAGTCCTCGGCCACGTTCTCAGCCGTCTCGGGCATGCTGTCGACGCCGTATTGCGCTTTCATCAGCCTGTTGACGAAACGCCAGCCGATGGTGGTGTCATGCACTTCGTTGGCGCGGGTGAAGGCGGCTGTTGCCTTAGGCATCACGAAGGGGGCGCGGGACATGGATTCAACCCCGCCCGCGATAATGAGGTCGGCCTCCCCGGCCTTGATTGCGCGCGCCGCGGTGATGACCGCATCCATGCCCGACCCGCAGAGCCGGTTCATCGTCGTCCCCGGCACGCTGTCGGGGAAACCGGCCAGCAGCAGCGACATGCGGGCGACGTTGCGATTGTCCTCGCCCGCCTGGTTTGCGCAACCGAAGATCACCTCGTCCACAGCCGCGAGATCCAGCCGGGGATTGCGCCCTGCCAGCGCCCGCAGGGGGATGGCGCCCAGATCGTCGGCACGCACCGACGACAGCGCACCGCCATAGCGGCCAATCGGGGTCCGGATGTAATCGCAGATAAATACGTCTGTCATGTCTTCGGTCCTTGGCACAGCAAGGCCCTAGCGGAGCGTCATCCGCCGGAGCCAGCAGTCTTCAGGTCAGTCGAGAACGATCAGGCTATCGCCCGCCCGCGTCCCCTGCCCTTCGGGCAGAACGAACACCGGGTTGATCTCGGCTTCGGTCAGGCGGCCATCCAGCGTCTCGGCCATGCTCGAGAAGGCCACCATGGTGTCGATCAGCGCCTCGATGTCGGCCTTCGGGCTGCCACGAAATCCCTTGAGCAAGGCACCGGCCTTGACCTCGTCGATCATGTCCCGCGCGCTGTCGCGGTCCAGGGGCAAAAGCCGGATCGCCGCGTCCTTGTAAAGCTCTGTCGTCACGCCGCCCGCACCCAGCAGAGCATAGGCCCCGAGTTGCGGATCACGGTTGAAGCCGAGGATCATCTCGACCCCGCCCTTGACCATTTCCTGCACGAGAAAGCCGTCGATCTTGGCCGATGTCGCGGCGCGCACGCGGGCCAGCATGGCCTGACATTCGCGTCCCACATCCGCCGGATCGACGTTCAATGCCACACCGCCCATCTCGGACTTGTGCAGGATCTCGTTCGACAGGATCTTGATCACCACGGGACCGTCGAAGTCCCTTGCGGCCTCTGCCGCCGCCTCGGGCGTTCCGGCCGCAACTTCGCGGGTCACGGACACACCGAAGCGGGCAAACAGCTTCTTCGCGTCCGCCTCATTCAGCGATCCCGGTGCGATATCGCTGCAATCGACATCCCGTGCGTTCGACGCGCCGCCTTGCGATGCGCCAGGCTTTAAGGCCAGCGATTGCAGCGCCGAGGCGCAGCTTTCAGGGGCGGCAAAGGCCGGGATTCCGCGTCCGTTGAGCGTGCGGACAATGTTGGGCGCATCAGGGCTGACATAGGCCAGGATCGGCTTGTCTGTCAGCGCCAGCGATTCCAGCACCGGCTGCGCCACCAGATCGGGCTGCGCAATCGACGAGGAGCCCACCACCACGACGATCGCATCGTAGCTGGGGCTTTCCACCAGGATCTTAAGGATCGACCGGAACAGGTCGGGCCGCAGCCCGGCCAGCGTCACGTCGATTGGGTTGCGGTCGAGCTCGGCCTCCTTCAGCTCAAGCGCTTGCAGCTTCTCCCCGGTGTCCGTGTCCGGTGCGGGCATATCCAGCCCGCTGAGGCCCACGTTGTCGGCCACCACGGTGGCGGCACCGCCAGTGGAGGTGACAATGGCCACGCGGTTGCCCTTCATCAGGCGGCCCTGAGCCAGAGCCGCCGGGATATCCAGCAGATCGGCGAAGGTCTGGGCGCGGATGATGCCGAGCTGCTTGAACAGCGCGTCATAGACTTCGTCGGCACCGGCGAGCGCGCCGGTATGCGACACGGCAGACCGTGCGCCGGACTCCGAGCGGCCCACCTTGTAGGCCACGATGGACTTGCCCGCGGCCCGCACCTTGGCCGCCGCCGCGCGGAACTTTCCCACATTGCGGATGGTTTCAAGGTAGAGCGCAACCACCTGGGTCGCGTCATCCTCGGACAGCGCTTCGAGGAAGTCGGACACCTCCAGATCGGCCTCGTTGCCGGAGGCGACCAGCTTGGAAAAGCCGATGCCACGCGCCACAGCCCGCGACAGAAGCGAGCCGAGAATGCCGCCCGATTGCGACAGCAGGGCGATCTTGCCCGCCGGGATGTCGTCGACCTCCATCGCGCCCGACGCGGTCAGCGGAATACCGTCGGTCAGGTTCACGAGGCCGATGGTGTTTGGCCCGAGAATCCGCATGCCGCCGGCGGCGGCGCGCAGTTCCTCTTGCCGCTTGCGCCCCTCTTCACCCGCTTCGCCGAAACCGGAAGCAAGAACGACCGCCGCCTTGGTGCCGCGCGCCGACAGGTCGCGCACCGCGTCGATCACCCGGTGAGCGCCAACCAGAACAAGACCCAGGTCAGGTGCCTCGGGCAGGTCGGCGATATTGGCATAGCTTTTCAGCCCGGCGATTTCGTCATAGCGCGGGTTGATCGGGTAAATCGCCCCGGCGAAACCCTGCTTTTGCAGGAAGGCAATCGGGCGGCCAGTCAGCTTGGCAGGATCGTTGGAGGCCCCGACGACAGCAACACTGGCAGGGTTCAGGATGGCTTGCATGTGTGACATCGTGGCAGACCCTATTTCGACAGCTTGTTGAGGAAATCCTCGACCGATTTGCGATGCTCGGCCGTGGTATAGCAAACCGCCTGCGCCTCGCGGCCAAGGGCAAAGATCTCGTCATCCGAACGCTCGAATGTCTTGTCGATGATCTCTTTGGTCAGCGCGATCGCCGTGGCCGATCCGATGGTCAGGTCCTTGGCCCAGGCATGCGCCGCGTCCAGCAGCGCATCGGGCGCGGTCACGCGGTCGATCATGCCGATGGCCAGCGCCTCGTCGGTTTCCACCACTTTGGCCGAGAAGATCAGTTCCTTGGCCTTGGCGAGCCCTACGCGGCGCGGCAGGAAATACATGCCGCCCCCGTCCGAGACGAGGCCGCGCTTGATGAAGCTCATCGACATCTTGGCCCCTTCGGCGGCGATGATGAAGTCGCAGGCAAGGGCCATGTCGAGCCCGAGGCCATAGGCCCCGCCATTCACCGCCGCGATCACCGGCTTGGTGACGCCATGAATGGCAGCCACGCCGCGATGCGTATTCTTCTGCCGTTTCCAGCCGTTGAACGCCACATCGCCCGAAGGCGCATCGAGCCGTGCCCGCATCCCCGCAATATCGCCGCCCGAACAGAAGCCCTTGCCCGCGCCGGTCAGGATGATTGCGCGCACATCCTTGTCCGCATCCGCCTCGGCAAAGGCGGCGATAAGCTCAGCGCGCATCTGGTCGTTGATCGCGTTGCGCTTGTCGGGGCGGTTCAGCGTGATCGTGGCGATCCCGTCCTTGTGGGAAACGGTGATGAACTCGGGCGGGGAAACTGCGGTGTCCATGGCTCTTCCTTCTCGTCTATGCGCGGACTTGGCTGCGATTTTGCTTTGTCAGGTGGGTGTCTTTGGTGACGGCGTCCGGCAGGTCGGCGCCATCGAAGATTGTCTTGCGAAGTCGCTGCAATTCCGCCTCGGGCAGAACCGGACCGGCCAGCTCTTGGTACTTGGCCTCAAGGTCGGCCAGCGAGATCGGGTTGTCCGGGTCACCGCGCCGCGAGGGCTGGAAATGCGACAGTCGGCGCCCGTCCTTCAGCGTCACATGCAGGCGGGCCATGCGTTTGCGCGGATACTCGGCCGCCAGATCGTCGGCCCGCTCGACTGTGATGCGCGGCATGATCGCGCGGATTTCGGGGTTGCTCAGCGCTTCGGGCGTGAAGGCTGCCAGCCGCACGCCGCCCAAAATCATCTGGGCGGACAGGCAGTATTGCGCGCTGAACCGGGCTTCCTGCGCGATCTGCGGATTGGGACGGTCACAGATATCCTTGGTCGGGCCGTATCCTTCGATGCGGATCGCATCGATATCCTCGGGGCCGAAGCCATGTTCGTCGCGCAGCGCGGCCAATGCATCGAGCGCCGGGAAGATATGGCCGCAACAGCCGTGGATCTTCACCGTCATGCGGGTGATCGGCGTCCAGTAGCCTGCGCCGTCAAAGGCGGCTTCCCAGTTTCCGGTGCCATCGCTGGTCGCGGCGGCATAGCCCTTTGCACCGTCGAGGCTGTCCCAGGCGCCTGTGGCCCCCGCTGCGGCCGCATAGGCGGCGAGCATACCCGCATCGGCGGCGTGGCCGGGATGCATCGCCTTGACCATGCTCTGCCCTTGCAGGTTTTGCTGGACGCCGCCGGCAAAGCTGGCCGCAATGGCAATCGCATTGGCGATTCCGTCCCGGTCACAGCCCAGCAGCATGGCGGCAGCCGCTGCGGTGCCAAAGGTGCCGACTGTGCCGGTGACATGCCAGAATTCGTAATGGCTGGGTTGCAGCGCCATCGCCACGCGGCAGCCAACCTCGTAGCCGCCGATCACCGCCCGATCGAATGCATCCCGGGACGCGCCGATATCCTGGGCCACGGCCAGTGCCGCCGCGAAGGTCGGTGAGCCAGGGTGATAGCCGCCGTCACGGAAAATGTCATCGAACTCGACCGTATGGCTGGCCGAGCCGTTGATGAAAGCAGCGCTGCGCGGATCAATCCGCCGCTCGCTCGTGTAACACCAGGCGTTGCCGCCAGCGCGCGCCAGACCACCTGCCGCCAGCAAGGTAGCCGGAGTTTGCAAGGTGCCCGGCAGCGTCGTGGCAAACCAGTCCAATGTCGCACAATGCACCGCCTTACGCACCGCGGGTGTGACGGGAGCGTCGAACCAGCCAGCGGCCAAATCAGCCAGTCTTTCAACAGCAGTCGTCATGCCCGAGCCTTCTCCATAGGCACCGGGCCCGGCGCCTGCAGGGCCAGCCCGGCAAGGCAGAGCGCTTCGATTTCATCATCGCCAAAACCGAGCGAGCTGAGAATTTCAGATGTCTGCGCGCCCACCTGTTGCGGCGCCAGGCTCACCCCGGTTTCGGATTGCGACATCCGGAACGCAAGCGAGGGAACCTTGAGCCCTTCAAGGCGGCCGCTGGGGTCCGCCAGCCGCAAAAATTGCCCCCGGGCCTCGGTCTGCGGATCATTCAGCGCCTCTTCGAGACGGCGAATGCGGGATGCAGGGACGCGCCGCTCCATCAAGAATTCTTCCCAATAGTCGGCGGGCATGGTCGAAATGATCGATTCCAGCGCCGCATGTTCGGCATCGTAATCGTCGATCCGGGCCAGGTTGTCCGATTTGACCAAATCCTCGCGGCCCAGCCCAATCCAAAGACGACGTTGCTGACGCAGGTTCGATGCGGCGATCATCAGAGGGCCATCAGAGGCGTGAAACATACCCAGCGTGGCAAAGGCGAACTTGTTGCCCTTGGCCTTGGGGTGCCTACCCGTCCAGAGGAAATCCGTCACCGGGGCGGTCATCAGCGTCAGCGCGACGTCCAGCATCGAAACGTCAATATACTGGCCCCTGCCGGTGCGTTCGCGCTGGAACAGCGCGGCAGAGATCGCAAAGGCGGCCGTCAGCCCCGTAGCGTAGTCGACAACCGGCGCGCCGCACTTCAGCGGGCGGCCATCGCCATGGCCGGTAATGTCCATGATACCCGAAAAGGCCTGGATCACGTTGTCATACCCGGTCTGTTCCCGGCGCGGTCCGGAAGCACCGAAGGCTGACACGGAACAGTAGACGAGGCGCGGGTTGATCCGGGCCATATCCTCGTACCCCAACCCCAGTTCATTGAACGCGCCAGGCCGGTAATTTTCCACAAAGACATCCGCAGACTCGATCAATCGCAGCAGCGCATCGCGACCCGCATCGGATTTGAGATCCAGTGCCAGCGCCTTCTTGCCGGCCCCTTGGGCAAGGAAAGCAGTGCCCATCCCTTCGCGCACCAGTTCACGGTCGGTGCCGTTATAACGGGCCTGATCAGGCTCGTTCGGAGCTTCGGTCTTGATGACCTCCGCACCAAGCAGCGCCATCTGGTAGCTTGCATAGGGCCCAGCAAGGACATGCGTCGTGTCAATGACCCTCAGGCCGGTGAATGCACCAGACATCTTGTGTTCCAATCCTCGGTCGCAAAGTTCCCCGCCCGATCGGTCCGGGCGGGGATCATGCCTCAGTTCGAGACAAGGCCGGCTGCAGCGAGCTGCTTCTCCGCCAACGCCGTGAGGTTCTTGACGAATTGGGCGTATTCGACCGGACCAAAGTCGCTGTCCTCGACACCGGACGCGCGGGCATAGGTCTGGTAGCTGTCGGTCGCCATCGCCTTGTGAATGGCGTCGGCAATCTGCTGTTGCAGCTCAAGCGGCATGCCTTTCGGACCGAAAACGCCACGGACCTGAAGCCAGTTGGTGTCCACGTCATAGCCCTGTTCGCCAAAGGTCTGCATGTCAGGCAGCGTGCTCAGGCGCTTCTCGCCCAGAACGCCGAGGCCCTTCAGCCGGTCGGCCTCGAAGAACTCAAGCGCCGGCCCGAGATTGGAGACGCCGACATCGACGTGCCCGCCAAGGACGGCGGCGATGATGTCGGGCGTCGATTCGAAGGCAACCCAGTTGAATTTCGCACCGGCGGCTTCTTCAAGCATCGTCATGCCGATGTTCTGCATCGAGCCCACGGGTCCGAAACCACCGATATTGACCTCACCGCCGTTGGCTTTCGCCAGTTCAACCAAATCGGTGACCGAGTTCAGGTCGGAATCCTTGGCCACGAAGAAAATGATCGGGTCGATCTGCGACAGCGCGATCCATTCGAAATCGTCCGGGGAGAAGGTGCCGCGCAGGTTGGTCAGCATCCCAGTGAAATGGGTCACGGTATTGACCCCCAGGGTCAGGCCGTCGGGCTTGGCCGTGCGGACCTTGGCCATCTGCGTGGCGCCGCCGCCACCAGGTGCATTCACCACCACGATGGACTGGCCGATGATCGGCTCCAGTTCCTTGGCCAGCGTGCGGCTGAACACGTCCACGCCGCCGCCGGGCTTGGTGTGCAGGACAAAGTTGACCGGTCCGTCAGGCGCCCAGTCGTCGGCCGCCGCGCCCTGCGCGCCCAGGGTCAGGGCCGCTGCGCAGGCAATGCCCGTAGCCAATTTCCTGAAATTGTAGAATGCCATTCGTTTTCCTCCCATAGCAGTCTGTTGGCGTTTCGCCTTGGATGAGTTTCGGCATTCCCGTCGCCTGGGTGAACTGAGCGTTTGTCAGGCAACGGGGACTCGAAACTTGGTCAAACTTCCTTAGATCTCCGACGCCGCGCCCGGAGTTGGGACAGGCCAGGCAGGGCGAACGCCAGAACTGCGACCAACATCAGGATCACGGTCATGGGCGAGGTGTAGAAGATGGACCATTCGCCCTGGTTCGAGATCAGGGCGCGACGGAAATTGGTTTCCATCATCTCGCCCAGAACCAGCGCAAGGATGATCGGCGCCAGCGGAATTTCCAGTTTGCGCAGTATGTATCCCAGCACGCCGAAAGCCGTCATGACATGAACCGGGAACATGGTGGTGTGCGACGCGTAAGCGCCGACATAGCAGATCCCCGCCACGATCGCGGCGATGGCCGGACGCGGGATATTCGCGACGCGGGCCCAGATCCTGGCCCCTGCAAGGCCGATCAACACCATGATCGGCACGCCGACCCAGAGAGAGGCGAAAACTGTGTAGGGGATCTCGGGCGATTTGGTGAACAGAAGCGGTCCGGGCTGGATGCCCTGCACCATCAGCGCGCCGATCATGATGGCCGTGGTTGGTGAACCTGGGATGCCAAGCGCCAGGAGCGGCGCCATGGCGCCGGCGACGGCCGAGTTGTTCGCCGCTTCGGAAGAAGCCACTCCTTCTAGCGATCCCTTGCCAAAGAGCTCGGGCGTCTTGGATGCTCGCTTGGACACCGCGTAGGACACGAAGGATGCGATCGATGCCCCTGCCCCCGGAATGACCCCGATCGCATAGCCGAGCACGGAACTGCGCAGGATGGCTACCTTCAGGCCCATGATGGCCTTGACCGGAAGCGCCAGCAGTCCGCCAATCGGTGCACTCTTCAGTTTCTCGGACGGTCCATCCTCGATCATGAACAGCACTTCGGAGAGAGCGTAGAGACCCAACAGAACCGGTACCAGAGGCAGGCCTTCGAAGAACTCCGGATTGCCCATGGTGAACCGCGGCGTGCCGGTTTGCACATCGAGCCCAATGGTTGCAAGTGCAAGGCCGATGCCCATCGCCACTGTGCCCTTGAGCGGCGAGCCCTCGGACAGGCCAGCCACAAGGCTCAGACCGACAAGGGCCAGCGCGAAGTATTCACCGGGGCCGAACCTGAGTGCGAATTCCGAAAGCGGAACGGCGGTCATGACCAGCAACAACGTGGAAATAAAGATGCCCGCGCCGGAGGACAGAATCGACACGGTCAGCGCCTCGCCGGCCTTTCCCTGTTGCGTCAGCGGGTAGCCGTCCCATGACGTGGCAACGGCCGCGGCAGTGCCCGGCGAGTTGATCAGGATTGCCGTGATCGCGCCGCCGTATTCCGCCGCCGCGTAGAGCGCGACCAGGCCCACGATCGAAACCACCGGGTCCATGCCGTAGGTGAACGGGATCAACAGCGCCACGCCAAGGCTGGGACCGAGGCCGGGAATGGCCCCGATCAGATAGCCGACCAAAGCGCCGAAAACGAGGGCGAACCAGACCATT
>JBNKWA010000076.1:0-76693 GCA_050299555.1 Paracoccaceae bacterium | reverse complement strand
CGCGGTCGCCCGATTCGTCGCGTCCCCAGGGCGTCCCCACAAGAAGCCGCCCGATTCCAGCGTGTTACAGGGCGTCCCCATGGGGACGCCCGGGTGCGGCCCTCAGATCAGCCCCGCCAGGTGCCGTGCCAGCCGCGGCATGCCGGCCCGCTTCAGCAGCGGCCTCAGCGGTTGTTTACGGCCCGAGGCGGCCTCGGCCCGGGCCCGCACCTGGCCCGCGACCGCCATCGCCGCCGCCGGCTCGGCATGGGCGAATTCCAGCAAGAGCTCGTCCGGCGCCCGCCGCATCAGGCCGCGCCGGGCCAGGGCCGGCCCCGGGAAATCCCGCGCGTTCAGGGTCACGATCGCCTCGGCCCCGCCCGCCAGCGCTGCCGCCAGCACATGCACGTCGTCCGCATCGGGCAGATGCAGGGCGGCATCGACCGGCCCCACGTCCACCGCCGCCCCGGGCCAGCGGCCAGCCAGAAGCGCGATCTCCGCCGCGGCAATCGCCCCGGCATCGCCGCCGAACCGGGCCGCCGCACGGCGCCATTCCTCCAGGATCCGTGCCGACCAGAGCGGCGTGAACGCCCCTGCCCCGGCGGCACCGAGCAGCATCTCGCGCATCACCGTGGGCACCAGCACGCAGGCATCGAGCACCAGCCGCATGGGGCTCAGTCGCGGCCCGCCGGCGTCGCCCCGTCGGCGATCAGCTTCCACAGGATCGCGTCCTGCAGCGCCTGGAACGAGGCATCGACGATATTGGCGCTGACACCGACGGTGGACCAGCGTCGCCCCGCCGCGTCCTCGCTGTCGATCAGGACCCGGGTGACCGCCTCGGTGCCGCCATTGGTGATCCGCACCTTGAAGTCCACCAGGTGCATGTCGTCGATGATCGCCTGGTAGGGGCCGAGATCCTTCCTCAGCGCCCGGGCCAGCGCGTTCACCGGCCCCTGATCGGCATCGTCGTCCGGCGCATGGCTTTCCGACACGCTCAGCACCCGCTCGCCGCCGAAACGCACCACCACCACCGCCTCCGAGACGGTGATCTGCTGCCTGAGCGCGTTCAACCGCCGCTCCACCGTAACCCGGTAACGCTCGACCTCGAAAAACGACGGCAGCAGGCCAAGATGGCTGCGCGCCACCAGCTCGAACGAGGCCGCAGCGCTGTCATAGGCATAGCCCTTGTCCTCGCGCGCCTTGATGTCGTCGAGGATCGCCGCCAGCCGGTGATCGCCCTTCTTTACCGCGATCCCGGCCTGGGCCAGCCTTTCGCGCAGGTTCGACTGCCCGGCCTGGTTCGACATCGGCACGATGCGGACATTGCCGACCGCATCCGGCGGCACATGCTCGTAGGTGGTCGGGTCCTTGAGGATGGCGCTGGCATGCAGCCCCGCCTTGTGGGCGAAGGCCGAGGCGCCGACATAGGGCGCGGCCCGGTTCGGCACCCGGTTGAGGATATCGTCCAGAAGCCGCGAGGTGCGGACCAGTCCCTTCAGCGCCCCGGCGCCGATGCCGGTCTCGAACTGGCTCGCATAGGGCTCCTTCATCAAGAGCGTCGGGATCAGCGTGGTGAGGTTGGCATTGCCGCAGCGCTCGCCGAGGCCGTTCAGCGTGCCCTGGATCTGCCGCGCCCCGGCGGCCACGGCGACCAGGCTGTTGGCCACCGCGTTGCCGGTGTCGTCATGGGTATGGATGGCAACTTGATCGCCCGGGATGCCGGCACCGATCACTGCCTTGACGCCGGCGCGGATCTCGTGCGGCAGCGCCCCGCCATTGGTGTCGCACAGAACGACCCAGCGGGCGCCGGCGTCGTAGGCGGCCCGCACCGCCTTCAGCGCATAATCCGGGTTGGCCTTCCAGCCGTCGAAGAAATGCTCGGCATCGAACAGGGCCTCGCGGCCGTCGCCAACGATATGGGCGATCGAGGCGCCGATATTCTCGAGGTTCTCCTCCAGCGTGATACCGAGCGCGGTGGTGACATGAAAGTCGTGGGTCTTGCCCACCAGGCATACGGCCGGGGTGTTGGCCCGCATCACTTCGGCCAGCACCTCGTCATTGGCGGCCGAGCGCCCGGCCCGCTTGGTCATGCCGAAGGCGGTGAAGGTGGCGCGGGTTCTGGGGGCGACGGCAAAGAACTCGCTGTCGGTGGGGTTGGCCCCGGGCCAGCCGCCCTCGATGTAGTCGACCCCGAGCGCGTCGAGCGCCGCCGCGATGCGGCGCTTGTCGTCGAGCGAGAAGTCGACGCCATGGGTCTGTTGCCCGTCGCGCAGCGTGGTGTCGAAGAGGTAGAGGCGCTCGCGGGGCGAGGCTGCGCCGAGAGCTGTCATTTTAGCGCCTCCAGCTTTGAGCGGTCGAAGTTTGGCGTCAGTTCCCATTCGGTACCAGCAGGCATATCCTTTACGAGCACTCCGGCGGCCGCAAACCCGTCTCGCAGAGCGTCTGCGCGGGCAAAGTCCTTGGTTCTTCGTGCTTCCGATCGTTCGGCCAGAAGTGCCTCGATCATTGTGGACACACCGGCAGCGGCGCGTTCTTTCAGTCGTCGCGACCAGACTGAATGACGAAGGTTCTGCGCCTCGATCAGGTCGATCCCCAACAATGCGAGCACCGCGAATACCTGCTTCGCCAGAAACACGCGGTCGTCAGCCTCCTCGTTTATGGTTGGCCCACCAAATGGCCTTCCGAGTTGCCTAACGGCTTGGTCGATCCAGGTCACAACAGCCGAAGTGTTTAGATCGTCGCAGAGCGCGGACAATGGGTCACTGCCAGCGAGAAGCGCTGCCGGTTCAGTTCCCGCGTGCAAATCGCCCTGGTAGTTTGCAAGAACGAAAAGCCACTCATCCAGCTTGGCTGCGGCTGCCTCGATGTGACTCGGTCCAATGTCGATCGGTGCCCGATAGTGCGTTTGCAGGAAGCGCAGCCTAATCGCCGGGCCAACATTCGGAATCGCAAAATCCCGATCGAATCGGTTGAGCAGGTCCCTTACCGTGAAGAAGTTGCCGAGTGACTTCGACATCTTCTTGCCCTCGACCTGCAGCATCTCGTTGTGCATCCAGATCGAGGCCACGGCCGCGCCGCCATGGGCGCATACCGACTGGGCGATCTCGTTCTCGTGGTGGGGGAAGAGAAGATCGATACCGCCGCCATGGATGTCGAAGGTCCGGCCCAAGAGCGCCTCGGACATGGCCGAGCATTCGACATGCCAGCCCGGCCGGCCGCGGCCCCAGGGGCTGTCCCAGCCGGGCAGCCCTTCCTCCGACGGCTTCCACAGCACGAAGTCCATCGGGTCTTCCTTGTAGGGTGCCACCTCGACCCGTGCGCCGGCGATCATGTCGTCAACCGACCGACCGGAAAGTCTTCCGTAGCCGTCGAAGGAGCGCACGCGGAACAGCACGTGGCCTTCCTTCGCGTAGGCGTGTCCCGTCTCGATGAGCTTCTTGATCATCCCGATCATTGTCGGCTTCGTGGCCGGGTCCTCGGCCCGGCCGATATACCCGGTCGCCCGCGGCTCGTGTGTCGGCTCGAGCATGCCAAGCGCACCCATATCCTCGTGGTACCAGCGCAGCGTCTCCTCGGTGATGTCCCCGATCGGACGGCCGGTCTCGGCTGACTTCGCGTTGATCTTGTCGTCCACGTCGGTGACGTTGCGGATATAGGTCACGTGATCCGGCCCGTAGACGTGCCGCAGCAGCCGGAAGAGCGTGTCGAAGACCACCGCCGGCCGGGCATTGCCGATATGGGCTCGGTCATAGACGGTGGGGCCGCAGACATACATCCGCACGTTCTTCGGATCGAGGGGGCGCAGTTCCTCGACCTTGCCGGTCAGCGAGTTCCTCAGCCGTATCGTCGTCATCGCAGCCTCACGCGGTTCGCAGGCCGCGGGGCCTATCACTCGTGTTCAGCTTTGGAAACAGAGGAACGGTCCCGCGACAGGTGTCACAGGGTAATGATGATCCCGCAGATGCAGATCGCCGTTCGCATGGGCTTGCTATTGCCCCACCCGGCCCGGAAAATCAACGCCAAACTGGGAGGGGCGATGTCGCGCGAACTGGTCAACCGCATCTGTGCCGGCTTCCCGGGGGCGGAGGTTTCCGACCCCTGGGGCGGCGGCCACGATGCCTGGAAGGTGGGCGGCAAGATGTTCGCCTGCATCGGCGCGGTGATGCCCGGGGTCAGCGTCAAGACCCCGGACGTGGAGACCGCCGAGATGCTGATCGAGGCCGGCGTGGGCAGGAAAGCACCCTATTTCCACCGGAGCTGGGTGCTCTTGCCCGAGGCGACGGCGGAGGCCGAGCTCCGCCACCGCCTGCGCGTCGCCTATGCCACGATCAGGGGTGGCCTGCCGAAGAAGGCGCAGGCCACGCTGGCCCCGCTGGACGAAGGTCAGGCGTAGCTGACCACCTCGAACTCCACGCCCGCCGGCCCGTCGAAGTAGAACCGGCGCCCGGGCTCATAGTCGGCATGGCTGCGCGGGGTATAGCCGCGGTCGCGAACATGCGCCTCGACCGCGTCAAGGTCCTTCACCACCACGGCGATGTGGTTGAGGCCGCCGCGCGTGGCATAGCTCGACTGCGCCGGCTCCTCAGGGTTGGCGCCGGAATAGATCGCGAGATAGCGGTCGTCGGTCCCGACATGGACGGACCGGCCGTTGCCGATGGCGGCACCCGCCCAGCGGACGTGCCAGCCGAAGAGCGCCACCAGTTCCTCGGCGACGGCATCGGGATCGGGGGCGGTGAAGTTCACGTGCTCGAGTTCGGCGCTTTCCATTGTCCTGTCTCCTGCCTGGGGTGCGATTCGCGGCGACCGTAGTCCCTGAAGTGCAGTTCAGGTCAAGCGCCGCCGATCCCCCCTTGCCGACCCCCGGCGGCCATGCCAGTGAGGCGCCATGGAACCTTCGAGGCGCGTATCCACGCTCCATGCCGGCGGCGACAGCGGCTGGGCGATCTACTTCCGGGCGCTGGCCATGCGCGAGGCCGGCCAGCCGGTGACCATGCTGGCTGTGGGCGACCATCACGAGACCACCCCCGAGCCGGTGATCGCCCACATGGCGGCAAGCGCGCGGGGCGGGCATACCGGCTACACCCATATCCCGGGCACGCCGGCGCTGCGCGAGGCCATCGCCCGTCGTGTCCAGACTCGGACGGGGGTTCAGACCGGACCGGAAAACGTGATCGTCTGCAGCGGAGGGCAGGCGGCGCTCTTCGCCGCGCTGATGGCGGTGATCGATCCCGGCGATCGGGTGGTGTTCATCGATCCCTACTACCCCACCTATCCAGGCACGATCCGTGCCTGCTCGGGGGTGCCGGTTGCGGTCGCGGCGCGGCCGGAGCACGGATTTGAGCCGGCGGCCGAAGACCTCGGCGCCGCGGCGAATGGCGCCCAAGCGCTGCTGATGAACAGCCCCAACAACCCCACCGGCGCGGTCTACGGGCCCCAGACCCTGGCCGGCATCGCCGACGTCGCCGAAAGCCACGACCTGTGGCTGATCTCCGACGAGGTCTACGAGACCCAGGTCTGGGACGGCACCCATGTCAGCCCGCGGGCCCTGCCCGGCCTTGCCGAGCGGACGGTGGCGCTGGGCTCGATGTCCAAAAGCCACGTGATGACCGGCTGGCGGGTCGGCTGGGCGGTGGGCCCGGCCGAGCTGATCGCCTATATGGGCGAGCTGTCGATCTCGACCACCTACGGCATCCCCGGCTTCATCCAGGACGCCGCCCATTTCGCGCTCACCGAGGGCACCGACATCGAGACGGGGACCACCGCCAACTACCGGCGGCGGCGGGATATCGTGGTCCGGCTGCTGGAGGGGACGAACGGGCTCAGGCTGGTCCCCGCGCGGGCGGCGATGTACGCGATGCTCGACATCCGCGCGACCGGGATGACCGGGCCCGACTTCGCCTGGGCGCTGCTGGAGGCGGAAGGGATCGCGGTGCTGCCGGGCGAAAGCTTTGGCGAGGCCGCGGCAGGTCACGTGCGGCTGGCGCTGACCCTGCCCGACGCGGAGCTGGAGGCGGCCCTGACCACCATCGTCCGCTTCGCCGCCGACCGGGCGCGCTGAGGCCCTGCCCCGGGCCCCGAAGGGGGCGTCCCCATGGGGACGGGGGGTCAAGAGCTTGAAATTGCGGGAAATCCCGTGGGGACGGTCCGGGGACAGGCTCTGATCGCCCCCTGATCGTCGCCGGGGCGCTCCCCGCCCGCCCACCCTCGCGCCCCGCGGGCGATCAGGGTCGCGATCAGAGGCGAGGGCACGCCGCGGCGGTGTCCCCACGGGGACGCCATGTCAAGTAGCTGATTTTGCAGGATAAAAGTCTTAACGCCCGTGGGGATGCGTGGGGACGGGGTGCTGCCGGGCAGTCTTGTTGCCGGACCCGTCATCCCCGGCCGCGTCCCGCCCACCCTCCCCCGCACCCGGGGATGACGGGCCGCGCGCTGCATCGGCCCGGTGCACTTCGGTGCAGTGCCGAGGGCCGCGCCCCGACCCTGGGAGGACGCCGCGAGAGGCCGGGGCAGCGCGCTTCATGGCGCCACATCGCCGAAAGCTTCCAGCCACTTGGGTCGCTGCAATGCGTCCTCCTCCGGGCGGGGGTCGGGCGCGGCCCGGACTGATCGTCCGGGCCTTCTGCGCGCGGCGCCCACCCAAGCGCCGGCGCGGCGGCCCTTCACGACCTGATCCCGTGCCATGGCTGATGGCAGCTGCGCCACAGGGACCAAAGGCCCCGGCTCGGGGGCCGCGGGGGTGCCTGTCTGTCGGGCGTGCCGGCCCAGTTCGGGCGCAGCCCGGCAGCGCCGCACGTCGCAGCACCACGTGCGACCCCGGCCACGGGCGCCGGGGCGCGCCCGCCAGACGCTGCCGGCGCCCCCAGGCGCCAATCGCGCCCGGGCGCGAGGGTGGGTGGGCGGGGAGCGCCCGGGCGCGATCCAAATCCCGCCTGGCGGGCCCTGCGCCCACCCGATGTCCCGGGGCGGCTTTACCTGGCCGGCCGGTTTCCCTATATCTTCACTCAGGTATTCGAAAGGCGACCGCATGACCGTGCAGAGCGAAGGACTGATGGAGGGGACACCGCTGATCCGGCCCTCGAGCACCGACCATCCGCTCTATGACAGCGTGATCGAGGCACTGAGGACGGTCTACGACCCCGAAATCCCGGTCAACATCTACGAGCTCGGCCTCGTCTACACCGTCGATATCTCGGACGAGGGCGACGTGGAGATCATCATGACGCTGACCGCGCCGGGCTGCCCGGTGGCCGGCGAGATGCCCGGCTGGGTGGCCGATGCGGTGGCCCCGCTGCCCGGCGTGAAGACGATCAACGTGGAGGTGACCTGGGAGCCGCAATGGGGCATGGATATGATGTCCGACGAGGCGCGGCTGGAATTGGGGTTCATGTGACCATGTTCGGCGTTCCAGGAAATCCCCCGGTCAGCATCACCGACGCCGCCGCCCGGCACATCAAGGCGCTGATGGACAAGGGCGGCAAGCAGGGCCTCAGGATCGGGGTCAAGAAGGGCGGCTGCGCCGGCATGGAATACACCATGGACTATGCCGACGCGATCGACCCCCATGACGAGGTGGTCGAGAAGGACGGCGCCCGGGTGCTGATCGCGCCGATGGCGCAGATGTTCCTGTTCGGCACCGAGATCGATTATGCCGAGTCGCTGCTCGAAACCGGGTTCCGCTTCAACAACCCCAACGTGGTCGAGGCCTGCGGCTGCGGCGAATCGGTCAAGTTCGCCGAAGACTAGTCGGCGGCCCACCAGAGGCCATCCCCGGCCGCAACCTGCCCCGGATGGTGCCGGCACTTGACGGACAGGCTTTTCTCGCCGCCCGGCGCGGGCTATCCAGCGCACCAGCAATGCCAACCGGGAGGACGCCATGTCGCGCCGCAAGATCGCCGCCGGGAACTGGAAGATGAACGGCCTGGCCGCCTCGCTCGACGAGGCCAGGGCGCTGGCGGCGACGCATCCCGGGCCCGGCTGCGAGGTGGTGCTGTGTCCGCCCGCCACGCTTCTGGCGCCGATGGCCGCGGCGCTGAAGGGCACGGCGATCCGCCTCGGGGGGCAGGATTGCCACCTGGCGGCATCCGGCGCCCATACCGGCGATATCGCCGCCGAGATGCTGGCGGACGCGGGCGCGGCCTATGTCATCGTCGGCCATTCCGAGCGCCGCGCCGATCCTGGAGAGAGCGACGTCCTGATCCGGGCCAAGGCCGAGGCGGCCTGGCGGGCCGGACTTGTGGCGATCATCTGCGTCGGCGAAACCGAGGCGCAGCGGGACGCGGCCCGGACGCTGACCGTGGTCGGCAGCCAGCTTGCCGGGTCGGTGCCGGAGGCGGCAACGGCTGAGAACACCGTCATCGCCTATGAGCCGGTCTGGGCCATCGGCACCGGCCGCACCCCGACCGACGATGAGATTGCCGAGGTCCACGACTTCATGCGCAACCACCTTGCGGGCCGCTTCGACGCCGCGATGGCCGAAGCGACCCGCCTGCTTTACGGCGGCTCGGTGAAGCCGGGCAACGCGGCCCAGATCTTCAGTATTTCGAACGTGGATGGTGGCCTGGTCGGTGGCGCTTCGCTGAAGGCGGCTGACTTCGGACCAATCGTGGCGGCCGCCGGCTGACTATTCGGCCGCGACCTGCCTGGGTCTGTCCAGGCCGTAATGGGCCGCCAGCCGCTCAAGCGCGATCCTGAGCACGACCTTGCCGCTGCGGGCCGACCAGCCCAGCCGCTTTTCGGCCGTCTCCAGCCCCTCGAGGAAGCAGCACACGCGGAAGACGATGTCGCTCAGCCCCGGCCCGAGGGCCTTGAGGGCCGCGGCCACCCGGTCGCGGGCGTTCTGCGAGCCTTCGCCGCCGGCCGGACCGAAGGCGATGCCGTTGCCGCGGTCGGACGAGGTCAGGAAGCGATCCCAGTTCTGGGCCACGCGGGGACCGATCTGGGCCTGCTCGAAATCCTCGCGCAAGCGCTCGCCGGCTTCGATCAGATCCGGGGTCAGATACGCCACCCCGTTGGGATCGACCTTGCGGCCCAGTACGGTCAGCGGGCTTTCGGCCAGGTTGATCCGCACCGCATGGGGCTTGTCGTCGCCCTTGCCCATCACCAGGCGCTCACCATATTCGCGGTGCTGGTCCTGGAACGGTGTGGCCACGGTCCCGGTCCGTGCGGCCTTGTCCTCGGCGATCAGGCGCTTGAGCGCGCTGCGGCCCGCCGGGGTGATCGAATAGCAGGCGATCCGCCCGGACTTGTCGCAGGAGATCCAGTCCTGCAGGGCGAAGGCATGTGCCACTGTCCGGTCAACCACGGCAATGCGGTTGTGCCGGCCGGGAACCACCTCGCGCAGGACGACCGCCTTCTCCATGTCGGGTGCGACGGCAAGGAAGGCGTTCTTTTCGCACAACCGCCGTAGGATGCGGCGAGCTTCTCGTTCGACCTTCCGGTCGACCACCGCAGGCTGCTGTGCAACTTGTGCCACCATTTCAGCAAGCTCCTCTTTCTCATTGGTATGGCGTACAAAATCAAGGATCGACCCGCCGGACAGATCAATGAACTCGTCAATAAGGGGACTGTCGCGCCAGGCCTCGACCCGGCGGACCTGACGCAAAATCGTGGAGGCATGGCAGCCATGCGCGCGCGCCAGCGCGCGGATCGGCAACCCCGCCACCGTATGAGCAAGGTAGTTCACGATGACCCCGGGCATCGGCCCGAACGGATCCTGGTCCTGGTCTTCGCGAGGTACTGGATTGTTGGGCCAGTAGCCTTCCACCGCACCGCCTTGCATCACGAGGCACATCCGCATCTGAAAAAAGTCCTACACCACCTAGGGTTGAATCGTAAAGCCAGTGTTAATCCTGAGGATGATTGCGCATCTGCCCGGCAAAACAGGACGTTAGAGTTCTCGCTGCGACATCTTCGCGCAACACCGCTGCGGTTGTGACCAGCATCAGGGGTCGATCAACCAACACGGAATGCCTGTACATGACTTCAGCCAGCGACGAACTCGCGCGCCTCAATCGCCCGCGCACCCTGGTCCGCGCCGCTCGAATCGGGCTGTCGCATTACCGCCGCGAAAAGGAACTGGCGGCGATCCTGCAAGTCACGCCGCAGGGAGAAGCCATCATCGCCAAGCTGCTGGCGGCCGAACACCTGATCGAGGACACGCGCCGTGCCGGCGATCGCAGCTATTCACCGCTGGCCCATATCAGGGTGCTGACCGCACTGATGGCCGAAGCGATGCTGGCCGGCCTGATGGGCGGCGGGACCAACCGTCTGGCGAGCTAGGGCGAATCGCCGCGAAGGAGACCGGATCAGTCCCTGCGGCGGGAAAGACCCCCGCCGAAGCGTTCAGGAGAAGCTGTCGGGCTCGCTCGTCTTGCGACGGTCGACAAAATCCGTCAGCGCCTCGCGGATGCCCTCGTCCAGAGGTGGCGCCTGGTATTCGTTCAGCCGCCGCCGCATGCGGGCATGGGCGAGCATCACCGTATCCCGGCTTCCCTCGTCCGCCCAGGTCTCGAAGGGTTTGTAATCAAGCACTTCGGTGCGCCAGAAGGCGGTCTTGAAGTTGCCTTGGGTATGGGCGCAGCCGAGGTAGTGGCCGCCCGGGCCGACCTCGCGGATGGCGTCCATGGCCTGCCCGTTCTCGCTGAGGTCGATACCGGCGGCGATCGAATGCAGCACGCCGAGCTGATCGGCATCCATGACGAATTTCTCGAACGAGCTGACCAGCCCGCCCTCCAGCCAGCCGCAGGCGTGCAGCATGAAGTTCACGCCCCCAAGAAGCGCCGCCTGCAGCGTGTTGGCGGTCTCGTAGGCGGCCTGGGCAT
This sequence comes from Paracoccaceae bacterium, assembly GCA_050299555.1. Taxonomy (GTDB): domain Bacteria; phylum Pseudomonadota; class Alphaproteobacteria; order Rhodobacterales; family Rhodobacteraceae; genus JBNKWA01. Next base: position 65,894 of record JBNKWA010000076.1, on the reverse strand, counting down.
CGGGCAGCTTGGAGCCGCAGAGCGCGCCACCGGAGCGGAACGGCAGGTTCAGGCGCCTGGCGAGCTGCCCTGCCCCCCAGAGGATCTTCGACGCCTCGGGCGTGCCGAAGGTCGGTGCCCCGGAGTTCATGTCGATGGAGGTGACGAAGGCACCGAACACCACCGGCGCGCCGGGGCGGATCAACTGGGAATAGGCGATGCCGGTCATCGCCTCGGCCAGCACCTGGGTCAGCGTGCCCGCGACCGAAACCGGCGCCATGGCGCCGCCGACGATGAACGGCGACACCACCGCTGCCTGGTTGGCCGCCGCATAGACCTCGAGCGCACCCATCATCGTGCCGTCGAAGGTCAGCGGCGAGTTCACGTTGATCAGCGAGGTCATCACGGTGTTGTCGGCCAGGAAGTCCTTGCCGAACAGGATCTCGCACATGGCGACCGAATCGGCTGCCCGCTCGGGCGCGGTCACCGAGCCCATGAACGGCTTGTCGCTGAGCGTCATGTGGGCCATCAGCATGTCGAGATGGCGCTTGTTGACGGCGATGTCGGTGGGCTCGCAGACCGTGCCGCCGGAATGGTGCAGCCACTTCGACATGTAGCCGAGCTTCACGAAATTCTGGAAGTCGGCGATCGTGGCATAGCGCCGGCCGCCTTCGATGTCGCGCACGAAGGGCGGTCCGTAAACCGGTGCCAGCACAAGGCTCTTGCCGCCGATGACGACGTTGCGCTCGGGGTTGCGGGCGTGCTGGGTATAGCTGGACGGCGCGGTCTTGCAGAGGCTGCGGACCAGCCCGCGGGGCATGTGCACGCGCTCGCCCTGGACATCGGCGCCGGCGTCTTTCCAGCGTTTCAGCGCCTCGGGATTGTCGACGAAGTTGACGCCGATCTCCTCGAGCACGCGCTCGGCGTTTTCCTCGATCAGCGACAGGCCCTCTTCGTCGAGGATCTCGTAATTCGGAATGCGCCGCTCGATATAGCGGGCCGCCTCGATTCGCACCGCCGTGCGTTCGGCCCGGCGTGCCGCGCCGCCGCCACCACGACCGCGCCGGCCGCCCGTTGATCCGGCTTCGCTCATGTCCGTCATGCCCGTCGTCTCCTGCAGGTGGTCTTCATAACTAGATCGCCGCGCCGGCCGGGCATAGCTCGATTGCGGACGACTACGGCGCGAGAGCGACATCCGCCCGCTTGCACGCCCCTTTCAGAGCCCATAAGAGCGGCCCATGTCGCCGCCAACCCATGACCGCCTGCTAATCATCGACTTCGGAAGTCAGGTCACACAGCTGATTGCGCGGCGGCTGCGCGAGCTGAGGGTCTATTGCGAGATCCACCCCTATCAGCGGGTCGACGCCGCCTTCCTGCGCGCGTTCGCCCCCAGGGCGGTGATCTTCTCGGGCGGCCCCGACAGCGTGACCCGCGAAGGCTCGCCCCGCCCGCCGAAATCGGTCTACGAAATGGGCGTGCCGATCCTCGGCATCTGCTACGGCCAGCAGGCGATGATGCAGGATCTGGGCGGCCGGGTCGAAGGCGGCAAGATCACCGGCGGCGGCGGCACCGCGGAATTCGGCCGCGCCTATGTGGAGCCGAAGGGCAAGCTCGACCTGCTGGACGGCTGGTTCGAGGACGGCCGCGAGCAGGTCTGGATGAGCCATGGCGACCATGTCGCCGAGATCGCGCCGGGATTTCAGGTCTACGGGACCTCGCCCAACGCGCCCTACGCCATTACTGCCGACGCGGGCCGGCACTTTTATGCCGTCCAGTTCCACCCCGAAGTGCACCACACCCCGAACGGCGCCAGGCTGTACGAGAACTTCGTCCGGCTGGCGGGGTTCTCGGGCGACTGGACCATGGGCGCCTATCGCGACGAGGCGATCGCCCGCATCCGCGCCCAGGTGGGCGACGGCAAGGTCATCTGCGGGCTGTCCGGCGGCGTCGACAGCTCGGTCGCGGCGGTGCTGATCCACGAGGCCATCGGCGACCAGCTGACCTGCGTCTTCGTCGATCACGGCCTCATGCGCCAGGACGAGGCGGCCGAGGTCACGGGCATGTTCCGCGACCACTACAACATCCCGCTGATCCATGCCGACGAGGGCGAACGGTTCCTTACCGCGCTGTCCGGCGTCAGCGATCCGGAGGTCAAGCGCAAGACCATCGGGCGGCTGTTCATCGAGGTCTTCCAGCAGCATGCGGCCGAGGTCGGCGGGGCCGAGTTCCTCGCCCAGGGCACGCTCTACCCCGACGTGATCGAAAGCGTGTCGTTCTCGGGCGGCCCGTCGGTGACGATCAAGAGCCACCACAATGTCGGCGGCCTGCCCGAGAAGATGGGGCTGAAGCTGGTCGAACCCTTGCGCGAGCTTTTCAAGGACGAGGTCAGGGCGCTTGGCCGCGAGCTTGGCCTGCCGGAGAGATTCGTCGGCCGGCACCCCTTCCCGGGGCCGGGGCTCGCCATTCGCTGCCCCGGCGAGGTAACGCGCGAGAAGCTGGAGATCCTGCGCCGGGCGGATGCGGTCTATATCGACCAGATCCGCCGTCACGGGCTTTACGACGAGATCTGGCAGGCCTTCGTGGCGCTGCTGCCGGTCAGGACCGTCGGGGTGATGGGCGACGGCCGCACCTATGACTATGCCTGCGCACTGAGGGCGGTCACCTCGGTCGACGGGATGACGGCCGACTATTTCCCGTTCAGCCACGACTTTCTGGGCGAGACCGCGACCCGGATCATCAACGAGGTCGAGGGCATCAACCGCGTGACCTACGACATCACCTCCAAGCCGCCCGGCACCATCGAGTGGGAGTGATCCTTCCACGATCCGGATCTTCTCTTCGGCAGAATGGTGCTTCCGTGAGAGCGGAGACACATGGGAAGCCGCGGTGAAGGCACAATGCGCTTCACGATGCAAAGGTCGCCTTGGCAGCGTCCTACGAGGAGGTCTGGCGCGGCTGAGCATGCCGTATTCGGCAAAGTGGCGCAAAAAACGCCTAAAATTTGTGCGATGGTGAAATTTTCGGACCTTTGTAGACAATCTTCAATCGAAGGCCCTTCTGCTGCGTCCATAGCTATTGTAGACAATCTACATCTTGGAATTATCAAGAGAGCTCACAGTGACCGGCATGATCAAGCGAGAAACCATGGGGGCCCAGCTGGGCGGCCTTCTGCGCGGCGCGATCCTTTCGGGCGAATTCGAGCCGGGCGAAACCGTCACCGAGACCGCGCTCGCCGTCCGCTTCGGCGTGAGCCGCGGACCGATGCGCGAAGCTATGCGGCACCTCATGGACGAGGGTCTGCTGGTGACGGTCCCCTATACCGGAACCCACGTCCTGCAGCTGACCTCGGCGGACATAGACGACATCTATTCCATGCGGATCTGCCTCGAGGTCTTCGCCTTCGAGCAGATCTGGGAGCGGCGTGACGACACCTTCCGCGAGGCGCTCATGGCGCGACACGCGGCGCTCACCGAGGCCATCGACGCTGGCGACGACATCCGCTCCATCGACGCCGAGCTCGATCTGCATGGCCTCGCGTACGAGACCTGCGGCAACGGCATCCTGCTGTCGAGCTGGAGCGGCATCCGCGCCCGGCTGCAGCTCTACTGGGCAGCACACCACCGCGCCCACGGCATCACCGGACCCAAACGGGAAAGCCACGACGACTACGTCCGCCTCGCACTGGGAGACAGCTGCGAGCGGATGAAGGACGAGATCCGCGACCATATGAGCCGCGGGCTCGACATAACCATGGCCTTCGTCTCCTCGGTCGAGGCGCAGAAGGTCAATTCCAATAGGAGAAAGAAATGAAAAGACGTACCCTCATTCTCGCCGCCACGGCTGCGATGGCGCTCGCGCCAATGGCTCGTGCTCAGGACGGCGGCACCATGGCGCAAGTCAAAGAATCCGGTGAGCTGCGCATCGGCGTCGCCTCGGCCGAGCCGTGGTTCTACAAGGACCCGATGTCGGAACAGTGGACAGGCGTTGGCGTTGCCATGGGCAAGCGCATGGCTGACGAGCTCGGCGTGGCGATGGTCCCCGTCGAGACTTCCTGGGCCAACGCCGTGGCCGGTCTGCAGGCCAACCAGTTCGATATCATGTTCGTGCTCGACCCCACAGAGGAGCGCAAGAAGGCGCTCTCCTTCCCGGAGAACCCCCTGTTCTACTACGCCCTGGGCGCGCTGGTGAAAGAGGACTCCGAGGCGAAAACCTGGGATGAGCTCAACACTCCTGAGACCCGCATTGGCGTAACTCTTGGAACCTCGCTCGACCGCAGTGTGACCGAGATGATGACAGAGGCGCAGATCAACCGTTTTTCGTCCAACGACGAAGCTATCGCTGCCTTCGCTGCAGGCCGCATCGATGCGGTTGTGCAATTTCACCCGGCACTGGTCGTGCAGTATTCTCGTCTGAAGATTGGAAAGGTGCTTCTGCCAGAGCCGGTCAACCCGGTCGCAACCTCGGCAGGCATGCGTCAGGAGGACAGCCCCGAGTTCCTCGATTGGGTGAACAACACCTTCGCCGATTTCTACGCCGCCGGTGTCCCGGATGAGCTTTTCGGTGCCTACCTCGCTAGCAAGGACATTGATCCCACCGGCATCCCCGGTCTGGTCAAGGAAGACTGGTAAGACCAAGTGCGGACCCGCCGCCAGACGGCAGGTCCGCGCCCCCGCTGACCGAACGAAAGTCGGCACATGGACTACTCCTGGGATTTCGGCCCGGTTCTTGAGCGCTTCGACATGCTCGCACTGGGAATGGTCAACACCGTCAAGATCGCCGCTGTTTCGATCGTGCTGGGCGTCCTCGTCGGACTCGTCCTCGCGATGATGCGCCTCTCGACACGCAAGTGGCTAAAGATCCCGGCGCTTGTCTTCATCGAGTTCTACCGGAATACACCACCCATTGTTCACTTCTTCTGGTTTTTTTACGCGCTGCCGGTGATGCTGGCCATCAGCCTCGATCCCTATTTCGCCGCGGTTCTGGCGCTGTCGACCCAATCTGGCGCCTTTTATGCCGAAGTTTTCCGAGGCGGCATCGTTTCGATCGAGCGCGGCCAGTGGGAAGGCGGGCGGGCGCTCGGCATGACCCATTCCGCGCTCATGCGCCGCGTGGTCGTGCCGCAGGCTATCTCTCGTATGGTGCCTCCGTTCATCGAACGAAGCTTCGAGTTGCTGAAAACCACTGCATTGGCATCGACGCTTGCCTACGCAGACCTGCTCTACCAGGCAATGCTGGTGAACGCTGAGACTTTCCGCCCGCTCGAAGTCTACACGACCATCGCGCTGATGTACCTCGTGCTGCTGGTTACAGCCAGTCAGCTCGCCCGCCTCGTCGAAGCCCGGCTGACGGCCTACCAGTAAGGACGCCACGATGAATTACGTCCCCGACTTCAGCATCGTTACCGACAACTGGATTGTCCTGCTGCGCGGGCTCTGGGTCACCATCCAGATCTGGATCCCCTCCATCGTCATTGGCCTCGCGGGTGGCTTCCTGCTGGCACAGGCGCGGCTGGCGCGCAGCGGCTGGATCCGCGGCAGCGGCCTCGTCTATGTAGAGCTCTTCCGCGACACACCGGTGCTGATCCAGCTGATCTGGTTTTACTACGCCTTCCCGATCCTCATCGGCGTGCAACTCAGCCCATATGCCGCAGCACTGCTCGGGTTGACGCTCAACACGTCGGCCTATGCCTCGGAGATCTTCCGCGGCGGCATCAAGTCGATCCATCGCGGCCAGATGGAGGGCGCGCTTGCCATTGGCATGACCCGCGGGCAGGCCATGCGCCGAGTGATCCTGCCGCAGGTGATCAAGCGCATGCTACCAGCTTTCACCAACCGCACGATCGAGGTGGCAAAGATGTCCTCGCTGGCCTCGGTGATCTCGGTGCATGAACTGATGTACCAAGGCCGCCTGTTGTCCTCGACATACTACCGACCCTTCGAGATCCTGACGGCGGTGGCTTTCATCTACTTCGTCCTGATCTACCCCGGCACCTTCCTAGCAGGGCGCCTCGAAAAGCACCTGGCGCGGTCCAACTGACCCGGAAAGGAACTCTCATGACCGGCAAACCAATTCTGGAAATCAAGGGCCTGCACAAGCGGTTCGGCGACCACCACGTGCTCAAGGGAATCGATTTTTCCGTCGAGCCGGGCGAGCGCATCGCGATCATCGGCGGCTCTGGCTCCGGCAAGTCCACCTTCCTGCGCTGCATGAACTTCATGGAAACGTTGAGCGAGGGCGAGATCTGGCTCGACGGCACCCGCATCGGTGTCGAGAAGAAAGGCACCGTCACCTATCCCGAGAAGCAGCTGTGCCAGGTGCGCGAAAGGCTCGGCATGGTGTTCCAGCAATTCAACCTTTTCCCCCACATGAGCGTTCTCGACAACGTCATGGAGGGACTGGTGACGGTGAAGGGCATGTCCAAGCTTGAGGCGCGCAAGGTCGCCGAGGCCGAGCTTGCCAAGGTCGGCCTGTCGGAAAAGCACGACGCCTGGCCCGGGCGCCTTTCCGGCGGTCAGCAGCAGCGCGTCGCGATCGCTCGCGCGCTGTCGATGCAGCCCGAGATCCTGCTTTTCGACGAACCGACCTCCTCGCTCGATCCCGAACTGGTGGGCGAGGTTCTGCGTGTCATCAAGCAGCTGGCCGAAGAAGGGCGCACCATGCTTCTCGTCACCCATGAACTCGGCTTCGCCTATCACTTCGCCACCAAGGTGATTTTTCTCGCCGAGGGCGTCTTCCACGAGGTTGGAACGCCAGACGAGGTTCTAAAGAACCCGACAAAGACGCGCACCAAAGACTTCCTTCGCCGTTTCGGCGAATTCGCATTCTGATCAACCCTGACTTCAAGGCAAGACCATGACACCCCTCAGCAATTCCTCTTCCCAGAGCTACGTGAAAGACCCACGCAACGACGGTGTGGAAATCTATGTTAACGGTGAGTTCTTCAGCCGGGACGAGGCCAAGGTCTCGATCTTCGACGCGGGCTTCGTGCTTGGCGATGGTGTCTGGGAAGGAATCCGCCTGATCAACGGCAAGCTCCTTGCCATCGACGAGCACATCGACCGCATTTTTGAAGGTGCACGCTCCATTCAGCTTGAAATAGGCTTCGACAAGGCGGGGCTGGTCGAGGAAATCTGGAAATGCCTGCGCCACAACAAGATGGAAGACGGTGTCCACATCCGCATGATGATCTCGCGTGGACGCAAGTCGACCCCGAACCAGGACCCGCGCTTTATTGTTGGTAGCGCCACAATTGTCATCGTCGCGGAATGGAAGCAGCCCAATCCCGAGCTGAAAGCCAAGGGGCTAAAGCTGATGACCTCGACGATCCGCTGCTCGACCCCCGATGTCTTCGACCTGCGTCTGAACTCGCACAGTCGGCTCAATTTTATCCAGGCGCTGATCCAGGCGATCAACATGGGCGCGGATGAGGCGTTGATGCTCGATGATCGCGGTTTCGTGGCATCTTGCAACTCGACCAACTTCTTTATCATCCGCGGCGACGAACTTTGGACTTCGGATGGCATGACCTGTTTCAACGGCATCACCCGCAAGAAGGCCATCAAGGTCTGGAAGGATGCGGGGCTCACTGTCCGTGAAGCGCCCTTCACCCTCGCAGAGGTCTATTCCGCGGATGAGGCCTTCTGCACCGGCACGCTCGGCGGAATTACCCCTGTAACCACCATTGATGGTCGTCCCATCGGTACGGGCAAGCCTGGTCCGATGACGGCCAAGATGAACGATCTCTACCAAGCCTACATCCAGGCCTGAGTGATGGCCGATCGCTTGCGCCCCCTTCGCAGGCGGTCGGCCTTGCGCCGGCTTTTCGCCCCGTTCCGCCTGCGAACGCTGATCCGGCGCAATGAAATAGCCTATACTGCGCTCGCGGCCATCGTCGGGCTCCTTTCGGGGCTGGCGGTGGTCGGGATGCAGGAAGTGATCCACCTGATGGGCCTCTGGGTCTTTGGTTCCGAAGATCCGGTGAGCGGGGCGGCTGAGCTCGATCCCCTGCGGTCCTTTGCCGGGCCGGTCGCGGGCGGGGTGCTCGTCGGACTGAGCTACCTTATCGGCCGGCGCTGGTTCCGCCGTGTCGCCGACCCGATCGAGGCCAATGCGGTTGGCGGCGGCAAGATCGGCATTCCCGGCAGCCTCTACATCACTGCGCAGACTGTCCTGTCGAGCGGCTTCGGCGGCTCTGTCGGTATGGAGGCGGCCTACACGCAGGTGGCCTCGGGCGGCGCTTCTTGGCTCGGGCAACGCCTGCGCCTGCGGCGAGAGGACCTGCGCCAGCTGGTGGCCGCCGGGGCCGCCGGCGCCATCGCGGCGGCCTTCGATGCCCCGCTGGCCGGGGCGTTCTACGCCTTCGAGCTGGTGCTGGCGACCTACACAGTGGTGGCGCTGCTGCCGGTGCTGGCAGCCTCCATAGCGGCCACCGCCGTTGCACGGCTGCTTGCCGACAGCCCAAGCCCCAGCCTCTTCTTTGCCGGCCAGATCCCCGTGGAGGGCTATCTTCCCATTGCCTTGCTGGCGGTGCTTGCCGCGGGCGTCGGCATCGCAGTCATGCGCTCGGTGGCACTGATGGAGAAGCTCTTCGGTAAGAGCGCGATCCCCGGATGGACCCAGCCGATGATAGGAGGCTTCGCCGTCGGGGCTCTCACGCTCATCTCGCCGCAGGTGCTGTCCTCGGGTCATGGCGCGATGACCCTCGTGCTCGGCTCCAACATGACGGCCTGGGCGCTGCTGGCGGTCTTCGGGCTGAAGATCGTGGCCTCGATCGTCTCGCTGGGCTCGGGCTTCCGCGGTGGCCTCTTCTTTGCCTCGCTGCTGCTCGGAGCGATCTTGGGCAAGGTCTTCGCCATCGGCTGGATGCTGGCCTTCGGCCTGCAGGTTCCAATCGTTATTTTTGCCGTGGTCGGCATGTGCGCGCTCGCCACCTCGATCATCGGCGCGCCCATGGCGATGAGTTTCCTCGCCCTCGAAATGACCCAGAGCCTCCCGCTCGCGCTCGCGGTGCTCTTCTCGGCGCTGCTTTCGACCTCGATCGTCCGGCAGTTCTTCGGCTTCAGCTTCTCCACCTGGCGCTTCCATCTGCGCGGAGAGACCATCCGCTCGGCCACCGACGTCGGCTGGATCCGCGATCTCACCGTTGGGCGGCTCATGCGGCGCACGTCAAACACGCTGGCCACAACCGCAACCATCGCTGAGGCGCGGCGGCGCTTTCCGTTGGGATCGACCAAGGCGGTGCCCCTGCTGGACGAAACCGACAGCTACGCCGGCATTTGCCAGATGACCGATTTGCACTCGGACGGGCAGGACCCGAAAGAGCGCGTCGCCGACATCGCCCTGTACAAATCCGCCTGGCTGCGACCCGAACAGACCGTGCACGACGCCATCAATGCCTTTGCCCGCAACGAGGCCGACACGCTTGCCGTATTGGCCAGCGACATGCGCGTGCTGGGCACCCTCAGCGAACACTACTGCCTTCGGCGCTATGCCGAGGAAACGAACAAGCGCCTCTACCCAGCGCGACACTGAAAGGACCCGCACATGCGAATTCTCTTCATCGGCTGCGGCAACATGGGCGCAGCAATTGCAGCTGGTGCGCTGCGCAAGCTGCCAGCAGTCGAAATCACCGTGATCGATCCCGACGTCGAGCGTGCACGTGGGCTTTTGCCTGCTGACGGGGTCCGGTTCCATACGGAGCTTGAGGTCGTAGCCGGCGAGAGCTTCGACGCGACCGTGCTCGCTATCAAGCCGCAACAGTTCCATGCGCTGCACGGATTCGCTCTGCCCAGGAACTGCGGTGCGCTGATCTCGATCATGGCTGGCGTGACGCTGGACAGGATGCAGGCCAAACTCGGGACCGACCGGGTCGTCCGCACGATGCCGAACCTCCCCGCTCTTGTCGCGCGGGGCATGACCGTGGGAGTCGCTCGGGAAACGATCTCCGAAGCGGACAAGGCATTGGTGTTGGATATCTTCGAGGGCTCGGGCCAGTTCGAATGGCTCGACGGCGAGGACCAGATCGACAGCGTCACAGCTGTTGCCGGCAGCGGTCCAGGCTACATCTTTGCCTTCGCACACTACATGACAGAAGCAGCCAAGGCCGAAGGCTTGCCCGACACACTGGCTGGCACGCTGGTACGGCAGACGCTGCTTGGGGCCGCAGAACTCCTCCACTCCGATGCACGCACTGCGCTGGAACTGAAGCAGGCGGTTACAAGCAAGGGCGGCACGACAGAAGCGGGACTTGCCGTGTTCGAAGCCGAAGCTGGGCTGTCCGCTTTGTGTCGGCGGGGTGTTGCTGCCGCGCGTGTCCGAGCCGAAGAGCTGGCCAAGGAAGACTGATTGGGACGGGTTTCGCTCTCAGCATGCCGATGAGGGGGCGATCTTCTTGGGCTGAGATACCGCTCCTGGACACTGGGGACCGGGAAGATGCCTTCGAGATTGCGTGACCGTGTCCCAGGCAATCACCAATCTCTCCTGGTGGGGCAACAATTGATCGAACGATTTTCCATTGCCGGGATGGTAACGACGGGACTGACCGGACATTTGCCGCATTGCGGCATCATTGCTTCGGCTGTGCACGATCGATCAAGGTCCGGTTCGATGGGCTGCACCGCAGCGCCGACGCCTCCGATGGTTGTCCGGTAAGGGCCGGAACCTGCCCATGATTAATACATGGCCAACGGAAGCCTTGTCCGCACACCGGACGTTGGCGGCGCCCAAATGCTGCAACCACGCGCGAACGGCCGCTTCAAGGAAACTGCGCCCTCGCAGCGCGCGGCATCGAACGGCGGCTAAGGGCCGGGAAGCGACGTCGGGTGCCCCTTCCATGAATGTCCCCTTCGGTAGGGCGGCGAGCCGGAAACTGCCAGTCCGAAAGCGGCCCCCTTGCTGCCGTTCGCTCGAGCCACAGCGAAGTTTCCGTCTGTCGTGGTCCCCGACCCTGAGTTGAGGTGTTGCGCCCCCAGACCCTCACAATCTGCATTTTCGCGGCGCTCGTTTATGATCCGAACGCGGTGATGGCGGGAAGGACCGTCGTGTAGAATCCACGAATCCAGCCCCCGTGGCTTGGTGGTATCGCAGTTGGTATGGGTGTGAACCTTGGGAAGAAAGCCCAATAGTTACAATGCAAACTCAAGCCTGTTGACCATCGAGTGGGAGTGAGCCGGTGCGTCGCGGGCGGCGTCAGGCCCCCGCGCACCGCGCGGGAACGGCCCACCCACTGGCACCGCCGCCGGCAAGCCTAACCCCCGGATCGGTCAGGCTGCCTTGTGGCCGCCGGCCAGCCCTTCGTCGCGATCCCGCGCCGCCGCGGCCGCGCCGGCGATCAGCAGCGAGATGTCGTTGGGACCGACCGCGAGCCGGTAGCCCAGACGCTTGAGGTCGTTCCAGCCGCGACCGGCACCGACGATGGTGCCGAGCGGCGTTCCCGACGCGGCCGCCGCCGCCTCGATGCGGGCGAGCAGGGCCTGGGGCTCGGCGTCGGTCAGACGCTCCAGCTTGCCCACGGAGCCGGCCAGATCGTTGGGCCCGACGAAGATCATGTCGATGCCCGGCACGGCCGCGATCGCCGCAAAATTGTCGACGGCATCGGCGTGCTCGCACTGAACCATCAGCAGCAGGTCGTCATGCGCCTCGTCACGTGCATAGGCCGGCCGGGCCCCGAAGCCCGAGGCGCGGACGATGGGCGCCGCATAGCCGCGCCGGCCCAGCGGCGGATACCGGCACGAGGCGGCAATGGCTCCGGCCTGCTCGGCGGTGTTGACCATGGGCACGATCAGCGACCTGAAACCGCGGTCGAGCACCCGTTTCAGCATCGTGTCGCTGCCATCGGGCACCCGGAGCACCGCCTCGCCACCGGCGGCCTCGACGGCCCGCGCCGTGGCCACCCAGTCCTCGAGCCCACCGGTGCCGTGCTCGCCATCGATGACGATCACCGACCAGCCGTGGCGAACCAGGATCTCGGCAGCGTCGGGGTTGCCGAGTTCCGCCCATGCGGCGGTCACGAATTCCCCGGCGGCAAGCCGGGACTTGAGCGGGTTCATGGGTCGATCACCTTGCCGGGATTGAGAAGGCCTTGCGGGTCGAGCGCCCGTTTCAGCCGGGCCATCAGCGCCACTTCCTCGGCGCTGCGCGTATAGGAGAGGTATTTCTTCTTCAACAGGCCGATCCCATGTTCCGCCGAGACGGTGCCGCCGAATTCGCGCACGGTGTCGTAGACGACGGCGGCGATCTCGTCCATGGGCGGCTCTTTTCGGGCCCGGTCGAGCGCGACGATGTGCATGTTGCCGTCGCCGATATGGCCATAATAGACCGACAGCGCCAGGGGCATGGCCCGGGTCAGGCGCGCCCGGCAGGTGCGGGCAAACTCGTCCATCTTGGCCACCGGCAGGCCGATGTCGAAGGCGCAGTGGGGGCCGAGCACGGTCTGGAACTCGCCGGCGGCATCGCGGGTGCGCCAGAAATCGGCAATGTCCTGCATGGTCTGGGCAATGGCCGCATCCTCAATGTGGCCGGCCTCGAACTGTTTCTCGATCCAGGACATGAACCGCGCCCCGTCGATCTCGGCGTCGAGGCCCTGCGCTTCGACCAGGACGAAAAAGCCGTGCGCGCCGGGGATGGGCTTGCGGACGCCCTTGACTGTCTCGGTGGCCTCGCGCCAGTAGTCGGGCCACATCACCTCGAAGGCCGACAGCATCGGCCCGAGCCCGCGGCGTGCCGAGGTCAGAAGCGCGACCACATCGTCGAAGCTGGCGACGCCGCACAAGGCGGCGTTCACGCAGCCCGGCTGCGGCTGCAGCTTCAGCACCGCCCGGGTGATGATGCCGAGGGTGCCTTCCGAGCCCAGAAAGAGCTGCTTCAGATCATAGCCGGCGTTGTTCTTGATCATCTTGTTCAGACCCGAGACCAGGGTCCCGTCCGCCAGCACGTATTCGAGGCCCAGCACCATCTCGCGGGCCATGCCGTAGCGGATCACCCGGTTACCGCCGGCATTGGTGCCGAGATTGCCGCCGATCTGGCAGGAGCCGCGGGCACCGAGATCGAGCGGGACATAGAAGCCGGCCTGGGCGGCGGCGGTCTGGACCGTCTCCAGCGGGGTGCCGGCACGGACCGTCATCGTTGCGGCCACGGCGTCGATCTCCTCGACGCCCTGGAACCGCTCCAGCGACAGGGCGACGGCGCCGGCGATGGGGTGGCTGCCGCCGGCCAGCCCGGTCAGCCCGCCCTGCGGCACCACGGCAACGCCATGGCGCGCACAGAGCCGGACCGCCAGCGCAATGGCCTCGGCGGTGTCCGGGCGCACCACCGCCACCGGCGCCACATCGGGCAGGAAGCTGGTGTCGTGCCGGTTGCGGGCCGGAACATCGGCGCCCGACAGCACCGCCCTGGCCGGCAGCGCGGCCCTGAGGTCCGAAAGCAGGGCCTCGGTCTGGGTCGTTCCGATCACGTCCACGCTCATGGCATGAGGCTCCGGTGGCAAGAAAGGGCGCAGCGCCGCGACTGCAGGATGCACGGCGCCGCGCAAGGTGGCTAGTTGCGGATCTTGGCCAGCTCGGCCTCGAGCCGTTCGAAGTTCTCCGGCCCGACGGCCTCGAGGCTGGTCTCGTAGACCGGCTGCACCAGGGCCCGAAGCTTGGCCATCTCGTCATCGGACAGCTCGGAGAACTCCATGCCCTGCGCCTGCAGCTCCTCGGTGGCCTCGGCCACCGCCTCGCGGCTGCGGGTGACCTGGGCGCCGCGGGCCTCGGCCGCGCAGGTCTGCAACAGGGCCTGCTCGTCGCCGTTCAGCCCGTCCCAGACCTGCTTCGACATCAGGACCGGCGTCGGCGAATAGGCGTGACGGGTCAGGGTCACGTATTTCTGCACCTCGTAGAACTTGGTCGCCTCGATCAGCGGCAGCGGGTTCTCCTGGCCGTCCACGGCGCCGGTCTCGAGCGCGGTGAAGACCTCGCCAAAGGCCATGGGCACCGGGTTGGCACCCAGCCGGCGGAAGGTGTCGAGGAAGATCGGGTTCTGCATCACCCGGAAGTTCAGACCCTCGAAGTCCGACACCTTGACGATCGGATGCTTGGAGTTGGTGGCGTTGCGAAAGCCGTTCTCCCAGATCGACAGCAGGACCAGATCGTGCTGCGGCATCTTCTCGGCCAGATAGTCGAAGAAGGGGCCGGTCATGATCGCGTCGACTTCCTCGTCATTGGCGAAGATGAACGGCAGGCTGAAGGTACCCATCGCCGGCTCGATGCCGGCAATCGCCGCGGCGCCCGAGACCACCATGTCGATGGCGCCGGACCGCACCGACTGGGTCGCCTCGGCATCGTCGCCGAGAACGCCGGAGTAGAAGCCCTTGAGGCTCATCTGCCCGTCCGACCCGGCCTCCAGGCATGACGACATCGCATTGATGCCGGCCGAGACCGGATGATCCTCGGCGGCGCCGTTCGAGACGCGGAACTGGTGCGCGCCGAAATCCGCGGCGAGCGCGGGGGCGCCAAGCGCCGTTGCCGCCAGCGCGATGCCGGCAAGGGTTCTGATCTGTTTCATTCGGTTCTCCTCCTTGAAGTTGGTTCTGAGGCCCGCCACCGGGCCGGGGATTGTCAGCGCAGCCATGCCAGGGGTCCGAGCACGAGCCCGGGGAAGATGACCAGCAGGACGAGCACGGCGACCTGGGCCATGATGAAGGGCGCGGCGCCCACGGCGACACGGTGCAGCGGCACCCCGGACACGCCGGCCGAGACGCTGAGCACGATGCCGACCGGCGGCGTGACCAGGCCGATCGCGGTATTGATGACGAAAAGCACGCCGAAATAGATCGGGTCGATCCCCGCTGCGGTGACCACCGGCAGAAGCACCGGGGCGAGGATCAGGATCGTCGGCCCCATGTCCATCATCGTGCCCACCACCAGCACCACCGCCATTATGACGATCAGCAGCAGCGTCGGGTGGTCGGCCAGCGGTCCCACGAGGTCGAGCACGATGCCGGACAGATCGGCCAGGGTGATGAACCATCCGGTGGCCAGGGCGGCGGCCGCCAGCATCATCACCACGGCGCTGGTCAGCGCGGCGTTGCGGAACACGTCGTACATGGCGCTGAGGCGCAGGTCGCGGTGTATCACCGTGCCGACGAAGATCGCATAGGCCACCGCAACCACCGCCGCCTCGGTCGGGGTCACCACGCCAAAGCGGATGCCGCCAAGGATGATGATCGGCATGCCCAGCGACCACAGCGCCTCGCGCGTCACCTTCAGGCGTACATCCCAGCCCTGACGCGGCAAGGGCTCGACCCGGTCGCGGCGGGCGACGATCAGCCATGCGGTCAGCGCCCCGAGCCCCATCAGCACACCGGGCACGATGCCGGCCATGAAAAGCTGGGTGATCGACAAGTCGGTCGCCACCGCGAAGATGATGTAGGCGATGGAGGGCGGGATGATCGGCGCAATCACCCCGCCCGAGGCCATCAGCCCCACCGACCTGGCCTCATCATGGCCCGACGCCCGCATCATCGGCAGCAGGATCGAGATCAGCGCCGCACTGTCGGCCGCTGCCGAGCCCGACAGCGAGGCTAGGATGATCGCCGCCAGGATCGCCACCACGCCCAGCCCGCCGCGGAGGTGGCCGACAAAGGCCATGGCGAACCCGATGATCCGCCGCGACATGCCGCCGGCGTTCATCAGCTCGCCCGCCAGCAGGAAGAACGGGATCGCCAGCAGCGAGAAGTTGTTGGCGCCCACCACCATACGCTGGGCGATGATCTGCGGATCGAAGAAGTCGAGTGCCAGCCCCATGGCGGCGGCGCACAGGACCAGCGCAAAGGCGACCGGCACGCCCAGCATCAGCGTGATCGCCAGCACCACGACGAAGATACCCAGCGTCATTGGTGCACCTCGCTGTCCGTCTTGGGTTCGGCAGTCAGGCGGCCGGTGGCATAGCCGATCGTGCGCAGGCCGGCCATCAGCCCCACCAGCAACGCCATGGGGATGGCGACGCCGAAGACCCAGATCATCGGCAGCCGGGTGACCGGGGCGATGTTGGTGGCGTTGACATGGAACTGCCTGAGCGAGCCCACGAGGATCAGCAGGCAGGCCAGAAGGATCAGCCCGTTGGCGACCGCAAGCATCCAGCGGCGCAGGCCCGGCGGCACGATGGTGACGACAAGGTCGAAGCCGATATGCATGTTGCGATGCATCGCCACGATGGCACCGAGGAAGGTCAGCCACACGAAGAAGAACCGCGACAGTTCCTCGGACACGTCGATGCCCGAGCCGAAGCCGTAGCGCAGCACGACATTGACGAAGACCATCGCGGTCATGCCGGCCAAGAGCAGGACAAGCAGCATCTCGAGCACCCGGAAGAACAGCGCGATCAGCCGGGTCATCGCAGTCCCCCCGCCACCCGCACGACCTCGCCGGTCGTGTAGGCGGCATCGAAAAGCAGCCATTCGGCGGCCCGGGCGACCTCGTCGGTGGTGCCGGTCCGGCGCAGCGGAACCCGGTCCCCGTTCGCGGCCGCGGCCTTGGGGTCGGAGACGATCCGGCGCTGCATCGCGGTGTCGATGATGCCGGGAGCCAGCGCGTTCACCCGAAGCTCCGGCGCCAGGTCGCGGGCCAGCGCCCGGGTCAGCGACACCACCGCCCCCTTGGAGGCGCCGTAGGCGGCGTGACCCGGTGCACCGCCGGTGTCGGCGGCAATGGACGAGAGGTTGACGATGGCACCGCCGTGCCCCGAAAGGCGGCGACGCAGGAAGGCCGAGGTGACCGCCATCAGCCCGGTGACGTTCACCGCCAGCACGCGCGCAACCGCGGCCGTGTCGATGGCGGTCCAGGGCATCGGCGCCCCTTCGATCCCGGCATTGTTGACCAGATGCGTGGGCGGCATGCCGTCAAGCTCGGCCTCGGCCTCGGCCAGGGCGGCCGGGTCGGCGACATCGACGATGCGCGGGCTCGCCGCGGCGCCCAGGCTTGCGCAGGCGGCGGCCAGCGCGGTTTCGGAGGCGTCCCAGAGGATCGCCCGCCCGGCCCGCGCCACCACCCGCTCGGCGATGGCCAGGCCGATCCCGGCGGCACCACCGCTGATCAGAACCACCGCGCCCTTCATTCGCCGAACCCGTGGGCGAAGTCCTGATGCCCGGCGAGGCCGACCACCTCGGAGAACTCGGCATAGCTCATCTGCCCGGCCAGGCCGGCCGGCGTGCCGTTGTCCCTCAGGTGGCTGAGCGCCCGGGCAGCCGCCATCGTGGCCGAAAACAGCGCCGTGACCGCATAGAGCGCCAGCGAGAAGCCCATCTCCTGCAACTCGTCCAGCGTCAGGCGCGCGGCCTCGGTGCCGTCGACCAGGCTGACGACCTTGGGACCGGGCACGGCGCGGGCCACGGCCTCGACCTGCCGCACCTCTCTGATGCCGTCAACGAAGAGCAGATCGACGCCGGTGCCGGCATAACGCCGGGCGCGCTCCAGCGCCGCCTCCATACCTTCGGCGGCCAGCGCGTCGGTCCGGCCGATCAGCACGATATCGGCCCCTGCCCGCGCGGCAACGGCGGCCCGAAGCCGGGCTTCGGCCTGATCGGCCTCCACCAGCCGGACGCCCGAAAGCTGGCCGCAGCGTTTCGGCGACACCTGATCCTCGAGATGTAGCGCAGCCACGCCGGCACGGGCATAGTCCTCGACGGTGCGGCGAATGTTCAGGGCACCGCCATAGCCGGTGTCGGCATCCGCGATGACCGGAATATCGACGGCGCGGGTTAGGCTGCGGGCGTGATCGGCCATTTCCGAACCGGTCATCAGGCCGAGGTCCGGCATGCCAAGCCGCGCCGCGGTGGCGCCAAGCCCGGTCATGTAGACGGCGGCAAAGCCGGCGCGCTCGACCAGGCGCGCGGTCAGGGCATCGGCGGCCCCGGGCGCGGCAATCGTCCGCCCGCCCTGCAGCAGCTTCCGCAATTGCGCGGCCGTCGCCAATCCATGCCCTCCCTGGTGCCGAGTCGTGCTTGCCCGGATCCTTGGATGTTGTATACAGTATGTAAGGTACACGTCAAGCCGCCTGATGCAGGGGCGCGCGGGTGCCGAAACGGAAGACAAACGATTTGCGCCCCGGGGCTTTGTCCCCTAGCAACGAAGACAGACGCAGGAGCGCCCGACAGACGCCATGCAGCCCACCGCATCGCTGAACATCGACCGGCCGATATCGCTGGCCCTGACCGTTGCCGAGAGGCTGCGGCAGGCGATCATCGACGCCGAGATCGCGCTGGGGTCCGAGCTGACCGAAACCGGTGTCGCGGCGATGCTGGGGGTCAGCCGCACGCCGGTGCGCGAGGCGCTGTCGCTCTTGCAGCAGCAGGGCCTGGTCTCGGTCCAGCCGCAGCGCGGCAGCTATGTGTTCCTGCCGACCGAGCAGGACATCATCGACCTTTGCGAATATCGCGTGGTGCTGGAACAGCGGGCGGTGCAACTGTCCATGGCGCGGCAGCACGACGAGACCCTGGCCGACCTGCGCGAGGCCATCGCCGCCATGGAGGCGGCGCGGGCCGGCAACGACCCGGTCGCCTATTCGCGGGCCGATACGCAGTTTCACGAGAGCTTCATCAGGCACTGCCGGAACCGCTACCTGCAGGAAGGCTATGCCCACGTCTCGGGGCCGATCTCGACCCTGCGCACGCATCTGTCGGTGCCGGTTCCCGGGGCGCAGGAGAACTCCTATGTCCATCACCGGCAGATCGCCGAGGCCTTCGCCGCAGGCGACGTGCCGCTGATCGAATCGATCCTGAGCGAGCACATCCTGGCGACGCGGCAGTCCTATCTGACCGTGCTCAAGGATGGCCGGTTCGGGGTGAAGCCGTCCGGGCGCAAGGGCGGCTGAGGCGCGCCACCCGCCGTCCCCATGGGGACACCACCATTCGGACGCCACCATTCTGACGGGGCCCTGGTGCCCGGTGCACCCTGTCCCCATGGGGACGGGGGGTCAAGGTACCGGAATCGCGCCATTTCTCCCTGGCACAAGGTTTGAGGGACCGTGCCCCGATCGCGCCCGGGCGCGAGGGTGGGTGGGCGGGGAGCGCCCCGGCGCGATTGGGCAAGAATCCACGGCGTCCCCATGGGGCCGCCATATCAAGTCATTGTTATTAAAAAATATTCTGTGGGGACACTGTGCGGACACCCGCCGACGCCCCCCACAAGCCCCCGCAAGACCCCCCGGGGGGCCTCCGCTCCCGGCCCTCTGCAGGACCGCGTCAGCGCGACATCGGAAACCGCTCCGGGTCCTTGAGGTACTCGATCAGCGCCAAGCGTTCCTCGTGGGTAAAGGGCCGGTCCCAGAAGACATGCCCCCCGGCGCTGTTGCCCGGCACCGCGGTATCGAAAAGGTAGGCGCCCGCCGCCTCGGTGCTGACGAAGCCCAGCCGCTCGGCGTCGAGCCGGCGGTCGCCGACCCAGAATCTGGCCTCGCGCTCTTCGGGCGGCGAGATCACCTGATAGACGGTGCGCACCGAGCCGTTGTGCAGATACGGACCGGTCGCCCAGACGCCCAGCAGCGGTGCCGCCTTCAGCGCCGCACCGCCGCCCGGGATCGCATAGCCGCAGGGCCTGGCCTCGTCGGCGGCGCAATCGGGATGGCCGGGCGGCCGCAGCCGCAGCCTGGTCGGAACCTGGTCCGGGGCGACGCCGGCCTTTTCCAGCATGAAGCGCGTGGTGTCGCCGACGACCTCGCGGAAGAACAGGCCCGCCGGCACCAGCGGGCGGCCGAACTTCTCCTCCAGCGGGCCGGTCGCCACCCAGCGGCCCAGCAGCGCCTGCGTGTACACCGGGTCGGTGCCGGCCTTCACCTGCGGGATGGCGGCGACCTTGATGAACCGCTCGCCGGTCAGGTTGTCCTCGGCCGCCGTCTCGCGGAAGGGCGGCGCATTGTGGCAGCCCTCGCAATTGTCGGCGAACAGGTCGCGGCCGGTCTCGGCCAGCGCGGTGTCGATGGGCCCGAGGATGTCCTCGGGCCAGCGCGGCGGCTGCAGGTCCTGGAGCCAGGTCTCGTAGAGCTGCAGCGCGGCGATGTCGGCCGAGCTGTCGAACGGCAGCCCCGGCTTCAGCTCGGTGCGCCCGAAGACGCCTTGCGCCTGACCGATGTTGCGCGCCAGCGGATCGGCCGCGGACAGGTTCCACTGCACGAATTCCAGCCGCGGCGCCAACCACAGCGCCGGGTAACTGGCGGGCGCCGCCGGGGTGCGCAGGTTGGACGGCACGCCCAGATCGGTCACCGCAAGGGCGTTGACGATCTGGGTCAGCGCATCGACGCGGCCCGGCCCCGATGGGTGCTCGGGCCGGCGAAGCGCCGCACGGCCGGTGAAATCGGCGGCGAAGTCGAGGACCCGGTCGGGATCGGCAAGCTCGGGCGCCGTCGCCGCCACCTTTTGCAGGAACGCCGCCAGCCGCGGCGTCGGGGCCGGCGGGTCCTGGGTGAAGTCGAGCTGCGCCGTGGCCTGGATCGCGGTCGCGAGATCGGCCAGGAAGCGGTCGAAATCGAACGCGGCCGGGGCGCCGTCGATGCGCAGCCGCCGGTCACCGGCGATGACATCGCCGGTGTGGCAGGCGGCGCAGTTGAGGCCGATATCGGCAGCGGCGCCGGTGCCGGTCAGCGCCAGGCCGGGGGGCAGGCCCAGCGGGTTGAGGCCCGTGGTGTCCGGATCTGGGGCCACCAGGCCGTAGCGGGCGAGGTTTTCCGGCGCCACAAAGGCCCCCGCCCCGTCGAGGCGTTGCAGCGCGGTGAAATAGGCCGCCGGCATCAGCCGCCCGCCCTGCGAGGTATGATAGAAGCGCGCGCGGATATCCGCGTCCCAGCCCTGCGCCAGCGGCACGGCGGCAGCGGCCTCGTCCGGGCAGGGCCGCGACGGATCGCGCCAGTCGCCGGAATTGAGGCAGGCCAGCACATCCGCCGTCTCGCGCGCCGTCCGCCGCACCACGGTTGCATGGGCGCGGGCACCGGCCGGTCCGAAGCCCGGGTACCAGCCGAAGGCGCGGACGTTCCACTTGTCGAAGGCGCGGCCGCTGTCGTCCGGCCCGCGCGGCATGGCCGCCGGATCGATCCCCTCGGCGGCGGCAATCGCGGCACTGGCCGCGTCGCCGTCGGTGGCGGCGTCGATCTCGCGCCGGGTCTCGGAATGGCAGCTCACGCAGTCGGTGTTGAAGAAATGCGCCTGGGCCGGGTCGGCGACGATGGCGGCGATCTCGGCGGCGGCCGCGGGCGTATTGGCCCCGGCCGCGAACAGCGCCGAGGTGGCGACGCCGTCGCCATCGCCCGGCTGGTCGGGAACCAGGAAGTTGGCCAGGCAGTCGACCGGCAGGCGGTTGCGGGTGCGCCCGGCCGGGATCACCTCGCCGTTCTCGAAGTCGCTCGCGAAGCTCAGCATCTGCGCGAAGGCGGGCGCGGCAGCCTGTTGGGCGATGGCCGGGCCGGGTACCGGCTGGAAGCCGCCGGTGCTGCGGTCGCGCTGCATGGCGACGAAGATCCAGGGCTCGGGCGCGCCGGCGGGGATGCCGGCCACCGAGACCGCCGAAAGCCGCGCCTCGGTGGCGTGGGTGGCGATGAAGTCCGCCAGCCGCTCGATGATCAGCGCAGTCGCGGCGCTGTCGGCAAAGGCCGGGTGGATGCCGAGGGCGGCGCCATCGGTGACGACGCCGAGGTTCGCGAGGTCCGACTTGAGCTCTTGCAGGTCGTCCACCGCCGCGGCGAAGGCCGGGATGTCGGGCTCGGACCGGAACGGGCAGGTCGCCGACGGCGCCGAGCGGCCGAAGCTGTAGACCAGGTGCACCGCCTCGTCGCGGACGCTGGCGCGGCCGTTGTCGAAGCTGACCGGCTGCACCACCAGACGCAGCTGCGGCGAGCGGCCAAAGGGCGCGAATGCCGGCGCAAGCCCGGGGGCGCCGGGGTCGAGCCGGATCGAGGCGACGTGGAACTGCCCGCGCCGGGCGCCCAGCAGGTCAGGGTCGATGGCGCGCGTGCCGCCGGCCGGGTCGGTCACGCTGCCGACCTGGGCGATCACCGCCGCGGCGCTGGCGGCGGCCGCGGCCGGAAAGCTGGCCTCGGGCAGCGGCAGCATGGGGTCGCCATCGGCTGCCGGGGCGGGCAAGAGGATCGAGACATCGGCCGGCGCGAGCTGTTGTGCCCCTGCGGAAGGGGCGAAAAGGCTGATGGCGAAAGCCAAGGCAATGATCGTACGCATGAAATGGCCCCCGTTCTGCAAGTCTTCGGCGGGCGTTCGGATCTGGATCGCGCCGGGCGTCCGAAGCGTCCGCTGAATTGTCTCGTGCCGGTCCTTGCGGCCATTCTGCGCCCTTGACGGCGGCGACGCAATCCTGCGGCGAGCTTGCCGGACGATATGCGCCATGCTAACGCGGGATTTGCGGCGGGGTGGCGACGGGGGCGCAGCGGCATTGTCAGCATGCGCGAGGTCAGGCGCCTGGCCGCCAAGTGGGCAGTTGCGTTGCAACCGGAAAATGTGGGATTGGACAATGAAGAATGTACTGTTTTCAGCGGCTTGTGCGGCTGCCCTGATCCAGGGGGCCGGCGCTGCATGGGCGGTCAGCGCCGATATCATCTTCGTCGTCGACCAGAGTGGCTCGATGGGCGACGAGTTTACCTTCCTGGGCAGTGCCATCGGCGGCTTCATCACCGACCTGCAGGCCGCGCCAGAGATCGACTCGGTCTTCGCCGGACTGATCTCCTATCATAGCGGGCCGACGCTGCGGCAGGATCTGACCGACGACGCCGCGCTGCTGGAGGCCGCCTTCAACAACACTCCGATCACCGGCGGCACCGAGAACGCCCTGAGGGCCGTTGATGCCGCGCTGCCCGGCGAAAACGCCGACCTCGGCGTCTCCTACCGGCCCGGGACGGTGCGCTCGGTGGTGCTGATCACCGACGAGGATGCCGACGACCGCAACTCGTACAGCAACTCGTTCGGCAGCGGCGCCTCCGCTCTTGGCGCCTATCTCGACAATGCCGGGTTCCTGAACAACATCATCTACAATTTCGGTGCCGGCGATGCCGAGTTCGGCCAGATCGACCGGCCCAATGGCGCCCTGTTCGATATCCGCGCGTTCCGCGCCGACCGGACGACGTTCTTCCAGAGCTTCACCCGGACCAAGCTCAACGAGATCATCGAGGCCGATCCGGATCCGGATCCCGGCACCGATCCCGGCACGCCGCCGATGAGTCCGGTTCCGGTTCCGGCCACCCTGCCGCTGATGGCCCTTGGTCTGGCCGGGCTCGGCCTTGCCGGTCGCGGCCGGAAATCGGCCACCTGAGGGACACCCGCTCGGGCTGATCATTGCCAAGGGCCAACCGCCGCGACAGCAGCGGTTGGCTCTGGTCAGACGCCGCCGAAGGCGACGCCCGAGAGGTCGGCCATCTCGCGTTTCCAGGTGGTCAGATCGCCGGGGTTGAACCCTGACAGGTGATCGTGGCCGCAGGCCCGGGCCATAACCTGCATCAGTTCCACCGAAGCGGCGAAGAAGTTGGCGAGCTGCTCAGCGGATTTCTCCACCACCAGGCGGCTGACCAGGTGCGGCTTCTGGCTGGCGATGCCCACCGGGCAGTTGTTGGTGTGGCAGGCGCGCATGGCGATGCAGCCGATGGCCTGAAGGGCGGCGTTGGAGACCGCTATGGCGTCGGCGCCCAGCGCCATCGCCTTGACGAAATCCGCCGGCGTCCGGAGCCCACCGGTAATCACCAGGGTCACGTCCGGCCGTCCGGCCCGGTCGAGACAGCGGCGCGCCCGGGCCAGCGCCGGGATCGTCGGCACCGAGATGTTGTCGCGGAACAGCAGCGGCGCCGCACCGGTGCCGCCGCCGCGGCCGTCGAGGATGATGTAGTCAACGCCCACCTCCAGCGCCGCCTCGATGTCCTTCTCGATGTGCTGCGCCGACAGCTTGTAGCCGATCGGGATGCCGCCGGTGCGGTCGCGCACCTCGTCGGCGAAGGCCTTGATCTGCGCCGGCTCGGTCCAGTCGGGAAACCGCGCCGGCGAGATGGCGTCCTCGCCCTCGGCCAGGCCGCGCACCTCGGCGATCCGGCCGGTCACCTTGCGCCCCGGCAGGTGGCCACCGGTGCCGGTCTTGGCCCCCTGCCCGCCCTTGAAGTGAAACGCCTGGACGCGGGCTAGCTTGTCCCAGGAAAAGCCGAAGCGGGCCGAGGCGAGCTCGTAGAAATAGCGGCTGTTGGCCGCCTGCTCCTCGGGCAGCATGCCGCCTTCGCCGGAACAGATGCCGGTGCCGGCCAGTTCGGCCCCGCGGGCCAGCGCCAGCTTCGCCGGCTCGGACAGGGCGCCAAAGGACATGTCCGAGACAAAGAGCGGGATCTCGAGGCGGAGCGGCTTTTGGGCGTTGGGGCCGATCACGACATCGGTGCCCACCGGCGCATCGTCGAGGCGGGGCGCGCGGTGAAGCTGCGCGGTCAGGATCTGGATGTCGTCCCAGGTCGGCAGATCGCCCCGCGGCACGCCCATGGCCGCCACTTCGCCATGGTGGCCGGTGGATTTGAGCCCGCTTCTGGCATAGCGGCGGATCTGGGCATTGTGGGGCTCTTCGTCGGTGCCGTGCGAGGTGTCGGCATAGAGCCCCAGGTAGGCCTGGCGGTTGAACGGCTGGGGATGGGTCTCGGCCCAGGCGGCGATCTCGTCGGCGTCCACCAGGATGTCGTCGCCCTCGACCCAGGCGGTGAACCTCGGCAGCGCCTCCTCGTTGGCGTATTCGGAGACCCCGGTATCGAGCCGGTAGTCCCAGTCGTGCACGCCGCAGATCAGGTTGTTGCCGCGCACGTAGCCGTCGGCCATCAGCGCGCCGCGGTGCAGGCATCGCCCGTAGAAGACCGAGACCTGGTCATCGAAGCGCACGACAACCAGGTCGACCTCGCCGACCAGGGCATAGGCCGGTTGGCGGTCGGGCAGCGCGGACAGGCGCGCGACGGCGGTCTTGTTCATCGGGGATCCTCCAAGTGACGGGATTAGACGAGCTCGGCGTCGGTGATGATCTCGACCAGCGACGGCCCCTTCGCCGAAAGCGCGGTCCGGATCGCGTCGTCCAGATCGTCGCCGGCGCTGACCTTGTGGCCATGGCCGCCGCAGAGCCGCGCAAAGGCGGCGAAGGACGGGTTGACCAGCCCGGTTTCCCAGACCGGCCAGTGGCCGCTTCGCTGCTCTTTGGAGATCTTCCCGAGCTGGCCGTTGTTGAGCAGGATGTGGGTGATGTTCATCCCGTACTTGACCGCCGTGGTGAACTCCATCGCGTATTGGCCAAAGCCGCCGTCGCCGGAGATCGAGATCACCTTGCGTCCCTTCAGGTTCTCGAAATCCTGGGTGGCGGCCCAGGCGCCCAGCGCCGCCGGCAACCCGAAGCCGATGGAGCCGAGATAGCCCGACATCAGCACCCGCTGGCTGCCCTTGGTCTCGAGGTAGCGGCCGAAGGAATAGGTGTTGTTGCCGACATCGACGGCGAAGATGGCATCATCGGGGGCCAGCCGGCCCAGCGCCTCGAAGACGGCGAAGGAATGGATGCCGCTGCCCTGCTGTTCGGCGAGGCGGCGCTGCTTCTCGGCCCGCCAGTAGCCCCAGCGTTCGGCCAGTTCGGCGCCCTGGTCCGGCGCCTCGGGATGGCGGCGGAGCCGCGGCAGGGTGGCCCGGCAGAACGTGCCGATCTCGCCCCAGATCGGCAGCTTGACCGGCGCGAACTTGCCAAGCTGCATGCGGTCGTAGTCGACCTGGATCAGGTTCTCCTTGTTCGCGATGCCGGTGTGGTTGGAGAAGCTGGCGCCGAAGACGATCATGGCGTCGGCCTCGTTCATGAACCAGCTTGCGATCGGGGTGCCCGAGCGGCCGAGAACGCCGGCGGCCAGCGGGTGGTCGTCGGGGATCAGCCCCTTGGCCTTGAAGGTGGTCATCACCGGGGCGCCGATGGCCTCGGCGAAGGCGATGATCTGGTCGCGGGCGGCAAAGGCGCCGAAGCCGGCGACGATAGCCGGCCGGCGGGCCGCGTTGATCATCGCCTCGGCAGCGGCGATGTCGGCCTCGGGCGGCGTGATCGCCACGGCGCCGATGCGGCCATCGGGCGAGCCGGCGGGCTGCCCGGATGGCAGGGTCTGCACGTCGTCGGGAAAGATCAGGTGCGCCACGTCCTGCTGGACGATGGCGTTCTTGCAGGCGAGCGAGGCCAGCTCGGCATGGTTGGAGGTGGCAAGCACCGGCTGCGAGAAGCGGCTGACCGCCTGGAAGGCCGAATGCAGGTCGATGTCCTGAAAGGCGCCGGGGCCGAAGACCTGGGTCTGGACCTGGCCGGTCAGCGCCAGCACCGGCGCCCGGTCGACCTTGGCGTCCCACATCCCGGTCAGAAGGTTCGTCGCGCCCGGTCCGGCGATGGTCAGGCAGGCGGCGGGCTGGCCGGAGAGCTTGCCATAGGCCGAGGCGGCGAAGGCGGCGGCGCCCTCGTGACGGATGCCGTAGAAGCGCATCCTGCCGTCGCCGGTGGCAAGGCGGATCGCGTCGGCCAGACCGAGGTTGGAATGGCCGACCATGCCGAAGACGGTCCTGACGCCCCAGTTGGTCATGGTCTCGACCATCACGTCGGTAACGGTGCGGGCGCGCGGCGGCTCCGGCTCCAGACCGACGAAGATCTCGCCGTCGCGGATGTCGACGGGGAACATGCGCTGGCCGGTATCCTCGTGCCCGCCCGGCGGCTGGCCGGTGAGCGGGTCAAAGTCCCAGCCGTGCCAGGGGCAGCGGATCCAGCACCTGCCCTCGACGCCGACCTCGATCGAGCCTTCGCCCAGCGGTCCGCGCTGGTGCGGGCAGTGGTTGTCCATCGCCGCCCAGCGGCCGTCGAAATGCACCAGGCAGATCGAGGTGGTGCGGGCGGTGACCGTCCTCACCCGGCCCTCGGGCAGGTCGGTGACCCTGCCGACGGAAAACCAGTCGAGCTCCAGGTCTGGCATGGCCGGGTCCTTTCGGTTGCGCGCGTCAGTGGTCGTTGCGGTCGAACCGCTCGTAGAGGCGTTGCAGGATCGTCAGGAGCGCGAAGGCGCCGACCGCCCAGATCAGCAGCTCGAACGGCGCCAGCCCGGTGCCCTGCAGCCAGCGGCCGACCTGTCCACCCTGCGGCGACAGGACGGCATCGCCGGGCCAGAGACGGAAGATCCAGAAGCGCGAGACGTAGAACAGCGCCGCGAAGGCTGCCGCGGCGAGGGCCAGGCCGAGGATGCGGCGGGTCACGGCAGCACCATGGTGTCGGGATCGATGGCAAAGACCAGCAGGTCGCCATGGCGGGTGATCTGCCCCTCGACCTCGATGTACTGCCCGACGCGGTCGTAGGCGGCCGGGGGCAGCTCGGTGCCGCCGGGTCCGGAGATCAGCAGGAACTCGGCGCCCTCCACCGGCTGGGAGGAGACGAAGACCGGCGGGATACCCCCGGTCAGGCAAAGGTTGGCACAGGCCTTGTGGGCGAGGCCGCGGCCCGGGCGCATGGCCCCGGCCAGGCACTTGCCGTCGCAGATCTCGCCGGCCAGCCGCCAGCGGCCGAGATCCTGCGCCCCGGGCGCCCCGGGCGGGCCGGCGGCGGCATCGCCGCTGGCGGCGGCCAGGCCGCGCTGTCCGCCGGCGATCTGCAGCATGTCGAGATCGCCGCGATTGAGGATGACGCCGGTCGCGGTCACCGCCTGCCCGTCAAGGCCGGCGGCCTCGGCGATGGCGCCGTTCTTGCCCTGCCCCGACAGCATCAGCGTGTGGCCGGCGGGGATGCGATCGGTGCCGGCGGTGACATGCACTACCGGATAGGGGGTCAGCTCCAGCAGGCCGGTCACCTGCTGCTGGCCGTAGTCGAAGCGGAACTGGCCCGGACCGGGATCGTCCTCGGCCAGACCCATGGCCAGACCCAGCACCCCGAACCCGGCCACCAGCACCGCGGCGACGGCGACAAGAAAGCCGCGCAGCGCCCTCGGCACGGCGAGGTAGCCGACGAAGAACGGCGTGTCGCGGCCGCTCATGTCAGCAACCCGGCCGGAATGACGGCCGGCTCCACCGGGGTTCCAGGCGGATTGGCCCTGGCATCGACCAGCACCGCGCCGTCCTCGATCCGCAAATTGTAGGTGGGCACCGTCTCGGTGAACGGCGCCGGCGAGCGGCCGGTGGTCACGTCGTACTGAAAGCCGTGCCAGGGGCAGGTCACCAGGCAGTCGATGACCCGGCCCTCGCCCAGGGGGCCGTTCTGGTGCGCACAGGCGTTCGAGATCGCCGACAGGCTGTCGCCCTGCCGGAACACCGCCACCCGGTCGCCGCCCGGCAGTCGGGCGATGCGGGCGAAGCCGTCGGCGATGTCGGTGGCGCGGCAGACCCGGACCCAGCCCGATTCCGCCGCCGCCGCCGCAGCCGGGTCGCCGCCGCGGATGTCGCGGAGCGCCACCAGTACATGCAGGCCGGCAACGATCAGCGCCGCGCCGATGATGACCGCGGTCAGGGCGTGGTTGCGCTGGTCCTGCAGGATCCCGAACGAGACATGCGCGACCACCGACGCATAGGCCGGATAGATCAGGTAGTGCAGGCGCTTCCACACCGGCGCGGTCAGAAAGCTCAGCCAGAAGTCGTGGCTGGTGGTGGCCAGGATCATCAGGCAGACCAGCGCGAAAAGCCCGAAAAGCTCGAACGGGAACCCCGCCACCTGGCCAAAGCTGCCGTTCGAGCCCAGCAGCGCCACGTAGCGGTCCACCGGCGAGAAGGCATAGTACCAGCCGAGGATGTAGCTGGCATGGGTCAGCGCCACGAACAGCGTCATCACCCCGAAATGCCGCCGGTTGTACATCAGCGGCAGGAACCGCCGGTCGAGCCGGGCCAGCGGGCCGATGGCGAGAATGACGCTGAGCATCACGAAGGCGCAGGCGCCGAAGGCGCGGGCGTTGTGGATCTGCGGCGTCACCGGCTTGTCATGGCCCAGCCAGCCCGGCGCCAGACCGACGAAGATCCACAGGAACAGCGCCACGCCGGCCAGCATGATGGCGTCATAGATGTACTTGTTCCGGTTCCACTGGACCGGGATGTACTTGACGCTCATCCGCCTGTGCCTTCCGCCGGCGCCGCCACCCGCACCGGTGCCACGCCGTCCGGCCAGACCTGGCGGGCCAGCAGCCCCGAGGCGATGGCAAGAACGATGGCGGCGGCCATCGCCAGCGCGGCGACGCGGTGCCCGTCGCGGGGCGGGTCGTGCCGGGCCGCCCAGTCGTCGCGCCCGGTTTCGAGAATCCACCACCGCCACAGCACCAGCGGCCAGATCATCAGGATGCCCGGCACGAGGAGCGGACGGACCACATAGGCGCCGCGCGCGTTCTCCTCGACCCGGTCTATGCCGACGGTCAGGAAGGCCACGGCCACCGCCGCGCCGATCCAGAGCCAGATCTTGGCAACGACCACGATTACCGCCGCCCCAGTCATCCGTGGTCCCCCCGTCCAGCCATCCGCCATCGCGCCGGTGGTCTCAGTCTGCCACCCGGCGATGAAGGTCGCCAATGAATAGCAAATGCCGCCGAGCTGCGAAGAGTCGGCGTGCCGCGGTCACGGTCATTTCAGAAGCGTTTCAACCGGCCCGCCCCGAAAGGCGCCCTGCCCGGGCAGGCCCCCCGTGGATGGCAGCTCAGATGTCGAGCGTGTGCTCCCGCTCCCAGTGCGAGAAGTGCGACACGAAGGAGTTCCACTCCTGCATCTTCATCCTGGTGTAGGAGGCCGAGAAGGCCTCGCCCATGGCCGCCTTCAGGTCCGCGTCGGCATCGTAGGCGCGGATGGCATCGAGAAGGTTCAGCGGCAGTCGTCGCGCGTCCCGCACCAGATGTCCCTCGGCATACATGTCGATATCGTGGCGCTTGCCGGGATCGGCGCTGGTGCGCAGGCCGGACAGTCCCGCGGCGATGATCACCGCCTGCAGCAGATAGGGGTTCGCGGCACCGTCGGGCAGGCGCAGCTCGATCCGGCCCGGTCCGGGCACGCGCACCATGTGGGTGCGGTTGTTGCCGGACCAGGTGATGGTATTGGGCGCCCAGGTCGCGCCCGAGACGGTGATCGGGGCGTTGATCCGCTTGTAGCTGTTGACCGTCGGGTTGGTGATCGCCGCCAGCGCCTCGGCGTGCTTCATGATCCCGCCGAGGAAGTGGCGCCCGGCATCGGAAAGGCCCAGCTCACCGGTGTCGTCGGCGAAGGCGTTGGTCCTGCCCGCCTTGTCCCAGACCGACACATGGGTGTGGCAGCCATTGCCGGTCAGCCCCTCGATCGGCTTGGGCATGAAGGTGGCGCGCAGCCCATGCTTCTCGGCCACCGACTTGACCATGAACTTGAAGAACGAGTGGCGGTCGGCGGTGACCAGGGCATCGGCGAAGTCCCAGTTCATCTCGAACTGGCCGTTGGCGTCCTCGTGGTCGTTCTGGTAGGGGTTCCAGCCCAGCTCCAGCATGTAGTCGCAGATTTCGGCGATCACGTCATAGCGCCGCATCACCGCCTGCTGGTCGTAGCAGGGCTTGGCCGCCGTATCGAAGGGATCGGAGACCCTTTCGCCGTCCGGCGCCAGCAGGAAGAACTCCGCCTCGACCCCGGTCCTGACCCGCAGGCCGTCGGCCTCGGCCTCGGCCCCCCGCCGGTGCAGCACGTTGCGCGGCGCCTGCTCGACGGGCTTGCCGTCCATCACGCAGTCCGCCGGCAGCCAGGCGACCTCGCGCTTCCAGGGAAGCTGCACGACGGCATCGGCATCGGGCACCGCCAGCATGTCGGGATGCGCCGGCGTCAGGTCCAGCCAGGTGGCGAAACCGGCAAAGCCGGCGCCATCGGCCTGCATGGCTGCGATCGCCTGCGCCGGGACCAGCTTGGCCCGCTGCCCGCCGAAAAGGTCGGTATAGGAGATCATGAAGTACTTGACGCCCTTGTCCTCGGCGAAGGCGGCCAGATCGGTCATCACTGTCTCCTCTCGTCTTTCGTTCCGCTTCCGGGGCGGCAGCGCCCCCCGCGACCCTGCGCCGCTCAGAAGCCCGGCTTGCCCGGATACCAGTCGGTTCCCGCCAGCGGCACCTGCGCCATGGCCGCCGCCTCCAGGGTCAGCGCACACAGGTCTTCCGGTTCGAGATTGTGCACGTGGCTCTTGCCGCAGGCCCGGGCCAGGGTCTGGCACTCCAGCGTCATCACGTTGAGGTAGTTGCGCAGGCGCCGGCCGCCGGCCACGGGATCCAGCCGCTGCATCAGCTCGGGGTCCTGGGTGGTGATGCCGGCCGGGTCGCGGCCCTCGTGCCAGTCGTCATAGGCCCCGGCGGCGGAGCCCAGCCTGCGGTATTCGTCCTCCCATTTCGGGTCGTTGTCGCCGAGCGCGATCAGCGCCGCCGTCCCGATGGCGACCGCATCGGCGCCCAGCGCCAGGGCCTTGGCCACATCGGCACCGCTGCGAATGCCGCCCGAGACCACCAGTTGCACCTCGCGGTGCATGTCGAGATCCTGCAGCGCTTGCACTGCCGGGCGGATGCAGGCCAGGGTCGGCTGGCCGACATGTTCGATGAACACGTCCTGGGTCGCGGCGGTACCGCCCTGCATCCCGTCCAGCACCACCACATCGGCCCCGGCCTTGACCGCCAGGGCGGTGTCGTAATAGGGCCGCGCGCCGCCGATCTTGACATAGATCGGCTTCTCCCAGCCGGTAATCTCGCGCAGCTCCAGGATCTTGATTTCCAGATCGTCGGGGCCGGTCCAGTCGGGATGCCGGCAGGCGGAGCGCTGGTCGATCCCCACCGGCAAGTCGCGCATGCCGGCCACGCGCCCGGTGATCTTCTGGCCCAGAAGCATGCCGCCGCCGCCGGGCTTGGCCCCCTGCCCGACCACCACCTCGATGGCATCGGCGCGGCGCAGATCGTCCGGGTTCATGCCATAGCGGCTGGGCAGAACCTGGTAGACCAGCGTCTCGGAATGGCCGCGCTCCTCCTCGGTCATGCCGCCGTCGCCGGTGGTGGTCGAGGTCCCGGCCATGGTGGCACCGCGGCCCAGGGCCTCCTTCGCCGGCCCCGACAGTGCGCCGAACGACATCCCGGCTATGGTGATCGGGATCTTCAGCGCGATCGGCCTTTTGGCAAAGCGCGTCCCCAGCGTGACCGTCGTGTCGCAGCGCTCGCGATAGCCTTCCAGCGGGTAGCGCGACATCGAGGCCCCGAGGAACAACAGATCGTCGAAATGCGGCACCCGGCGCTTGGCGCCGCCACCGCGGATGTCGTAGATGCCGGTCGCCGCCGCGCGGCGGATCTCGGAATTGACCTCACGCGAGAAGGTCCAGGACTGGCGCGGTTCGGTCGGCGGGGTCTTGTCCATGGCCGAAATCCCTCAGTACGCGTCCGCATGGTCGATGTTGAAGTGGTAGAGCCGCCGGGCCGACCCGTAGCGGCGGAACTCGTCCGGCCGGGCCGACGCGCCGGCGCGTTCCAGCAGCGCCGCCAGGATGTCCAGGTGCTCGGGCCGCATCTCCTTCTCGATGCAATCCGCGCCCAGGCTGCGAACGCTGCCGCGCACGAACAGCCGCGCCTCGTAAAG
The DNA here is from genome assembly GCA_050299555.1 of Paracoccaceae bacterium. GTDB lineage: Bacteria > Pseudomonadota > Alphaproteobacteria > Rhodobacterales > Rhodobacteraceae > JBNKWA01. The sequence goes on along the minus strand of JBNKWA010000076.1, from coordinate 33,361 downwards.
CGAGTCGCCCAGCGCATCGCCGGCATCGCCCAGCACCACGAGGTTGCCCTTCTGGGCCATGAAGGCGGACATGTGGCCGATGCTGCCATGCACCACGATGTCGATCCCCTTCATCGAGATGCCGCAGCGCGACGAGGCATTGCCCCTGATGTTCAAGAGCCCGCCCCGACCGGTCGCCCCGGCATACTGGCTGGCATCGCCGTCGATCACCACTTCGCCCGACATCAGGTTCTCGGCCACGCCCGGCCCGGCCGAGCCCTGCACATGCACCCGGGCGTCCTTGTTCATGCCGGCACAGTAGTAGCCGGCCGAGCCCCTGACGATGACCTTCAGCGGCCCGTCCAAGCCGCAGGCCATGGCGTGGCTGCCACGCGGGTTTTCGAGGACGAAGGTATCGTCCGCGCGTGCCCGCGCCGCGGCCTGAAGCGTCGCATTGACCTCTCTGAGGGGCGTCACCGCCATGTCGATGTTCGGCATGGCTCAGCGCTCCCAGAAATAGACCGTCGCCGGCTCCGGCTCCCACACCCGGGCCGCCTCGATCCCCGGAAGATCGGCAAAGGCCCGGTACTCGGAGCCGAAGGCGACGTAGCCGTCGGTCTCGGCCATCACCGCCGGCTTGCAGGCAATGGCGTCGCGCACCACCCCAAAGCCGTTCCGCGTGCCGGTCACGAAGGTGAAGAACCCGTCGAGGTCCCGCAGCGTGCCTTCCAGCGCCTCGCCCAGGCTGGCGCCCCCGGCCATGCGCCACGAGATATAGGCGGCGCCCACCTCGGTGTCGTTCTCGGTGCGGGTTGTCACGCCCTTGCGGGCCAGCTTGCGGCGCACCCAGTTGTGGTTGGAGAGCGAGCCGTTGTGCACAAGGCACTGGTCGGCGGCGGTGGAGAACGGATGCGCGCCGAGCGTGGTCACCGCCGACTCGGTCGCCATGCGGGTATGGCCGATGCCGTGGCTTCCCGCCATCCGGCGGATCCCGAACCGGGCCGCGACCTCGGCGGGCGGGCCCACCTCCTTGAAGATCTCCATCGACGCGCCGGTGCCCATGACCCGCAGTCCAGCCGCCTCAAGCCAGCGCGTCGCCGCTGCCGCTGCCGCCTCCGGCAGGGTCAGGACGGCATGGGTGTCGACGACCCGAAGCGTGACCGGCGCGCCGATCGCGGCGCCAAGCCTCTGGTCGAGAGCATCGAAATCCGCCTCCGGCCGCGACGACTGGACGGTGATCTTGCAGCCCTCGACCGCGTCGCCATAGATCGCCACCCCGGCGCTGTCGGGGCCGCGATCGGACATGGCGATCAGCATGCCGGCCAGCATCTCGCCAAGCCGCGGGCGCAAGGCGTCACGCTTCAGGAACAGCCCAACGATGCCGCACATGGCCCCTTCTCCGCGGATTGCCGGCGCCAGAAACGCCGCGCCTCACCTTACCGCAGAGAAAGTTTTATTCTTTCAGGGAAATCAGCGGGCGCGCCGGCGGCGGTGCTCCGCTGCCCAAGATTCCATCACCTGAAGCGGCCACCGACCGGAAAGTCAGCGTTCCTGGGCATAGGTGATGATCGACAGATAGCGGATCGGCAGGACCAGCAGGCTTTCCGGCCCGTGCGGCGCATCGGAATCGAACATCAGCGAATCGCCCGGCTCCATCAGGTACAGGCGTTCCGCGTGGCGGTACTCCATGCGGCCGTCGAGCATGTAGAGCATCTCGATCCCCTCGTGCTGGAATGCCGGGAAGCGGTCGCTCTTGCTGTCGAGGGTGATCAGATACGGCTCCACGACGACGCCCGACTTGTTCGACCCGATATGCCCCAGCAGATGGTACTGGTGGCCGGCCCGGGTGCCGGCGCGCTCGATCTCGACCCCCTCGCCGGCCTTGACGTGCATGCAGCCGCGGGTTTCCTCGTAGCCGGAGAACAGTTGCACCAGCGGCACGCTGAGCGCATGGGCCAGCGCCGAAAGGGTGTTGAGCGACGGCGATATCACGCCATTCTCGATCTTCGACAGCATGCCCACCGACAGCCCGGTCTGCGCCGCCAGCTCGCCGCCGGTCAGGCGCTGGCGCTTGCGCAACTCCCGCACCTGACGGCCGATGGCCACTTCCAGGTTCTTCTCGCGAGCCTCGCGCACCGCGTGCGGGTTCTGCCTCAGCGGTGGGTCCGGGATCGGGGTCGATTTCGTCATCGCGGGTTTGGGTCCCGGGCAGCTGGCGTCGGCGATAGGCCTCATGCTGGGACCCCGCCGGCGCAATGTCCACAGCCCCGGCCTCGGGCGGGGCGCGGGAACCGTGTGGGACCGGCCGCTGTTCGCGCCCGGCTAGTGGCCGCCACCACCGCCGGCAGCGGCGGGCGGTTTGCGCATGATCAGGGTCAGGCACGCCAGCGACACGAAAAGCGCGGTCAGCAGCGTGAAGACATCGACGAAGGACAGAAGGCTCGCCTGCTCCCGCACCATGGCGGTGAGCTGGGCGATGGCGGCCGTATCGCCGTCGATGCCATGGCTGCCGAAGTTCCGCGCCACCCCTTCCAGCCATGCGGTGACATCGGTGTTCTGGGCCGTCAGGCGCTCGGCCAGCCGCTCGTAATGGAAGGCGCCGCGATTGTTCAGGATCGTGTTGATCACCGCCAGGCCCACGGCGCCGCCAAGGTTCCGGGTCAGGTTGAACAGCCCCGAGGCGTTCTTCAGCCGATCCGGCGGCAGGGTGCCGAGCGCCAGGTTGTTGATCGGCACCATGCACAGCATCAGCGACACGCCGCGCAGGACCTGGGGAACCAGCAGCTCGTAGAAGTCCCAGTCCGCGGTCAGGTGCGACATCTGCCAGGTCCCGGCCCCGAAGCCGACGAAACCGATCGCCATCATCGCCCGCGGGTCGAGCTTGTTCGACAGGATGCCCGAGACCGGCGCGGTGAGGAACATCGCCAGGCCGGAGACGAACAGCGCTTCGCCGATCATCATCGAATCGTAGTGGCGGATGCGGCCGAGAAACAGCGGATAGAGATAGGTCAGCCCGTACAGCCCCACCCCCATGGTGAACGAGAACACCGAGCCCAGGGCAAAGTTGACGTCGCCGAAGGCGCGCAGATCGACGATCGGCTCCTCGACGGTGAAGACGCGCGAGAAGAACAGCACCGCGCCCGCGACCATGGCAATCGCTACCACCAGCACCGTGGGGTCCTGGAGCCAGTCGTTGCCCGGGCCCTCCTCGAGCACGTATTCCAGCGCCCCGAGGAAGGTGGCCATGCCCAGCAGCCCCCACCAGTCGAACTTGCGCAAGAGCGCCATGTTCGGACGGTCGAAGTCGATCAGGGTCCAGGCGGCGGTGCTGACCATGATCCCGGGCACCACGTTGATCAGGAACAGCCAGTGCCAGGACAGGGTCTGGGTCAGATAGCCGCCGACGGTCGGCCCGATGGTCGGCGCCAGGGTCGCCACCAGCCCGATCACCGGCGAGACGATGGCCCGCCGCGACGGCGGGAAGATGGTGAAGGCGGCAGCGAAGACGCTGGGGATCATGCCGCCGCCGATGAAGCCCTGGATCGCCCGGTAGACGATCATCTGGTCGATGCTGGTGGCGGTGGCGGCCAGTGCGCTGGCCGCGGTGAAGCCGGCGGCGGAGATGGTGAACAGCACCCGGGTCGAGAGCAGCCGGCTGAGGAAGCCCGACAGCGGGATCATGATCACCTCGGCGATCAGGTACGCGGTCTGCACCCAGGAGATCTCGCTGGCACTGGCGCTCAGCCCGGCCTGGATCTCGGCCAGCGAGGCCGAGACGATCTGGATGTCGAGGATCGCCATGAACATGCCGAAGACCATCGCGACGAAGGCGACGAACTTGCGGACCTCGCTGCGGCGATCCGGGGTGGCAGCGTCGCCGCCCAGGGTGATGTCGGCGCTGGACATGGCGCGCGCTCCTAGCCGACCAGCCTAGCGGGTGGCCGTCTGCGTCCGGGCAGGCTGGCTGTCGGCGGTCTGCACTCCGGCGGGGGCGGTGCGGCCGTCGACGTCCACCACCACGCTGAACCCCGCCCGCAGCCGCGCATCGGCGAAGGCATCGGCCGGCAGCTCGATCCGGACCGGGTAGCGCTGCACCACCTTGGTGAAGTTGCCGGTGGCGTTCTCGGGCGGCAGCAGCGAGAACAGCGAGCCCGAGGCCGGGGCGATGGAGACCACCTTGCCGGCATAGCTGCGGCCGCCCAGCGCATCGACGCTGACGGTGGCGGTCTCGCCGGGGACGATCTCGGCGAGCTGCGTCTCCTTGAAGTTGGCCGACACGTACAGCTTTTCGGTCGGCACGATCACGGCAAGCTTCTGGCCGGTGCCGACGAAGTCGCCCTGCTGGACCGCGAGGTTGGCAACAACGCCGTCATAGGGCGCCCGCAGCGTGGTGAAGGTGAGGTCACGCTCGGCCTTCGCCTCGGCCAGCTTCAGCGACCGCATCGCCGCCTGCGCCTCGGCCTTCTGTGCCTCGAGGACGCCGATATTGGCCTCGGCCGCATCGACCTGCGCATTGGCACCAAGCAGCGCCGCCGCGGCCTCATGCGCGGCGGTGGTGGCATCGTCGACCTGTGCCCGGGTCGCCACCTTGGTGGCGAGCAGCTGGATCAGCCGGTCGCGGTTGCGGTCGGCGTTGTCGGCCACGGCCTGGGCCGAGGCCCTCTGCGCCTGTGCCTGATCCAGCGCGGCACGGGCGGCAACGATCTGCGCATCGATCCGGTCGAGCGCCCGGTCCTGGCTGACGATCTGCGCCTGTGCCTGCTCCAGCGCGATCTTCAGATCGCCGTCATCAAGCAGGAACAAGGGGTCGCCGGCCTTGACGTGCTGGTTCTCGATCACCGGAACGTCGGCGACATAGCCGGCGATCTTGGGCGACACCGAGGCGATGTCCGCCTCAAGATAGGCGTCGTCGGTCGAGACCATGAAGCGCCCGACGGTCCAGTATTCGTGGCCGTAATAGCCGGCGCCACCAAGCGCCACGGCGGCAAGCAGCGGCAGGACAAAGCGGCTGCGGCCGCGGCGACGGCCCCTGGCCGCGGTTGCCGGCGCCTGCGGACCCCGCGCCTCGGCCGGCTTGGGCATCTGGCGGATCTCCGCGGTCGGCTGGGCGTTCGGGGAAGTCATGGCGTGCCTCGTTCGAATCATACCGAACCGTTCGGTTCGGCAATTGACATAGCGCCCGGGAAGGGGCATATCAAGACCAAATCGAACCGATCGGTTCGCAATGGTTGAGGGCCATCACGGGATGAATGAAACGGTGCTGGGAAGCGACGGCGACGACGCGACCGCCACGCGCAGGACGCGACACGCGGCCGGCCAGGACCCCGACAAGCGGCGGCAGATCCTGGAGGGCGCCCACCGGGTCTTTACCGACATGGGCTTCGATGCTGCCTCGATGAACGACATTACCCGCGAGGCGGGCGTCTCGAAGGGCACGATCTATGTCTATTTCGCCAACAAGGAGGAGCTGTTCGTCGCACTGATCGAGCAGGAACGGGGGAAGATCTTCGACAACCTCTACACCATCCTGTCGCCGGATCAGGACCTGCGCGAAACGCTGACCCGCTTCGGCAACGCGCTGACGTCGAAGATCACCCAGAGCAACGTGGTCAAGGCGCAGCGCACGATCATCGGCGTGACCGAAAGGATGCCCGAGCTTGGCGCCCGTTTCTATCGCGGCGGGCCGATGCGCGGTCACGAGCTGCTCAAGGGGTTCCTTGCCGGCGCCCATGCCCGCGGCGAGCTGGATGTCCCGGATCCGGCGCTGGCGGCGCATCAGTTCATGGACCTGTGCAGTGCCGGCCTGTTCAGGCGCTGCCTGTTCGGGCACCAGCAGGAACCGCCCTCGCCCGAACAGATTGCCTATGTCGTCGACGCCGCCGTGGACCTGATCATGGCAGGCTATGCGCCCGGCCGCCCGCACACCAACGCCCCGCACGCGGGAACCCGGAACGCCTGAGGCCGACCGGTGCCTGTCGGTTGCGGAACCCCGGCCTGACGTTCCGGCGCCGCCTCAGCCGGCGGCGGCGCGAGCCACCATCGGTGCCGTCGCCGCGGCAAGCCGGTCCTCTGCGATCCGGTCGGCCGCCTCGCTGGTCGGGATGCCGCGCTCTTCGGCGCAGGCGAAGACCGACAGCAGCGTATCGTGAATTGCCCGCACCTGCCGCTCGGCCGTCGCGGCATCGCAGCGGTCACGCTCGCAGGCAAGCTGGATGATCCCGCCGGCATTGATGACATAGTCCGGCGCATAGAGAATGCCGCGCTCGCGCAGCCGCGTGCCGTCAGCCGGCGTCGCCAGCTGGTTGTTGGCGGCACCGGCCACGATCCGCGCGTTCAGCCGGGCGATGCTGGCCTCGTTCAGGACGGCGCCAAGGGCACAGGGGGCGAGCACATCGACATCCGCCGCCAGAAGCGCCTCGGGCGCCACCGCCCTGGCACGGTAGCGCTCGGCGCACTGGGCCGCATGGGTGGCGCGAACGTCGCTGACGGTCAGCACCGCGCCCGCCTCGCTCAGCAGCCGGCAGAGGTTCGAGCCGACATGGCCGAGGCCCAGCACCGCCACCCGTATGCCCCTGAGATCGCGGGTACCGAAGACGTGGCTGACGCAGGCCTCGATGCCCACCAGACATCCCAGCGCGGTCGACGGCGAGGGATCGCCGCTGCCGCCGGCCGAGACCGGCAGCCCCAGGACGTGAGCGGTACCCTTGCGGATCTCCACCATGTCCTCGGCCGAGGTGCCCACATCCTCGCCGGTAATGTAGTGGCCACCCAGGCGGTCGATGGCGCGGCCAAGGCCACGCATCATCGCCGGGGTCTTGTCAGTGCGCGGGTTGGCGATCACCACCGCCTTGCCGCCACCAAGCGCCAGGCCCGCCATGGCGTTCTTGTAGGTCATACCCTTCGACAGCCTGAGGACGTCCCGCACCGCCTCGGCATCGCTGGCATAGGGTTGAACCCGGCACCCGCCCACGCCCGGGCCCAGCGCCGTGTTGTGCACCGCGATCACCGCCTTCAGCCCGCAGGTGGGATCCGAGACGAAGACGACCTCCTCGTGATCGGAAAAATCCTCGGCATCGAAGATCATCGCTTTTCCTCCATCCGAACTGACATGGGCATGGGCAGGGCACAGGCGAAGTCCCTGCCCGGACAACTTCCCGCGATCCTAGGCCCGAGCCATTAACCGATCTTTAGAGCGCCGCGTCTGTTGGGAACGTCACCACCGGGCGAAGCTCGATCCGCCCGGGCTGGTCATTGCCGGACCTCGCCGGCATAGTGGTCGCGCGCGGGCCCCGCGCACCTCACCCGGAAGAGCACCATGTCCGACCACCACGGCGCGCCGAAGCGCCCCTTTCTGTTCCGCCATCGCGACTTTTCGCTGTTCTTCGCGGGGCTGCTGCTGGCCACGGTGGGCATCCAGGTTCAGGCGGTGACGATCGGCTGGCAGGTCTACACGCTGGCCCGGCAGACCCGCTCGATCGAGGAAAGCGCGTTTCTCGTCGGCATGGTCGGGCTGGCACAGTTCGTTCCGCTGTTCTTTCTGGCCCTGATTGCCGGGGCCACGGCCGACCGGCGCAACCGCAAGCGCATCGTGCAGTCGTCGCTGGCGGTGGAACTGGTCTGCACCCTCGGGCTGGTGGTCGTCTCGCTGCAGGACCAGCCCAGCTTTTTGGCGATCTTTGCCATCGCCGCGGTGTTCGGCGCCGCCCGCGCCTATACCTGGCCGGCAGCGTCGGCGGTGGTCGCGATGCTGGTGCCGCGGGAAGAGATGTCGCAGGCCATCTCGCTGGAATCGCTCGGCCGGCAGGCCGCGGTCATCGCCGGGCCGTGGATGGGCGGGCTTCTGATCGCGGTCTCTACCGCCACCGCCTATGCGGCGACCGGCGGGCTCTATCTCGCCGGGCTGTTGATGCTCTTCCTGATCCGCACCGACACCACGCCGGTTCCGCCCAAGGGCAGCCGGGTGGCGCAGATCCTCGAGGGCCTGCGCTATGTGCGCAGCAACAAGATCATCCTCGGCGCCATTTCGCTCGATCTCTTCGCGGTGCTGCTGGGCGGCGCCACGGCGCTGCTGCCGGCCTTCGCGACCGACGTGCTCGGCGTCGGCCCGACCGGGTTTGGGCTGCTGCGCTCCGGTCCCGCCATCGGCGCGGGACTGATGGCGCTCTATCTCAGCCGCCGGCCGATCCGCCGCCATGCCGGCGCGCGCATGCTGTGGGCGGTGGCCGGCTTCGGCCTCGCCACGCTGGTCTTCGCCGTTTCGCGCAGCATGTGGCTGTCACTGCTGGCGCTGGCGGCGCTCGGCGCCGCCGACATGATCTCGGTGTTCGTCCGCCAGACGCTGGTGCTGGTGGTCACACCCGACCACATGCGCGGCCGTGTGTCCTCGGTCTCGGGGCTGTTCATCTCCAGTTCAAACGAACTAGGCGAATTCGAGAGCGGCGTGGTGGCGCGGCTGATCGGTCCCGTGGGTGCGGCGATCTTCGGCGGCGTCGGTACGCTGGTCGTCACCGGCCTCTGGGCACGGCTGTTCCCGGCGCTGCGACGCGCCGACCGGCTGGACGGTCTGGACGTTGAGACACAAGAAACCACAGCGCCGCCACTGACCGTGCCGGCAAACTGAGGGGGCAACCATGATCACGCTGACAGGCACCATCACCATTCCAACCGCCGAGCAGCCGGCAATCCTGCCACTGCTGGACGTGCATGTGCGGCTGACCCTGGCCGAACAGGGTTGCATCCGGTTCTCGGTCACCCGGGACGCGGAGAACCCCGAACGCTTCCGCGTCGATGAGGCCTTTGTCGACGGGGCGGCCTTCGACGCCCATCAGAAACGCACGCGTGAATCCGAATGGGGCGTCGAGACCGCCCACCTGGCGCGGGACTTCGTCAAGTCAGGCGGCTGACGCCGAACCGATCGGTGCCGGCCGCCGGGTGGCGACCGGGCCTGCCTTGGTCGGCAACAGCCGAAGGATCAGTACAGCGTCAGCGACTGGCTGTAGAGATCGAACGAGTTCCCGGTGACCCCGGGTACCGCCTGGCTCAGGCGCGCCTCCCGGTCGAAGAACGCGAACATCTGGTCGTGCAGCGCCGCGGTATAGCTGTCCAGGGTCGGATCGTCGAAGACCGGCGTCGCGAACTCGGGCGCCGCCGCCGCGGTACGGATATCGGCCACATCGCCGAAACCGAGCGTCACCCCTTCGGCGGCCGCAACGGCCACCCGGACGAACAGATCGTCGGGCCGTGACAGCACCTCGTCGTTGAACGAGGCAAGGTGCAGGTTGAGAGACCCGCCATCCGAAATCGGAATGCCGAAGCCCGCCGACCCGCTGACCGGCCTCAGTTCCGGGGCATCGCCGACGGCCGAAGCCACCGCCACGAAATCCGCCGCCGGCGGCGTTTCGTTCAGGGCCAGCATCATGTCGTCATTGGCGTACCGCGCCTGCAGGTGCAGGTTCAGCGCCGCCAGCGACTGGTCGAGAGCCGCATCGTTGAAGGTGTGGGGTCCAAGCCTGCCATCGCCGGACGCCTGGGCAAGAGCCGCCCCGGACAGGGCCAGAAGCCCGGTGGTAATTCCCGCCGCAACGGCGGCCATGGTCACTTTCATCATAATCCCCTCCGTCCAATACGCACCGTTCACGGCACGCAAACGAGGGTGCGCCTCGTCATCTTGTCGCGCAAGCTGGAATGAGGATTTGCTGCAGTCGGCACCAGAATTGTGATCGGCCTTGTGACTATTGCCACAACATCAGGATCAATTGTCGGGAAGCACCGGCAATACTTCGTCCGGATCATAGGTCTGCCCGGCGCAGGCCAGGTTGAAAGCGGTCACCGCCTGCTCGTGCTCGCGCAATGCCGCGTCCAGCCGGCTTTCGTCGGCGTCGATCAGGGCCTGCGCCCCTTCCTGCTTGTGCCGAACCTGCATCAGCATGATCCGGGCCGAGGCATCGACCCTGGCGGTGTCGCGCAGCGTCGCCGCCTGCAGGCGCAGCTCGTCCATGTCCTGCATCGTGCGGTGCAGGCGCCGGCCGCGCGCGAAGATTTCGGCGTCGAGTCGGGCGATGACCTGCTCTCGGTCGACACAGTCGCGCAAGGTCTGCGGGTCCAGCGTCTGCGCCGCGACCGGCGAAGACAGCAGCGCAAGTGAGATTGCCAAGGCACGCATGACACAAGCCTCGCCGCTGCCGCTTAGCGCCGGCTTAACGGACGCGCACGACCGGCGAATTCGCATCTTGCAAGCCCCAACCCGGCGCATCACTGTCAGCCGCCATGGACACCACCCGCCCCCTTGTCGCGCTTGCCTGGATGCTCGGGGCGGTGGCCTCGTTCTCGGCCATGGCGGTGGCCGGGCGGGAACTGTCGGTGGAAATGAACACCTTCGAGCTGATGCTCTACCGCTCGGTCCTCGGCCTGGCGGTGGTGGCGGTGCTGCTGGCCCGCTCGCGCCGCGGCTTCGCCCAGATCCGCACGCCCAGGCTCGGCGACCATATCCGCCGCAACGTCTTCCACTATACCGGCCAGAACCTGTGGTTCTACGGCATTACCGTCATCCCGCTTTCCCAGCTGGTGGCGCTGGAGTTCACCAATCCGCTCTGGGTGTCGGTGCTCGCCCCCTTCATGCTGTCCGAGCCGATGACCCGCACCCGCCTGATCGCCGCCGGGCTGGGATTCGTCGGCGTCCTGATCGTCGCCCGGCCGGGGGTGGCGCCGCTGGAATGGGGCCATGCCGCCGGCCTCGGCGCGGCGCTGGGCTTTGCGCTGAACACCATCTTCACCCGCAAGATCATGCGAAAGGACACCGTGCTCTGCGTGCTCTTCTGGATGACGCTGCTGCAGGCCTCGGCCAGTCTCGTGCTGTCGATCCCGGGCGGCATTCCGGTGCCCAGCCTCGCCGCCCTGCCCTGGATCGCGGTGGTGGGCATCGGCGGGCTGACCGCGCATTACTGCCTGACCTCGGCGCTCGGCGCGGCGCCGGCGACGCTGGTGGCGCCGATGGAGTTCATCCGCCTGCCGGTCATCGCCTGGCTCGGCATGGCGCTCTACGCCGAGCCCCTGGTTGCGGCGGTCTTCGTCGGCGCGGCGATCATCGTCGCCGGCAACCTCATCAACCTCTATGGCGAGCGGCGGCGACCGGCACCGGTCTGACGCGCCGCGCCAACATCTGGGTGGGACCTTCGCCCCACTTCCCCCTTCGCCCGCACCCGTGTTAAGGGCCGCGCCAACCGCAATCCAAAGATCGGAGCCGCAGGCATGAACATCGACAAGATCCCCGCGGGCAAGAACCCGCCCAAGGACATCAACGTGGTGATCGAGATCACCGGAGGCGCCTCGGGCGGTGCGCCGGTGAAATACGAGATCGACAAGGACTCCGGCGCCGTCTTCGTCGACCGCATCGTCAACACGCCGATGTTCTATCCGTGCAACTACGGCTTCGTGCCGAATTCGCTGCACGCCGATGGCGACCCCACCGACGTGCTGGTGCTGACCGATGTGCCGCTGGCGCCCGGGGTGGTGATCCGCTGCCGCCCGGTGGGCGTCCTGAAGATGGAGGACGACGGCGGCATGGACGACAAGCTGATCGCCGTGCCGGTGGAAAAGGTCGATCCGTTCCAGGCCGGCGTCCAGGAACTGACGGACGTGCCGCAGAAGACCCGCGACCGCATCCAGCACTTCTTCGAGCACTACAAGGACCTCGAGGCAGGCAAGTGGGTGAAGGTGATCGGCTGGGGCGACAAGGCCGAGGCCGAGACGATCCTGACCGCCTCGATCGAGGCGGCCGGCAAGAAGTAGGCAGCCCTGCCACCACGACGATGCACGCCCCGCCTCGGCGGGGCGTATGCATTTGGCGGGTGGCGCACGATCCGGGTCGCTGCGTCCCACGCCACATGCTAGCCAGCCGCCATGGCTCCGCAGCAATCCCTTTCGCCCCGCGCCTGGGGCGAGCTTTTCGCGCTGGCGCTCCTCTGGGGCGGCTCGTTCCTCGCCTTCGCCGTGGCGCTGAGGGACCTGCCGGTGTTCACGGTGGTGGCGATCCGCGTGGCGCTGGCGGCGGCGCTCCTGTGGGTGGTGGTGCTGGCCCGCCGCCTGCCGCTGCCCTCGGGCCGGCAATGGGGCGCCTGCCTGGTCATGGGGCTTCTGAACAACGCCATTCCGTTCACGCTGATCGCCTGGGGGCAGACGACGATCGAAAGCGGCCTCGCCTCGATCCTGAATGCCTCGACGGCGATCTTCGGCGTCCTGGTGGCGGCGCTGGTCTTTTCCGACGAACGGTTGACCGGGCGGCGCCTGACAGGCGTCGTCATCGGCTTTGCCGGCGTTGCCGTGGTCATCGGCCCCGGCGTGCTGGCCGGGTTCGACCTGCGCTCGCTGGCGCAGCTTGCCATCCTCGGCTCGTCGCTGTCCTACGCCTTCGCCGGCGCCTGGGCCCGGGCGACGATGAAGGGGCTGCGCCCGCAGGTGGCCTCGGCGGCGATGCTGACCGGATCGACCGCGATCATGGTGCCGCTGGCACTGACGGTGGACGGGCTGCCGCCGGCGATGCCCGGACTGCCGGCGATCACGGCGCTGGGCTACATCTCGATCGCCGCCACCGCCGGGGCCTATCTGCTCTACTACCGGGTGCTGGCCATGGCCGGGGCGGGCAACCTGCTGCTGGTCACGCTGCTGGTGGCGCCGATCGCGGTGCTGCTCGGGGCACTGGTCCTGGGCGAGGCGCTGTCCCACACCGCCTTTGCCGGCTTCGCGCTGCTGGCGCTGGGCCTTCTGATCCTCGACGGCCGGCTGGTTGCCCTGCTAACGCGCATTTCCGTTGATCCCACCCCGCCCGCAAGCTAGGCAGTCTCGCTGACGGCGAGTGCAGGTGCGGCAATGCTTTACGACAGTCCCGAGGCCTGGGCCAAGGCGCCGCACAAGCGGGTGGCGCTGTTCGGCATGTCGGGCCTCGGCAAGACCCATGTCTCGAACCTCTTGCGCGAGACCGGCGGCTGGTTCCACTACTCGGTCGATTTCCGCATCGGTACCCGCTACATGGGCGAGCACATCGTCGACAACTTCAAGCGCGAGGCGATGCGCAACCCGTTCCTGCGCGACCTTTTGATGTCGGATTCGATCTACATCGCCTCCAACATCAGCTTCAAGAATCTCTCGCCGCTGTCGACCTATCTCGGCAAGCCCGGCAACCCCGAAATGGGCGGCATCCCGTTCGAGGAATACGTTCGCCGCCAGCGCCAGCACCGCGAGGCCGAGATCGCCGCGACGCTGGATGCCATCCGCTTCGCCGGCAAGGCCGAGGAGATCTACGGCTACCCGCACTTCGTCTGCGACACCTCGGGCTCGCTGTGCGAGGTGGTGGACCCCGACGATCCCGAGGACCCGGTGCTGAAGCCGCTGTCGGCGGCGATCCTGCCGGTCTGGATCGAGGGCACAAAGGCCGACACCGAGGCACTGGAGGCGCGGTTCTCCAGGGCGCCCAAGCCGATGTACTACACCGAAAGTTTCCTGCGCGAGACCTGGGCGGCGTACCTGGCCGAGACCGGCCTCGCCGAGTGCGAGGTCGATCCCGATGCCTTCATCCGCCACGGCTTCCGCCGGCTGATCGACCGCCGCCTGCCCACCTATGCGGCCATCGCCCGCAACTGGGGCGTCACCATTGCCGCCGCCGATGTCGCCAGGGTGACCGGGGCGGCCGACTTCAGCACCCTGATCGAACGCGCGCTGGAGGCGCGGACGCCAATGGAACCAGCCGGCGCCTAAGCGACGATCCGGGTCAGCCCGGTTACCAGTTCAGACAGGAAATTCGCTGCCGAAGCAAGGGTTTCCAGCTTCATCTTCACCTCACGCAGGTGCTTGACGAAGCCCAGCGCCTCATCTGCGGCCGCGCGCACCACGCGCCGCGTCTCGCGCAATTTCTCGGGTGTCGTCAGGCGGTCGCCGATCAGGCCGAGCGCCTCGCGGCGTTGGTCGCTCATCGACTTGAGCAGCCGGGCATAGCCTGCGGCCTCTTCGTTGCGCCCTCGCAGCTTGGCGATGAGCATCGCCTCCTCGGCTGCACCGGTCACCGTCTTGTAGTGCGCCTTCAGCGCGTCGACCGCCTTCATCAGCATCCCGAATTCGTCATCCCGCGTACGTGCGTTTGCCATGTCCCCAATCCCTCGGTTGCAATCAGTCTTTGGCGTCAGAGGCTTCGGCCACCGCCTTGAAGGCTTCGGCCAGGGCAATGATGCGCTGGTTGGCTGCCCGGAGGCGGTCGAGGTCGGCCGGCGCTTCGAGCGCCTCTCGGATCGCCCGGTGTGCGCGCCCGATCTCGGCATAGCGACCGAAGGCGGCCTTTCCATCGGCGGTCGCCAGCGCGGCATGGGCGGCCTCGACCTCTGCCAGCGAGGCCGCCGAACCCGGCTCCTGCTCGGCCAGGGCATCGGTCATCCGCGCGGCCTTTGCCTCCAGCGCCGCGCCTTCGCCCCGGAAGGCAAGAATGGCGAGCTGAACGGAGGCCTGCTGGATGAAGGGATCGGCCGATTGGACCACCGACTTCAGCCGCCGATAGCGCAGAGTCTCGGCGATCTCGCCGACAAGCGTCGAGACCAACGTCCGCGCCGGCTGCCGGATGGCGCTGGGCGGAGCGGGCTGGCCGGTCTCCGAGGCGGCTGCGGACAGGCTGTCCTTCAGCCCGGTAATCGCATCGAACGCTTGGCCAACCGCGACACCGGTTGCGGCCGGGTCTGTGGTGCTGGCCAGTTCTGCCAGAGCCTTGCCATAGGCCACGAGGTCCTCGCGGACGCCGTAGCCGAGCTGCTCGCGCAACAGTGCGTCGTCTCCGGCATTGATGACGACGTCCGCGGCTGCCTGCGCGGCGGCGGGATCGTATTCGCTGGCGGCAACCTGCAGGTCGTCGCCAACAAGGATGCGTGGAACGAGCGTGCAGGAGTCGCGGAAGGCCGGCGCGTCGGCTGCGACATCTGGGCGGTCGTAGGAGCAGGCCTCCCGGTCGCTCGAGCCGTAGATGACACGGCTCGCCGCGAAGTCGATTCGGCGCTGCGCCGCGATCCGGTCGGGCAGTGACCGCGCCGCCGGTGTCTTGACGTCCTCGGCCACGATGGCCTCGACCGTCTTGCCGTAATTGGTGATATCCGGCGTCAGGTGGCCGGTCGAACAGGCCCCGAGCAGCGGCAGCGCCGCGGCCGCCAGTAAAGGCTTTCGCATCTCCCCCTCCGTGCTAAACCCCGGCGCGAGGATACGTCCGGTCCTTGCGGGGACAAAGGCTTGCGTCTATGTGACTGTGCTCTTTGACGCAGTTTTCACGAAAATCCCGCCATGCCGATCAAGCTGCCGGAAAACCTGCCCGCCTTCGACATCCTCGACCACGAGGGGGTGATGGTGATGGGCGAGGACCGCGCGGCGCGCCAGGACATCCGCCCGATAAAGATCGGGCTGCTGAACCTGATGCCGAAAAAGGTCGAGACCGAAATCCAGTTCGCCCGGCTGATCGGTGCCACGCCGCTGCAGATCGACTTTCGCCTGATCCGCATGACCGAGCACCAGACCCGCAACACGGCGCCCGAGCACATGGCCGAGTTCTATCGCCCCTTCCAGGAGATCAAGGGCGAAAGCTTCGACGGGCTGATCATCACCGGCGCCCCGATCGAGCATCTGGATTTCGAGGACGTCACCTACTGGAGCGAGCTTCAGGAGGTGATGGACTGGACCCAGACCAACGTGCATTCCACCTTCGGCGTCTGCTGGGGCGGGATGGCCATGGCGTGGCATTTCCACGGCGTGCCCAAGCACATCCTGCCGGCCAAGGCCTTCGGCTGCTTCCGGCACCGCAACCTGGCACCGACCTCGCCGTTCCTGCGCGGCTTCTCGGACGACTGCGTGATGCCGGTCAGCCGCTGGACCGAGATGCGGCAGGAGGATATCGACCGGGTTGCCGGGCTCGAGACGCTGCTGACCTCGGACGAAACCGGCCCGTGCCTGGTGTCCGACCCCGGGCGGCGGGCGCTCTACATCATCAACCACCTGGAATATGACAGCGGCACGCTGAAGGCCGAATACGACCGCGACGTTGCTGCGGGCAATCCCATCGACGTGCCGGTCAACTACTTCCCGGGCGACGACCCGACCCGGCCGCCGATGAACCGCTGGCGCAGCCACGCGCATCTGCTCTACGGCAACTGGATAAACGAAATCTACCAGACTACGCCCTACAACCTGGCCGATATCGGCCGGGCGCCATAATATGGCCGGAAACGGCCCGGAGTGGTGACGCCGCCCGCAAGCGATGAAGGGAGGCAGGCAGGCCCATGGATTGGTTGATCGACGCGCTGCTGACCCCGGTGGCGCTGTTCTTCGACAATAGCAACCGGCTGGCGGTGCTTTATCAGGCGACGGCGCTTCTGGCGGCCATCGGCGTATATTCCTACAACCAGGCGCAAAAGAATGGCGCGGTGGAACTGGGCGGCCTGCTGCGCTGGCTGTTGCCGCGCGACGTGATCCTGCATCCGTCGGCCAAGGCCGACTACCTCTACTTCGTCGTCAACAAGATCCTGTTCGCCACCGTCTTCAGCTCGGCCGCGATCGGAACCTACCTGGTGCACGACTGGGCCCTGGCAGCGCTGGAGGCCGGCTTCGGTCCCGCCGGCCCGGGCGTGGCCCCGTCATTCGCCGTGTCCGCCCTCTGCACCGTCCTGGTGATCGTGGTGCTCGATTTCGCGCTGTGGTTTGCGCACTACATCTACCACATGGTTCCCACCCTGTGGGAGTTCCACAAGGTGCACCATTCGGCCGAGGTGATGACCCCGATCACCGCCGCCCGCATGCACCCGGTCGAGGAGCTGAGCGACGCGGCCATCGGCGCGCTGACCCTGGGCGGCGTTGTGGCACTGGTGGATTATGTCGCCGGCGACGGTGCCCGCATGTTCACGCTGTTCGAGATGAACGTCTTCATGGCCGCCTTCTTCCTGGCCGCCTTCAACCTGCGCCACAGCCATGTCTGGCTGCGTTACCCGACCTGGCTGCAATACATCTTCGTCTGCCCGGCCCAGCACCAGATCCACCACTCCACCGCCCGGCAGCACTGGGACAAGAACATGGGGTTCATCTTCGCCTTCTGGGACTGGGCGGCCGGTACGCTCTATGTCCCCAAGGGCAGGGAGGAGATCACCTTCGGCCTCGGCACCGACGAGGACGGCACCTGGCGCAGCGTCCGCGTGCTCTATTTCCGCCCCTTCGCCAAGGTCTGGGGTCGGCTGACCGGCCGGCATGTCGCCGCATCGGCCCCGGCCCCGGCGACCGAGGCCCATGCCCAGGCAGCCCCCGAGGGCCACTAGACAAGCCCGGACCCAATGCGAAAGGCATTTTCGCACCAGACTCAATCGCTTGGGGGAAAGTCCTGGATCTGTTTGCTTCACTCTGACCCGGTTTCGCTCTGACAGGACGCACCAACCCCGCGCCAGGCCGGTCCGCACAGGGTTCGATCCCCGCACCCCCGCCCCGCCAATGGTGGCTTGCTTGCCAGCACCACGCGGCGCTTCCTATAACGGGGCCTTGGAAAGGGGACCGCCACCATGCCGAAGGACGCCCGAATCGAGTTTCCCAAGCCGTTCGACGGCGCGATCTCGCGCTACTTCGCCGAGGCGGCGCCCGAGGACGTACGCAAGGCCATCGACAATGCCGGCAAGCGCGATGTCCTCAACCCGGACTATCCCTATCAGAAGCGGATGAAGAAGTCGGACTACTACGACGCCTACAAGCCGCTGCAGATCGAACTTGCCCGCATGCAGGGCTGGCTGCGGGACAGCGGACAGCGCGTCGCGATCGTCTTCGAGGGCCGCGACGCCGCCGGCAAGGGCGGCTCGATCAAGCGCCTGACCGAGAACCTAAACCCGCGCGGCGCCCGGGTCGTGGCGCTGTCCAAGCCGTCCGATACCGAGCGCACGCAATGGTACTTCCAGCGCTATGTCCAGCACCTGCCAGCGGCGGGCGAGATCGTCTGCTTCGACCGCTCGTGGTACAACCGCGCCGTGGTCGAGAAGGTCTTCGGCTTCTGCACCGATGTCGAGCGCGAGCAGTTCTTCGAGCAGGTGCCGCAGTTCGAATCCATGCTGGTGCGCGAGGGCATCCGGCTGTTCAAGATCTGGCTTACCGTGGGCCGCGCCGAGCAACTCCGCCGGTTCATGGAACGCGAGGCCGACCCGCTCAAGCAATGGAAACTGTCGAAGATCGACGTCGACGGACTGGCGCGCTGGGACGCCTACACCGACGCCATCGGCGAGATGTTCAACCGCACCCACAACGCCTATGCGCCGTGGACGGTTGTCCGATCCGACGACCAGCGGCGTTCGCGGCTCGAGGTGATCCGCGCGGTGCTCACGGCACTCGACTATCCCGGCCGCTCCGCAGACGCCCCCGACCCCAAGCTCACCGGATCGCCCAAGACCTTCGGGCTGGCATGACCGGCCGCCGGCATGAGTCCGGATAGCCCCGGGGGCCAGGGCGGGGCCGAGCGGCGCGGCTATCACCATGGCAACCTGCGCCAGGCGCTTGTCGAGGCAGCCCTGAAACTGGTGGTCGAGAAAGGCCCCCTCGGCGTCTCGCTGCCCGAGGCGGCGCGGCTGGCGGGCGTCAGCCCCGGCGCGCCCTACCGGCATTTTCCGAACCGAGAGGCGCTGATCGCCGAAGCCGCGCGGCAGGGTTTCGAGATCTTCGCCGACCTGATGGAACATGCCTATGCGCGCGGCCATTCCTCGGCCCTGGCGGCCTTCGAGGCGACGGGGCGCGCCTATCTCGCCTTCGCGCGCGAGTTCCCCGGCCACTACATCACCATGTTCGAAAGCGGCCTTTCGATCGCCGGCAATGCCGCCTTGCAGCGCGCCGCCGACCGGGCCTTTGGGGTCCTGATACGGGCGGCACGGGCCATAACCGAGAACATGCCGCCGGATCGCCGGCCGCCGCCGACCATGGTGGCGCACCACATCTGGGCGCTGAGCCACGGCGTGGTCGAGCTTTTCGCGCGCGGCGAGCCGGGCAGCAAGTCGCCCTACGGGGCCGAGGAACTGCTGGAGACCGGGGTCGGCATCTACCTGCGCGGGCTGGGGCTGATCGCGCCCGACCGCCCCTGACATGGCCCCCAAAGCCCCCCACACGTCGCCTCTAGACGGTTGACAAGGCGCCATGCCAGCGGCGACCCTGCCATCCGCATGAAATATCTGGATTTTCCACGGGGGGTGGTTGCCATGCTGCGGATCGTCATCTTGTTCCTTGCGCTTGTTGCCGTGCCGGCGGCGGCACAGAACCGGCTGGAACGCATGGACCCGTCGCGCCTGCTCGACGATTTCGGCATCCGCAAGCCGGCGCCCCGACCCGCGCCCGCTACCTCAAAAGGCATCGTCGTGCGGATCAATCCGGCGCTGGCCAAGCTGGCCGGGGGGGTGGCGCTTGCCGACAAGACCCGCACCGTCGGCGTCCTGCAGCACGGGCAAACCACCGCCTATTTCGTCGAGGGCGAGCTGATCCTTGCCGCCGATGATGCCCGCCTGATCGAGGACACGGCCACCGGCCTGCGCGCCCGCGCCGACAGCAAGCTGTCGCTCGATCCGCCGCGCACGCGATCGGCCCGGGCCATCCAGTTGCAGCGGGTGCGCATCGACCCCGCCCGGCGATCCGACGGCGCCGTGTTCAAGCGCCTCGCCAGCGAGGCGCCGGGCCGCTTCGATGGTGTCTACGAGGTGTCCTCGCCGGCGGCCCTGGCGACGCTCGAGACCGCCCTCGCCACCCATCTCGATGGCCAGGTGATGGTGGGCATCAACTGGATCTTCCAACCCGACACGCTCGAGAACGAGATCCTGGTCGAGGGCTTCAACACCGCCGGCACCGGCTTCGTGAACGCCTTCGACGTGCCCTATCTCAACGGTGACGGCGTGGCGCGGATCGGCGTCACCAATGCCTGGCACCTGCTCAAGGCCGCCGGCATCCTCGACAGCGACAACTTCGCCGTCGGGGCCAGCCGGCTGACCCTGGCGACCGTGGATCAGGGTTTCCACGGCTCGGTTGATCTGCGCAATCCGCAGCATAACGGCGCCCCGGTCAACACCCCCGGCACCGGCACCTGCACGGGCGGCTTCGCCTGCCCCTGGCACGGCTCCAACGTCTCCGAGATCATGGCCGCCCGGCTCGGCAACGTCCGCGCCATGGCGGGGCCGGCCGGGCCGGTCACCGAGCAGATGATCCTGCAAAGCGTCGACGGCTACGAATCGTGGTCGCTGCTGGGCTGGATCGCCGGCATTGCCGAGTCGGTCACCGGCGCCCCGCGCGTCGCCAACATGAGCTTCTCGGGCGACGTGCCGTTCCTGTGGATCTGGTCGACGGCGGTCCTCGACGCCGGCATCGCCACGCTGGAAGGCGTCGGAACGCTGGTCGTCTCCTCGGCCGGCAACGACGGCATGGACATCGACCAGATCACGTGCCCGCAATCCTCGCTGTCGGACTGCCAGGAAACCATGCGCCGCATCCCCTGCGAGCTTCGCGGCGTGGTCTGCGTCGGCGCCATCGGCCGCAACGACGTGACCATCACCGCGTTCTCGGCGGTCGGCGCCCTGCCCGGCACCGCGGGTCAGGACGGCGATACCGTGGACATCTACGCACCCGGGGTGTCGATCATCGCCGGCGCCGATCCGGTCTCCACCGCCGGCATCCTTGCCGACGCCCCGGTTCAGACGGTCTCGGGCACCTCCGAGGCATCGCCGCTGGTCGCCGGCGTCGCGGCGCTGATCGCCGCCGCGAACCCGACCATGTCGGTGGACGAGCTGCGCGACCGGCTGCTTCTGAACGCCTCCACCAACGACAGCGACCTGCCCGCCGGTACCGTTCCCAACCCGCGGCTGATCCGCTGGCTGAACGCCGAGCGGCCGGTGCGCTTCACCCTCCGCCAGCGCTTTCAGGGCACCGACTTCGCGCCGCGGGTCGAGATCGTCAGCCCACGCGCCGGGTTTGGAACCCCCATCGTCGCGCTTGGGACGCCGGTCACCGTGACTGCGCGCCCGGTGGACGTGGAGGACGGCATCGGCTGCTGCACGCCGCAATGGACCGTCGACGGCACGCCGCGGCCCGACCTGGTCGGGGCCAGCGTCGCGATCACCTTCGCCGACGACCGCAACTACGAGATCGGGGTCAGCATCACCGACAGCGCCGGCCAGACCGACAGCGACACCATGACGGTGCGGGCGCGGCCCTGAGCCGCCGCCCTCGCCTGCCCTCCGCGGCCGGCGCATTGCCGTTCCGCGGGGGCATCGCCCTTCCGCGGAACCGGCCCGGCTCCCCGGTCAGGCCTCGGCTACCTCGTCCAGGACGGCATGGGTCGGCTGTCCGGCAATGATCAGCTCCAGCACGTCCTGCTCGGTCGATCCCTTGATGAAGCGCTCGCCGACGTTCTGCCCGCGCTTGAGCACCATCACCCGGTCGCCGACCTCGAAGATGTCCGTCAGGCGGTGCGAGATGATGATCTGCGCAACGCCCTGCGCCTTCAGCTCGCCCATGGTCTCCAGCAGCCGGTGGGTCGCGGTCACCGACAGGTTCGCCGTCGGTTCGTCCAGCACGATCAGCTTCGGCCCGAACGAGATCGCGCGCGCGATCGCGACCGACTGCTGGCGCCCGCCGGACAGGCTCTCGACCTTCTGATAGACCGAATTGACGTCCACCTTGAGCCGCTGCATCACCTCGCTGGCCTGGGCATACATGGTCCGCCGGTCGACAAACGCGCCGCGCGTCGGCCAGCGACCCAGGAAGATGTTCTGCGCCACGTCGAGGTTTCCGCACAGCGCGAAATCCTGGTAGATCATCTCGATCCCGGCATCGCGGCTCTCGTGGGGGTTGCGGAAGTTGGTCGGCCTTCCGTCGATGAACACCTCGCCGCTATCGCGGTGATAGGCCCCCGTCAGGATCTTCATCAGCGTCGACTTGCCGGCGGAGTTGTCGCCGACCAGGCCGAGGATCTCGCCCGGCTGGATCTTCAGGTTCACGTCGATCAGCGCGTTCACCGCACCGAAGGACTTGTTGATCCCCCTCATCTCGACCAGGGGCTGCGGCGCGGCATCAGGCATTGGCGGTCCTTCCCGGCGCGGGTTTCGGTTTTCGGCGGCGCAGGCTTTCGAAAAGGCCGCCCTGCCTGACCCAGATGTCCATCAGAACGGCCAGGATCAGGATGCCGCCGACGAAGCTGTTCACCCAGTGCTGCGGCAGGCTGTACGACGCCCCCGACGCGGTGACGATGTTGAGCTGCATCAGCGCCCGGATCAGGGTGATCACCGCGGCGCCCGAAAGCGCGCCGATGATGGTTCCGAAACCGCCATAGATCGAGCCGCCGCCGATGATCACCGAAGCGATGGCATCGAGCTCGCGGAACTGGCCGGCCACCGGGTTGAAGCTGCGGAAATAGGCGACGTTGATGCAGCCGGCCATGGCGGCGCAGAGCGACGAGAACATCAGCGCCCGGATCCGCACGCTGCCGGTGTTGATGCCGGCATAGTCGGCGGCGCGGCGGTTGCCTCCGGTCGCGTAGACCTTGTGACCAAAGGGCGTGCGCGCCAGAACCAGGGCGGCGATCACGGCGACGGCGGCCATCCAGATGGTCTGCACGCTGACCACGCTCAGGATCTCGCCCAAGAGCCCGCCCACCGGCTCCAGCCCGGCATAGGCGATGATGTCGCCGACCTTGCGCCCGATCATGTTGAACGACTCGTTCCAGCCGGTCAGCTGCTGGCCGGCGACGATCCACGAGGCGACGCCGCGCGCCATGTAGAACATGCCCAGCGTGGCGATGAAGGCCGGCATGCCGAGCCCGACGGTGACCAGCGAGTTCACTCCGCCGGCGAGCAATCCCACGAACAGCCCCAGCGCCATCGCGCTCACCGGATCCAGCCCCATCACCTTCAGCCCGTAGGCGCAGGCACTCCCCGCCAGGGCCAGCACCGCGCCGACGGAAAGGTCGATGTCGCCGCAAGCGATGACATAGGTCAGCCCGAGGCTGAGAAGCGCCACCTCGGTGTAGTTGAGCAGGATCGCGAAGGTGTTCGGCAGGCCCGCCCAATAGTCGGGCCGGATCGCCCAGCCGGCAAGCCAGAGCACCACCATCAGGATGATCGCCAGGGCATCGCGGCGGGCCAGGAACTTGGCCAGGCCGCGGGCGGTGACCGCACGATCCGCCACCACGCTGCCGCGCGTCTGCGCGCCCTCGATGGCGACGCCGCCGGTCTCGTAGACACGCGGGACGGGCCGGCCGGTCAGCCGCGCGAACAGCCGCTGCAGCAGCTTGCGCCGGATCACGTAAGGCTCGATCAGCACCGCAAGGATGAGAAGCGCGCCGATGAAGGCCGGGATCGCCCCGGCCGGCAGCGTCGAGGTCGCCTTGACCTGCATTATCGTGTCGCCGACCTTGACCTCGCGGATGATCGGCACGCCCTCGCGCAGCACCTTGTAGAGCAGCGCCATCAGCATCGCGCCCACATAGCTGCCGAGCACCCGGCCACGGCCGCCGAGGATCGAGGCACCGCCGATGATGACGGCGGCGATGACGATCAGCTCGGTCAGAAGCCCGGCCTGGCTGGTGATGCCCTTGTCCTGGGCCACCGTCATCAGCCCCGCCAGCGTGGCGCAGAGCGACGACAGGATATAGGCGCGGATGCGCACCCAGTTGGTGTTGATGCCCGCATAGCCGGCGGCGAGCTCGTTGCCGCCGGTGGCCAGGGTCTCGTAGCCCCA
Organism: Paracoccaceae bacterium; assembly: GCA_050299555.1. GTDB lineage: Bacteria > Pseudomonadota > Alphaproteobacteria > Rhodobacterales > Rhodobacteraceae > JBNKWA01. The sequence continues at coordinate 9,637 of JBNKWA010000076.1, read as the reverse complement.
GCGGGTCTTCGCCAGCACGATGGCCCCCAGCGCCACCACGATGACCGCGATGATGATCTGGTTGTTGAATCCCAGCGCGTTGTTCTCGCCGATGCGGAAGAACCAGTCGTAACCGTCGGCCTTGCGCGGATAGTTGACCGACCGCCCGCCGGTCAGGCCAAGCACCATGCCGCGGCCGATCAGAAGCATGGTCAGGGTGGCGATGAAGGCAGGCACGCGCAGAAAGGTCACCAGCACGCCGTTCAGGGTGCCGATGGCGATTCCGGCCGCCAGGCAGCAGGCGATCGCCGGCAGGACACCCAGGTCATAGCCCGCCGTGTCGAAGACCTTGGAGAAGATCACCCCGATCAGCCCCAGCGTCGAGCCGACGGAAAGATCGAGGTCGCGGTTGGCGATGACGAAGGTCATGCCCACCGCCATCACCCCGAACCGGGCCGAATCGCGCAGCAGCGCCTGCAGCGCATCCGACGTGCCGAAGAAACCGGGATTGAGAAGCACTCCGCCCAGATAAAGCACCGCCATGAGCACGAGCAGGCCGATTTCCCATCCGCCTATCAGCTGCACTGGCAGGCGCGTTCTACTGCTGTCAGCCATCTCTCTCCGGTACGTTCTGGAACTGCTTCGACAACCAAGACACGGGGTCCGGCGCAGAGGGAAGACCCATCCCGCGCCGGACCGCCATTTTCTGCCCTATCGCGGGGCCATCAGTTCTCGAACCGTGCGCCAACCGAGGCGACGGAGTCGCCGGTCACCAGCTGGGCGCGGGTGTCGAGATTGGCGGCCGAGATACCGCGGTCGATCTGCAGGTAAAGCTGCATCACCGGCCAGAAGCCCTGAAGGAACGGCTGCTGACCCAGCGCGCCGGTCAGGTTGCCCGCCTTCAGCGCTTCCTGCTGTGCCGGCCCGAGGTCGAAACCGTAGGCGCACATCTTGCCGGTGTTGTCGGTCTGCGCCACCGCAGAGGCGAGCGCCGGCGTGAAGACGTTGTTGCCAGCAAAGGCGCCGACCACGTCGCCGCGCGATTCGATCAGCGAGATGATCGAGTTCGCCGGGTCGTTCATGTCGGCCGAGACGCCGACATTCTCCGGTCCCGCATCGACCTGGAAGTTCTCCAGCATCCCGTTGGCGGACAGGCCGGCAACGATGGCCTCGAAGGCCGAGGTGACGCGGTTGTTGACCTCGATGTTGCCCATGGCGGTATCGTTGGGAAGGATGATCGAGCCTCCCGTGATGCCGCGGTCGATCAGGCACTGCACCAGCGCGTCGCCGGCGATCGCGGCCGCGGATGCATCCTGGCCGGTATGGCTGATGGCGTTGCGGTGCAGGATGCCCGGGTCGAACGAGTTGGTGGTGGCGACCGGAATGCCGTTGCTCTCGGCGGTCCGCACGATGTCATCGTAGGCGCCGACCTGCGGCGTCGTCATGATGATGCCGTCGATGGTCGGATCGTTGATGATCTGGTTCAGGATCTCGATCTCGCGCGCCGGATCGTCGGTCGGCGATTCCGAACCCAGCAGCAGGATCTTCGCGCCGATCATGTTGCCGGCGACCGTCGCGCCCACATAGACCGGGTCGAAAAAGCCGTTGCCGGCGGTGTGGGTGACGATGGCAAAGGTCAGTACGCCATCACCGGAATGGAAATCCTTGGTGCCTGCGGCTTCCTGGGCGGCATCCTCGAAGCTGTACCCCCCAACCGCGGATTCGACGCTGCCCGACTGGGCCGCCGCCACTCCGGTCATCGCACACAGCGCGACCGCACTCGTCGTAAGAAGTCTCATCATCTTCCTCCCTTGGGACCATGATTGCCGATCGGTCCGAGCCCTTTTTGGGTGGCGTATTTCCTTGCGCTCCCGCCTCTTGTGGCTGGCTGGATGCGTGCTTGCCCCCGCGCCAATTGAACTGAGCGCCGAAACCAAGTCAACTATTTAAGTCTGACAAATCCGCTAAATGGGGCTATGCATTCAGGCGGACAGGGATGACGAAAGAACCGTGATGAAAGACAACGGACAGGTTGCCGGAACCAGTCCGCTGCCGCGCGGCCCGGGAAGCGCCCATGCCGCCGTCGCCGAAGCGATCGGAAGGCGCATCGTGCACGGCGCCTTCGCTCCTGGCAGCGTCCTGCCCAACGAGGCGGCCTGGTCGGTCGAATTCGAGGTCAGCCGCTCGGTGGTGCGCGAGGCGATCAAGATGCTTTCGGCCAAGGGCCTGCTGACGTCGCGGCCAAAGGTCGGAAGCCGGGTCCAGGCCCGGCACCTGTGGAACCTGCTCGATCACGACGTGCTGAGCTGGTACGCCGACGCGCCGGGCCGCCCCGCATTCCTGCACTCGCTGCAGGAGTTCCGCCGGATCTTCGAACCCGAGGCGGCGGCCCTGGCGGCCGAACGGCGCACCGACGAGGAAATGGCGGTGATCTCGCAGGCCTGCGCGGCCATGGGCCGCGCCGCCAGCCTGTCGGAACGCATCACCGCCGACGCCCGCTTCCACCTCGCGGTGCTGGAAGCCTCGCGCAACGAACTCCTCCTGCCCTTGGGGGTGCTGATCGAGTCGGCGCTGCGCAACCTTTTCGCCGCCATCACCCGCGAAACCGGCGACCTTCGCCACGCGCAGGAACTGCACGAGAACATCGAAAAGGCGATCCGCCTCCGCCGCCCCAACGCGGCCCGCCGCGCCGTGCGGCGACTACTGGAAAACTCCGACCAGCTGGTCGCCCAGATCGGCGGCCACTAGGCCAAGACCATCAGTCCAGCGCCAACGCCGCGATCGGAGCATCGAGCAGTTCCGGGCACAGGCCCTCATCGCTCGCCCTCTTCAGCGCCGCCAGCATGGGGCCATAGGGCCAGCCCCGCGCGTGGCAACTGGCGTGACCGTTGCCTTCCGGCCCCTCGCACCACAACGCCCGCAGCCTTGCCGCGCGCACCCAGGGGCAGGCCATGTCGTTTCGCAGCGCCACCGGATCGATCACCGCGCCCCGAAACTCGTTCCGGCCCTGCTCGATCATCAGCTCGGTATTGGTCATCCACATGTCGACATAGGCGAAATAGGGGTCGATCGCGGATGGTTCGTAGACCGAACTGCGCACCGCGTTCTCGTAATACTCCAGCACTTCCAGCGCCCGGTCCGGATCGAGCGGGCTCTGCGACGCCCGGCCAAGCAGCAGCCAGAAGTCGGGGTTCCAGCGACCGTATTCCGCAGCGGCCAGCAGATGCTCCTTCAGCCATGCGCCGCTGGGCGGAATGCCCGGCGACGGCTCGAAGAAGTCGACCTCGGCAATGTCGGCGATCAGGTTCGGGTTCAGGGGATCGAGCTCCAGCGCGGCGAAGAGCGACCGGGCGCGCCGCCCCCATTCCTTCTCCATGAACATCATGATCGGGTCGCTCTTGCGCATCTCCTGATAGCGCTCTTGCTCGTAGGCCTCGGGATCGGGCTCGTCTGGCGGCACCCAGACCGCCAGGTAGTTCCAGTAGATCTTCTTGTCGAATTTCGAGGCGATGCTCCTCAGGCGCGGCAAGAGTGCGATGAAGGCATCGCGGTCCGGCCGGTGCCTTGTCAGGTCCCTCAGCCGCGCCTGGATGAAGCGGTCGCCCGGGCAGGCATCGAGCTGCTCCTGCGCCCAGGCCAGCGCCGCGCCCTCGTCGATCCAGAAACGGAAGACCGCATCCACCTTGCAGTCGAGCACCGTGAACGGGCCCCAGTCTTGCGCCATGTCGGCAAAACGCTCGCACAGCGCCAATATCTCGTCCGCCGACCCACCCCATTGCGGCGTTGACGCCATCAGCGCCAGATCGAGCGTCTGCCGGTTCGGTGTCACCGCCATGATCCGGTCGGTCCAGTAAAGGATGCTCTCTCGGTTCCCGAACTGCATCTGTGCCTGCATCATGCCGTCGCTGCCGGGCACGAAATCCGACGCCTCCTCGGCCAGCGCCGCGGCGATCTCGGCTGCCGGCCCGATCAGCGCGTGATAGGCCTCGAACGCCTCGGGCCGGGTGTGGCGGGCCACCCGCGGCCCGCGAAACAGCCAGCCTCGGTGCAGGTTCGAGAACATCAGCGCCGCACGGGCATGGACCGACGTCGGGTCGGCCATGTTCCAGGCGGCGATGGCCTTGACGATCACCGGATCGGTCGTTTCGGCCATGGCATAGACACTGCGCTGGTCGGAGTAGCTGACCGTGCCCGCCCTGACCTCGTCCCAGAGTGCATCGAGCGCGGCTTCGGCCTCGTCGAAGGCACCGGCCGCCAGCAGGGCACGAAACTCCTTCGGCGTCAGCGTGGCGGCGGCGAGTGGCGCGGCCAGCGCGAGGGAGATGATGATGAAAAGAATGCGCAGCATGGCAAAGTCACCGGCGTCATCGAAAATCAGCCGCCAGGCTCACCGGCAAATATGGAAAAACTGTGGCCTACGCGCCCGCCGCTGCCCGGATCGCCGCGATGTTGGCGGCATAGGCCTCTGGCGTGCCGCCCTTGAAGACCGCCGAGCCCGCCACCAGCGCATCGGCCCCGGCCTTGCGCACCAGCGGCGCCGTCTCGGGCGCGATGCCGCCATCCACCTCCAGCCAGATCGGCCGCTCGCCGATCAGCGCCCGCGCCGCGGCGACCTTGTCGAGCATGGCGTGGATGAACCCCTGCCCGCCAAACCCCGGATTGACCGTCATCACCAGGATCAGGTCCAGCCGGTCGAGGCAGTGGCGGATCGCCTCAACCGGCGTGGCGATGTTCAGCGACACCCCGGCCTTGCAGCCGAGGTCGCGGATCACCTGCAGCGACCGGTCCAGATGCGGCCCCGCCTCGGCATGGACGGTGATGATGTCGGCGCCGGCCCTGGCGAAGGCCTCCAGATACGGATCGGCCGGCGAAATCATCAGGTGCACGTCCATCACCGTCGTCACGTGCGGCCGGATCGCCTTGCAGACCAGCGGCCCGATGGTCAGGTTGGGCACGAAATGCCCGTCCATCACGTCCACATGCACCCAGTCGGCGCCCGCCGCCTCGATGGCGGCGACCTCCTCGCCCAGCCGGGCGAAGTCCGCCGACAGGATCGACGGCGCGATCCTGACCGGACGCGCCGGATCGAAGGCAGGCCCGGCCATCAGCCCGCCCTGGTCAGCCGCCGCATCAGGCTCGAAGTGTCCCAGCGGCTGCCCCCCATCTTCTGCACCTCCTTGTAGAACTGGTCCACCAGCGCGGTCACCGGCAAGAGCGCGCCGTTGCGGTCCGCCTCCTCAAGGCAGATGCCCAGGTCCTTGCGCATCCAGTCGACGGCAAAGCCGAACTCGTACTGGTCCGCCAGCATGGTCTTGCCGCGGTTCTCCATCTGCCAGCTTCCCGCCGCGCCCTTGGAGATCACGTCCAGCACCGCCTCGCCGTCGAGCCCCGCCTTCTGGGCAAAGTTCATCCCCTCGGCCAGGCCCTGCACCAGCCCTGCGATGCAGATCTGGTTGACCATCTTGGTCAGCTGCCCGGCGCCGGCCCCGCCCAGAAGCCGGCACGACTTGGCATAGGCCATGATCACCGGCTCGGCGACGCCGTAAGGCCCGGCATCGCCGCCGCACATCACCGTCAGGGCGCCGTTCTCGGCCCCTGCCTGCCCGCCCGAGACAGGCGCATCGACAAAGCCGAACCCGGCCGCGCCGGCGGCAGCGTAAAGCTCGCGCGCCACGTCCGCCGACGCCGTGGTGTGATCGACAAAGACCGCGCCCCCGGCCATGGCCGAAAACGCGCCGTCCGGCCCGGTGGTCACCGCCCTGACATCGTTGTCGTTGCCGACGCAGGAAAACACCACCTCGGCCCCGTCGGCAGCCGCCGCCGGCGTTGGTGCGGCCTTGCCGCCATGCTGCTTCACCCAGGCCTCGGCCTTGGCGGCGTTGCGGTTGTAGACCGTGACCTCGTGCCCCTTGGCGGCGAGATGCCCGGCCATGGGATACCCCATCACCCCCAGCCCGATGAACGCTGTCCTTGCCATGCTCACGTCCCCCTGTCGCGTTCGCGTTCCTTCCGGCGGCCTTCCGGCCATGCGATTGCCTGCCCCCTGATGGCCTGCTATGCCCCGGCGGGTCAAGGCGCAGAACGGAAGGGCCGCCCAACCGATGGCCACCCTGTTTCGGTTGCTGATGTATGTCTTTTTGGGCGTGCTCGCCATTGCCGGCGCAGGGGCCGGGCTGGCCTACTACCTGGCCAGCCATTCCCTGCCGGTCTATGACGACCGCCACGCTGCGCGTGGCCTCGACGCGCCGCTGGAGATCGTCCGCGACAACTACGCCGTCCCGCACATCTTCGGCGAATCCGACCACGACGTGCTCTTCGGCCTCGGCTATGCCCACGCCCAGGACCGTCTGTGGCAGATGCTGATGTTCCGCCGCACTGCCCAGGGGCGGCTGTCCGAGCTGTTCGGCGAGGACACGCTGCGGGCCGACGAGCTGATGCGCGCCCTCGACCTCTACGGCCTGTCGATCCGCGCCGCCGAGCTGCAGACCACCGCCGTGCGCGCCGAGCTGCAGGCCTATTCGAACGGTGTCAACGCGCTCATCGACCGGGTCCGCCAGGAGGCCCGCGGCCGCGGCGCGCCCGAGATGCTGCTGTTCTCGCCCCAGGTGGCGCCCTGGACACCGGCCGATTCCATCGCGGTGATGAAGCTGATGGCGCTGCAGCTCACCGACAAGGCGGTGCGCGAGGTGCTGCGTGCCAGGCTATCGCTCCGCCTCGACGAGGCGCGCATCGCCGACATCCTGCCCGATCCCCCGGGCGCGGTGATGGCGCTGCCGGAATACGCCGACATGGTGCCGGGTGCCGCCGGCCTGAAACTGGCCGCCATGGCCCCGCCGCCGCCCGGCTCGCCGCTGCCCGAGCTGAACCTCGCCGGCGCCTCGAACGCCTGGGCCGCCTCGGCCGAGCGCGCCGCCGCCGGCGCCCCGCTTCTGGCCACAGACCCGCACCTGGCGCTGATCGCCCCGTCCTACTGGTACCTGGCCCGGCTCGAGTTCGAGAACGGCGGCGCCATCGGCGGCACCATCCCCGGCATCCCCGGCATCCTCGTCGGCCGCAACACCCACATCGCCTGGGGCATCACCTCGGCCTATCTCGACGATCAGGACATCTACATCGAAAAGCTCGATTCCGAGAACCCGAACCGCTACCTGACCCCGCAGGGGCCGGAAAGCTTCGCCGTCCGCAACAGCATCGTCGACATCGCCGGCCAGGCGCCGGTCACCCTGCGGCTGACCTCGACCCGCCACGGCCCGGTGATCCCGTCACCGCATTTCGGCGTCGATGCGGTCACCCCCGAGGGCCACGTGGCCAGCCTCGCCTGGACCGGGCTCAGCGCCGCCGACCGCGGGCTCGAGACCCTGCTCGGCATCATGCGGGCCGAAACGGTGGCCGAGGCCCGCACCTTCGGCCGCTATTTCGTGGCGCCGTCGCTCAACCTGGTGCTGGCCGGGCCCGACGGCATCGCGCTTCAGACCATCGGCCGCGCGCCCCTGCGCCGCGCCACCCATCAGGGCCTCGGCCGGCTGCCGGTGGCCGGCTGGGTCGATGGCAACGACTGGGTGGGCTCGCTGCCCTACGAGGAGAACCCGGCCGTCGCCGACCCGGACGGCGGCATCGTCGTCAACACCAACAACCGCATCAGCGACGGCGAGTTCCCCCACCACTGGAGCTTCGACTGGGGCGATTCCCAGCGCATCGCCCGCGCCACCAAGCTCCTGAACGGGCGCGAGTTCCACACCCTGGGCAGCTTCATCGAAATCCAGACCGACACCGTGTCCGAGGCCGCGCGCACGCTCTTGCCGCTGATCGGCCGCGACCTGTGGTATACCGGCGCGCCCTCGCCCGACGCCCCCGACCGGCTGCGCCGCGATGCGCTGGAACGGATGGCGGGCTGGAACGGCGAGATGTCCGAACACGCCGCCGAGCCGCTGATCTATGCCGCCTGGGTGCGCGCCCTGCAGCGGCGGCTGATCGTCGACGAGCTCGGCGAGGTCGCCGGCGACCTGCAGCGGCCCGAGCCGCTGTTCATCGAGCGGGTGTTCCGCGACGTCGACGGCGCCTCGGTCTGGTGCGACGTGGTGCAGTCGACGCCGGTGGAGACCTGCCCCGAGATGGCGCGGCTGGCGCTCGACGACGCGCTGCTGGAACTCTCCGACAGCTATGGCGAGCGGATCGAAAGCTGGCGCTGGGGCGATGCCCACCAGGCGGTGCACCGGCATCAGGTGATGGACCGGGTACCGATGGCCGGCTGGCTGTTCAACATCACCCAAAGCACGCCGGGCGGCGACAACACGCTCCTGCGCGGTCAGTCGACGGCGCGTGGCGAATATCCCTACCGCAACACCCATGGCGCCGGCTTTCGCGGCGTCTTCGACCTCTCCGACCCCGACAGTTCGGTGTTCATCATCTCGACCGGGGAAAGCGGCCACTTCCTGTCGCGGCACTACGATGACCAGTCGGTGCTGTGGCGCCGCTCGGAATACCTGCCGATGTCGCTGGACCGGGTTGCGGCCCGGGGCGGCGCGGTGGGCATCACCCGCCTGACGCCGCGCTGAAAAAGATGTGGGCCCACGGCAATACACGCCGCGGGCCCACCCCGACTATCCGGACAATGTCCGGATGCTATTCGGTGACAATCACCAAGCCGTCGTCGCCGGTATCGTCCTCGACGATCTCGGCACCGCCGTCGCCGCCGTCGCCGCCGTCCATGGCCTCGTCACCTGAATCGTCGCCCGGCGCGTCGCCGCCCTCGTCATCGGCCACATCGTCGCCGGCAGGTTCCACCGCCTCGACCGGGGGCAGGCCCAGCAGTCGCCGCACCTCGTCCATGTCCTCGTCATCCACCGGCGTGTTGCCGGCCGCCTCCAGCAGCGCCAGCTCCTCCGCCGGGCGGTCAGCCAGCTCTTCCTCCAGCGTCGCGACCGCGCCGGCCGCGGCCTCGTACTCCTCGGCCGCCGTCAGCTCCGCCGCCAGGCCGTTGACGTCGTCATTGGCCATCTGCACCGCATCGGCCGCCGCCAGGACCTCTTCCTCGGTGGGGTCGTTGGTGGGGTCGTCGTCGGCCAGCAGGGCCTCCAGCGCGGCGGCCTCGCCCAGCGCCGTTTCCTGCGCCAGCAGCGCCGCGGCCAGCTCGTCGCTGATCGCGTCCGAGCCCCGCTCGGGCGCCGCCATGCCGTCGAGCGCGAGTTGCGCAGCCGCCAGTTCCTCCTCCAGCGCTCCGGTGGCCAGCACCGAGTCGCGATAGGCCGCGATCCGCCCGACGCGCGAGTTCGGGCTGGCATGGGCCAAAGCATTCGGCGAGGCGTGGGCGGCGTTCAACGCCCCCATCCGCGAGGCCAGCGATCCATGGTTGGGCTTCGGCTCGGCCGTCGCCACGGCCCGCACCTTGCGACCGCCCGACGCCGCCGGCCGGGTCCGCGCCGGCTTGGCTGCCGGCTGCTCGATGCCGAGCAGGCGCAGCAATCCGCCACCCTTGCCCTGGCCGCCGCCACGGGCGGCCTGCTGGCCGCCACGATTGCCGCCGCCGCGCGACGCCTGCTGGCCACCGCCGGAATTGCCGCGGGCACTGCTGCCGGCATTGCTGCTGTTGCCCTTGCCGCCGCCGTTTCCGCCGCCGTTTCCGTTGCCGCCGGCATTGCTGCTGCCGCCGCCATTGCCA
>JBNKWA010000075.1:0-44245 GCA_050299555.1 Paracoccaceae bacterium | reverse complement strand
GCGAGACCGACAGCGACACGTCCGAAAGGATCGGCGCGCCATGGATTGCCACATCGAGGGCTTGGACGTCGAGCAGGCTCATGCGCGCGCCCTCCGGACCCGCGGGTCGAGAAGGTCGCGCAGCCCGTCGCCCATCAGGTTCAGCCCCAGCACGCTGAGGATGATCGCGAACCCGGGGAACAGCGCCAGATGCGGCGCCATGGCGACCAGCGTCTGGCTTTCCGCCAGCATCCGGCCCCAGCTCGGCGTCGGCGGCTGTGCGCCCAGGCCGACATAGGACAGCCCCGCCTCGGCCAGGATACCGAGCGAGAACTGGATGGTTCCCTGCACGATCAACAGGTTGGCGATATTTGGCAGGATGTGCTCGGCGCTGATCCGGACCCGGCCCTTGCCGGCCACCCGGGCGGCGAGGATGAACTCGCGGCTCCAGAGGCTCAGCGCCGCGCCCCGCGACAGCCGGGCGAAGACGGGCACGTTGAAAATGCCGATGGCAATGATCGCGTTCAGCGCCGAAGGGCCGAACGTGGCGGTGATCAGGATGGCGATGACCAGCGACGGGAAGGCGAAGACCAGATCGTTGGTGCGCATGATCGCTTCGTCCAGCCAGCCGCCGCGGCTGGCGGCCGCCGCCAGCCCCAGGGGCACGCCGGCGCCCATGCCGATGCCGACCGCCACCAGCGCCACCGCGATCGAGACCCGCGCCCCGACCATGATCATGGCGAAGATGTCGCGGCCGAAATGGTCGGTGCCGAACCAGTGCTGGCCCGACGGCCCCTGCAGCTTGCCGGCGATGTCGAGCTGGGTGACGTCGTAGGGCGTCCACAGGAACGAGATCAGCGCCGCAAGCGCGAAGACGCCGAAAAGCCCAAGACCGATCAGAAGCGTGCGCATCAGTGCCGGCGCCTCAGCCGCGGGTCGATCCAGGCATAGGCCAGATCGGTCAGGAAGGTGACCGCGACCACCGCGAAGACCAGCAGCATCACCACGCTTTCCACCACGATGAGGTCGCGCTGGGCGATGGCCTGAAAAATCAGCCGGCCGAGCCCGGGCAGGTAGAACACCTGCTCGATGATGATGCCGCCGGCGATCAGGAACGAGAACTGCAGGCCGATGATGGTCACCGCCGGGATCATGGCGTTTCTCAGCGCATGGCGGCGCAGCGCCTGGCCCCGGGTCAGCCCCTTGGCGCGGGCAGTTCGGATGTAGTCCTCGGACAACGCGTCGATCAGCCCCGAGCGCATCACCCGGGCGAGGATCGAGGCTTGCGGCAAGGCCAGCGCCACCGCCGGCAGGGTCAGCGCCTTCAGCCCCGGCAAAAGGCCGCCCTCCCAGCCCGGGAAACCGCCGGCGGGGAACCAGCGCAGGCGGATGGCGAAGATCACGACGAGGATCATCGCGAACCAGAAGTTCGGCACCGCGACGCCGAGCTGGGTCACCCCCATGACGCCGATGTCGGCGGCCCTGCCCCGGCGGCTTGCGGCGAGGATGCCGGCGGGAAAGGCGATCAGCGTCGACAGCGCCAGCGCGTAGAGCGCCAGCGGCAGCGAGATGCCGATACGGTCGGCGACCATGCCGGCCACCGGCGTGCGATAGGTGTAGGAGGTGCCGAAATCGCCGCGCAGCATGCCGCCGGCCCAGTCGAGATAGCGCAGCGCCCGCGGCCGGTCGAGGCCGAGATCGGCCCGCAGCACCGCCACCGCCCCGTCGGTGGCGTTGATCCCCAGCATGGTGCGGGCCGGATCGCCGGGCACCACCTCGACGGTCAGGAAAATCACCAGGCTGGCCACGATCAGCGTGGCGGCAAGCGATCCCAGCCGTTTCAGCGCGTATCCAAGCATGCCCCCTCCGCCACGACGCGGCGGACCCTATGTCAGGCGCGGGGGAAATGACCAGAGCGGGCAGTGGCGCACCAGATGCCCTGCGCCGGGCGCAAAGTGGTGGCGAGGGCGGCAGTTCGGGCCGCCTTGCCGCGATCTTGCCCAGCTGGTTAACATTTTGCTGGCCAGGTGCGGCAAATCGTGAAACGGAATCGCTGCACCGCACACAAGCATTGGGTAGACGCTGCGCATGGCGATCACTGCAGGCATTCGACATCTCACCCACTACCGTTATGACCGGCCGGTCACCCTCAGCCCGCAGGTGATCCGGCTCAGGCCGGCGCCGCACAGCCGCACGCGGGTGATCTCGCACACGCTGAAGGTCAGCCCGGCGGGGCATTTCGTCAACCACCAGCAGGACCCCTACGGCAACTGGCTGTCGCGCTTCGTCTTCCCCGAGCCGGTGAACGAACTCAGGATCGAGGTCGACCTGGTCGCCGACATGACCGTCTACAACCCGTTCGACTTCTTCGTCGACGAGTCGGCCGAGGAATGGCCCTTCGACTACCCCGAGGAGCTGAGCGACGACCTGGTGATCTACCGCAAGCCCGAGCCAGCCGGACCGCTCCTGGCCAGGTTTCTTGAGTCGATCCCGCGCCAGAGCACCCGCACCATCGATTTCCTGGTCGGGCTCAACACCCGGGTGCAGCAGGAAGTCGGCTATGTCATCCGCATGGAGCCGGGGGTGCAGACCCCGGAAGAGACGCTGGGTCACGGCAAGGGATCGTGCCGCGATTCAAGCTGGCTTCTGGTCCAGGTGCTGCGCCATCTTGGCCTCGCCGCGCGGTTCGTTTCGGGCTACCTGATCCAGCTCAAGCCCGATCTGGTCAGCCTCGACGGGCCGCCGGGCACCGATCACGACTTCACCGACCTGCACGCCTGGTGCGAGGTCTATCTGCCGGGTGCCGGCTGGATCGGGCTCGACCCCACCTCGGGGCTGCTGACCGGGGAAAGCCACATCCCGCTGGCAGCGACGCCGCATTACCGCAATGCCGCGCCGATTGTCGGCATGGCCAGCCCCGCCGAGGTGGATTTCGCCTTCGACATGCAGGTGTCGCGGCTGTCGGAACATCCGCGCATCACCAAGCCGTTTCCGGAAGATTCCTGGGAAGTGCTCGACGCCCTCGGCCACAAGGTCGATACCGCCATGGCCGAAGGCGACATGCGCCTGACCATGGGCGGCGAGCCGACCTTCGTCTCGATCGACGACTTCGAGAGCGACGAGTGGAACTCCGCCGCCGTCGGGCCGATGAAGCGCGGGCTGGCGGACACGCTGATCCGGCGGCTGCGCGACCGGTTCGCCCCCGGCGGGTTCCTGCACTATGGCCAGGGCAAGTGGTATCCCGGCGAGACGCTGCCGCGCTGGACGTTCTCGCTTTACTGGCGCAAGGACGGCAAGCCGATCTGGCGCGACCCCAAGCTGATCGCCGAGGAAGGCGACAAGACCGGTGCCACGGTTGAAAGCGCCGGCACGCTGCTCAACGGCATGGCCAGGCGCCTCGGCGTCGAGCCCGACATGGTGGTCCCCGCCTACGAGGACCCGGCGGAGTGGATCATCAAGGAAGGCAACCTTCCCGAGAACGTGACGCCGGAGAATTCCAAGCTCAAGGACCCCGAGGAGCGTAACCGCATCGCCCGGGTCTTTGCCCGTGGCCTGACCGAGCCGTCGGGCTTCATCCTGCCGATCCAGCGGTGGCAGGCCAAGGCCACCGCCGGCTGGCGGTCGGAGAAGTGGAAGCTCCGGCGCGGGCACCTGTTCCTGGTGCCCGGCGACAGCCCGGTGGGCTATCGCCTGCCCCTGGGGACGCTGCCTTACGTGCCGCCCTCGCAGTTCCCCTATACCTACATCACCGACCCGAGCGTGCCGCGCGGGCCATTGCCCGACTACAAACCCGACGAGATGCCGGCCGGGGCGCCGGAAGTGACCGAGGACCGGCGCGAACAGGCGGTGGCACGGTTCACCGAAGGCGGCGCGGTGCAGGATGTCGTCGAGCAGGAACTGGGCGGCAGCACCGTGCGCACCGCCCTGTCGGTGGAACCCCGCGACGGGCGCCTGTGCGTCTTCATGCCGCCGGTCGAGGCGCTGGAGGACTATCTGGAACTGGTGGCCGCCGCCGAGGCGACGGCAATGGAGATGGGGCTGCCCGTCCATATCGAGGGTTATGCCCCGCCGCACGACCCGCGCATCAACGTCATCCGCGTCGCCCCCGATCCCGGCGTGCTGGAGGTCAACATCCACCCCGCCAATAGCTGGGAGGACTGCGTTTCCATCACCCGCGCGGTCTATGAGGAGGCGCGGCTGTGCCGCCTCGGCGCCGACAAGTTCATGATCGACGGCAAGCATACCGGCACCGGCGGCGGCAACCATGTGGTGGTGGGCGGCGAGACGCCGCACGACTCGCCGTTCCTGCGCCGGCCCGACCTCTTGCGCAGCCTGATCCTGCACTGGCAGCGGCACCCGAGCCTTTCCTACCTGTTCTCGGGCCTGTTCATCGGCCCCACCAGCCAGGCGCCGCGGATCGACGAGGCGCGGCACGATTCGCTCTACGAGCTCGAGATCGCGCTCTCGCAGTTCCCCGACCCGGGCGAAGGGCAGATGCCGGCGCCATGGCTGGTGGACCGGCTGCTGCGCAACATCCTGATCGACGTCACCGGCAACACCCACCGGGCCGAGATCTGCATCGACAAGCTGTTCTCGCCCGACGGCCCCACCGGGCGGCTGGGGCTGATCGAGTTCCGCGGCTTCGAGATGCCGCCGGACCCGAAGATGAGCCTTGCCCAGCAGTTGCTGATCCGGGCGCTGCTGGTGCGCTTCTGGCAATCGCCGATCAAGGGCGCGCCGGTGCGCTGGGGCACGGTGCTGCACGACCGCTTCATGCTGCCGCATTTCGTCTGGGCGGATTTCCTCGACGTGCTCGGCGATCTCGACCGGCACGGCTTCACCTTCCGGCCCGAATGGTACGAGGCCCAGGCCGAGTTCCGCTTCCCGTTCTGCGGCGAGGTGGAATACGAAGGCGTGCATCTGGAACTGCGGCAGGCGCTGGAGCCCTGGCACGTCCTGGGCGAGCGCGGCGCCATCGGCGGCACGGTCCGCTATACCGACAGCTCGGTGGAGCGGATGCAGGTCAAGCTGACCGCCACCGATCCCAGCCGCTACGTGGTCGCCTGCAACCGCCGGCAGGTGCCGCTGGCCGAGACCGGAACCGGCGGCGTGCAGGTCGGCGGGGTCCGCTTCAAGGCCTGGCAGCCGGCCGAGGCGCTGCACCCGGCGCTGCCGGTCAACGCACCGCTGACCTTCGACATCTTCGACACATGGTCGGGGCGGGCGCTGGGCGGCTGCACCTATCACGTCGCTCATCCGGGCGGGCGCAACTACGAGACCTTCCCGGTCAATGGCAACGAGGCCGAGGCGCGCCGGCTGGCCCGGTTCGAGAAGATGGGCCACACCGCCGGCCGCTGGCGGCCCGAGGCCGAGCGCCCGCATCCGGAATTCCCGATGACCCTCGACCTGCGCCGGGCGCCGGTGCCCTAGGTGAGCGGCCCGTCGCCCATGGCAGATTCCGCGGCGACCGGCCTTCTGGCCGACTATCGCCCCCTGCCCGGCGTCGCCGACGAGCTGATGCAAGCGGACGGAAGCCTGCGGCCGGTCTGGCTGCCGCTGGTGGATCTGCTGTCGCGCAGCACGCCCGCGCAGATCGGCCACCGGTTCCTGCGCGGCGACCAGTACCTGCACGATGCCGGCGTCTACTTTCGCGCCCATACCGAAAGCGGCTCGACCATGCGGGCCTGGCCGCTGAGCCATGTTCCTGTGGTGATCGGGGCCGCCGAATGGCGGACCTTGTCGGAAGGTATCGTGCAGCGCGCCGAGCTTCTGGAGCAGGTGATCGCCGATCTCTACGGCCCGGGAGAGCTGGTCCGCCGCAACCTCTTGCCGGCGCATCTGATCGCGCGCAGCCCGGAATGGCTGCGGCCGATCGTCGGCACCCGGCCGCGGTCGGGGCATTTCCTCCACTTCCTCGCCTTCGAGGTCGGCCGCTCGCCGGACGGAACCTGGTTCGTGCTGGGCGACCGCACCCAGGCACCGTCAGGGGCCGGCTTCGCGCTGGAGAACCGGGTCGCCACCTCGCGGGTGTTCTCCGACCTTTACCCGCAGGCCAACGTAGAGCGGCTGGCAGGCTTTTTCCGCGCCTTCCGCGACGCCCTGAACGAACAGCGCCTGCGCGGCGAGGGGCGGGTGGCGATCCTGACCCCGGGCCAGCACACCGACACCTATTTCGAACACGCCTACATCGCCCGCTATCTCGGCTTCCTGCTGGTGCAGAGCGAGGACCTGAAGGTGGATCGCGGCCAGCTCACGGTGCGCACCATCGCCGGGCCGGAACCGCTCAGCGTGATCTGGCGGCGGCTCGATTCGCGTTTTGCCGACCCCCTGGAGCTGGCCGAGGACTCGGCCATCGGCACACCGGGTCTTGTCGGGGCGCTGCGCGAAGGCTCGCTGACCATGGTCAATGCGCTGGGTTCCGGCATTCTCGAGACCCGGGCGCTGCTGGCCTTCCTGCCCCACATTGCCGAAGAGCTTCTGGGCCAGTCGCTGCAGTTGCCCAACATCGCAACCTGGTGGTGCGGGCAGCGACGCGAGCGCGACTATGTGCGCGACAATATCTCGCGGATGATGATCGGGCCGGCGATGTCGACCCGGCTGCCCTTCGAGATCGACGCCACCACCGTGCTGGGCGGCGATTTCCGCGGCAGCGCCCTGCCATCGGTGGAGCGCTGGCTGGATGCCGAGGGGGCCGATCTGGTGGGGCAGGAGGCGGTGACCCTGTCGACCACGCCGGCGATGATCGACGGCCGGCTGGCACCGCGGCCGATGACCGTCCGGCTTTTCGCCGCCCGCACGCCCGGCGGCTGGACGGTGATGCCCGGCGGCTATGCCCGTATCGGCCGCAGTGGCGACCCCACCGCACTGGCCATGCAGAGCGGCGGCTCGGTCGCCGATGTCTGGGTGGTGGGCGACCAGCCGGTCGGCACCGACAGCCTGATGCGGCAGGCCGAGGGGCCGTTCGTGCGCCGGATGCCCGGGATCCTGCCCAGCCGCGCCGCCGACAACCTGTTCTGGCTCGGCCGCTACGTGGAGCGGGCCGAAAGCACCGCGCGCGAGCTGCGCGCCTATCACCTGCGGCTGTCGGAAAGCGGCGATCCGGGGCATCCGCTGCTGCGCCGGCTGGAGACCTTCCTGGCCGAGACCGACACCGACATCGCCGAACCGCTGCCTGGCGCACTGATCGGTGCGCTGGAGGCGGCGCTCAATTGCGCCGGCAAGGTCCGCGACCGGTTCTCCACCGATGGTTGGCTGGCGCTCGGCGACCTCGCCACCACGGCGGGCAAGATGCGCACCCGGGTGCAGCCCGGCGACGATGCCGCCCGCGCCATGAGCGTGCTGCTGCGCAAGCTCGCCGGCTTCTCCGGCCTGGTGCACGAGAACATGTTCCGCTTCACCGGCTGGCGCTTTCTGACCATTGGCCGGGCGCTGGAACGGGCCGACCGGGTCGCCGCCGTGCTGGGCGCCTTTGCAGGCGAGACCGCGCCCACGGGCGGCTACGATCTGGCGGTGGAGGTGGGCGACAGCGTGATGAGCCACCGCCGCCGCTATTCGGTCGAGACCAACCGCGACACGGTGATCGACCTGCTGGCGCTTGACGGCAGCAACCCGCGTTCGATGCTGTTCCAGATGGCCACCCTGCAGGAGCAGGACGCGCTTCTGCCCCGGGCCCGCGTCAACGGCCAGATGTCGGTGCCGTCGCGCCGGATCATGCAGCTGCACAGCGCCCTGTCGGTGGCGATGCCGGCTGATGTGACGACGGCACGGCTGGTTGCCATGCAAGACGAGATCGCGGCAATTTCCGACGATCTTTCAACCCTGTATCTGGCCTGACATGCCCACCACCTACGATATCGCGGTGACCGTCACCTACGACTATGACAACCCGGCCGCTGCCAGTCGCCACATGCTGCGGCTGTTACCGGCGACGCTGCCCGGGCAGCAGCTCGTCTCGGGCCTGCTCGAGGCCGACCCCAGGCCCGACTACCGCCGCGATACCCGGGATTTCTTCGGCAATGCCATTACCGAGATGGTCTACGAGAGCCGTCTGGACGAGATCCGGTTCCGCTTCTCGGGCCGGGTCCGGCGCGAGACCGAGGCGGTGCCGCTGGACTTGTCGCCGGACCTTGCCGGACTGTCCGATGACATCATCGCCGTGCACAGCCTCGACCCCTTGGCGCCGCACCATTACCTCGGCACGTCCGAACGGGTGCGGCCCGACCCCGAGATCACCGCCTTCGCCGAAGCCCACGCCAGCGCCGGGATGTCGGCCACGGCCGTGGTCCGGGCCATCGCGTCGGCGCTTCACCACGAGATGACCTTCGATCCCGAGGCGACCGAAGTTGCCACCCGGCCGATCGAGGCGTTCCGGCGGCGACGTGGCGTGTGCCAGGACTTCTCCCACATCATGATCGCCGCCCTGCGCGGCATCGGTATCCCGGCGGGCTATGTCAGCGGCCTTATCCGCACCATCCCGCCACCCGGCCGGGCCCGACTGGAAGGTTCCGATGCTATGCACGCCTGGGTCAAGGCCTGGTGCGGCGCCGAGGCCGGCTGGCTGCAGATCGACCCCACCAACGACATGCTGGCCGGCGACGACCACATCATCGTCGCCACCGGACGCGACTATTCCGACGTGGCGCCGGTCAAGGGGGCGCTGCGCAGCGTCGGCGAGCACATGACCCAGCACAAGGTGGACGTGGTCGCCGTGGCCTGACCGCTTCGGCGCGCCGTGGCCCGACCATTGCAGCGTGATTAATTCGTGAATCGCGTGCTCCACCGGCGCGTGCACCGGGCTCGGCCGATATCCTCTCAGGTGCACATTGCAACAGAGGGGACTTGTGCCATGAAACGCATCATCATGCTGGCGGCGATGGCCGCCATTCCGGGCCTGGCCGCGGCCGAGGTCACGTCGGTCACGCTGCAGCCCGGCGCGCCGGGCAGGCTGATCCATCAGGAGGCGAAGCCGGGCATCGTCTGCGTCGCGGTCGAGGACGCGGCGGGGACCGGCAGCCCGATCCTGCTGCGCACCGAAACCACCAGCTACCAGCACAGGCCGGGCCATATCGCGGGCGTCGCCTCCGACGGCTTCCAGCGTCAGCTCACCGGCGGCACCTGCCTGAACCTGAAGGGCAAGGAGACGGTGACGCTGCATGCCGCTGCCGTGGACCAGCCGGTGACGGTAACGGTGGGGCCGTCGCGCTGCGCCATCGACGCCGGCGGCGCCGGCTGCGCGCTGTGGCAGGAGTAGCGGACCAAGCCGCGCCGGGCGACCGGCGCGGCACTACCCGGAACGAAAGAGGCGCGGCCCGGTCTGGGCCGCGCCTCGCACTTCAGGAATCACCTAGTGGATCGCCTCAATACTCCCCGCAGCGGGAAACCCGCCGCTTCGCGCCCTCGGGCATCGGCAGATGCCCCGCCCCGCCCTTCAACGGCGCCACGTCGCCATAATGGCTTGGCCTTGCGTATCCGTTGGCCTGGCCCCGAACCCAGGCTTCGTCGCCCAGATAGGTATTGGGATCATGGCCCCACCCGGCCACCGCCTCCACGATGTCGCGAGTCGCCAGGGCCGTGCTCACGCTCGTACCGTGCGCGGCGGCCGCCGACCCGTCGCGCGAGCCGGCCGCGAGCAACCCGAAATGCGAGGGCGCGTCATCGGACGGATAGATCGCCGTGATCGTGGGACGGCCGGGATAGCCTTGAATCCCGCTGGCGGTTGACGAATAGATCGCCGGCTCGCCGTCGGTCAGGCGATAGCCGCCGATGGCGCTGACACCTTCAGCGGAAGCGATCGCATTGTGCGTGCCCTTGCGCGTCACTGGCCCCTGCCCGCCCTCGAGATCTGACGGTGTTCCATTCGACGGATCGTAGGTGAAGCTGTCGAGCAACCGGCCGTTCTCCAGATGGGTCCTGTAATCGCGATGGTCGAAAAAGGACTGCAGTCCGGTCAGCCCATGAGAGACGAGCGACTGGTCGGATTGGACATAGAACGAGAGCCTCAAGGGGAGACTGCCCGCGACCTTCACCTTCAGCGACCACAAGCCAGCGGGTGCGATGGGGATGTCGCGATGCGACAGACTGGGTGCCACGCAGACCACCAGTTGGATCTTGTCCCCGTGAGACAGGCAGTAGACGCGCGCGTAGACGGGGTCGCCGAGATCGGTGTATTTGCCCAACTCGAGCGACGGCACCATCTTGGGGTCCTGGCCCGGCGGCGTCACCCACACATCGACATTGTCGGGCTGGCCGCGGAACCAGACCTCGACATAGTTCGAGGACTGGTCGGCTGGCATCATCGCCCATGGAACCTCGAGAGAGTTTCCGGGGGCAACCACCTCGGTGGCGGCCCCGCGCTCGACGTTCTCGTTGCCCGCCGGCATGACCAACCGGATCGGGGACTTCCCTTTGTCAACACGTTCGCGGATCAGCTCGGCCAGCCCGACCTCGAGATCCATGGTACCGTCCTTGGGGCCGGCATGCATTCCGTAGGAGAAGTTCAGGACGATCGGATAACCCTTGGCGATGCCGGGTTGGGGCTTGGGATTGTTCCTTTCCCACAACCTGTCTGCCACATCGACGATGCGTTGCGCGGCGAAATAGGCGAAATAGCCGAGGAAGTTGCCCGCCCCGCCATGAAGCGCCTGCGGCGGCAGGTTGACGGCGATGATCCGGCGCCTCTCCAGCACCTCGGCATCGGTCGTGTCGGGGTCGAACCCGGTGGCAAGGTCCAGCACATGGGTGCCATGCGCCCAGGCATGATCGAGATCGCGGTGACCGAGAAGCCGGTGCGGCTCCACAAGCCGCGCCGCCCGGTTGAAGGCCTCTTCGTCGAGCCAGCGGTCGTAGAGCTTGGCCCGCCCGTTCTTCGGCCGACCGCTGTGCTGCCAGAGCAGTTCGTCGATGTCCTTGGCGAACAGCTCGTGGCCGAAGGGCAGCGGCTGCTTAGGGCCCTGATCATACGTGGCTGTCTGCTGCCACGCCGAAATGAAGCGGGTGCGACCGTCGGCGCGGCGGAACCTTCGGTGGCCGAGCGCGATGCCGGTGTCGATGATGCCGACGATGACCGTATCTTCGGGGATATCGTGTGGCAGGTCTTTGTCCGTTGGCAGCCAGTCTTTCACGGTGGGCCAGTCCTGGTTGATGCTGCCGGCGGGAACCGGCACCTCGGTGGCATAGCCCGGAAGCGGCTTGGCCGTTTTCCGGCCGTCTAGTTTGTCCTCCGTCTCGGCCTCTCCGCGCGGAACGTCGAACGGTTTGATTCGCAAAATTTCGAACAGCACGGCGCTGGGGCCGAATAGGTCCTTTCCATCCACCGCCTTCCACCAGTGGACATAAGGCGTAACGTCTTTGAATCCATCGTCCTTCCAGCTCGACCAAAGGTCAGCCATGACCGTCCCTCCCCGCTAGCTCCACTCGGCCTTGGCCTTGCCCCAGATCTCGGCCACCACCTTGTTCTGCGCAACATTGTATCCAGACACCGTGTGCGGTGCGGGAAACTTTGACAGCAGGAAGTCACGAGCATCGGTGTCAGGCCAGGTCTTCTTATTGTCGGTGATTTGGGGGAAGTCGCCCGTAACCATGGACATGGGTGCGCCGGAGTGGGAGTTGGCAATGGCGTAGACCGCCTCGCCGACGAGGCAGCCGACATGCGCGCCAGCCCAGGAATCCACCGGGAAGTGCACCCCCGCCACGGTCCGGTTGGCGGCGATCCGCTGCGCCAGGCGGAACGGCAGCGCCCTGTTGTCGACGCCGTGCTTCGGCCCCTCGCCGGTCGTCAGCCGATGCAGCACGGTGGCGATGGCGAAAGCCTCCATCGCGTGCCCGGACGGGAACGAGGAATGATCCGGGGTCTGGATCATCGGCTGCACCTCCATCGCATAGTCGATGGGCCGCGCCTGCCGGCAGTGGTACTTCACCAGCGTCTCGACATGGATCGTCACCCGCTGCACCACGTCGAGCAGCATCAGCGTGTATTTGCGCCGGCCGTTGTCGAGAAAGCAGAGCCCGCCGAAGAAGGAAAGAAGATCGTCCACCTGCTCGTAGATCTCGGCCAGCCGGTCGCCGCGCAGGTCGGCATAGGCCCGCAGCCAGTCGAGTTGGCTCTGAAAGTACACGTTGTTTGGCCGATGCACGATGCAGATGCTGTCGGCGTTCAGTTTCAGCAAAGCTTGACCTGCGGCGCCGGTCGGAGAGACCGAAAAGCAGTCCTTCAGCTCGCACTCCAGCACCAGCGCCTGCGACGGCGGGCGCAGCATGTCCAGATATGTTTCGTCATTGGGCAGCGTCTTCGGCGTGATATTCGGATTTCCGTCCCAGTACCCGGTGATGCCGTCGCGGGTGGTGAGAAGGGCCTCGCTCAAGAGCGGCGACGACCCGCTGCCGGCGTGATCGGTGAGATAGGTTTCGCCGTCGATTGAACCCCTGCCGCTACCACTACCGCTGCCCCGGCCGCTACCACGCCCGCTGCCGCTCCCGCTGCCCCTGCCGCTGCCGCTCCCACTGCCGTACTCAGCCATCATCTTCCTCCCACGTGGTCCAACGAAGCGATTGCAAACTGTCGCAGTCGGCTTCGGCAAGACCTCTCGGGATGGTCGATCGCTTTTTAACGGTGGATTCACGGAGGAGCCTCAATCGTTGCAATCGGGCACATTTCTGTGTCTAATCCAAGAATTGATGGGGGAAAGTATTGCAGCCCCCGCGTACGGCTTGTTGGGGAAGCCGATATGGACAGGGAATTCATTGCTACTTACCGCAGCCGTGGCGTCATGCGGCTGGACTCTGCGGACGGAACTTCACTGCTTCCGGAATCCGCAAAGGCGAGGGGGCTGATTGCCCTGATTCTTGCCAGCAGCGACGGATGGCGCCGTCGGCAGTGGCTTCAGGACAAGCTGTGGAGCGACCGTGGCCGCGACCAGGCGGCCGGCAGCCTGCGCCAGGCGCTCAGCCAAATCCGCAAGGCGCTTGGCGCCCATGCCGACCTGCTGGAGGCTACGCGGCAGTCGGTTTCCTTCGATGTCGGGCGTATCGAAACAATCGAGGACGGCGACGGCGAGTTCCTCGAAGACCTTGACGTGCGCGATCCGGAATTCGAATGCTGGCTGGCCGGCGAGCGCAGGCGTCGGGTGCTGCCTAGGGCCCCCGCCGGAGGCGCGGAGATCGGGCAGCTCAGCATCCATCACCGCAAGCGGTGGACCATCGCAGTGTGCGCCGAGGGTGACGGCGAGGGCCTGGCAGCTTGGTCGGCAAGGCTGCTGGCCGACGATCTGGGCCGTACGCTGAGAGAACTGTTCGCGGCCGATGTCATCATCGGGCAGCCACCGGACGACAATGCCTGGGTGGTTTCCGTGGCATGTTTCCCGGCTGCACCCAACAGGCTCGGGCTGCGGCTGTCGCTGGAGCATCCCGCCTCGCTGCGCCAGCTATGGTCGGGGCACGAGACGGTGCCCCTGCGCGGCGGGCCACCGATCGAGGATCCAGCCATTCAGCGGCTGGCCAACCAGCTTGTCGAGGCGGTCGGCGACGCGCTGCTCCTGGAGCACTGCGCGGACAGTGCCGCGGAGAGCGCCGACGTCCTGTGCCGCCAGGCAGTTCGGCGCATGTTCACCATGCGGCCCGAGGCAGTGGCCGAAGCGGATGCCATGTTTGCCCGTGCCTACGCAATGGAGGGCCGCGGCCTCTACCTCGCCTGGCGCGCCCAAGTGCGCACGATCCAGCGCGTTGAAAGACACGACGGCTACGACACATCGTCTCTGATTGCCGCAGGCGAGGATCTGGCCGCGCGTGCCATGGAACTGGAGCCGAACAACTCGATGGTATTGGCGCTCCTCGCCAATGCGGGGGTATATCTGCGGCACGACGTCAGCGGCAGCCTCGACATGGCGATGCGCAGCGTATTGCTGAACCCCGGTAATGCCATGGCGTGGTGGGCGCTGAGCGCGGCCCGGCTTTATGCGGGGCAAACCAAGGACTCTTACGAAAATGCGGTTCGCGCTCGCAACCTGGCCATCCTTTCGCCGCACCGCTACTGGTGGGACAATCAACAGCTCTATGCGGCGCTGCTCCTGGGTCGCTTTGCCGAATCGATTGCACTTCTCAAGCGATCAGTTGGGCAATGCTCCAACTTCCGGCCAACATATCGGTATTTGACCACACTTCTCGCCAGCAAGGGCGACGAGGAAGGCGCGCTGCGCGCAGCCGAGCGTCTGCAGGCGCTGGAGCCGGACTTCTCCATCGACCGGCTGGTGCGGGACCGCGAATACCCGGCCTCGCTGATCCATCGCGCGCCGGGGCTCGATCTCGACCGGCTGGCGGCGCTGGCCTGAGGGCGGGAATGGGTTGTCGGCGCGTCGGCCGGCGGCGGTTTTCCCTTCCCAAGCGGATGGCGGATTTGCTAACGCCATCCTTGGGGGGACGCCAATGCAGCACCAAGGCCCGACCGACCAGCAGCGCGCCACTGCGCCGGCCTTTCGTCGCCCATGACCGGGGTCGGCGAAAAGGGCATGGCGACCCGCCGGCGGGTGCTTGGCGACGCCCATGTTGACCGCGCCGAGGCCGGCAAGACCGCCTTCGACGCCGCCTTCCAGACGCTGATCACCGAGGCAGCCTGGGGCCATGTCTGGTCCCGCGACACCATCAGCCTGCGCGAGCGCTCGATGCTGACCATCGCGCTCTTGGCCGCCCTCGGCAACGAGGAGGAGCTGGCCATGCACCTGCGCGCCACCGCCCGCACCGGCGCCAGCCCGGACGACGTGATGGAGGCGCTCCTGCACGTGGCGATCTATGCCGGCGTGCCCCGCGCCAATGCCGCCATCCGCATCGCCAAGGAGATATTCGCCGAGATGGAGCCCCAACGATGACCTCGACGCCGCCACCGACACCACCGCTTCCCGCGCCCGGTACCGGCACCGCCCCGACCAGTGGCCCGCTGGTGGCCCGCGACCGCTTCTGGCACCCGCCCGCCCTCGCCCCGGGCTACAAGACGTCTGTCACCCGCGCCCCGCAACGTTCGCTGATCTCGTTCCCCTCGACCCTGTCGGAGGAGACCGGGCCGGTCTTCGGCCACGGCATGCTGGGTCCCGACGACGCCAACCTGATCGTCAACTTCACCGGCCAGCCGGCCATCGGCGAGCGGATCATCGTCCATGGCCGGGTGCTGGACCAGAACGGGCGGCCGGTGCCGGGCACGCTGGTCGAGATATGGCAGGCCAATGCCGGTGGCCGCTACCGGCACAAGAAGGACAGTTATCTGGCGCCGCTGGACCCGAATTTCGGCGGCTGCGGCCGCACCATCAGCGGACCGGACGGCCACTACCAGTTCCTCACCGTCCGTCCCGGCGCCTATCCCTGGCCGAACGGTGTCAACGACTGGCGGCCCATGCACATCCACGTCTCGGTCTTCGGCAGCGCCTTCGGGCAGCGGCTGATCACCCAGATGTATTTCGAAGGCGA
Source organism: Paracoccaceae bacterium (assembly GCA_050299555.1). Taxonomy (GTDB): domain Bacteria; phylum Pseudomonadota; class Alphaproteobacteria; order Rhodobacterales; family Rhodobacteraceae; genus JBNKWA01. Next base: position 28,819 of record JBNKWA010000075.1, on the reverse strand, counting down.
TCCGCTGATCCCGCGCTGCCCGATCCTCAACACCATCCCGTCGAAAGAGGCGGTGGCGCGGCTGGTGGCCCCCCTCGACATGAGCATGGCGATCCCCATGGACTGCCTCGCCTACAAGTTCGACATCGTGCTGCGCGGCCGCCGGCAAACCTATTTCGAGAACCGCAAGGAGGGCCTGTGATGGTCCAGCCGCTGAACTGGCAGGAAGAAAGCCCGTCGCAGACCGCGGGGCCCTACGTCCATATCGGCTCGCTGCCGAACCTGCTCGGCATCAAGGGTATCTACCCCGAGGATCTGGGCACCAGCCCGATCGCCGACGGCACCAGCGGCGAGGTCGTTACCATCTCCGGCCGGGTGATCGACGGCGCCGGCATGATCCTGCGCGACGCGATGATCGAAAGCTGGCAGGCCGATGCCCAGGGCCGCTACCCGGGCCATCACGCCGATGCCGACCCCGCGGTGACCGGCTGGGCCCGCATCGCAGCCGATTTCGACACCGGCATCTGGCAGCTTCGCACCGTCAAGCCGGGCCGCGTTCCGGCACCGGACGGCCGGCTCATGGCGCCCCACATCACGCTCTGGATCGTCGCCCGTGGCATCAATATCGGGCTGACGACGCGGCTCTGCTTCGCCGACGAGGAGGAGGCCAACGCCGCCTGCCCGGTGCTGGCCCGGATCGAGCACCGCGAACGGGTGGCGACGCTTCTGGCACGGCCCGAAGGCCCCGGCGCCTACAGCTTCGACATCCGGCTGCAGGGCGAGAACGAAACCGTGTTCTTCGACGTCTGACCATGACCGATCCCTGCATCATCTGCGTCGCCATCACCGGCTCGGTTCCGACCAAAGCGGACAACCCGGCAGTGCCGATCACCATCACCGAGCAGGTGGAATCCACCCACGAGGCCTTCGAGGCCGGCGCCAGCATCGCCCATTGCCACGTTCGCGACGACGAGGGCAGGCCGACCTCCGACCCCGAACGCTTCGCCCGGCTGAAGGAAGGCCTCGAGAAACACTGCCCGGGAATGATCGTGCAGCTGTCGACCGGCGGCCGTTCCGGCGCCGGCGCGGCGCGCGGCGGCATGCTGCCGCTGAAGCCCGACATGGCCTCCTTGTCGGTGGGGTCGAACAACTTTCCCACCCGTGTCTACGAGAACCCGCCCGACCTCGTCGACTGGCTCGCCGCAGAGATGGCCAGGCATGAGGTCAGACCCGAGATCGAGGCCTTCGATCTCAGCCACATCTTCCAGGCGGCGAAGATGCATGCCGACGGGCGCCTCGCCGACACGCCCTATGTGCAGTTCGTCATGGGGGTGAAGAACGCCATGCCGGCGGACAAGGACGTCTTCGACTACTACGTCCACACCGTGCACCGGCTGTTCCCGGGCGCACCATGGTGCGCCGCCGGGATCGGCCCGAACCAGGTCGTGCTGAACGAATGGGCGGTGGCGGCCGGCGGCCATGCCCGCACCGGGCTCGAGGACAACGTGCGGCTCGACCGTAACACCCTGGCGCCGTCGAACGCGGCGCTGGTACGGCGCGCGGCGGAAATCTGCGAGAAACACGGCCGCCCGGTGGCGGACTGGCGCCAGGCGCGGGCGATTCTCGGGCTGAGGCCGGTGGCTGCCTGATCCCGCGGCCGCGCAAGCCCGCCCGGGGCGACCCCGCCCCGGGGCCCACAACGCCGTGCAACGTCCTGCACACTTCCCTGGCCGTGTCGCCATCGTGTCCGCGGCGCGCGAGGGTGGGCGGGCGGGGAGCGCGCCGCGGGGTGCGATGGCGGCACGGCCCGCAACGCAGGCCCGCCGACGGCCCCTTGCCTACTGGATGGTGATGTCCACTCGCTGGGTTTCGCCGGTAGAGCCCGGCACCCGCAGGAAATAGCTGCCGGGCCGGATGGCGATGAACTCGATCTCCATCACCCCCTCGTCATCGAACTCCACGCTCTCGATCCCGTAGGGACGGATCTCCAGATCGTTGACCACGATCTCCTTGATCCAGATGGCGCGGAAAAAGCCCGCGCCCTCCAGCCCCAGCTCGTCGCTGCCGTCCGAGACGATCCGGATCTCGTACCCGGTGCCGGATTTCAGCACCAGCGGGCCGTCCGCCACCGGCCTGCCCGATCCCAGCGTCAGGTCCGGAAGCTCCTCCATGTTGCTCGCCGACAGCAGCCCGGCAAAGCCGAGGTCATGGGCCGCGGCCGCGGACGCAAGGCCCAGACCGGCGGCGACAGCGAGCATCGTCTTCATAGGGGTTCCTCCGTTGCCAGCGGAGCCAGCGTCGCCGGCTGGCCCCTGAGTTCGTAGATGCGGGTGGCCAGGCGCTGCGCCTCGGCCGGGTTGTGGGTGACCAGGATCGTCGCCGGACAGGCCTCGGCGATCAGCGCCTCGGTCAGCGCCAGCATGTCGGCGGCGGTGTCGGCGTCGAGCGACACGAACGGCTCGTCGAGGATCAGAAGCTCGGGCTTGCCGGCGAAGGCCCGGGCCAGCGCCAGCCGCCGCTGCTGGCCGAGGGAGATCTGGCCCGGAAAGACCTCGGCCTTGCCGGCCAGTCCGACCCGGTCGAGCATCGCCCGCGCCCGGGCCTCGGTCAGGTCCGGATGGATCAGCATGATGTTGTCGATGACCCGCCGCCAGGGCAGCAGCGTCGGCTCCTGGAACACGATGGCCAGCCGCCCGGGCCGCCTGACCCGGCCCTCGAAGCGGGTGTCGATGCCGGCGATCAACCGCAGCAGCGTCGACTTGCCGATGCCGGAGGGGCCCAGCACCGCCACCGTCTCGCCGGGGCCGAAGGCCAGTTCGACACGGCCCAGCACCTGCACCCCGCCAAAGCGCTTGGCCCGGATATCGACCTCGATCATGCCGTCCGCCAGCGGCGTACCCGGCGCTCCCACGGCTGCAGCACAAGCCACTCCACCGCCAGCATCACGGCGATGAAGGACAGCGCATAGACCAGCACCATGCGGACGTCGAAAAGCTGGAAGTAGAGATGGATCTGAAAACCGATGCCGTTCGAGCGGCCAAGGAACTCCACCACCAGGACGATCTTCCAGATCACCGCGATGCCGGCCCGGGCCGAGGCGGCGATGAAGGGCGCCAGCTGCGGCAGCAGGATGTGGCGGAACTGCCGCCAGCGCGGCATGCCGAAGACCTGCGCCATGGCCGACAGATCCGGGTTCAGCGCCCGTGCGCCCTCGCGGATGGTGGTGGTGACATTGGGGATCTTGTTCAGCGTCACCGCGATGATTGCCGCCGTCTCGTTCAGCCCGATCCACAGATAGCAGAGCACGATCAGCACCAGCGCCGGCAGGTTCAGGAACACCACCAGCCAGGGGTCGAGCCAGGCGTTGATGCGCTCGGACCGGCCCATGGCGATGCCCAGCGCCATGCCGATCGCCATCGCCAGTACGAAGGCCCAGACCACCCGCAGCAGCGTGTGGCCGAGATGGAAGGGAAGCTTGCCCGAGGCGACCTGGTCGAGGAACGGGCCGGCCAGCGCGGTCGGCATCGGCAGGATCTGCGGATCCGCCGTGAGCGCCGCGGCGAACACCCAGATAAGCAGCAGGCCAGCCAGGGAAAGAGCCGCGACAATGCCGCGGCCCGTTGTCGGCGGTGATGTCACTCGGTGGCGGCGAACAGCCCGGCCGGCAGGGTCGTCGCCTTCCCGACCAGTTCCTCGCCCCCAAGCTTGGCCATCAGCTGCAAAAGCTGGTCGGCACCGGCCTCGTCGACCGGCTCCTCGGGCGGCGTTCCGGCGATGAAGCCTTCCTTGAGCGCCACGAACTGGGCGTCGTCGGCGGCGTTCATCATCGGCCGGATCGCGTCCCAGGCCGCGGCATCGGTGGCCAGCAGCGCCTTGGCATTGCGCGAGGCCGTGATCAGCGCCTTGGCGATGCCGGGATGGGCCGCGACATAGTCTTCCTTCAGCACATAGCCCAGAAGCGGAATATCGGGGTCGAGCCCCAGGGCCTCCGAGGCCGCTTCGACCGAGATCAGCTCGCGCATGCCGGCCGCCGACATCTTGGCCTGGAAGTGCCAGAAGTTGATCGAGCCCTGGGTCTCGCCCGACAGCCCCGCCTTCATGATCAGGGGTGGTGCGCCGAAGACCTGTTCGGTCTCGGCGGCCAGATCGAGCCCGTATTCCTGCTCGGCATAGGCGCGCAGGATCAACCAGCTCTTGTCCACAGGGCCGCCGGCGATGCCGATCTTCTGGCCCTTGAGGTCGGCCAGGGTCTCGGCCGGGCTGTCGGCGGTCACCATCAGTCCGCCCACCGCCTTGGAATAGGGCACGAAGACATAGGGCTTGCCCTCGGCCCGCTGCCTGGCCACCCAGATCCAGTCGGCGACCACCATGTCCGCCTCGCCGCCCTCGAGGGCGATCCGGGTGGCGGCATTGTCGGCATAGGGCTGCATCACCAGCTCGAAGCCGTTGGCCTTGTCGAAGCCATTGCCCGTGATCGTGGTCAGCTCCCAGTTCACCGTGCCGCTCTCCAGCACCGCGGCCCGCATCTGCGGCAGGTCCTGGGCGGCAACCGCGGATCCAGCCACTAGGGTGGCGGCCGCGATCAGCACCCGTTTCAGCATCGTCTTCATCTTCGTGTCCTCCCCGATTTGCTCAGTCCGGCATCACCGCGACGCCCCAGGGCTGCTGCCCCACTGGCACCGAGACCACAGCCTTCTTTGTCTCGACATCGATCACTGTCACATCGTTCGAGTTGCCGTTGGTGGTGATGAGATACTTCTCGTCGGGCGTGAAGGCCAGTTGCCAGACGCGTTGTCCGACCAAGGTATAGTCCACCACCTCGTCGGTTTCAGCATCGATTATCGCCACCCGGTTCGACGGGCCCAGCGCCACGAACAGCCACTTGCCGTCCTCGGTGATCTTCATGCCCACCGGCTGCAGCCACTCCGGCTGCACCCCCGGCACCTCGAAGCCGATCTTGGTGCGCAGCGTCGGCGTGCCGTCCTCGGCGATGTCGATGACGCTGACGGTGCCGCCGATCTCGGCGCTGACGTAAAGCGTGCGCCCGTCTGCGGCGTAAAGCGCATAGCGCGGCCGCTGGTCCACCAGCACATTATGCTTGATCTCGAAGTCGGCGGTAGAGATGAAATGCGCCATGTTGGTGGTCTCGGAGGTGTTGACCACAAACGCGTTGTCGGGGCTGATCGCCATGCCCTCGGGCTCCACCCCCACCGGGATCTCCGCGGTGATGGCGTGGCGTTCGGTATCCACCACGGTGACCAGGTTGTCGTCCTCGTTGGCGATGTAAAGCGGGTTGCCCGAAGGGTGCAGCACGAAAAGCTCGGGGTCCGGCCCCGAGGGCAGCGTGTAAAGCTCCTCGTAGGTGCCGGTGTCGAACACCCTGACCGTGTCGTCGTCCGAGGCGCAGACGTAAAGCAGCTTGCCGTCCGGGCTGATGGTGATGCCGCGCGGCCTGGTCCCGGCGGGGAACTCGGCCAGCACCGACCAGTCAGCGCTGTCGATGACGGTGACGCTGTTGCCCTTCTCGTTCGAGACGAACACCTTGCCCGCCAGTGCCGGCGGTGCGGCGAGGATCGCGGCGGCGAAGGCGAAGGCGATCGGTCTCATGGCTCGGGTCCCCGTCACTGGAAGGCGGTGCAATGCGATTCAGGCCGGTCGAGCCCCAGCGTGTCGAGCGGCGAGACCTGGTGCAGGAAGCCGTCCTGCGGCGAGACGCTGACGGTGATGCGGCTATCGGTCAGCAGGATCGGCTGGCGCATCTGGCCGTTCCAGTCGCGAAAGGTGACCTTCTGGCCCTTGAAGGCGGCCAGTTCGAACGCATCACTCAGGATGTAGTCGCGCAGCGTCGCGGGATCGGCGCTCATGGTACGGATGGCGGCCTCGCCGATCACCCTCAGCGCCAGCCAGACCTGATAGTCCACCTCCTGGATGTAGCGACCCGACAGCGCCTCGAACCGGCGCTGGAACTGGGTCGCGCCCCAGGCCTCGTGGGCGGCATGGAAGGTCACCGGGCGCAGCCCGGCGGAACCCATGACCGGGCGCGGCACCCACAGGTGATACGGCAGGTACGGAGCGAACACGTCCGAGTCGTCGGCCGCGATCACCACGTCGTGGCCCGGCGGCGACTGGGTGAAGACCGGAATCTGCTGCTGCACCAGCACGTGGCCGGTATCGGTGCGCCGCGATCCACCGGTATCCTCGAACTCGCGCTCCTCGACGATGCTGGCGCCGAACTTGATCGCCGACCTGCGATAGGATTCGGCCAGCGCCAGGTCGGCGGGGTTGGAGCCGTGGATCAGGAACCAGCGCCGCCACTGCTTCCAGATGGCGAACTGCGCCACCGCATCGGCCAGCATGTCGTTGCTGGGGGCGATATGCAGCACCTGGGCACGGCAGTCGGCATCGCGCAGTCCGGTGTCGTGGGTGGCGGCATCGAGGATCAGCACGCCCTCGTCGCCGGTCTGGTCGGCCAGCGCCAGCAGCTCGGGCGCCTCGGCCACGACAACGACCAGCCGATACCCCTCGGCGACAAGATCGTCCATCGCGGCGGCCGCCTCTTCGGGCGGGGCGGCAATGAAGCTGGTCGCAAACTCGATGCCGAGGAACGAGCCGGTGGTCTGGTTGTCCTCATCCGCCAGCCGGGCACCGGCAAAGCCCAGATCCTCGGGCACGAGGTCATAGCGCGTGATCGGCGGCAGGTGGTCGTAGTCGATCCTCAGCACCGCCGCGCGCAGTTCCAGCGCCGCGGCAGGGCGCACGGGCAGCACTGCCAACAGGCCAGGCGCCATGGCAAGGATCAGCGCAAGCCGCAGGATGTTCACATTTCCTCCCGGTGCCCATTTGCCTGGGCTTGTTTTCACTCTGCCCCAGTCCCCGCCACGGCCAAACCGATACTTTCGGCGCAATTGCAAAGGGCTGCAGGCGTCCCCCCCCGCGACGCGCCACATGGGATCATCCTGCCGCAGCGTCGGATGAACGTACAGATGGACGGCGCCGTGCGGGCCGAACCGAGGCGCAAAAGGGGTATCGGGAAAGACCGGGACTGAATGACCGGGTCAGGAAGACCGGGGTCAGGAAGACCGGGGGCAAGAAGACCGGGGGCGGGATGACACAACCAACAACCTTGCCGCGGGGCTCGAACAACTTGATCCGCGGGCTGCCGCCCTGACTTACGCAACGACTCGGAACTCGACTGGACGATTCGACCCTACGCCGAGGGCCGGCCGGCGGCAGTGACGGTCGTCACATCGGGGCGATGACAGGCGTTCGGCGCTTCAGTCCTGCAAAAGGTCCTGGACGTTCACTGGCTGGCCGGTCTCGGCGCTCATGGCGGCGGCGACGCCGGTCAGCACCGACATTGCCCCGGCCCGCGCCCCGGCGCGCTGCTTCATCGGGTCATCCGCCTCGGGCACGAACAACGACCGGTGCAGCAAGGGGTCGCCGCCGAAATGTCCGCCCGGCCCGTGCTCGACCCGGATCCGCTCCACCGAGCGGTCGGTGCCCAGCACCAGGATCTCGTCGGCGCCCGCCTCGGCCTCGAAGGCCTGGCGCTCGAACATGCGCACCTCGATCCGGCCTTGGGTGCCGTTGAAGGCCAGGTGATAGCCCTCGATCGGCATGAAGGCGTTCAGCGAATAGCTGACCATGGCGCCATTGGCATAGAGGATCTCGGCGGTCATGGTGTCGTAGATGTCGATATCCTCGCGATAGACGCAGGCATCGCGGACATAGCCGTCCGCCGCCGACGGCCCTTCATAGAGCTCGGTCAGCCGCGTATCGGCGGCAAGGTCGAAATAGAACTCGCAGTCGCCGGCATGGGGGCAGCCGGTGCAGCGCGCACTCCGGAAAGGGCCGTTGCGCCCGTACTTGCGCAGGGCGCCTTGGGCGAAGACCCGCACGGGGTCGCTGTCGAGATACCAGTTCAGAAGGTCGAAGTGATGCGTCGCCTTGTGCACGAACAGGGTGCCCGAATGGCGCCTGTAGGCGTGCCAGCGGCGGAAATAGTCGGCACCGTGCCTCGTATCGAGGTACCAGTGAAAATCCGCCGCCGTGACCGTGCCGATGCGCCCCGAGGCCAGAAGCTCGCGGAGCTTCCGCGAGGTCGGCGCGAAGCGATAGTTGAACGCCACGTCCACCCGCCGGCCAGTGCGCTTCTCGGCATCGAGGATGCGGCGCACATCCGCCGCCGTGGTCGCCATCGGCTTTTCGGTGACCACGTCGACCCCGGCCTCCAGCGCCCGCACGATGATGCCGGCATGGGTGTCGTCGCGGGTGGTGACCAGAAGCGTGTGGGGCCGCGCCTCGGCCAGCAGGGCGTCGAGATCGGTGGCCAGTGTCACCCCCTCCCTGCCGATCTGCCGCCGCGCCGCCTCGAGCCGGAGGGGGTTGACATCGGCCAGCCCGACCAGTTCCACATGGTCGTCGCAGTGGCGCGGCGCGTCCGACGCCCAGGTGCCGGCACCGCGATGACCGGTGCCGATCACCGCCAGGCGGCGCTTGTTGGTGGCTGCCACGACCTTCTCCATTGCCGGATAAGTAACAATTCGGTTACTATGGACGCCGAACTTGGCGTGTCAAGAGGAAGAGGTGCGCGTGGAGGATAGCAACCCGGCGACGGCGAAGGCCGCAACAAAGACTGGTAAGGCGGCGCCCGGGGTGACGGTGGCGGAAAGCCCCGGCGCCGGGACCGCGTCGCCCGACAAGCGGCGGCAACGGCCGCGCAACCCGGCCCTGACCCAGCGCGACATCCTGACCGCCGCGCGTGAGGAGTTCGTGGAGTTCGGCCTAGACGGTGCCCGCATCGACCGCATCGCCGCGCGCGCCGGCGCCAACAAGCGGCTGATCTACCACTATATCGGCAACAAGGAAGCGCTCTACACCCGGGTGCTGCTGGAGGCCTACAAGGACATCCGCCAGCGCGAGGCCGAACTGCATCTCGGCAGTCTCGCGCCACAGGCCGCGATGGAGCGGCTGGTGGGCTTCACCTTCGACCACTTCCGCGCCAATCCCTGGTTCATCCGGCTGCTGTCCACCGAGAACATCCACCGGGCCGTCCATACCGCCAAGATTCCCGAGCTGCGCAAGCTGCACTCGCCAATCATTCGCCAGATCGCCGACGTGCTGGCGGCCGGAGAAAAGGCCGGCGTCTTCCGGACCGGCGTCGACGCGGTGCAGCTCTACATCACCATCGCCGGCCTCACCTACTTCTACTTCTCCAACATCCACACCCTTTCGGTGGCGTTTTCGGCGCCTCTGAACAGCGATGAGGCGCTGGCCACCCGTCGGGCCCACGCCATCGAGGTTACGCTGGACTACCTGCGGCCGTCGAAAGACCTTGCCAAGAAATAACTGGAAAGTTACTTTTATTTGTCGCTCCGCAGCGGCGTACGATAAGGGACGGACAAAAGGGGCAAAGGCCCCGGTCTCCAGGGAGGAAATCCATGGCCTACACGCTGAACCGGCGTGCCTTCGGCGGTCTTCTGGCCGGCACGGCAGCCGCATCGACGCTGGCATCCGTCGGCGCCCTCGCCCAAGGCTCCGAAGTGCGGATGATCTGGTGGGGCAACCCCGAGCGTGACAAGCGCACCAACGCGGTGATCGACCTCTACATGCAGCAGTCGGGAAGCACGGTCGCGCCCGAGACCTATGCCTGGGGTGACTACTGGCAGAAGCTCGCCACCATGGCAGCGGGCCAGAACCTGCCTGACGTCATCCAGATGGATTACCGCTTCATCTTCGAATACGCGCGCCGCCAGCAGCTCGCGGCGCTGGACGACTTCATCGGCAATGGCCTCGACCTCGGCGACTTCGACCCCAACCAGCTCGACTCGGGCAAGGTCGACGGCAAGACCTACGGTGTCTCGATGGGCGCCAACTCGATGAGCCATGTCTACAACAAGACGGTGCTCGACGGGCTGGGCGTGACCCTGCCCGACAGCGTCACCTGGACCACCGACGACTGGGTCGCCATCGGCAAGGACATCAAGGACAAGCTGCCCGAGGGCATGTACTTTTCCGAGAACATGGCCAACCTGGAACCGCGGCTGCAGACCTGGCTGCGTTCGTCAGGCCAGGACCTCTACAACGCCGAAGGCAAGATCGGCTACGAACTCGACCAGCTGGTCGCCTATTTCGAGTTCTGGAAGATGATGCAGGACGAGGGGCTGACCCCGCCCGCCGACGTGCAGGCGCAGGACTCGGGCAAGATGGAAGAGTCGATGATGGCCACCAAGCAGGGCGTCTTCAACTTCCTGCACTCCAACCAGCTCGTGGCGATGCAGAACCTCGTGGACGACGAGGTAGGCATGGTGATGATCCCCAATTCCGGCGACAAGCCGGGGCAGTACATGAAGCCCTCGATGTTCCTGTCGATGGCCGAAGGCTCTGCCGACAAGGCGGCCGCCGCCGCGCTGATGAACTTCTTCGTCACCAACGAGGACGCCAACGACATCCTGCTGATCGAGCGCGGGGTCACCGGCGATGCCTCGATCCGCGCGCGGATCACGCCCGGCCTTACCGAGACAGAGCAGAAGATCATCAACTATCTGGATCTGGTCTCGACCTGGGTCAGCCCGCTGCCGCCGCCACCGCCGCAGAACGCCGGCGAGATCGACCGCGCGCTCCGGCCGGCATGGGAGTCGGTCGCCTTCGGGCAGGCGGATATCGAGACTGCGGCCACGAACTACTACAACAACGCCGTGGCAACGCTTGAGCGGACCTGACGCGGTGGAAGCGACCGTGAACGGCTCGGGAGGGCGCGTTGCGCCCTCCCGGCAGGGCGGGCTGGCCGAGGCATGGCGCAGGAACCGGCCGGGCTACATGTTCCTGCTGCCGTGGCTCGTCGGCTTCTTCTGCCTGACGCTCGGGCCGACGCTCGCCTCGCTCTATCTTTCGTTCACGGACTACGACCTTCTGACCTCGCCGCGCTGGTCGGGGCTGAAGAACTACGAATACGCCTTCGGCTCCGACTACCGGCTGCACAAGGCGCTGGGCGTCACCTTCACCTACGTGCTGTGGTCGGTGCCGCTGAAGCTGTGCGTCGCGCTGGGGCTGGCAATGGTCCTCGACCGCTCGGTCCGGGGCGTCGCCTTCTACCGCGCCACCTTCTATCTGCCCTCGCTTCTTGGCGCGTCGGTGGCCATCGCGGTGCTCTGGCGGCAGCTTTTCGGCGCCGAGGGGCTGATCAACCAGCTCATCTTCATCGTCACCGGTCTCAAGGGCCCGGCCTGGGTGGCACATCCCGACTACGCGCTGTCCACCCTCATCGTGCTGGCGATCTGGCAGTTCGGCTCGCCGATGATCATCTTCCTCGCCGGGCTCAGGCAGGTGCCGCAGGACCTCTACGAGGCCGCCTCCATGGACGGCGCCTCCGGCTGGCGGCAGTTCTGGAAGATCACCCTGCCGCTTCTGGCGCCGGTGATCTTCTTCAACCTCGTCCTGCAGACCATCGAGGCGTTCAAGGCCTTCACCCAGGCCTACATCGTCTCTGGCGGGCTGGGCGGGCCGGTGGACTCCACCATGTTCTACTCGCTCTACCTCTATCTCGAGGCCTTCGCGAATTTCCGCATGGGCTATGCCTCGGCGCTGGCCTGGCTGCTTCTGGTCATCATCGCGATCTTCACCGCCGTCGCCTTCGGCACCTCGAAATACTGGGTCTACTACGAGGATGAATCGCGATGAGCGGCTCGACGCACGTCCGCCGCGAGATCCTGCGCCACATCGTGCTCGGCTTCGCCGCCGTGCTGATGCTCTATCCGCTGCTGTGGATGATCATGTCGTCCTTCAAGCCGGACGAGCTGATCTTCTCCGACCCCACCGCGCTGCCCACCTCGTTCGACATCTCCAGCTATATCGAGGGCTGGACGGCGCTGCGCGTGTCCTTCACGACCTTCTACATGAACTCGTTCATCATCGCCGGGCTGGCGGTGGTGGGCAATCTGGCGGCCTGTTCGCTGACCGCCTTCGCCTTCGCGCGGCTGGAATTCTGGGGCCGCAGGTTCTGGTTCGCGCTGATGCTCGGCACGCTGATGCTGCCCTATCACGTGACGCTGGTGCCCCAGTACATCCTGTTTCTGAAACTGGGCTGGGTGAACACCTTCCTGCCGCTGATCATTCCCAAGTTCCTCGCCGTCGACGCCTTCTTCATCTTCCTGATGGTGCAGTTCTTCCGCGGCATCCCGCGCGAGATCGACGAGGCGGCGATCATGGACGGCTGCGGGCCATGGCGGATCTACTGGAAGATCATGCTGCCACTGTCGACGCCGGTGCTGGCGACGGCGGCGATCTTCTCGTTCATCTGGACCTATGACGACTTTCTGGGGCCGCTGATCTACCTCAACGACATGAAGACCTACACCGTGCCGCTGGCGCTCCGGGCCTTCGTCGACTCCTCGGGCGGCGAGTCGCTCTACGGCGAGCTGTTCGCCATGTCGGCGCTGTCGCTGGTCCCGGTCTTCGTTGTCTTTCTCGCCTTCCAGCGGCTAATCATCCGCGGCGTGGCACTGGGCGCACTCAAGCGGTGACATCAATGACAACCCCCGGATTCGACTTCGCCGTGATCGGCATCAACCACGGCCACATCCTCGGCCAGACCGACGCCATGCTGGCGGCCGGCTGCCGGCTGACCGGGTTCTACGCGCCCGAGGACGACCTCGCCGCCGACTTCTCGGCCCGCTACCCGCAGGCGCAGCGGGTCGGCGAGGAGGCCGCGATCCTCGGCGACGACAAGGTCCGCCTTGTCGTCGGTGCCGGCATCCCGGCCGACCGCGCGCCGATGGCCGTCCGCGCCATGCGCGCCGGCAAGGACGTGATGCTCGACAAGCCCGGCTGCACCAGCTTCGCCCAACTCGAGGATCTGCGCCGCACCGTGGCCGAGACCGGCCGCATACTGTCGATCTGCTATTCCGAGCACTACACCCAGCCCTCCACGGTCGAGGCACTCAGGCTGGTGCGCAGCGGCGCCATCGGCCGGGTCTTCCACACCATCGGCCTCGGCCCCCACCGCATCGGCAATTACGGCAAGCGGCCGGACTGGTTCTGGGATCCGGCCCGCAACGGCTCGATCCTGAACGACATCGCCTCGCACCAGTTCGAGCAGTTCCTCAGCTTCACCGGCGCCGAGGACGCCCGCATCCTGCACAGCGTCGAGGCGAATTTCGACAATCCCGACCACCCCGAGTTTCGCGACTACGGCCACGCGGTCGTCGGCTCTGAGCAGGCCACCGGCTTCATCCGGGTGGACTGGTTCACCCCCGACGGCGCCCCGGCCTGGGGCGACGGCAGGCTGTTCGTGATCGGCACCGAAGGCACCATCGAATTGAGGAAGTACATGGATATCGAAGGCCGCAGCGGCGGCGACCACCTGTTTCTGACCGACACCAAGGGCACCCGCTACATCGACTGCTCCAGCGTCGCCCTGCCCTATGGCGGCCAACTCCGCGACGATGTGGTGAACCGCACCGCCACCGCCATGGACCAGGCGCACTGCTTCCGGGCGATGGAACTGGCGCTGCAGGCCCATGCCTGGGCGCAGCCGCTGGACGGCGAGCGCCCGCCGGCCCCGCCCCCCGCGGGGGGCGCGGCATGACGCGGCTCAAGGTCGGCGTTGTCGGGGCCGGTATCGGGGCCTCGCATATCGAGGGCTACCAGGCCCTGCCCGAGATGTACGACGTCACCCATCTTTGCGACCTCAACCCGGACCGGCTGGCCGAGGTGGCCGACCTCCACGCCATCCCGAACCGGCTGACCGCCTTCGACGAGCTCTTGAAGGCCGACCTCGACATCATCGACCTCTGCACCCCCTCGGGGCTGCATTTCGATCAGGCCACGGCGGTGCTCGAGGCGGGCCTTCACGCGGTGATCGAAAAGCCGGTCGCCCGCTCGCTGGCCGAGATGGATGCGCTGATCGAACTGGAAGCGCGGGCGAAGGGCCGGGCCTGCCCGATCTTCCAGTACCGCTTCGGCCACGGCATCCAGAAGCTGCACCACCTGATCGCCAAGGGCGTCGCCGGCCCGGCCTCGGTGGCCACCGCCGAGACCCACTGGTACCGCGGCGACGTCTACTACGACGCGGCGCGCTGGCGCGGCACCTGGGACGGCGAGACCGGTGGCTGCTTCACCACCCACGCGATCCACATTCACGACATGCTCTGCGAGGTTCTGGGCCAGCCGGTTGCGGTCCATGCCCGCACCTCGCGCCGGCTGAACGGCAACGAGACCGAGGACATGGGCGTGCTGTCGCTGGAATTCGCGTCCGGCGCCTTCGCCACCTCTTCGGTCACGCTGGGCTCGCGGCAGGAGATGTCGCGGCTGCGCTTCGTCTTCCGCGACCTCGTCGGCGAAAGCGGGCTCTCGCCCTACAATCCCGGCCACGAGCCCTGGACCTGGCCCAATGACGACCCGGAGGCCGCGGCGCGGATCGATGCCGCGCTGGCCGACTTCCAGCCGCTGCCCGAGCGCTTTCCCGGCCAGTTCCACCGCATGCATGGTGCCCTGACCGGCGACGGCCCGCTGCCGGTGACCCTGGCCGACGCCCGCCGCTCGGTGGAGCTGCTGACCGCGGCCTACTGGTCGGCCCGCACCGGCGAGCCGGTGACCCTGCCCATCGGCCCCGACCACCCCTTCTACAACGGTTGGCTCGCCATCATGAAACAGGACGCCGCCAATGGCAGGACTTGAGCTGCGCAAGGTCGTCAAGCGCTTCGGCGCCGCCGAAGTGATCCACGGCATCGACCTTCAGATCGGCCACGGCGAATTCATCGTCTTCGTCGGCCCCTCGGGCTGCGGCAAGTCAACACTCTTGCGGATGATCGCCGGGCTCGAAGGCATCTCCGGCGGCGAAGTGGCGATCGACGGCACGGTGATGAACGACGTGCCGGCAGCGAAGCGCGAACTGGCCATGGTGTTCCAGTCCTACGCACTCTCCCCCCACCTGAGCGTCCGAAAGAACCGGGCCTTCGGGCTGGAGACGCTGAAGGTGCCGAAGGCGGAAATCGCCGCGAAGGTGCAGGAGGCCGCCGACATCCTGCAGATCAACGAGCTCTTGGAGCGCAAGCCCGGGCAGCTCTCCGGCGGCCAGCGCCAGCGCGTGGCCATCGGCCGCGCCATCGTCCGCGAGCCGCGGATCTTCCTCTTCGACGAGCCGCTGTCGAACCTCGACGCCGAACTGAGGATGCAAATGCGGGTCGAGATCAACAAGCTGCACCGGCGGCTCGGCTCGACGATGATCTTCGTCACCCACGACCAGGTCGAAGCGATGACGCTGGCCGACCGCATCGTGGTGCTGCGCAGCGGCGTGGTGGAACAGGTCGGCACGCCGCTGGACCTCTACAACAAGCCCGCCAACATCTTCGTCGCCGGCTTCATCGGCAGCCCGCGGATGAACTTCCTGCCCGGACGGGTGGAAGCGGCCGAGGGGCACCGGGCGACCATCAGGCTCGATGGTGGCCACGAGCTGCAATCGGAATTTCCCGCACCGCCGCAGCCCGGCGGAGCGGTCACCGTCGGCGTCCGGCCGGAGCATTTCGTGGCGGTCTCCGAAGGCGAGGGACTGCTGACCGGCTCGGCGCAGATCACCGAGCAGCTCGGCGGCGAGACCTATGTCTACGTCGCCCTCGAAGGCGGCCAGCAGGTCACCGTCGAGATCAAGGGTCAGGCGCCGATCCGCGCCGGCGACCGGGTCGACCTGGCCATCGAAGGCGGCCGCTTCCACGTCTTCGGCGCCGACGAGACGGTGATCCGCCACGCCTGAGGCGAGCCGGCCCGCATCCGCTCCGACGCACCTGCGTCATCGCCCCTTCCCCCGCGGCCGTGGCGGCTCCCCACCCGCCCGCCCTCGCGCGCCCCGGCCGCGGGGGAAGGGGCGATGAGCGCACCGACGCGCCGGCCGGACCCGGGCGAAGCCGGCAGCGCTTGACGGCAGCCGCGGGCACCGCGAAGGAAGGCCAGGGGCGGGCGAAAGACGGCAATGCAGGCAGAGTTACCGGACGAGGAGCGCGAGGGCTGGCCGGGCCAGCCCCTGACCGGCGTCGCCCTGGCTCTGGCCGCGGGCCTTGCCGGCGGCTTCCTGTTCAACTGGCTGACCATGCCGCTGCCCTGGCTGCTGGGCGCCATGGCCGCCAACACCGTCGCCGCGCTTTTCGGTCTGCCGATCCGCTCGCCCCGCCGCGTCCGGCCCCACGTGGTGGTGGTGATCGGCGTCATGCTGGGCTCGGGCTTCACCCCCGACTTTCTCGGCCAGGTCCAGCTCTGGCTGGTCTCGTTCCTGTTCCTCGCCCTCTACCTCGCCATTGCCGGCGCGGTCGCCGTGCCCTTCTACCTCAGGGTCGGCCGTTTCGACCCGGTCAGCGCCTTCTTCGCCGGCATGCCCGGCGGGCTGACCGAGATGATGCTGATCGGCGGCGCCATGGGTGGCGACGAACGCAAGATCGTGCTTGCCCATGCCGCCCGCATCTTCATCGTCGTCGGGCTGATCGCCATCTGGTTCCGGCTGCTGGCAGGCTACGATCTCGGCGACCGCTCGCGTTTCGGCGTCGCCTTCGCCGAGGTGCCCTGGCAACAGCTTCTGATCCTCACCGCGTGCGGAATTGCGGGATATGTCCTCGGTCTCCGGCTTGGCCTGCCGGCGCCGACCCTGATCGGACCGATGATGGTCAGCGCCGCGGCGCATCTGACCGGCTTCGCCCATTCGGCCCCGCCGCGCGAGCTGGTCAGCCTCGCCCAGCTTGTCATCGGCACCGTGATCGGCTGCCGCTTCGCCGGCGCCCGACCGGCCGAGATCGGCAGCGCCCTCGGCCTCGGCCTGGCAGCCACACTGCTGACCGTCAGCGTCACCCTGGCCTTCGCCCTCTTGTTCCACGGCCTCTTCGGGCAGACGATCGAGCAGGTGCTGCTCGCCTACTCGCCGGGCGGGCTCGCCGAGATGAGCCTCGTGGCGCTGGCCATGCAGGCCGACGTCGCCTATGTCGCCAGCCACCACGTGGTCAGGATCACGCTGGTGATCCTGTTCGCACCGCTGGTGTTCCGGCTGCTCCGCCGGCCCTGACGCCGGCGCTCCGCCACCGGGCATGCCATGGCAGCGCCATCGTGATACGGTGCGTTACCGAGGCGGTGATGGTGATGGACATGCAAACGGACGACCGGAAACCGGCGAATTTCGCCGAGCGCTACGAGACCACCCTGGTCCCGGTGATCTTCCAGCCCTGGGCGCGAGAGCTGATCCGGCGCGCGGCGCCGCGTGACGGCGAACACATCCTCGACCTCGCCTGCGGCACCGGCGCCGTGGCGCAGGAGATCGCCGAGGCCGGGATCGCACCCGCCAGCCTGACCGGCGTCGACATCAGCCCCGACATGCTGGCGGTCGCCGCCGCCAAGGCACGGGCCGCCGGGTACCCGGCCGAGTGGGTCGAGGCGGATGCCGGGCATCTGCCCCTGGCGGACAATCGCTTCGACCTGGCCTTCTGCCAGCAGGCGCTGCAGTTCTTCCCCGACCGCCCGGCCGCGCTTCTCGAGCTGCGCCGGGTGCTCGCGCCCGGCGGCCGGGCGGCCTTCTGCGTCCAGCGCGAACTGGCGCTCAATCCGCTGCTCAGGGCGCAGGCGGCGACCCTCGAGCGCCACGTCGGGCCGGAGGCCGGCGCCGCCGTCCGCGCCATCTGCGGCCTGCCCGATGCCGACACGATCCGCGCGCTCTTCCTCGGGGCCGGGTTCCAGGCGGTGGAGATCGAAAGCGTCAGCCTCGAGCTAAGCCATCCCGGTGGCCGGGCCTTCGCCGCCGGCGCCATGGGCGGCATGCACACCGGCGACAAGCTGTCGCGCATGTCGGACGCCGAGCGCCAGCTCTGCATCGACGACTTCCTGGCCGGGCTCGGGGACTGCTTCGACGGCACCGCAATCCGCTTCCCGCACGTCTCCCACGTCGTCACCGCCCGCGCCTAGCGGACCAGCGCCCGGCCAGTCGGAAGGTCAGACCGTCAGACGGCGATCCGGCCGCCCATCTCCTCGTCGACATGGATGCGCACGATCTCGTCGAAGCTCGCCTCGGCGACAAAGCCGAGGTCGCGGGCGCGGGCAGCATCGAACCGGGTCGGCCAGTTCTGCACGATGGCCCAGATCGTCGGGTCCGGCGCCTCGCGGATCAGCGCCACCGCCTTGTCGCCGGCCACCCGCCGCAGCGCCTCGATCTGTTCGCCCACCGTCACCGCGACGCCCGGCATGGTCAGGTTCCGCCGCGGCCCGATCGCCTCGCCGTCCAGCCCCGCCGCATGGATCAGGAACCCCACCGCCGCCCGCGGGCTGGCATGGGTGTGCACCACCTCGCGCGGCACCGGCAGCACCGCCGGCTGCCCCGCCAGCGGCTCGCGGATGATCCCCGAGAAGAAGCTCGACGCCGCCTTGTTGGGCTTGCCCGGGCGCACGCAGATCGTCGGCAGCCGGATGCCGACGCCGTCGAAGATGCCGCGCCGGGAATAGTCGGCAAGAAGTGCCTCGGCCATCATCTTCTGGGTGCCGTAGGAGGTCATCGGCGTCAGGTGGAAATCGTCCGGGATCACATCCGGGAACGGCGCCCCGAAGACCGCGATCGACGAGGTGAAGACCACCCGCGGTGCCAGCCCCGCCGTCCGGATCGCGTCGAAAAGCCCGCGGGTGCCATCGAGGTTGACCCGGTAGCCAAGCTCGAAATTCGCTTCCGCCTCGCCCGACACCACACCGGCGAGGTGAAAGATCACGTCCGGCTTGGTGGCCATCAGCGCCGCGGCCGCTTCGGGCGCCGCAAGGTCGCCGGTCATCGCCGTGACCTCGATCCCGCCGGTGGAGGCGGCCTCGGGCGGCACCATGTCATGCAGCACCAGTTGGCTCAGCGGCCGGCCGTTCAGCGCCCCCTCGGCCAGAAGCCGCGCCGTCAGCTTGCGGCCGATCATGCCGGCTGCGCCGGTGACGAGTATTCGCATGGGTCCCCTCCCGATTCTGCCGCCAGCTTAGCCGCTTTCGCGCCGGCCGGTCACCGCTGCGGGATCGCCGGCATTGCGCGAAACGTCAACAGCGCCCAGGTGGCGGGCAGCACCAGCAGCGTCTCCCATGGCAGGGCTTCCGACTGCAGGGTCAGAAGTCCGGGCGCGGCCCCGCCCAGGAACAGCATGTAGGCGGCCCAGTGCGTCGCCCCGAGCAGCAGCGCCATCGCCGCAACCGCGCGCCGCCCGGCGGGCGCCAGCCCCGGCCAGACGGCCGCCACCGCGAACAACCCCAGGAACGGCAGCGCCCAGGTGATCGGCCGGGTCAGCAGGAACAGCACATAGGCCAGCGCGAAGAGGGGTGCGAAGACGGGTGCGAACCCCGCCCGCGCCCGTCTCAGCCGACGGCACGAGACGGCCAGAAGCACCGCAAAGATACCCAGCGACAGCGCCTGCGCCGCCCCATAAGGCAGCCCGGCACCGAGGAAGAGTTGCAGCGACGCCCGGTTCCACAGGCTCATGGGCCACTGCTGGTCCGGCGGCAGGGCGAAGTACTGCAGCGACGACGGCGAGGCGGCATAAGCCAGGAAGTCCGCTCGCGCCGCTGCCGGCCAGCGCAGGAACTCCAGCGCGATCAGCGCCGCCGCACCCGCCCCGGCCACCAGGAACGGCCGCCAGCGCCGCCCGCCCGCCGCCATGGCAAGGCAGGCGAAGGCGACGAAAAGCAACCCGTATTGCGGCTTGACCAGCAGGACCGCCGCCACCACCGGCGCCGCCCACGGCCCCCGCCCGGTCCAGAGCAGCCACGAGGCCAGCAGCGACCCGCCGATCAGCAACACCTCGACATTGCCGCCGGCGAAGACCGCCAGGATGTCCACCGACAGCGCCGCCGGAACCAGCCACCAGCCGAGGCCGGCACCCGACAGTCGCAGCCAGGCGAGGCAGGTGGCCGCCGCCACCGCCGCCTGCACCAGCACGAAGACCAGCGCCGCCGTACGGCCGGGGCCCAGTACCAGCGCCAGCGTCGGCGGATAGAGATAGGGTCCCGAAATGCTCCCGTCCGGCAGTTCCCCGCCCGGGTCCAGCCGGAAGATCGCCGTGGTTGCCCGGTGGATTTCAAGCCATCGCGCCCGGGCCGCATCAGCACCGACATAGGGCGAGCCCTCGGCCTCGGCCCGCTCGGCGGCGGCCGCATAGGTGCGGTAGTCGACCGGGAACGTGCCGGCATCCAGGGTAATCGCCTTCAGGGCAAGGGCGAGTACCACCCACCAGAGGCAGAAGACCGTCGCCGGAAGGACCTTACGCAGCATCGTCTCGTTCTACGCCCGACGCGGCGGGGCCACCAGACCGGAAGCGGCCAGACCCAGGCCGTCCCCCTCGCCCCGTCGTCCACACCCGAACTCGCCGCGGCGGTCGGCAATGCCGGCGGCCTCGGATCTCTGGCCCGCGCGAGCTTCCCGAGGTGAGGTGCGGGCGCTGGTGGGCCGGCTCCAGGCGCTCACCGGCCGGCGATCTGACCGCAAGGCTGGCCGCCGACACCCTTGCGCGGCTGGTCGCCCTCAGTCCTCGGGAAAGATCGGATCCTGGGTGAAGGTCCCGCCCTGCCACAGCGAGGTCGGGTCGTCCGGCGCCGGGCGCGGATGCTCGCGCTCGATCTCGTCGCGGAAGCGGGCGCTGTTGTCGCGCGGCCGCCAGCCGAGATAGCGCGCCTCGCCATTGTCCCACCAGCATTCGTCGTTGTCCGAGACCCCCCAGATGATCGGGCAACCCAGCCGCCGCACCCGGAACACCGTCTCGGCCAGGCGGACGAAGTCGTCACGGCTGAACCAGGTGGCCATCATGCGGTGATTGGCCGGCTTGTCGAAACACGAACCGATCCTGACGATCGCCGTCTCCTGCCCGAACTTCGAATGGTACATCGACGCGATGGCCTCGCCGTAGCATTTCGAGACGCCGTAGAGTCCGTCGGGCTTGATCGGGTCCGAGGCGGTCAGCCGCCTGTCCTGGGGGTGGAACCCCACCGCGTGGTTGGAACTGGCGAAGATGATCCGCGGGTGGCCATGGGCCCGGGCCGCCTCGTAGAGGTTGAAGACGCCGATGATGTTGGCGTCGAGGATCTTCGAGAATTTGTCCTCGACCGAAATGCCGCCGAAATGCACGATGCCGTCGCAGCCGGCCACCATCCGGTCGACGGCGTCGCGGTCGGCAAGGTCGCATTGCACGACTTCCTCGTTCGGCGCCGGGTCCTTGACCGGCACCACGTCGGCGACCCGCAACACCGGCGCCAGATGGGTCAGCCGTCGCCGCGCCATGGTGCCGAGGCCCCCGGCCGCGCCGGTGATCAGCAGTCGTTGCATGATGGTTGCCTCCGCTCTTGCTTGCCCATGCATCTGGCTAGCGTCGCCACGCCGCAAGGTCCACCCGCGGGAGGGTTCGAAAAGGGGGGCTGCCGCCCCCCTCGGCGCTTTCGCGCCTCACCCCCCGCGAGTACTTGGACCAAGAAGAAAAGGGCCTGGGGCGGCAGGCCGCTCAGGGATGGCCGGGCGCCGGCTCGGCCTTCTTGGTGGGATAGCCGGCCTCGATCCAGCCATCGGTGCCGTCGGGGTACCAGATCACCTGCGTGTACCCCTCTTCCAGCGCCCGCTTGGCGGCGTTCCACGACATCCAGCACTCGGCGCGGCAGAAGATCACCAACGGTTGCGCCTTGTCGCCACCGCTCACCTCCGCCAGCCCCTGACGGAAGTAGTCCATCTCGGGCGCCGCCAGTTCGCCATAGCCGGTATTGGGCAGCCATGTCGCACCGGGGATCGAGTAGCGCGGCGGCTGGTGCCACACCGTGCCCTCTGACAGGCCGGCCGGCCTGGGCGCCTGCGGCAGCACGTCGACAAAGGCCGCCTCGCGCGCCTCCCACAGCGCATGCGCCCTGTCGCTGTCGATCACCTCGGCCCCGGCCAGCGTCTCGGGCACCGGCGCGCGATAGGCGTCCATGCGGTATCCCGCCGGCTCCGGCTCGGCCGCCGCGACGGCGCCCGCCAGCAGAACCATCGGGGCCGCGAGGCGGATCACTGCGTCACCTGCTTCATCGCCGTGCCCATGTCGTCCACCAGCGGCACGCCCGCCTCGGTCAGGATCGCGTCGATCTCGTCCTGGTTGCGGCGGATCAGCGAGTTCAGCCGCCGCTCCCACACCTTCTCGCCCTGCCGCACCCCCATGGTGATGCGAAAGAACAGCTTCGGTGGCAGGGTCTCGTGCATCAGCGGGATCACCGCCAGCCCCGGGTGCTCGGCCTTGACCAGCGGCCCGGCAAGCGGCCCCCACAGCACGGCGCCGTCGATCTCGCCGGCGTCGAGATCGTCCAGCATGTCCAGCGCCGGCGACTCGAACCGCCGGTCGACCACCAGCGCATAGGGCCGCGCCTTGCCGATCAGCCCGGCGCGCGCCATGTGGGTGGCCGGCGGGCTGCCGGCGATGATACCGAGCCGGGTGCCCTTGAGCGCCGGGTCGGACAGTGTCGTCACCCCGGCCAGCGGCCCGTCGCCCCTGACCACCAGCGTGTAGACCGAGGTCATGTAGTGGTTGGTGTTCTGCACCAGCTCGTGGCCCTGGGCATAGCCGATCACCACGTCGCAGCGGTTGGCGCGCAGCGTGTTGCGGATGAAGCCGGTGGCCATGGGATACCAGGTGTACTCCAGCGGCAGCTCCAGCTTCGCGGCGAACAGCTCGGCGATGCGGTTCTCATAGCCGCGCCCCTCCTGGTCCGACATCGGATAGTTGGCCGGATCGGCACAGACCCGAAACGCGGTCTTGGAGACCAGATCCGACGTCTGCGCCCCGGCCGCGGCGGCGCCCGAGACAGCCAGCGCCGCCAGCAGGACGCGCAGGGCGAGGCGCGGCCTATCGGCCCAGGCAGTCATCTTGGTCCTTGCGGATCGCGTCGGTCTTCTCTTCCTTCTTGGCCGGGCGCCCGCGCGGAACGGCGTCGGCTCCCCGCGCCTTGAGATAGACATAGATGTCGTCGAGGTAACACATCACGTTGGGGTTGTCGCCGAAGGACGGCATCACCGAATTGTCGGCGGCGTCGACGCGCTTGCGGCCGTTCACCACGGTGTCGAAGAATTCGTAATAGTCCATGGCGATCGCCGACTTCTTCAGCGCCGGGGCATAAGTCGACCCCTCGCCCTCGGGGCCGTGGCAGACATGGCACTCCGAGTGATAGCGGCGGAAACCCTCGTAGGTCGGCCAGTCCACGGTGCCGTCCTCGGCCACGTGGAAGGTCGGGATGCCGTCCTCGGTAAAATAGCGCCCGCCCTCGTTGTAGGCGGCGACAAGGTTGGGATCGTTGCCGGCGGCCGCGGCGTCCTGGGCAAGGGCGGCGCCCCCGATCCCGGCGGCAAGCGGCATCACGACGGCGGCGACTGCAAGCAGGCTCGATCGCATCTTCATGCTCCTCGTATCGGGACAAGGGCCGGCGCATTCCGCCTCGGGAACGCGCCGGCCCCAGTGTCTCGGCCCAACCGGGCCCTGTGGTCGTCAGGCTGCGATCAGTTGGGCAGCGTGAAGACCGTGAGCTGGCCGCCAAGGGCGGTGTAGTCGCTCAGTGCGGCATAGCCGCCCACGGCGCCCAGACCGTCATTGGGGTTGGTCAGACCGGCCGCAAGGCCGATGCCTGCCCAGCCACCGACACCCGACAGCACGGCCACGTACTGCTGGCCGTCGCGGGCATAGGTCATCACGTTGCCGATGATGCCCGACGGGGTCTTGAACTTGAACAGCTCGTCGCCGGTATTGGCATCGACCGCCTTCAGATAGCCCTCAAGCGTGCCGTAGAAGACGATGTCGCCAGCGGTCGCCAGCGCGCCCGACCACACCGAGAACTGCTCGGGGATCGACCACTTGATCTCGCCGTTGATGTTGTCCCAGGCGATGAAGTTGCCCATGCCGCCATGGCTTTCGGGCGCCGGGTACATCGACAGCGTCGCACCGACATAGGGCTGGCCGGCGGTATAGCTCACCCGGAACGGCTCGTAGTCCATGCAGACGTGGTTGGTCGGCACGTAGAAGAGCTGGGTCACGGGCGAATAGGCTGCCGGCTGCTGGTCCTTCGAGCCGAGCGCCGCCGGGCAGATGCCGGTCGAGTTCACGTCCTCGCCGTTCTGCTCGGTGGAGTACTGCGCCACCACGGCCGGGCGGCCATAGTTCTCGGAAGCCGGATCCATGTCGACGCCGGTGGTCCAGTTCACCGCCGGATCGTACTTCTCGGCCACCAGCAGCTCACCCGACACGCGGTCCAGCGTATAGCCAAGGCCGTTGCGGTCGAAGTGGGTCAGAAGCTTGCGGCTCTCGCCGTTCACTTCCTGCTCGGTCAGGATCATCTCGTTGATGCCGTCATAGTCCCACTCGTCATGCGGGGTCATCTGATAGACCCACTTGGCCATGCCGGTGTCGACGTCACGCGCGAAGATGGTCATCGACCAGCGGTTGTCGCCCGGGCGCTGCCCCGGGTTCCAGGTCGAGGGGTTGCCGCTGCCGTAATAGACCAGGTTCTCTTCGGGATCGTAGGAGTACCAGCCCCAGGTGGTACCGCCACCGATCATCCACTGGTCGCCTTCCCAGGTCGCGGTGCCCGAATCGGGGCCGACCGGCTGGCCGAGATGGGTGGTGTTGTCCGGATCCATCAGCGTGTCGCTGTCCGGGCCCATCGAGTAGGCGCGCCAGGCCAGCGAGCCGTCGGCGGCGTTATAGGCCGTCACCGACCCGCGGACGCCGAACTCGCCGCCCGAGATGCCGACCAGCACCTTGTCCTTCACCGGCAGCACCGTCGCGGTATTGGTCTCGCCCTTGGCCGGATCGCCGTTCTTGAGCGACCATTCCACCGCGCCGGTGTCGGCGTTCAGCGCCACCAGCGTGGTATCGGCCTGATGCAGATAGATCTTGCCGTCGCTATAGGCCACGCCGCGGTTGACCGTGTCGCAGCACATGACCGGGATCACGTCCGGATCCTGCTTGGGCTCGTATTTCCACTTGATCTTGCCTTCGTCGGCCAGATCGAGGGCATAGACGATGTTGGGGAACGGCGTGTGCACGTACATCGTATCGCCGACCACCAGCGGGGCGCCTTCGTGCCCGCGCAAGACACCGGTCGAGAACGTCCACGCGACCTGCAGGTCGCCGACGTTGTCCTTGTTGATCTGGTTGAGTTCCGAGTAGCGGTGGTTGCTGTAGTCGCCAGTCTGGATGACCCACTGATTGGGGTCCCCCATCATGGACTGCAACTCGTCGTTGGCTACGGCCGATCCGGCCCAGCCAATCGCGAGCATGCAGGTCAGAACTGAGAGCTTGCGCATTTTCGACTCCCTAGGTGATTGTCGTTGGGTAAGGACCAGAGACTTGCCGTGCGGTCGTCATCTTCCCTCGGGTCCTGACCATTGAACCGCGCGGGGGGTGCACCCCGCCGAACTCGGGCTAAGAGCCCTCTTTGTCCTCCTCTCCATTGTCGGTTTCAGTTTCGGTTTCGGTCGCGAATGTCGCCAGATAGGCGATCACATCGTCGCGCTCCTCCGGCTTCCTGAGCCCGGCAAAGCTCATCTTGGTGCCGTCGACGAAGTCTTTCGGCTTCTCCAGGAACGTGGCGATGGTTTCCGGCGTCCAGACCAGTCCGCCTTCGCCGGCGGCAATCATGGCGTCGGAATACTTGAACCCCTCCACCGTGCCGGCGGTGCGGCCGAGCACGTCGGTCAGCGGCGGGCCGACCTTGGCCTTGGCCTCGGGGCCGATTTCGTGGCAGGCCTTGCACTTGCGGAACACCTTCTCGCCGGCCTCGGCATCGCCATGGGCGGCGTCCTGCGCTGCCGCCAGGTTCGTGCCCAGGATCAGGGCCAATGCCGTGCCGAACGCTGCCATCCTCATGTCGTACCCTTCCTGCGGTTGAGCGCGTGCAGGCGCTCGGCATGCCAGGCGACATGGTCGGCGGCGAAGGTGGCCACGAAGTAATAGCTGTGGTCGTAACCCTGCTGCATGCGGATCACCCCGGGCTGGCGTTGCCGCGCCATCACCGAGGCCAGCGCCTCGGGCCTGAGCAGGTCCAGGAACTGATCCTGCGAACCCTGGTCGATCAGGATGTCCGCCGGCCAGCCGCGCTCCTCCAGGAGCAGGCAGGCGTCGTGGTCGGCCCACAGCGCCTCGTCGTCGCCGAGATAGGCGCTGAGCTGCTTGCGCCCCCAGTCCGAGCGGGTCGGGTTGGTGATCGGCGCGAAGGCCGACAGCGACTGGAAGCGGTCTGGATTGCGCAGCGCGATGGTCAGCGCCCCGTGCCCGCCCATGGAATGGCCGGTGATGCCGTGCCGGTCCGCCACCGGCAGCTCGCGCTGCACCAGATCGCGCAGCTCCGAGACCACATAGTCGTACATGCGGTAATGCGGCGCCCAGGGCTCGCGCTCGGCATTGACGTAGAACCCCGCGCCCTGGCCGAGGTCATAGGCCTGGTCGTCGGCCACCCCCTCGCCCCTGGGCGAGGTGTCGGGGAAGACGACCGCGATACCGCTCTCGGCGGCGTGGCGCTGCAACCCCGCCTTGGTCATCGCGTTCTCGTGGGTGCAGGTCAGCCCCGACAGGTACCACAGCACCGGCACGCTGCCGCTTTCGGCCTGCGGCGGCAGGTAGACACCGAAAGTCATCGGCACGCCACAGGTCTCCGAGGCGTGGGTATAGACCGCCTGCACGCCTCCGAAGCACCGGTTCTGCGATACGACTTCCATCTCCCCTCTCAGTAGACCACCACGGATCGGATCGACTCGCCCCTGTGCATCAGGTCGAAGCCCTCGTTGATGCGCTCCAGCGGCAGGATGTGGGTGATCATCGGATCGATCTGGATCTTGCCGTCCATGTACCAGTCGACGATCTTCGGCACGTCGGTGCGGCCGCGGGCGCCGCCGAAGGCGGTACCCTTCCAGGTCCGCCCGGTGACCAGCTGGAACGGCCGGGTCGAGATTTCCGCCCCCGCCGGGGCCACGCTGATGATCACCGAGGTGCCCCAGCCGCGATGGCTGCATTCCAGCGCCGCGCGCATGACCTTGACGTTGCCGGTGCAGTCGAAGGTGTAGTCGGCGCCGCCGATCTGGTCGGCCTTGGTCTTGGTCATGTTGACGATGTAGGGCACGATCTCGTCGCCGACCTCGGAGGCGTCGACGAAATGGGTCATGCCGAACTTCTCGCCCCACTCCTTGCGGTCGGGGTTCAGGTCGACGCCGATGATCATGTCGGCACCGGCCAGCTTCAGGCCCTGGATCACGTTCAGCCCGATGCCGCCCAGACCGAACACCACCGCCTTGGCGCCCTGTTCGACCTTGGCGGTGTTGATGACCGCGCCGACCCCGGTGGTGACGCCGCAGCCGATGTAGCAGATCTTGTCGAAGGGCGCGTCCTCGCGCACCTTGGCGATCGCGATCTCGGGCAGCACCGTGAAGTTCGAGAAGGTCGAGCAGCCCATGTAGTGGAAGATGCGGTCGCCATCGAGGGTCGAGAAGCGGCTCGACCCGTCGGGCATCAGCCCCTGGCCCTGGGTGGCGCGGATCGCGGTGCACAGGTTGGTCTTGCGGCTGAGGCAGGACGGGCACTCGCGGCATTCGGGCGTGTAGAGCGGGATCACGTGGTCGCCCTTCTTCACGCTCATCACGCCGGGGCCGACATCGACGACGACGCCGGCGCCCTCATGCCCGAGGATGGCCGGGAAGATGCCCTCCGGATCGGCCCCCGACAGGGTGAACTCATCGGTATGGCAGATGCCGGTGGCCTTGATCTCGACCAGCACCTCGCCCGCCTTCGGGCCGTCCAGATTGACTTCCGTCACTTCAAGCGGCTTGCCCGCCGCGCTTGCCAGTGCAGCGCGTGTCCGCATGCCATTCCCTCCCAAATTACTGCGCTCGTAGCGACGCTTGGACAAAGTATTCCTCACCCATTCGTGACCGACAATGCAGACCTTTGGTGGTGTTCCGGACGGTCAGGGACGGCTGGACAGCGGCCTCCGCCCGGCCGATCATCGGCGGCAAAAGTTCACCGGGGAGGCGACGATGGCGGCGACGAGGGGTCGCGCAGTCCTTGCAACCGTTCTGGCGCTGGCGGCGGCACCGGTCACGACGCCCGCGGCGGCGGCCGATTTCTCCGATCCGACCTGGCCCTGCATCCAGCCCAAGGTGGCGGCGCTGTCGCCGGGGCTGATGTGGCCCGAACCTCTGCCCGAGGCCGGCAGCGGCCCCCATGCCGATCCCGATCTGAAGCCGGCGATCGACGACCTCGCCAGCCGCCTGGCGCTGCGCCGGGTCCCGGTCGAGGACTTCCCCGGCCTGATCGACGCCTTTGCCGCGACCAACGGCAGCGACCCGGCGCTGATGGCGGCGGTGTTCCAGCGCGCCTTCACGCTGATCGACAACGATCGCAAGCGGCTGATCGCCGGCATCGGCGAATACTCGGCCAAGCAGATCGGGCTGTCGGAGAAGATCGACGCCACCCGCACCGCGATGAGCGCCGAGGAGGCGCTGGACGAGCCGGACTTCGACAAGCTCGACACGCTTGAGGAAGAACTCGACTGGGACGAGCGCATCTATACCGACCGGGCCCGGTCGCTGACCTATGTCTGTGAGACGCCGGTGATCCTGGAAAAGCGCCTCTACGCCATTGCCAAGGCCCTGCTGGCCGCATCGAACCGGTAAGGGCGGCGCCCGTCCCGACCCTTTATCGCGCCCGGGCGCTCCCCGCCCACCCACCCTCGCGCCCGGGCGCGATCTGGTGCGCCATGGCAAGCGTCGGTGCGGCGGCAAGGGCCAGGCCGGATATCTTGGGCATGGACGCACGAGGATGAAACGCCCCGGACAACCCGGGCCATCGAAACCGTCATGTCATTC
>JBNKWA010000074.1:0-16590 GCA_050299555.1 Paracoccaceae bacterium | reverse complement strand
CCCCCCCCCCCCCCCCCGGCCCCCCCCCGGCGGGGGGCGGGGGGGGGGCGCGGCCGGCCGCCGCTTCAGCCCCGCATGGCGTAGACGGCGTGCTCGAAGGCCTCCCAGGTGGCCATGAAGCGCGGTTCGACGAAGGGCAGGGTCTGGGTCATCAGCAGCGCCGTCAGGCCGCTTTCCGGGTCGAGCCAGCAATGGGTATTGAGGATCCCCGCCCAGCTTTGCGAGCCTGCGCGGCGGCGGCCCGGCACGTCTTCGGCCACCCGCAGGAAGCCCAGCGAATGGCCCGCATCGAGCCCCGGGAAGGGATCGAAATCGGCGCTCAGCGACGGATTGGCGGTGATCATCGGCCGAAACCGCAAGGGTGCCAGGTGGTCGGCCAGCATGGTTTCGACCGAGGCCGCGGACAGGATGCGGACGCCGTCGAGGCTGCCGCCGTTCAGCAGCATGCGCAGGAAACGCAGGTAGTCGGGTGCCG
Organism: Paracoccaceae bacterium; assembly: GCA_050299555.1. GTDB lineage: Bacteria > Pseudomonadota > Alphaproteobacteria > Rhodobacterales > Rhodobacteraceae > JBNKWA01. The sequence continues at coordinate 16,115 of JBNKWA010000074.1, read as the reverse complement.
TCGAATAGAGGCAGTGCCCCATGCCGTAGAATTCCGGGCCGGCCGGCGGCGCCGCCTCGGTCCTTTCGAAACCCGTCCCGCTGCGGCGCATCACCGGCGGCAGCCGGCCGGCCATGTGGGCCCGCACTTCCACATCGGTGTCGCCCATCCCCAGCGGCTCGAACAGGGCCTCCTTCAGGAAGGTGTCGACGGGCTGGCCGCTGACCGCGGCCACCATTTCGCCGGCCCAGTCGATGCCGGCGCCGTAGCCGAAGCGGATGCCGGGATCGGTCGCCATGGGGCACATCAGCCCCTGGCGCTTGCCCGAGGGCGCGATGGGGTGACCGGTGCGGGCGACGAAATCCCGGATGGGCCGGTTCCAGTGCGGGTACTCCAGCCCGGCGCTGTGGGTCAGAAGCTGGTGCAGCGTCGCCTGCCGCGCTGGCGGGCGCAGCCGCGGTGCCTCGCCGTCCCAGCCGTCCAGCACCTTCATGTCCGCGAAGGCCGGCAGGATGTCGGCGACCGGCGTCTCGAGGTTCAGCGCGCCGCGTTCCACGAGGATCATCGCCGCCACTGCGCCGACAGCCTTGCTCATCGAGAAGATGCCGAACACCGCATCCGGCGCGACCTCGCCGGCGGTGCCGGCCCAGACGATGCCGTCCCGGTCCGCCACCATGGCCACCGCGTAGGGAAGATCGCCGTCCGTCACGGCGCGGTCGATGACAGCTTGTGGCGGTGCTGCCCGGCTCACCGCGATTGCCGCGCCTTGCGCAGCCGCCGGATGTCGACCCCCTGCGCCGCCTCGTGCCGAGCCCGCTCGGCCGCCACCCGATCGGCCTCGGAATAGGGCCGGGCCCCGCCCAGCACCCGCATGGCCTTGAACATCAGCGCGCCGGCGGCGAAGCCGCCGACATGGGCCGCATAGGCGACGCCGGGCGAGTCGTCGCCAAGCGCCGCGATCCCCAGCACGACCTGGTAGACGATCCACAGGAACAGCAGGTTGAGCGCCGTGAAGCGCAGCGGCAGCACAAAGAAGAGCACGGTGATCTTCTCGCGGAAGAAGCCGATGAGATAGGCCCCCATGACGCCGGCCACGGCGCCCGAGGCGCCGAGCAGCGGCAGCGTTCCCCCGGGCTGGGTCCACCAGAAGGCCAGCGTCGCCGCCACGCCGCAGACAAGGTAGAAGACCAGGAAGCCGAGATGCCCCAGCGCGTCCTCGACATTGTGCCCGAAGGTCCACAGGAACAGCATGTTGCCGAGGAAGTGCATCACCCCGGCATGCAGGAACAGGCAGGTCACGATCGTCGCCGCCCCGTCGCCGCGGGAAAACGCCGCCGGCACGAAGGCAAAGTTCAGCATCTCGGCGGCATAGTCGTGCTCGCCCACGATCAGGATCACCCAGACCATGCCGACGAAGAAGTTGGCGAAGATCAGAAGCCCGGTGACCACCGGGAAGCGCTGGGTGCGGTTCTGATCGCCGATCGGCAGGAACATCGAATATGCCCGGACGGGGTTGTCGTGGCGGCAGTCTAGACCGGTTCCGGTGCGCCGCAAAGGCCCGGCCGCCGGCGGCAACGGGGCATTTCCCGCTGGACCGGCATGGCCGCCCGGCATATCACCACATCTATGGCACGCAAGGCTGATACCCCCAAGATCGACGGGAACGGCGGCGGCAATGGCAATGGTGGGGCGCCGGTCGGCGAGATCCTGGCCGAGCCGCTGCGCCGGGCGCTGGGCGAGCGCTACCTGACCTATGCGCTCTCGACCATCACCGACCGGGCGCTGCCCGATGCCCGCGACGGGCTGAAGCCGGTGCACCGGCGCATCCTCTTCGGCATGCGCGGGCTGGGGCTGAACGCCGGCGGCGCCTTCCGCAAGTGCGCCAAGATCACCGGCGAGGTGATGGGCACCTTCCACCCGCATGGCAACCAGGCGATCTACGATGCGCTGGCGCGGCTGGCCCAGGACTTCAACATGCGCCTGCCGCTGGTGGACGGGCAGGGCAATTTCGGCAATATCGACGGCGACAACCCGGCCGCCGAGCGCTACACCGAGGCCCGCCTGACCAGGGCCGCCGAGGCATTGATGGAGGGCCTGGCCGAGGACGCGGTCGACTTCCGCCCCAACTACGACGGTACCGCAAGCGAGCCCGTGGTCCTGCCCTCGGGCCTGCCGAACCTTCTGATCAACGGTGCCGCCGGCATCGCCGTGGGCATGGCCACCAACATCCCGCCGCACAATCCCGGCGAGGCCATCGACGCCGCCATCCTCGCCGCGAAACGGCAGAGATCGGGGCGCGAGATCGCCCTCGACGAGGCGCTGCGGCACCTGCCCGGACCGGATTTTCCCACCGGCGGGGTGATCGTCGAGCCCGGCCCCTCGATCCGCGAGACCTATGCCACTGGGCGCGGCGCCTTCCGGGTCAGGGCGCGCTGGCAGACCGAGGATCTGGGCCGCGGGCAATGGCAGATCGTGGTCACCGAGATCCCCTTCCAGGTGCCCAAGGGCCGGCTGATCGAGAAGCTGGCCGAGCTCATCAACGCCAAGAAGGTGCCGATCCTGGCCGATGTGCGCGACGAATCGGCCGAGGACGTGCGCATCGTGCTGGAGCCGCGGGCGCGGAACGTCGACCCCGCCGTGCTGATGGAGACGCTGTTCCGGCTTTCCGACCTCGAGACCCGCTTCTCGCTCAACATGAACGTGCTGGTGGACGGCCGCACCCCGGCCGTCTGCACCCTGCCGCAGGTGCTGACCATCTTCGTCCGCCACCGCCGCGAGGTGCTGGTCCGCCGCAGCCGGCACCGGCTGGACAAGATCGCCGCAAGGCTCGAGGTGCTGGACGGCTACATCATCGCCTATCTCAACCTCGACGAGGTGATCCGCATCATCCGCACCGAGGACGAGCCGAGGGCGGTGCTGATGCAGACCTTCGAGCTATCCGAGGTGCAGGCCGACGCGATCCTCAACATGCGGCTGAGGAACCTGCGCAAGCTCGAGGAGATGGAGCTGAGGCGCGAGCGCGAGGCGCTGATGGAAGAGGAACTGGCGCTCGAGGCGCTGGTCGCCGACGAGGGCCTGCAATGGGACCGGATCGTCGACGAGCTGAAAGCGGCCAGGGCGGCCTTCGCCGAGCCCCGCCGCAGCACGCTGGCCGATGCCCCCGAGGTCGAGGAGGTGCCGCTCGAGGCGATGATCGAGCGCGAGCCGGTGACCGTCGTCTGCTCCGAGATGGGCTGGATCCGGGCCATGAAGGGCCACCTCGGCCCGGACGCCGAACTGAAATACCGCGACGGCGACAAGGGCCGCTCCGTCTTCCATGCCGAGACCACCGACCGGCTGCTGCTGTTCGGGTCCAACGGGCGCTTCTACACCCTGGCCGTCTCGACCCTGCCGGGGGGGCGCGGCATGGGCGAGCCGGTTCGGCTGATGCTGGACCTGCCCAACGAGGCCCGGATCGTGGCGCTGATGGTGCACCGGCCGGGGTCGAAATGGCTGGTGGCCTCCTCGGCCGGCGACGGCTTTGTGGTGGCCGGCGACGAGGCGCTGGCCCAGACCCGCGCCGGCAAGCAGGTGCTGAACCTGGGTGGTGCGGCCGAGGCCCGGGTCTGCCGACCGGCGACCGGCGACCACGTGGCGGTGGTGGGCGAGAACCGCAAGGTGCTGGTCTTCCCGCTCCAGGAGCTGCCCGAGATGACCCGCGGCAAGGGCGTCAGGCTGCAGAAATACAAGGATGGCGGGCTGGCGGATGCCCGGGTCTTTGCCCTCGCCGAGGGGCTGCAGTGGAAAGAGCAGGGCGGCCGCACCCGCACACAAGCCGAGCTGGCCGAATGGCTCGGCAAGCGGGCCGGGTCGGGCCGCATGGCGCCGCGCGGCTTTCCCCGCGACAACCGCTTCACCGACTGAGCGACGCGACGGCTGCTCCGAGGGCCAGTGGTCTGGGTGCCAGGGACCAGGGCCGGGAGCTCCCGCCCTCTCTCGCCGCCTGGCCTGACGGCCAGGCGCGCTCGTTCGGTTTGGGCCCGGCCCGGCGCCCTCGCCGCTTCGCGGCGACCTGCGCCGGGTCCGGCGCCCCGCGGCAGGTGACGGCGCCTGTTCAGCGGGCCACGCCGCCACCGGCCGGGGCGCTCCCCGCCCACCAGCCTCGCGCGCCCGGCAGCGATCGGGGGCGCGGCAGGGGGCTTCTAGGGGGGCGCAATGGGCCAGACCGGGCGCTATTCGAGGCGGTCATATGCCTCAGCCATGGCCGCCAGATCCTCGGCCGCCGGGCCGCCGGCGGCGATGCGTCGGTCGAGTACCGTCAGCACGTCCTTGCGGGCGAAGTCGAGCTCGGCGCCGAACACATCCAGCGCTGCGGCGGCGTTTTCCGGGGTCAGGCGGCCATCGGCCAGCGAGGCCGTCAGTCCGTCGAGGACGAACCCAAGGTCGCCGACCAGACGGTCGCTGGGTCCGCCATATCGCACCGGCAGCATTTCGAGGGGTTCGAGCGGATGACCTTCGCTGACCCGGTCGAGCAGAGAGCTGGAGCTCGGGGACTCGGCCAGGAAAAGTGCCGCGAACCACTTGCGGCGCATCTGGTAGAAATCCTCGATTGCCAGCGCCTGCCTGCGCCCGGGGTTGGCGCCGCCCTCGAAACAGGAGCCTTGCAGCTTCACCAGCAGTGCCAGGTGCCGAGCATCGATGAAGGGGCCCGCGACGCGGGGTCGATATCTGCGACCTCGGTCCATTGCCAAAGGTAGGTGAGGTCGATGGTGGCGATCCCGGCCGCGGCGAGGATGGTGGTTTCGCCGGCCTCGGTGTAGCCGTTGCTGTTTGCGTCCCGCCAGATGACCAGGTCGCCGAACCCGGCATCGGCGGCGTCGATGACACCGTCGCCATTGCTGTCCAGCGAAGCGAGGCCGGTCAGGCGGTCATAGGCAACGGTGGGGCCGATGAAGAGCTCGCTGCCGCTGCTGATGAACCCGTTGGCGTTTCCGTCGCGGGCGAGGAAGCCGTCATCGGGGCTGGGCCAGCCGGTCAGAGTGGTGAAGCCGTCGCCATTGACGTCGAAGAAGACCAGCGGTCTCTCCTCGACACCCTTCACCCTGACGCCGTCGCCATGGAGGTCGAGCACGATGAAGAACGGCCCTCACTGCAATCGAGCGGTGCCGGGAGGGCAGGGGCCGCGGCTGCCATGGCGGCGAGGAAAGTGGCAAGGCCGCCGATCCGGAATCCGTTCATCCCTGGCAATCCTTCTGTCGACTAATGGGCCGTTCAATGGCGGGGGATCGTGGCGCCAATGCGGCCGGTTGGAAAGTGCCCCCCGGGGCTGTCCGCACCCGTGTCCCCACCGGCGTTAACACTTTTATCGTTTTAAATCAGATGCTTACATATGCGTCCCCGTGGGGACGCCGGCGCGGGACCTGGCGCAGCGCCCACTCCCGCGCCTGGGAGTGCCAGGGCGCGTGCCGGTCGCGGATTGCCAGCGTCCCCAGGCCGTCCCCACGGGATATCCCATGATTCCAGCACCTTGACCCCCCGTCCCCATGGGGACACCTGCTCAGCGCAGGGCGCCGATGGCGGCCGTGGGGGAGAGTTCGGCGGCGGCGAGGAAGGCTTCGAGCCGGGCCGGATCGGGAGCGCCGTTCCGGGTGCCGGTCTCCGCCGCCGCCAGCCCGCCGGTCACGAAGAGGGTATCGAGCCCCTCGGCGACGCCGCCCCGGACATCGGTGGCGATGCCGTCGCCGATGCAGAGCACCGGCTCGTCGGCGACGCCCCTGAGCGCCGCCAGCCGGCGCCGCGCCAGATCGTAGATCGGCGGGTGCGGCTTGCCGAAATAGAGCGCCTCGCCGCCCGCCGTCTCGTAGGCCGCGGCGATGGCGCCGGCGCAGAAGATGCGCCGCTCGCCCAGATCCACGGCGATGTCGGGGTTGGCGCAGAGAAGCTTCAGGCCGCGGTTGACGCCGGTCAGGATGGTCAGCCGATAGTCCTCGGGCGTCTCGGTCTCGTCGTCGAACAGCCCGGTGCAGGCGATCCCCTCGGCCTCGTCCAGCGGCACCCGTTCGACAGCGACAGGCGTGCCGTCGGCGTGGTGGAAGAAGCTCTCGTCCTTTTCGGGACCGAGATGGTAGACGCGGCGGCCGATGACGCCGGCGGCAAGCGCGTCCTGGGCGGCGTCGCCGGATGAGACGATCAGGTCCCAGCAATCCTCGGGCGCGCCGAGGCGCTGAAGCTGGCGGGCGATCTGCCGCTCCGGCCGCGGCGCGTTGGTCATCAGCACCACGGCCCCACCCGCGGCCCGGAACGCCTGCAGCGCCGCCACCGCCGCCGGATGCGCCGCCGTGCCGTCATGCAGGCAGCCCCAGAGATCGCAGTAGAGTACCCGGTAGCGGTCGGCGATCTCGTCCAGCTTGCTGATGATGGCGGTCATGGCCCTGCCCGATTCCCCTCGTTTCCCGGGCGGTTTCTAGCGGCCCGCCCTGACGGGCGAAAGCGCCGATCGGGTGCCCATTCGGGCGCGGGTCGGGCCGCTTTTCCTGTTGCCGCGCCGGCCCGGGCCTGCGATATCGGGCGCGACCATCCCGGAGAGGGCCATGACGCCACCATCGCTCCGCGCCGACTGCGGGCGCTGCGCGGCGCTTTGCTGCGTCGCCTACGCGTTCGAATCGTCGCCCCAGATAGCCCTGGACAAGCCGGCAGGCGTCGCGTGTCCGCACCTAGACCGGACCGGCTGCCGGATCCACGCTCGCAGAACCAGCGAGGGCTTTCGCGGTTGCGTCTCCTATACCTGCAACGGTGCCGGGCAATACGTCACCTCGGTGGTTTTCGGCGGCGCGGACTGGCGCGACGACGCCACGCTGACCGAGCGGATGTGCAGCGCCTTTCTGGCCATGGTTCGGGTGCAGGAGTGTCGCCTGTTGCTGCAGACGGCGGCGTCGCTTCCCCTACCGCTCCCGCGACGATTGCAGCTCGAAGAGCTGTCGGCAGGGCTCGAACCACCATGTGGGTGGAGCGAGGCAGCGCTCTCCGTCTTCGTTGTCACCGGAGAGCCAGCCAGGATCGCGGCCTTCCTTCGCGGTCTGAGCGATCTGGTCCCGGATGCCCGAACGCTGCTGGACGCGTGACCGATGGCCGACGAAACGGCTCCGGCCCCCACTTGACTCTCGACAGCGTCTGCCCATATTTCGCGCGCTAGCACTCACGGGCGGAGAGTGCTAGCAACGCGAACCGCCCAGACAGTTCAACGAGGAGCGATCCCATGCAATTCACCCCCCTGCACGACCGCGTGCTGGTGCGCCGCATCGAGGGCGACGAAAAGACCGCTGGCGGCCTGATCATCCCCGACAGCGCCAAGGAAAAGCCCGCCGAGGGCGAGATCATCGCGGTTGGCGCCGGCGCCCGTGACGATGATGGCAAGCGCGTGCCGATGGACGTCAAGGCCGGTGACCGCATCCTGTTCGGCAAGTGGTCCGGGACCGAGATCAAGATCGACGGCGAGGATCTCCTGATCATGAAGGAGAGTGACATCCTCGGCATCCTGTCCGGCAAGGCCGCCGCCAAGGCCGCCTGACAGGCGCACCGCCACCTACTCACCGGCATACTCAATTCGAAAGCTAGGAAGAAACCATGGCTGCCAAAGACGTCAAGTTCAGTTCTGACGCCCGCAACCGCATGCTGAAGGGTGTCAACATCCTCGCCGACGCGGTGAAGGTTACTCTCGGTCCCAAGGGCCGCAACGTCGTCCTCGACAAGTCCTTCGGCGCGCCGCGCATCACCAAGGATGGTGTGACCGTCGCCAAGGAGATCGAGCTCGAGGACAAGTTCGAGAACATGGGTGCGCAGATGGTCCGCGAAGTGGCCAGCCGCACCAACGACACCGCGGGTGACGGCACCACCACCGCCACGGTGCTCGCCCAGGCCATCGTCAAGGAAGGCGCCAAGTCGGTTGCCGCCGGCATGAACCCGATGGACCTCAAGCGCGGCATCGATCTGGCCGTCGCCAAGGCCGTCGAGTCGATCAAGGCGATGTCCCGTGACGTCACCGGCACGGACGAGGTTGCCCAGGTCGGCACGATTTCCGCCAACGGCGAAGTCGAGATCGGCCGCCAGATCGCCGATGCGATGCAGAAGGTCGGCAACGAGGGCGTCATCACCGTCGAGGAGAACAAGGGCCTCGACACCGAGACCGAAGTGGTCGAGGGCATGCAGTTCGACCGTGGCTACCTCAGCCCCTACTTCATCACCAACCCCGACAAGATGACCACCGAGCTCGAGGACGCCTATGTCCTGCTGCACGAGAAGAAGCTCTCGTCGCTGCAGCCGATGGTGCCGCTGCTGGAGTCGGTCATCCAGTCGGGCAAGCCGCTTCTGATCATCGCCGAGGATGTCGACGGCGAGGCGCTGGCGACCCTGGTGGTCAACAAGCTGCGTGGCGGCCTGAAGATCGCCGCCGTCAAGGCGCCTGGCTTCGGTGACCGCCGCAAGGCCATGCTGCAGGACATCGCGATCCTGACCGGCGGCCAGGTGATCTCCGAGGATCTCGGCATGAAGCTCGAGAATGTCACCCTCGACATGCTCGGCCGGGCTCGCAAGATCTCGATCAACAAGGACGACACCACCATCGTCGACGGCTCGGGCGAGAAGTCCGAGATCGAGGGTCGCGTCGCCCAGATCCGCCAGCAGATCGATGAGACCACGTCCGACTACGACCGCGAGAAGCTGCAGGAGCGGCTGGCCAAGCTCGCCGGCGGCGTCGCCGTGATCAAGGTCGGCGGTGCCACCGAGATCGAGGTCAAGGAGCACAAGGACCGCGTCGATGACGCCCTGAACGCTACCCGTGCCGCCGTGCAGGAAGGCATTGTTGCCGGCGGTGGCGTGGCCCTGGTGGCCGCAGCCAAGGCGCTGGAAGGCCTGACCGGTGCCAACAGCGATCAGGAGGCGGGCATCGCCATCGTGCGCCGCGCGCTGGAAAGCCCGCTGCGCCAGATCGCCGAGAACGCCGGCGTCGACGGTGCCGTGGTTGCCGGCAAGGTCCGCGAGTCGACCGACCTGAACTTCGGCTTCGACGCCCAGTCCGAGCAGTACGGCGACATGATCAAGGCGGGCATCATCGATCCGGCCAAGGTCGTGCGCACCGCGCTCGAGGACGCCGCGTCGGTTGCCGGCCTGCTGATCACCACCGAGGCCATGGTTGCCGACCGTCCGAAGAAGGACGAGCCGGCGATGCCGGGCGGCGGCATGGGCGGCATGGACGGCATGATGTAAGTCTGACCACCTGCCGAGAATCGGCAAAAGGGCGCCTTCGGGCGCCCTTTTCTGTTTCGGCTTGCCCGGTGTTGCACCGCTGCAGAGAGCGTCCCCATGGGGACGGGGGGGCAAGGTACTGGAATCGCGCGGAATCGCGTGGGGACGGTCCCGGGGACGCTCTTGAACCGCATCGGTCGAAAGCAGCGACCCTGACCGCGCAGGGGGCGAGACCTTCGGGCCCTGGTGCGGAGCGCCAGCGACCGCCGCCGAGGGCCCTCGATGGGCCCGAAGGCGGCGCGACCCGGCCTGGCCCCGATGCGTCCCCATGGGGACGGGGGGTCACGGTGTTGGAATCGCACGAAATCCCGTGGGGACACTCTGGGGACAGGTCAGGATCGCGCCCGGGTCGCTCCCCGCCCACCCACCCTCGCGCCCCGGACGCGATCAGGGGCGCGCGATGGGGCGCAGGATTGGGGCGCGAACGGGGCCCGGGTTCAGGCGTCCCCACGGGGACGGTGGGTCAAGTACATGATTTGCTTGATAAAAAGTGTTAACGCGAGTGGGGACGCGGCCGCGGACGGCTTGATGAGCTCGCTTGCGGGGCGCGTGCGGCGCTTGAACGTTCGGGGTCCGTGCCCCGAGCCGGATGCCGCAACCCCAGGGACCTCGACCGCCGCTGCCGGGGCTTCGAGGCCGATCGGAGGGCCGCCGGCGGGCCCGTTCATCCAGACCGAGCCGGGTTGAGAGGGCTTTGGTCTAGAGCGCAATCGACGCCACGTCCGGGCCCAGCGGGGTGTCGGAATAGAGCTTCAGCATCTTCCGCACCGCCTTGACCAGGAAGTGGTTCTCGACCGGCTTGGAGACGAGATAGGCGCGGGAGAACTCGCGGGTCAGGACCCGGGCCGGATCGGGTTCACCGGTGAGAAAGACGATCGGGACGCCCATCCGTTCCAGCATCGTGGCGACGCTTTCGCTGGTGTCGCCGCCGCTCAGGCGAATGTCCAGAATGGCGACATCCGGTCGCTGGCGGCGCAGCGCATCGACGGCAAGGTCGGGCGAAAGATACGGTCCCTGCACCGCGAAACCGGCCTGCTGCAGGGTCAGCGCCAGATCAACTGCGGTGAACGCCTCGTCTTCCAGCACAAGGATGTTTGGGCTCTCCGGCACGACACTACCTTCGATGAACAATGCGCCTCCCCCCAGGTTCGAGCCGGCACCGCCGGACATGCCGGCCCGGCCGGGCACGTTGACAGGGTTTCCGGAGGCCAACCCGCGCAGACCAGCCATGCAGCTCGACTTCGGATATCCTCAAGTTCAAATGCGTGGCTTCGGCTCGCCTCGACCGTTGGCGCCCGGGAAGGCTATTTAGGGAGTATTAACAGTTTCTTAACGATGGCCGAGAGAAGGTTAACGCAGATTGGAATTTGCGGTGCCGCACGGCAACAAGTTTGCGGTACTTTCCACAACGCACGTGACGCGGGCGGACAGCGATGACGGCAGAGGCTGGCTATCCTGGAGGTTCGGCGAGCAGTCTGGCGGACGCGCCGGCGACTCAGGGCAGGCCCTACCTGATCGCGATCCTTGCCCTGGCCTTGGTCGGGACGGCGCTGCTGCCCTTCGCGCAGGTCGAGCTGCAGGCGGTGCCCGAGTTCAACGTCCTCTACGTCACCGTGGTGATCCTCGGCGATCTGACGACCTCGGTGCTGCTGTTCGGTCAGTTCCGGGCGAGCGGCCGGCTGCCGATGCTGATCCTTGCTGGCGCCTATCTGTTCACCGGGTCGATCGTCGTCCCGCACCTGCTCTATTTCTCTGAGATCGCGCCGAAATACGGCTGGTTCGCGAAGGCACCGCAGACCGCCGCCTGGCTGTGGCATGTCTGGCATATCGGGTTTCCCCTGGCGGTGCTGGCCTTCATCGCATCGGAGCACTTTTTCGGCGACCGCATTGTCCGGCGCCGCGCCGCCGCGAGCTGGGCCGCCGCCGCGGCGGTTCTTGGCCTCGTGCTTGCGGTGACGCTTACGGCGACCGCCTTCGAGGGCAGCCTGCCGCTGCTGCACGATGGCCGCAACTGGAACCCGATCACCTTCCAGCTCGGCTGGCTGATGGGCGGCCTTACCGCCGCGGCCCTGGTGGGCGTGCTGGCCCTGGCCGGCGATCGCCGGGTGATCCACCTCTGGCTCGCCGTGGCGCTGGTCGCCTTCCTGTTCGACATCATCCCCAACATGCTGGCGTTGAAGCGGTTCGCCTTTGGCTGGTATGCCGGCCGGATCAGCGGCATCCTGGCGGCCACGTTCCTGCTCACCATGCTGATCCGCGAGATCAACGCTCTCTACGGCCAGCTGGGATCCGCATTGGAGCGGCTGCGGGCGCTGAACCTGTCGCTGGAGGACCGGATCCGCGAGCGCACTTCCGAACTGGTCGAGGCGAATGCCTCGCTGGGCTTTGCCATCCGGCAGCGCGACACGCTGCTGAGCGAGCTCAATCACCGGGTCAACAACAACATGCAGAGCGTCGTCAGCATGTTGCAGTTCGAGCAGTTCCGCAATTCCGAGCCCATTGTCCGGGACGTGTTGGGGCGGCTGCTGTCGCGCACCCGGGCGCTGGCGGTGGTCCACCACCAGCTTTTCGGCAAGCCGGAGGCGACCCATGTCGACCTGGGCGAAATGCTGAAGGACCTGATGAAGCGCCTTGGCCAGGCCGCTGCCGTCAAGGATCGCAAGATCACCGTCGAGACCGATGTCGTCTACGCCAGAGCCGATGTCTCGGTTGCCAGTTCCGTGGGGCTTCTGGTCACCGAACTGGCCAGCAATGCGCTTGAGCATGCCTTCCGCGATGGCCGTCCCGGCCGCTTGCGCGTGTCGCTGAAGGGCAGCAACGGCGGCCATCTGCTTGAGGTCGCCGACAACGGCGTTGGCCTCGGCGGTGCCCGGCCGGGCTATGGATCCCGTATCGTGTCGCTTCTTGCCGAGGAGCTGCGCGCAGAGCTCACCACGACCTCGGAGGCCGGCACGCGCGTGACGCTTCTCATTCCCAGCCTGGAAGGCAATCGCAAGGGCGTCGGCAAGACCAGACCGGACCGGCGCGCCAAGGCCGATGCCGGATCCGGCCGGCTGGAACCCGTGGCTGCCGGCGAGGCTGGCCGAACGTCCAATTGACAACGCCACGCCGCGGGCGGAGAGTCTCGACGGGTGCCGCCGGCAGCCCCACCGGCTGCCCTTAGGGAAAGTACAGCAGATGGCTGAGCGCCCCACTGCAATCATTGTCGAGGATGACGCACTGGCACGCGTTCACTTCGAGATGTACTGCGAGTTTGCAGGCCTCAACGTGCTTGGGGTCACTGGCGATCCGGACGAGGCCGAGCGGTTGATCACCAACTGCAGGCCGGATTTCGTGCTGATGGACGTGCGGCTGGAGGCGGACCGGGACGGCGTCGATCTGGCCATTCTTGCCCACGAACGGTCGCCCGAAAGCAAGGTCATCTTCGTGACCGGCTCGAACGAAGCCAGGACGATGGAGAGGATCTATCAGGATCATCCCCATGACGTGCTGATCAAGCCCATCGTGCTGGAGGATATCGTCCGCGCGACGATCAACTGACGACCGCTGGTCGGGCGGATTGCCCGGCCGTGTGGCGACGGCGGCGCGGACTCGGGCAGGGGTTCGGCCGGTTCGATTCGCCCCGCGGGCAGGGCTTCAGCGACGATTTGCGATCAGCCGCGCCGGCACGCCGGCATAGGTGCCCGGCTGGGTGATCGAACGCGTGACCACCGCGCCGGCGCCGATGGTGGTTCCGCCGGCGATGGTCAGGCCGGGCAGCACCGTGGCGTTGGCGCCGACCCAGACCTGGGCACCGAGGGTCACCGTGGCCGCCAGCACCGCGCCGGGGGCGATGTGGCAATAGTCGCCGACGATGCAGTCGTGTTCCACCGTGGCGTTGGAGTTCACGATGACCGAGCGGCCGATCCGGGCGCCGGTATTGACCACCGAGCCGGGCAGGATCATCGCCCCGGGAGCGATGTCATCGCTGTAGACCAGGCCGGGGTCGGCGATCGCCGTCCACTCCATGAAGCCCAGCTCCAGCGCCTGGGTGTGGCGCAAGGTGCGCGTGGGGCCGTCGCCGACGCCGATGATGACCCTGGCCGCGGCCCGGTCGGGCACGTCGGCAAGGTCGGCGGCGATCACCCTGATGCCGTCGATGATGTCCCCGGCGCGGACCTCGTCGACGAAGGCAAGATCGCCGATTCCGTGCCTGCGGGCGATGCTTGCCACCACCCGGCCGTGGCCGCCGGCGCCGTAGATGATGTGCCGGGTCATGCCGGGTGTCCGTGGGCGGTGAGACCGGCGGCGTCGGGCCGGGTCGGCGCGTCGGTGCCGAAGGCCCGGACCTTCGCAACATCCGCACCCGCCGCCCACGCAGCCCCGATCAGCCGGTGCGCAATCTTCACCAGGCCGTTGTGGTTCACGCCCGGCTCGGCAATGATGCAGCAGGGACGGTCGATCTTGCGCGAGCCGATGCGGATACTGCGGGAAAGGGTCATTGGCGGGCGAAGCGCTCACGTAGCGGTTGAAGCCGGGACAGCATAAGCATAACCGTCGCGGCGGCAATGAGTGGCCGGACGACAACGACGCGGCGAAAACAGCGGTAGGGCGGACGATGTACCTGATTTGCGGCGATTCTCTGTTCGATTTCTTTCTCGAGTCCGAATCGGGTCCCGGTTCGGCGCAATACGCCGCGCGGGCCGGCGGTTCTCCGTTCAACGTCGCCATCGGCGTGGCAAGGCTGGGCGGGCAATCGGCGTTCCTGACCGCGCTTTCCACCGATATGCTGGGCGCCCGGCTGCGGGCCGTCCTGGAGGCGGAAGGCGTCAGCACCGACTATGTCATCAGCACCGACCGGCCGACCACGCTCAGCCTGGTCGGCCTCGACCGCAACGGCAGCCCGGCCTACCAGTTCTACGGCAACGGGTCGGCCGATACCGGTGTCACGCCCGAAGAGATGCCGGCGCTGGGCGACGCCATCGAGGGCATCCATTTCGGCTCCTACTCCATTGCCGTCAGCCCCAGCGGCGACGCGCTGGCGGCGCTGGCCGCCGCCAATACCGGTCGCTTCATCTCGCTCGACCCCAATATCCGCCCGACGATCGAGCCGGACATGGGCGTCTGGCACCGCCGCATCGAGGCGCTGCTGCCGCATGTGAACCTGCTGAAGATCAGCGCCGAGGATGTCGCCATGCTGTATCCCGGCACCGATCCGGCCGATCTGGCCCGTCGCTGGCTGCAGGCGGGACCGTCGCTGGTGGTGGTGACCGATGGCGGTGGCGCGGCGCGCGGCTGGCACGAAAGTGGCGCCGAAGCCACGGTGACGCCGCCCAAGGTGGCCGTGGTTGACACGGTCGGCGCAGGCGATACGTTCCAGGCCGCGCTGCTTGCCGAACTGGCCCTGTCCGGCAAGCCGATGCAGACGCTCAGTGCGCTTGACGCTGCCGGGCTTGAAGCCCTGCTGACACTGGCTGCCCGGGCAGCTGCAATAACCTGTTCGCGGCGCGGGGCCGATCTGCCCACGCGCGCGGACCTGAATGGTTGAGGGCTGAACCATGGCCACTCGTGTTATTCCGGTCGACGATTTCGACCTGGTGATCTTCGGCGCCACCGGGGACCTCTCGCGGCGCAAGATCCTGCCGAGCCTGTTCTACCGCATGGCGGCAGGCCAGATGCCCGCCACCGCGCGGATCATCGGGGCGGCCCGCTCGGACCTCAAGAAGGCCGGCTTTCAGAATCTGGCGCGCGAGGCGCTGGAGGAGTTCGTCAAGCCCGAGGACCGGCCGAAGGAGCTGGTCGAGGCCTTCGTGAAGAACGTCGACTATGTGGCGATCGACGCCGCCGGCGAGGCCGGCTGGGCGGCATTGGCCAAGCTGATGCGCAAGGACGTGGTTCGCGCCTTCTACCTGTCGGTCGCACCCAGCCTGTTCGGCCCGATCTCGGCCAAGCTGGCGGCGACCAAGATCGCCACCCCCACCAGCCGGATCGTGGTGGAAAAGCCGCTGGGCCATGACCTGGAGAGTGCGCGCGATCTCAACCGGCAGCTTGCCGCCTGCTTCGACGAGCACCAAGTCTACCGGATCGACCACTATCTGGGCAAGGAAACGGTCCAGAACCTGATGGCGATCCGCTTTGCCAATTCGCTGTTCGAGCCGCTGTGGAACGCCCGCCATATCGACCATGTCCAGATCACCGTGGCCGAGTCGATCGGCGTTGCCGGGCGCGGGTCATACTATGACCAGTCCGGCGCCATGCGCGACATGGTGCAGAACCACATCATGCAGCTCTTGTGCCTTACGGCGATGGAGTCGCCCTCGCATTTCGACAGCGACACGGTGCGCGACGAAAAGCTGAAGGTGATCCGGGCGCTGGAGCCGGTGAGCATCAAAGACACCGTGCGTGGCCAGTACCGTGCCGGCAGTGGCGGCAAGTCCTATCTCGAGGACGCCGAGAACCCCGACAGCCTGACCGAGAGCTATGTGGCGATCAAGGCCCAGGTGGCCAACTGGCGCTGGGCCGGCACGCCGTTCTACCTCAGGACCGGCAAGCGCCTCAGGGCGCGGATGTCCGAGATTGCCATCGTCTTCCGCCATGTGCCGCACCTGATCTTCGACGACGACACGCCGCTGAAGGGCAACGCGCTGATCATCCGGCTGCAGCCGGACGAGGGCATCACGCTGAGGATGACCATCAAGGAACCCGGCCCCGGGGGCATGCGGCTGACCGAAGTGCCGCTGGACATGAGCTTTGCCGATGCCCTGGGCGCCAGCCATACCGAGATGCCAGACGCCTACGAGCGGCTGATCATGGACGTGGTGCGCGGCAATCAGACGTTGTTCATGCGCGGCGACGAGGTCGAGGCCGCGTGGGAATGG
>JBNKWA010000073.1:0-20231 GCA_050299555.1 Paracoccaceae bacterium | reverse complement strand
GGAATGGTCGAGCCAGGTGTCCGATGTCAGCGCGGCGGGCTGCGGGGTACCCTCCGCCTGCCAGAGCTGGAGCGGGCGATAGACCTCCGGCAAGTCCGCACCGGGCGGGGGCATCCAGTCGGCCGGGTGCAGGACATGGCCGCGCTGGGCCACGAGGACGGCGATGCGCTGGGGCGCGCGCTCGGCCTTGTCCGCCAGAAGCCGCCGGGACAGCGGCCGCAGCGCCTCGGGCAGAAGCGGCAGCGCCAGCCGCGGCAGGTCGGGCCGCGCGGTCAGCGCCGGGGCGCGCGGCGGCTGGCACAGGCGCCGGTACTGCCCCGCCACGGCCAGAAGCCGCAGGTCGGCCTCGGCTGCGGATCGGCCGGCCAGCAGGGGATGGTCGGCGCCCGCCGTCTCGCCGCCGGTCATCCAGCGCGCGCGGGCATCCACCAGAAGCTGCGAGAGCCGCTCAGCCATGAAAGCCGATCCGTCCCAGCGGGGTCTCGGCCTGCAGCATTCGCCCCAGATGGCCGTCCCAGAGCATCGCCGCCCGCTGCAGGGGCAGGCCGAGCGCCACCGGCGGAACCTCCGCGGCCGTGACTGGCAGCGCCCGCGCGGCGCCCTGCCACCAGACCGATCCGTCCTCGGCCTGCAGGAGTCGCCCTTCGGGCAGGGCGAGGGGGACCTCGCTCAGCCATGGTTCGCGGCCAAGGACGCGCGCGTAGGCGACAAGCGGATCGGCCTCAGGCAGCGGCGGCTCTGCCGGGGCGATGTCGCAGCGGCCGAGGATCTGGGCCCGCAGCGGGTGGGCCGAGGGATAGAACACCAGTTCGGCGCCGAAGATCTCGCCCTCGGCGAAGGCGGCGCTGCGCCGTCCGGCCGAGGCCGGGAAGAAATCCTGCAGCAGGGCGAAGGCGGGCCCGTTGCCAAGGTTCACGAGCCAGGTCGACTGGGCGACAAGGCCGTCGCGGCGGGTGAGCGCGCGGGTCGCGGCCACCTGCCACGGCGCCGTCACCCGCAGCGCGCCCGCGTCGGCCAGCAGCGCCTCGCGCGTTTCGGTCGTGGCGATCTGGCGGCGCAGGCCCGGATCGGGCGCCGCCCCGTCACCCCAGGCCCGCGACATCAGGACAAGGTTGCCCAGTTCCGCGATCAGCGCGTCGGTCCGCTGCGCCGCGGGCAGCGCCTGAAGACGGGCGGGGATTTCGTCCACCCGGGCGGCGAGCGCGCCCATCTTGGCGTCGACAAGGCGCGCCGCAATCTGCCGGCAGCGCGCGGCGAGGTTCGCCACAAGCCCGGTCAGCCCCGATCGCAGCTGGTCCCCGATCCAGCCTTCGAGGTCGGTCAGCCCGGCGCGGATCGCCGCCGTCGTCTCGGCCTCGCGACGGGCCTTCTGCGCTTCGCGCCGGGCCTCGGTCTTCGGATCGGGGGACGCCTCGGGCGCGGTCTCGACGGCCGCGAGCGAGGCGGCGGTGGCGGACGCGGTCGGCGCCGCCCCGGCCCTGCGCCGCCCCATCCATTCGGTCACCCATGGCGGCACATCCGCCGCCGGGAAGGGTTCGCCCCGGGTTGCCAGCAGCATCAGCGCGAGCGCGTGCTTGCAGGGGAACTTCCGCGACGGGCAGGTGCACTTGCTGCCGATGGTCGCGATGTCCGCCACCACCTGATAGGGGTTCGCGCCCGAGCCCTGGCACGCGCCCCAGATGAGCCCACCGTCGGCCGAGGCGGCGAGACCCGACCAGAGCGCAGGCTTCAGGAGTTTCACCGCCGCGGTGAGCGAGGCCTGGTCGGGGGCGCTTGCCTCGACGGTTTGCGTGCTGATGGCGACCACGGGTCAGGTCTCCGGCAAGGCCGCACCGCGAAGGGCGTGCCGCGCCGCCGTTTCGGCGCGGAGCTCCTTCGGCGAGGGCCGGGCCGGGTCCGGCATTCGGGGCCAGTCAACTCTCCTCGGCATCGGTCAGACCTCGAAAGCGGTGGCGCGCCCACGCCGGGCCCTGCTCCGGATCAGCATCAGGCAGACCGCGCTGATGAGGAAGGCGAAAAAAGCCCGCGGCCCGACCTCACCCAGGACGACCCGGTCGCCGAAGGCGGCCAGCCTGCGGTGCCGCCGGAGGCGGCCCGGCCCGTCGCGATGGGTCGTGGCTGAGGTTGTCGTGGTCGTCGGCGAAGGTGACCATGTCGCGCCGGGCCTCGGCCATCCCGGGGTCGAACTCGGGGTCGATCTCCTCCAGCGCCGCC
Source organism: Paracoccaceae bacterium (assembly GCA_050299555.1). Taxonomy (GTDB): domain Bacteria; phylum Pseudomonadota; class Alphaproteobacteria; order Rhodobacterales; family Rhodobacteraceae; genus JBNKWA01. The sequence continues at coordinate 18,017 of JBNKWA010000073.1, read as the reverse complement.
CCAATCTCCCGGATCGCGCTCGGCCGGTCCCCGTCCTCGCCGCGCGTGTCCGCCGCGCGCGCCGCTGAAATCCGTTGATGCCATCTGAAAAGGTCTCGACCGTTCGAAATCTTCCTGCGGTTGGTCGCAACACGATGCGGCCGGAATTGGCCGCAACTATGGCGAATTCCGCGACCCGCACGGGACGCAATCTGCCTGCAGGCGGAACGATTGCCGGGATCGTCCCGCAGGACCGCGGCCGGCCGGATCGCCCGGGGCACGGCAACCGGCATCGTCACCGCCTGCCGCCAGAAGCCCCCGTCGCGCGCGCGGCCAAGTGCCGAGCCAAGCGGACACAGGCGCGTTGGTCGATGCCGCCTGCCCATGGCCGCAATCGCCCAATCCCGCCGCCAAGGCTGCGCCTGACTTTTCCGCCCGACGGCTTCCGGCCTGCGTCCGGGTGCCACCCGGTTCTCGCCAGCGCTTGCCCCTGTGGGCGAAGCGGACTCACCAGCTGGCTGATTTCATGCTGCAAATTTGGCGCACCCGACAGGATTCGAACCTGTGACCTCTGCCTTCGGAGGGCAGCACTCTATCCAGCTGAGCTACGGGTGCTCGAACGCCTCTATAAGGGCCCCCAGCAGGCGGTGCAATGCTTCGTCGCCGCCGGGCGTCAGCCTTTCCGCGCTGCCTTCTCGGCATGGCCGGACGTGCCCTCGCGGCGCGCCAGCTCCGCCAGAACCGCCTTCAGGCTCACCCCGGACGCGGTCAGCATGACCACAAGGTGGTAGAGCACGTCCGCCGCCTCGGCGGTCAGCGCCTCGCTGTCGCCCCGCGCCGCCGCGACGATCGCCTCGACCGCCTCCTCGCCGAATTTCTCGGCGCATTTGGCCGGGCCCCTGGCCAGGAGCGCCGCGGTATAGCTCGCCGCCGGATCGCTGCCGCGCCGCGCTGCGACCGTCGCCGCCAGCCGTTCCAGTACCGTCGTCATTGCAGCCTCACCGGAATGCCAGCGGCGGCCATGTGCGCCTTGGCCTCGCCGATGCTGTGATGGCCGAAATGAAAGATCGACGCCGCCAGAACCGCGCTGGCGTGGCCCTCGGTCACACCCTCCACCAGATGATCCAGCGTGCCGACCCCGCCCGAGGCGATCACCGGCACCGGCACCGCCTCGGCGATGGTGCGGGTGAGCGCCAGGTCGAACCCCGCCCGGGTGCCGTCGCGGTCCATCGAGGTGAGCAGGATCTCGCCCGCGCCGCGGCGTGCCATCTCGACGGTGAAGGCGACCGCGTCGATGCCGGTCGACCGGCTGCCGCCATGGGTGAAGATCTCCCAGCGCCCGGGCGCCACGGCCTTGGCATCGATGGCCACGACGATGCACTGGGCGCCGAACTTCTCGGCCGCCCGGCCGATGACGTCCGGATCGGCCACCGCGGCAGAGTTGAAGCTGACCTTGTCGGCGCCGGCCAGAAGCAGCTGGCGCACATCCTCGACGCTGCGCACGCCGCCGCCGATGGTCAGCGGCAAGAAGCACTGCTCGGCCGTGCGCCGGGCGACATCGTAGATGGTGCCCCGGTTCTCCCGTGTCGCGGCAATGTCGAGAAAGCAGAGCTCGTCCGCCCCGGCGGCGTCATAGGCGCGTGCCGCCTCCACCGGATCGCCGGCGTCGATCAGGTCGACGAAGTTGACGCCCTTGACCACGCGACCGTCCTTGACGTCGAGGCAGGGGATCACGCGCACCGTCAGCATGGCACCTCCCTTTGGCGAGCGGGTCTTAGCGGCTGGCCCCGCCGGGAACAAGCGGTCATCACCGGTCCGAGGGTTACGCGAATCGGATAGTTCGGCTAGTCGCAGGGTTCGGTGGGTTACCGAGAAGATCAGGGTGGGGAAGGTGATGATGGCGTTTCTTGTGCGGGCGGCGGTATGTGCCGCGGCGGCGGCAGTGGTTTCCGGCTGCGGCGGAGCGGGCGGTCCGCTGCAGGTGGGCGGAAACGCGATGAACTACCAGCCCGTCTACGCGGCGGGCCCGGCCGATACCACGACCCAGGCGCTGACCGCCAACGGCATCACCGGAACCCTGGTGCTGGCCCGGCCGTTCAGCAGCGATGTCGATCTGACCAATGCCAAGGTGCGTCTGAGCGCCGACCGGGCGACCGCGTTCCTGTCCATCGATGGCGGCGCCGAGGTGGCGCTTGCGGTCAACGGCCCGGCCTCTGCGGGCGGCGGCGTCTACGGCGACCTGGGCGATCCCAACGGCCTGGTGCTGACCCTGGCCAACCTGCCCGACACCAGCCTGATCGGCTACACCCGGGGCACTCTGGGTGGCTTCGGCATTCTGGGGATCGAGACGCGGCCGGCCAGGCTGCCTGCCAGCGCCAGCTATGCCGGCGGCTGGAACGGCTTCGTCTATCCGGTGACCGTCTCGGGGACCAGCGACGCAATCGGCGGCGGCATATCCCTCGACATCGACTTCGCAGGCGGCGATGTCACCGGCACGCTCGACAATGGCGGCATCGACGTCGCCACCATCGGCGGCACGGTCGATGGCAACGGCATCAGTGGCGGTTTCGACTTCACCAGGGGCAAGTACCGCGGCCAGACGCCCTTTGTCGGCAAGGCCTTCGGCCACGACGCCGATACCGTGGCCGGCGTCTTCGGCAACACGGTGCGGAACAATGTCACCGGCGAGACGCAGAACTTCTCCGGAACCTTCAGCGCCGACCGCTAGGCCGGCGCGATCCGGGCCGGACCGGCTCAGCACCGGCGCACCCGGCCGACCGCACCAGCAGGTTCTTTGATGGGCCTGAAGCACAGGAAAGGCAGGCAGGCGGACGTGTGCCGGAAGGGCGATCAGCCCCGCAGCAACGCCACCGCCTCGGCCAGCGGAATGCGTCCCTCATAGATGGCGCGGCCCGAGATCACGCCGTTCAGCGGTGCGCCGCTTTCCCGCAGCGCCTCGAGGTCCGCCATCGACGACACCCCGCCAGAGGCGATGACGGGGATCGCAACCGCCCGGGCCAGCGCCGCCGTGGCGGCCACGTTCGGCCCCTGCATGGCGCCGTCGCGATCGATGTCGGTATAGATGATCGCCGCCACCCCGGCATCCTCGAACCGCCGCGCCAGGTCTGCCGCGCCGATGTCGGTGGTCTCGGCCCATCCCTCGACCGCCGCCATGCCGTCGCGTGCGTCGATGCCCACGGCAACGCGACCCGGATGCGCCCGCGCCGCCGCCCGCACCAGCGCCGGATCACGCACCGCGGCGGTGCCGAGGATCACCCGGCTGACGCCCCTGTCCAGCCAGTTCTCCACCTGCGCCATGGTCCGGATGCCGCCGCCCAGCTGCAGCGGCAGCTCCACCGCCGCCAGGATCGCCTCCACCGCCGCGCCATTGACCGGGGCGCCGGCAAAGGCGCCGTTGAGGTCGACCAGGTGCAGCCACTCCGCCCCCTCGGCGGCGAAGGCCCGCGCCTGCGCCGCCGGGTCGGTGCCAAAGACGGTGGCCTGGTCCATCTCGCCCCTCAGCAGGCGCACGCAGTTGCCGTCCTTCAGGTCGATCGCAGGATAGAGGATCATGGGTACCTCATTGGCGGGTCGGCCGGCTGATAGCGGGCAAGACCCGGCAATTGCAAGCGACGCCACGTCAGGATTGACGCCGGCCCGGCTTCGGCGCGACCTTGCGGCGAGACGACCCCGGGGAGGATCGACCATGAAGGGCATGCTTTTCGCCGCGGCGCTGGTGCTGGCGGCGGTTCCGGTGCTTGCGCAGGATGCGTCCGGCACCTGGAAGACCCAGACCAACGAGCGCGGCGCCTATCTGCACGTCCGCATCGGCCCCTGCGGCGACGACAACGCCCAGACCTGCGGCGTGATCACCGAGGCCGTGAACGCCACCCGCACCGATCTGGTCGGCAAGCCGATCATCTGGGGCATGCAGCCCGACGGGTCGGGCAAGTGGGCCAAGGGCACCATCTGGGCCCCCGACGACGACAAGACCTATCGCTCGCGCATGCGGCTCGACGGCAATACCCTCCGCGTCGAGGGCTGCGTGGCGGTGTTCTGCCGCGGCCAGGACTGGACCCGCGTCAACTGACGCCTATTCGGTCGCCCCGATCGGCCGCTCGCCGGCGAACAGCGGCGCATGGTTGCCCATCAGCGTGACGACGCGGTCGATGACGGTGCGGATTTCCGGCCGGTGACGGTCGTCCTGGTGCATCACCAGCCACTGATGCTCTTCCAGCGCAGCCACCGGCGGGCCGGCACGAACCAGTGCCGGGTCGCGGTCGCCGGCAAAGCAGGGCAGCACCGAGGTGCCGACGCCGCCATGGATCAGGTCCACCAGCGTGCGCGGCGTATTGGCCCAGGCCACCACGTCCTGCCCGTGATGCGCGTTGATCCATCGGGCCGTGCGGGTGACCGTCTGCTCGGGCCGGATCGACACCCAGGCGTCGCGGGCCTGCGGCGGCGCGCTGCGGGCCCGGAACGGCGCGAAGGCCAGCCGGTTCATCCGCCGCGAGGCGAGGCTCTGCTCGGTCGGCTCGGCGTTGCGGATGCCGAGGTCGATCTCGCGGTGGGCGATGTCCAGCCGCGCCTCGGTCGTGGTCAGCGCGATGCGGAAGCGGTCGGCCGGGGTCCAGACCGCGGTGAAGTTCTCGGCGATGAAGTTCGCCGTCCAGGTGCCGGTCGACAGCCGCACCACCGGCAGCACCCCCTCGGCCGCGGCCCAGTCCGCGATCGGCCGCGCCTGCGCCTCCATCGCCTGGGCCCGGCGATATAGCGCCTCGCCGTCCGCGGTCAGCGCATAGCCCGACTGGCTGCGCAGGAACAGCCCGCGCCCCAGCGCCTGCTCCAGCGCCAGCATCCGCCGCCCCACGGTCGCGGGGCTCGAGCCCAGGGCCGCGGCCGCCGGCGACAGCCCGCCACCCCTCGCCACATGGACGAAGATGTGCAGATCGTCCCAGCTCAGGTTTTTCATTTTTGCAATGATCTTGCCGTTCTTGACCGATTTCAGCGCCGATTGAGCCAGCTATATTTCGATCATGCAAAAGGAGGCAATCCCATGATCGACTTTATGGCCGCTGCAACACTGACCCGGTTGGCACTCTCGCGGCAGCTTCCCGACAGCCGTCGGGATGAGGACGAGTTCTACCGAAACTTCGGCTCGCGCCGGGCCTTGCCCTGGCCCTTGGCCCTCTTTCGCCGTCCGGTTGCCCGTCGACACGACGACGACCGCCCGGATCGCAACCCGGCCTGGCCCCTGTCGTTCCGCCGGCCAGCGCCAACCCGGATCACGGGGACAATCTGACACCGGAGGCTCGCCCGGGTTCCCGAATCCGGGCCGCGCCCCGCCCCGTGATCACACCGGTCCGGTGCCGGGCGGCTCTGGCCTAGCGGCGGTTTCCCGCCGCCCGCTGATACCGCGCCCGGGCGCGGGCACGCCGGACCGCCTGCCAATGCGGATTGTGCTCCAGCCAGGGCGTCAGCAGGAACCCCGCCAGCGCGCCGCCGATATGGGCGGTGCCCGAGATCCCGGTCGGCATCAGGTTGAAGGCGATGTTGACCACCAGACCCAGCACGATCATCTGCCGCAGATAGGCGCCGGGCGGCTGCAGCCGCACGTCCTCGCGCTGTCGCCTGGCGCGCTCCCACCGGGTCCGCAGGTCGGCCATGATGACGCCGAAGATCGCCCCCGAGGCGCCAACCAGCGGGATCTGACCGCTGATCATCGGCAAATGGGCGCCCGGCCAAGACCAGCCCAGCGCCAGCATCAGGTTGTCCAGCCCGTAGCCGAACACCATGAAGGCAAAGCCGCCGGCCAGGCCGCAGGCGATAAAGAAGCCGAAGAACCGGACCGGCCCCATGCGCCGCGCCGGCGAGGGCGCGAAATGCAGGAAGGCCAGCGCGTTCAGCGCCAGGTGGATGACGCCGCCATGCAGGAAGATATGGGTGATCAGCCGCCACCACTCGGCGCCGCCGACGAATCGCGCCGCCCAGATCGCCCGCTGCGCCGAGCAGGGCAGGGCGATCGCCTGATCGACGACCTCAGCGAAACAGGCCGGGTTCCAGAACCGCGCCGGCAGCGGGCTGAAATCGGCATGGCCCAGGGTCCGCGACGGGATCAGCGCAAAGGTCTCGATCAGGCTCCGGCGTGAGACGATGCTGGCCTTGCCGGTCAGCGCCTCATAGCCGGTGCCGAGCCAGGCCAGCAGCTCCGGTATCACCAGCAGCACCGCGATCACCACCACCACGGTCGGCAGGGTCCGCCGCCGCAGCGTCACCTCGTCTTCGGTGTCAATTACGGTGTCATCGCCCTGCATGCGCCGGACACTAGTGCACGATGATCCCGGCCGGAAGCGTCCAGTCGCCACATTCTGTGACCGATCGCCGGCTCCATCGGCCCATCAGCCCATCAGCGGCACCCCGCCCACCGGCCCGCTGCGCCGGTGCGGGCCAGGCCGCGGCGGGGCAAGACGGTGCCCGCCGGGCGACGGTGGGCGAACGGCTGGTTGCTTGCCCCTCCGGCGGGGCTTTCCTATGATCGGCGACCGATGAGGGAAGCCTGACCCCGATGCCATCCCCGGAACCGCACGACGCCCCGGCCTATCGCGTCCTGGCCCGCAAGTACCGGCCCGAGACCTTCGCCGACCTCATCGGTCAGGAGGCGATGGTCCGCACCCTGAAGAACGCCTTCGCGGCCGGCCGGATCGCCCATGCCTTCATCCTCACCGGGGTGCGCGGGGTCGGCAAGACAACCACCGCCCGGATCATCGCCAAGGGCCTGAACTGCATCGGTCCCGACGGCAAGGGCGGCGTGACCGTCGAGCCCTGCGGCGTGTGCGGCCCCTGCAAGGCGATCTACGAAGGCCGCCATGTCGACGTGATGGAGCTTGATTCGGCGACCCATACCCAGGTCGACACCATGCGCGAGATCCTCGCCGGCGTCGCCTACCGGCCCACCGAAGTGCGCTACAAGGTCTATATCTTCGACGAGGTGCACATGCTCTCGGCCAGCGCCTTCAATGCGCTGCTCAAGACGCTGGAAGAGCCGCCCGAGCACGTGAAGTTCATCTTCGCCACCACCGAGATCCGCAAGGTGCCGGTGACCATCCTGTCGCGCTGCCAGCGCTTCGATTTGCGCCGGATGGAGGCCGACGACCTGATCCGCCATATCGGCGACATCGCCACCCGCGAGGGGGCCAGCATCGGCGCCGATGCGCTGGCGCTGATCGCCCGCGCCGCCGAAGGGTCCATGCGCGACGCGCTCAGCCTCCTGGACCAGGCCATCGCCCACGGGATCAGCGCCGGTGGCGGCGAGATCGGCGCCACCGAGATCCGTGCCATGCTCGGGCTGGCCGACCGGGCGCGGGTGCTCGACCTTTTCGAGACCATCATGAAGGGCGATGTGGCCGGCGCGCTGGCCGAACTGGCCGGGCAATACGCCGATGGCGCCGATCCGGCGGCGATCCTGCGCGATCTGGCCGAGGTGACCCACTGGGTTTCGGTGGTGCATGTCTCGGCCGAGGCCGCCGAGGACCCCACCGTCACCCCTGAGGAGCGCGCCCGCGGCCTCGATCTGGCCCGGCTGCCCATCCGGGTGCTGACCCGGACCTGGCAGATGCTGCTCAAGGCGCTGGAGGAGGTGGCCGTCGCCCCGAACGCGATGATGGCCGCCGAGATGGCGGTGATCCGGCTCACCCATGTGGCCGACCTGCCGACGCCCGGCGAAATCGTGCGGCAGCTACAGGGCGAGGTGACACCGCAACCCGCGCCACCTCAATCCACGGCTTCCCAATCCACGGCGCCGCAACCCGGTCCACCTCAATCCACGGCGTCCCAATCCGTCACGCCGCCGCCCGCCGCGTCGCAACCGGCAAGCGATCGCGGGGCGGGCGGTCGCGGGGCAGGGGCCCACGCGGCCGGCGATCTTCGGGCCGCCGCGGCCCGGCCGGCGCCGCGCCCCGCGCCGGTGGCAAGCAGCGCCGCCCTGCCGCGAGAGGCCGCCCAGACCGCGCCCTCGCATCAGCAGGCCACGCCCGTACCTGCGCCCGAACCCGGGCCCGTGCCGGCGCCCGCACAGCCGGCCGTGCCGGACCTTGCGACCTTCGAGGACGTGGTGGCTCTGATCCGCGCCCGGCGCGACATGGGTCTGCTGATCGAGATCGAGGCCGGGCTGCGGCTGGTGCGCTACCGCCCCGGGCTGATCGAATTCGCGCCGGCCGATGGCGCCGCGCCCGATCTGGCCCAGCGGCTGGCGCAGTGGCTGAGGCTGTGGACCGGCCAGCGCTGGGTGGTCAGCGTCGTCGCCGCCGGCGGCGCCGCGACCATCGCCGAGGACCGGGCCCGGCGCGATGCCGACCTGCGCGCCAGGGCCATGGCCCATCCCATGCTGCAGGCGCTCCGCGCCGCCTTCCCCGAGGTGGGCGAGGGCGACGTGACGGTCACGGCGCCGGAACCGCTGGTGGCGCCGCAGCCCGGTGAGCTGGCGCCCACGGCCGATGAGACAGGCGAGGACTGGGATCCCTTCGATCCCTTCGAGGAGGACTGACGATGTTCAAGGGTCTCGGCCAGCTCGGCGACATGACCAAGCTGCTGAAGCAGGCGCAGGAGATGCAGGATAAGATGGCCGAGGCGCAATCGCGGCTCGACGCGATCTCGGTCACCGGCGAGGCCGGGGCCGGGCTGGTGCGTGCCACCGCCACCGCCAAGGGCGAGCTGACCGGGCTGAGCATCGATCCGTCGCTGTTCGAGCCCGACCAGCGCGAGGTGGCCGAGGACCTGATCCTCGCCGCCGTCCGCGATGCCCAGGGCCGCGCCGCCGAGGCCGCGTCCTCGGAGATGGCCAAGGTGACCGAGGGCATGGGCCTGCCGCCGGGCATGAAGCTGCCGTTCTGAACGGGGTCATGCGCGGGTGAGCGGCGGCAAGGAGCTGGAGCTTCTGATCGAGATGATGGCGCGGCTGCCGGGCCTCGGCCCGCGCTCCGCCCGCCGCGCGGTCCTGCACATGATCGCCCGCCGCCAGACGGTGATGGAGCCGCTGGCCCGCGCCCTGGCCGACGTCAACGCCCGGGTCCGGCAATGCGCCGAATGCGGCAACCTGTCCACCGGGGCGCTCTGCCCGATCTGCGAGGACGAACGCCGCGCCACCGGCGAGATCTGCGTCGTCGAGGGGGTGGCCGATCTCTGGGCGATGGAGCGGGCGGCGGTCTTTCGCGGCCGCTACCACGTGCTCGGCGGCGTGCTCTCGGCGCTCGACCGGATCGGACCGGACGAGCTTGGCATCCCGCGGCTGCTGGCCCGGGTGACGGCCGGCGACACCACCGAGGTGATCCTGGCGCTGGGCGCCACCGTCGACGGCCAGACCACGGCGCATTACATCGCCGAACGGCTGGAGGAGACCGGGGTTCCGGTGACCACGCTGGCCCAGGGCATGCCGGTCGGCGGTGCCCTCGATTATCTCGACGACGGCACCATCGCCGCCGCGGTCAGGGCGCGCAAGGGCTTGTGACCGCCCTCACAGCGTCTTCAGCAGCTTGTCCATCTCGCGCCTCAGCGCCGTGACCTCGGCCGCCGCCGGCGAGGTCCTGGCGATGCCGAGCGCCGTGGTGCCGGTGGCAAAGCCGTTCTGGAACGCCACCCGGTTGCCCAGCCGCGCCTTGGTCAGCCGCGCCCCGGTCCCGGCCAGCTTGGCCGTGGCCTCCTCGGCCGCCTTGCCCCGCGGCGGTACCCGGTTCATCACCACCACCGCCGGCACCCTGGCCTTGGCGGCGAGGCCGAGGATGGCCTCGGTCGCCCAGACATCCATCACCGTCGGCTGGCAGGGCACGACCATCAGCTGGCTTTCTCGCAGCGCCGCGTCGAGCATGGTCGAGGCGTTGCCCGGGCAATCCACCAGCACCAGGTCATGGCCCCGCGCGGCGGCCTTGATGTCGCCGCCGGCACGATAGTCCCGGGTCTCGATCAGCGTCAGCGGCAGGTCGCTCAGGCCCGCCCAGACGCTGAGCGAGGCCTGCGGGTCGAGATCGACAACCGCCACCGATTTCTTCGCCTCGGTCCAGGCATGGGCGAGATGCGCCAGGATGGTGGTCTTGCCGGCCCCGCCCTTCTGCTGCGCGAATGTCACCACCTGACCCATGGCGTCGCCTCCCGGTTTGCCCGACTGTCCCGCGGCCGCGAAGGAAAAGCGCCGCCCCGATCACCGCACTAGCGCAAGGCGCCGGCAAAGGGAATTGGACCTTGGACCGGGCATGTCACCCGGCACGCGCCCCGAAACCCGGCGGCCAGAAACGCGACCACGCGCCGGTCCGATCCGCCCCGGGTCAGCGCAGCCAGACCCGCGCGTAGGGCGGCAGCGCGATGCGGTCGTCATGCAGCACCACATCGGCATCCGACAGCGCGTCGTGGAACCGCCGCACCCCGTGGTGCCGGGCCCAGGCGCCGGGCAGATAGGCCCAGGTCTCGGTGAAGTTGAAGACGCACACCAGCGGCCCCGCCGGCGCCCGCCGCACAAAGGCGAAAAGCCCGGCATGGAAGCTGTCGGCGATCTCGGTCGGATAGGCGCCGTGCAGCTCCGGCGTCGCCCGGCGGCGGGCAAGGATGTGGCGCGTCCCGTCCAGAACCTGCGCCGCCACCCCGTCGCCGGCCTCGGCCCGCTCGGCCCGGGCCCAGTCCATGGCCGGCCGGTGCAGCCAGCGGCTGTCATGGGCATGGGCCTTCACCTCGCGATAGCCGTAATCGTTGGTCAGCGCGATCTCGTCGCCCATGTAAAGCAGCGGGATGCCGCCGAAGCTGGCGATCAGCGCGTGCCCCATCAGGATCCGCTGCACCGCCATCTCGACCCCGGCGGCATCGCCGGCGGCCTCGGCGCGCTCCAGCCCCGCAAGCGACGCGAAGCTGCCCGAGATGCGCTTGTCGCCGGTTGCCGGGTTGAACTGGAACAGCGCGCCCCTGGCAAAGCTGCCCGGATAGGTGCCATCGTAGAAATCCGACAGGAAGGCGCGGTGCGCCGGCCCCGAGATCCCCACCGCCCGCGCGTCCTCGTCGGTCACCGCCCAGCCGATATCGTCATGGCAGCGGATATAGGTGGCGTAGGTGGCGTTGGTCAGCTGGGTCGGGAAATGCGTCGCCATCACGTGGGTCATCAGCCGGGTGTCGCGGCTGGCCAGCGCCGACCAGTACTGCACCATCAGCGAGTTGTGGTAGGCGAGGTTGCCCTCGCGACCGTCATGCTCGCCGCGGCCGAGATAGGGCAGCATCTCGGCCGGCGAGACGATCGCCTCCTCCAGGTGGATCACCGCCGGCGCGGCGATGCGGCTGGCGGCGCGCAGCGCGTGCAGGATGTCGTGCACCTCGGGCTCGGACTGGCAGCGCGTGCCCATGCGCTTCCACATGAACGCCACGGCGTCCAGCCGCAGCACGTCGACGCCGCGATTGGCCAGGTTCAGCATGATCTTCACGATTTCCAGGAAGATCTGCGGATTGGCCCAGTTCAGGTCCCACTGGTGCTCGTTGAAGGTGGTCCAGACCCATTTGCCGAATTCCGGATAATGGGTGAAGTTGCCGGGCGCATTGTCCGGGAAGACCTCCACCAGGGTCCGCTCATAGGCGCGCGGCAGGCGGTCATCGTCGAACATCAGGTAATAGTCCTGAAACGCGGCGTCACCGGCGCGGGCCCGTTTCGCCCAGGCATGCTCCTTGGCGGTGTGGTTCAGCACCAGATCGACGCACACGCTGATGCGGCGCTCGCGCAGCGCCGCCGCCACCGCCTCGAAATCCGCCATGGTGCCGTAGGCGGGGTTGATGGCGCCATAGTCCATCACCGAATAGCCGCCGTCGCTGTCGCCCTTGCGCGGCTTCAGGCAGGGCATGAAATGAACATAGGTTATGCCCAGCCGCTGCAGCCAGTCGAGCTTGTCGAGCACGCCCCTGAGGTCGCCGTTGAAGCGGTCGATGTAGAACACGTATCCGGCCATGTCCGAGCGCTGGAACCAGTCGGGCTCGAGGTCGCGCTTCAGGTCCAGCCGCTTCAGGGCCGGCGGCCGTGCCGCCCAGGCGGTCTGCAGCGCCCGGGTCAGCTCGCCCTGGAACCGCGTCCAGTCCGGGTGCTGCCCGTAAAGCCGCTCCAGCGGCTGCCAAAGATCGGCGGCGCTGCGCTCGATGCGCATCTGCAGGATGTCGCGGTCATGCGCGGCGTCGGTGCGGGATCGCTTCGCCCCCCCCGCGCCCGGCACCCGGCCACCGGCCTCGGCCGCCTGCCCCGCATCGATCCTCTCGGCCTGCCTCTTTCCGCTGCGCCGGGACGTGTTCGCCATGCTCCGCTCCTTCTGCCGCCGTGCAGGCTAGCAAATGCGAAGGCGAAGGAAAGGGGCGCTGACAGGATCGGCGGCCGTGTTATGCTGATCGGCAAAAGACAGCGAGGGAACATCATGCGCCGCGCCATCATCACGATTGCCGTTCTGGCCGGGCTTGCCGCCTGCGAGGCGCCGCCGCCGGCGCCACCACAAGCCCAGGGACAAGGCGCAACGCCGGCCGCCGCCGGTGGCTTCCACCCCTCGTCCCCGGTTGCCCAGGATCTGCTCTTCATGCGCCCCTACAGCGGCCCCGACGATCTGTGCTACCTCGTCGGCGAGACCGCCACCGTCAGGGACCTGCTCGACGATGCCGCCGACCTGGTGGCCTGTCCGCTCGGCTTCGCCGGCATGGACGCGCTGCTGGCCCGCGGCCGCAAGGTCGCGCAGGTGGGGCCATACAGCCTGATCTCGGTCGGCCGGCGGTGACCCCGGCAAGCCTCGCCGCGCTGGCGGCCGAGGGCGGCGAGGTGGCGGTGCGCGTGACCCCCAAGGCACGGGCCAACAAGGTGATGCTCGACGACCGCGGCCTGCGCGTCTCGGTCACCACCGCGCCCGAGGACGGCAAGGCCAACGCCGCCGTCATCGCGCTGCTGGCGCGCGAGCTGAAGCTGCCCAAGTCGGCGCTGACACTGGTCCGCGGCGCCCGGGGCCGCGACAAGCTGATCCGGATCGAACCGCCCGCTGCCAGGGCTCAGGGCGGCGTCCGGCGATAGATCCCCTCGGGCAGGTCCAGCGCCGCCCTGAGGTCCTCCACCTGCGCCACCGACAGCGTGATCAGCACCGCCTCGCCGGTTTCGGGATGCAGCTGCTCCACGGTGACCTGATCGTCGAAGATGTTGACGATGATGTCGCCTCTCAGCGGCGCCGGGCCTTCGTCGACCAGGGTGACGGTGGTGGCGTCGAAATCGTGCTCGATGGTGAACATGGGGGACGAGGATAGGCTGTGGCGCCGATGACGCAAGCGCCGGCATTGCGCCGCGTTGCGCTTGCGCATCCGCCCGGCCTCGGTGACAATCACCTGACGCAGCGTCGCCCTTGATTTTTCGCGCCGCGGTGACATTGGCTTGACCGCACGCGGGGGTGCATTGCCGCGGGTCAGGCGCGGGCGGATCGCCACGATGCGCCGCCACCACCAGGGGATGGGAGGACATCGAAATGATCGGTCGCAGCGCGGTATGTGCCGCAGCCCTCATGAGCATCGCGGCCAGCCAGGCCATGGCCGGCGGCTTCGCCTTGAAAGAGCGTTCGGCCCGGGCCCAGGGCCTGTCCTTCGCCGGCGCCAGCGCCGGGGCCGGCGGGATCAGCTCCATGGGCTTCAACCCCGCGACCCTCGGCCAGGTGGCGGGGCGCGAATTCCAGCTCGGCGTGGCGCTGGTGTCGCCCAAGGCCGACGGCGCCGTCACCGTCGGCGGCACCCCCACCGGCGAGACCGTCGCCGGCGGCAAGCTCGGCCTGGTGCCGAACACCTATTACGCCCAGCGGCTGAACCCGCGCCTCGTCGCCGGTATCGCCATCAACGCGCCGTTCGGGCTCTCGACCGAATACCCGGCCACCTGGACCGGTGCCGGCGACGGCATCAACTCCGACCTGCTGACCATCCAGATCTCGCCCACCGTCGCCTACGAGGTGACGCCGGCGCTGACCGTCGGCGCGGCGATCAACATCCTCTATGCCGATGCCACGCTGACCTCCACCGGCATCGACCTTCGGGGCGACGACACCAGGCTGGGCTTCGCGCTCGGCGCGCTCTTCGAGGCCGGGCCCTCGACCCAGATCGGCCTCGCCTACCAGCACGGCTACGACCTGACGCTGGTCGGCACCGGCCAGGGGCCGACGACGGGCGGCTTCGTCTTCCCCGCCAGCGCCGATGCCAGCCTGCCGGCCACGCTGTCGCTCGGCGTCGTGCACGCGGTCTCGCCCCAGACCCGGCTGATGGGCGAGCTGCAGTGGCAGGACTGGTCGGTGTTCGACGCCATCGACGTGACGCTGACCACGCCGGGCGGCGACGTGCCGCAATCGGACCCGCAGAACTACAAGGACGCGTTCTTCCTGGCGCTCGGCGCCGAATACGACATGAGCAGCAAGCTGACGCTCAGGGGCGGCATCGCCTATGACGAGACCCCGACGGTGGATTCCGACTTCCTCACCGGCGGCACCACCGTGGGCCGCTCGGTGCGGGTGCCCGATGGCGACCGGCTGTGGCTGTCGGTGGGCGCCAGCTATGAGGTGGCCGCCAACTTCACCCTCGATGCGGGCTATTCGTTCCTCTACGGGCTGGAGGATCCGGTGGTCGACCTGCGCACCGCTCCCGGCACCTCGGTGGATTACGAAGGCGGCGCGCACATCCTGTCGCTGGGCGGCACCTGGCGGTTCTGACCGCCGGCGCAGCGGCACCTCGCAGGAGCACGTTGGCACGGAATCAAGGCCCGCAGGGCCGCCGTGCCAGCGCCGGACCGGCCCGGAGGGGCCGGCGCTCTGGCTGCCGAGGCGCGTAGCGCGCAGGGAAGATGCCTGTGGCCTGAATAAACCGCCGCAGCCCGACCGCCCGCGGCGCCGTCCCCCGGCCCGGCGCGGCCACGGCTCGGCGCGGCCACGGCTCGGCGCGGGAGGGCGGCGTCACCTTCATGCCCGGCCAGGTAGGGCAACAGGTGGATCGGCACCCGCGCCGCACCGGCGCCCCACCCCGCCTGGAACGGCGGCCGGCGCTCTGGCACGGAGAACCGACACGCGAAGGCCCGCCGGGCGGAGGTGAACCGCGCTTTCACCTCAGCGGCAGGACCAGGACCTTCTTGGCCGCCTTTCGATCGCGAACCGCCCGAAACCATCGCTCGAGATGCGGCCGCGATACCTTGTTTGCCGGCAATCCCATCCAACGGTGGGCGATTACACCGAGGCAGATGTCGGCCATCGAAAAATGCGCGCCATTGGCAAATTCCTTGTCGGCAAGATGTTGGTCAAGAATGGCGACATAGGTCTCGGTCTTCGCCAACGACTCCTCGATTGCGCGAGGATTGCGCTTGTCCACTTCGGTGCGGACCAACTGGCGGAATGCGGGGCCCATCGCCGAGTAGAATTGCAGGTTTGCCCAATCCATCCAGCGGTCGGCGCAGGCACGCTCCTGCAGGTCGATCGGATAGAAGTGGGCATCGCCGTACTTGGCGCCGAGATAGCGAACGATTGCATTCGACTCCCACAATCTGAAGCCGTCATCGTCGATTGCCGGCACCAGGCCATTGGGATTGAGCGCTCTGTATTCGGCAGTACCGGTCAGGCCGTGTTCCATACCGGCCGGGACAAGGGAATATTCCAGCCCAAGTTCGTCGGCTGTCCAGACAACCTTCTGAACATTGTTGGACTTCAATCCACCCCAGATGGTCAGCAACTTTGTTCAACCTCCATTCGAGCCTGTGGATGATCGGCTCGGGACAACAACCTGACACGCTGAATTTCTCGGTGCCAAATCGTTTTCGGGCCATCAAGCGTCATCGTGTTGTTTGGGCTGTGGGCCGGAGACGGTGCGCTGGATCGAACATGGCAGATTGGGCTCAAATCGGCCGTGGATCCGGCCGGATGAGGGTTCGGCGGCCTGATATAGGCCGCAAACCGGCGTCCCCACCGTGTCCCCACCGGCGTTAACACTTTTTCCTTTTTAAATCAGTTCCTTAAGAAGCGTCCCCGTGGGGACGCTTTTCCGGCGCCTGCGGGCGTCCCCACGTGTCCCCGGGACCGTCCCCACGGGAAATGCCATGAAATCAGAGGCTTGACCCCCCGTCCCCATGGGGACGCCTTTTCCGGCGCCTGGCGGACGTCCCCATGCGTCCCCAGGACCGTCCCCACGGGAAATGGCGCGAAATCAGTGCTTTGATCCCCCGTCCCCATGGGGACGCCTTTTCCGGCGCCTGGCGGCCGTCCCCATGCGTCCCCAGGACCGTCCCCACGGGAAATGGCGCGAAATCAGCACCTTGACCCCCCGTCCCCATGGGGACGCCTGTTCCGGGCCCCATCAGGGTGCGGAGTCGAGCCGTCCCCAGAGGTCGTATTCCCCGGCCTCGTCCACGGTCACGGTCACGATATCGCCGGGCTTCAGCCCCTCGAAGCCCTCGTCGATGAACAGGTTGCCGTCGATTTCCGGCGCGTCGGCCTTGGTCCGGCAGGTCGCGGCCTCGCCGTCGACCTCGTCGACGATCACCTCCAGCCGCTGTCCGAGTCTGGACGCCAGGCGTTTTTCCGAGATCGCCTGCGCCCGCTCCATGAAGCGGTGGAAGCGCTCCTCTTTGACCGGCTCGGGCACGTGGTCGGGCAGCGCGTTGGCCCGGGCCCCGGCCACGTTCTCGTAGCGGAAGCAGCCCACCCGGTCGAGCTGCGCCTCGTCCAGCCAGTCGAGCAGGTAGTCGAACTCGGCCTCGGTCTCGCCGGGGAACCCGACGATGAAGGTGGAGCGGATGGTGATCTCCGGGCATGCCTCGCGCCAGCGGGCGATCTCGTCGAGCGTC
Source organism: Paracoccaceae bacterium (assembly GCA_050299555.1). Classification (GTDB taxonomy): domain Bacteria; phylum Pseudomonadota; class Alphaproteobacteria; order Rhodobacterales; family Rhodobacteraceae; genus JBNKWA01. The sequence goes on along the minus strand of JBNKWA010000073.1, from coordinate 1,201 downwards.
CGGGCCGAGGCGGCCGGACGGGCCATCCGCTTCAGAACCTCCGGATGGGCGTGCTGGAAGGGGACGTCCAGATAGGGCAGGACCAGCCCCTCGGCCATGAGCGGGATCAGCTCGCGCACGTGCGGGTAGGGGTAGACGTAGTGGAGCCGGACCCAGGCGCCGAGCGAGCCGAGGTCGCGGGCGAGGTCCAGGATCGGCGCCTTCGCCTCGCGGCCTTTCCAGTCGGTGCCATAGGCCGACGTATCCTGGCTGATGACCAGCAGCTCCTTCACCCCGGCGGCGACCAGCTTCTCGGCCTCTCGCAGCACCGCCCGCGCCGGGCGCGAGACCAGCCGCCCGCGCATGTCGGGGATGATGCAGAACCGGCAGGCGTGATTGCAGCCCTCGGAGATCTTGAGATAGCTGTAGTGGCGCGGGGTCAGCTTGACCCCCTGCGGCGGCATGAGGTCGATGAATGGATCCGGGGCCGGCGGCACCGCGGCATGGACCGCGTCGAGCACCGCCTCGTACTGCTCGGGGCCGGTCACCGCGAGGACCGAAGGGTGGGCCCCGGTGATGTATTCCGGCTCGGCACCGAGGCAGCCGGTGACGATGACCTTGCCGTTCTCGGACAGGGCCTCGCCGATGGCGGCCAGGCTCTCGGCCTTGGCGCTGTCGAGAAAGCCGCAGGTATTCACGATCACCGCCCCGGCGCCCTGGTAGTCGGGGCTGATCGCGTAGCCCTCGGCCCGCAGCCGGGTCAGGATCCGCTCGCTGTCGACCAGCGCCTTGGGGCAGCCAAGCGAGACCATGCCGATCTGCGGCTGCCCCTCGCGGCGGGTCTCCGGAATCACGGCGCGGGCAAGGTCGGGCCTGAGGTCGGGCGGGTTCTTCATGACGGCACCAGATAGGCCGGATCGGGCGGGAAGAACAGGCCCGCCAGCAGCCGAAGCGAAATCCGGTGCGAAAGCAGTGTCCCCATGGGGACGGGGGGCAAGGCGCTGATTTCGCGTCATTTCCCGTGGGGACGGTTCTGGGGACGCATGGGGACGGTCGCAGGCGCCGGAAAAGGCGTCCCCATGGGGACGGGGGGTCAAGACGCTGATTTCACGTCATTTCATGTGGGGACGGTCCTGGGGTCGCGTGGGGACGGTCGCAGGCGCCGGAAAAGGCGTCCCCATGGGGACGGGGGGTCAAGACGCTGATTTCATGGCATTTCCCG
>JBNKWA010000072.1:0-67647 GCA_050299555.1 Paracoccaceae bacterium | reverse complement strand
CGCGCCCCGGGCGCGACAGGCCGTTGCACGACTGGCCCTTGCTCGCGCGGCCGTGGTGCGTGTGGTTGTGGTGCACGCCGGGGGCGGCTGGGCCCTAACCCGGGTTCGGCGCCCGGGACGGGACGCGCCTAGCGCTCGGTGTTGTCGGCGGCGCCCGGCCGGCGCAGCCAGACCTCGACCCGGCGGTTGCGCTCGCGCCCGGCATCGGTGGTGTTGCAGGAGAGCGGCAGCAGCTCGCCGAAGCTGAGCGGCGTCAGCTTCAGCGCCGTCAGCGTCCGTGGCGCCAGCGATGCGGCGACGATGTCGCGCACCTCCTCGGCCCGGGCCTGGGCCAGCCTGGTGTTGCGCTCTACCGTGCCGATGGCGTCGGTGAAGCCGACCAGCAGCACCTCGTAGCCGTCGAAGTCGCCGGCCTCGAGCTGCCGGGCGAAATCCTCCAGCACCCGCACCGACTTCACGTCGAGGGTGCTGGAGGCGAATTCGAAGCGGAAGACGGTGGACAGCCGTTCGGCAAAACGCAGCTCGCGCATCATCGCGGTGTATTGTGCGGGGTCGAAATCCGGTTCCACCGCAGCGGTATGGATCAGCGCCATGCCCATGTCCTCGAGCCGCATCCGCGCAGGCGTGTGGTCGATCAGGCCGGCCGCGGCGATCGCCGGCTGGGCGGCGTCGCTGGCCAGCCAGTCGAGGATCGCCCTCGCCTCGGGGTGGATCGCGCCGGGCGGACGGTAGAGATAGACCGGCCGTACCAGGGGATAGATCCCGGCCTTGACGGCGAAGGCGCTGGGCGCCGCGGCAAGGCCGCAGGATTCCCGCAATGCCAGCGGCCTTGCGTCGCCGATCGCGGACAGGTCGGCAAAGCCGATGCCGCCCGGGTCGGACAGCACCGCCTCGACCAGCGCCGCCCCGCCGGGATGGACCTCGGCGGCCTCGCTCTCGCCGCCGGCAATGTCCAAAAGGATGCGGCGGTCCTCGGCGGCGAGGCCGAGCGTGTGGACGGTGACCGGCACATCGTCGCCGCCGAGCGCCTGCCAGTTGGCGACCGCGCCCGTCCAGAGGTCGGAGAATTCACCGGGCGAGAGGCTGCGCACCGGGTTGTCGGGATTGACGATGACGGCCACCGCGTCCTCGGCCAGCACGATCTCGCCCGGCGTGCCGCGCAGGTCGCCGATACCGCCGGCCGCCAGCGCCGGAAGGTCATCGTCGGTCAGGCGGCGGTCGGACAGGGCGAAGGCGGCGGTCTGGTCGGCCAGCGCCGCGAGGCCGTTCGGCCGCAGCGTGATCTCGGCCCGCAGCGTGCCGTCGGGATCGTTCAGGGTGACGGTGTCGCCGGCCACGGCCGCGGCCGATCCGACCGACCGGGCATAGGCGGAGAGCAGGCCCGCGACCAGCGCCGCGTCGCCCCCGGTGGCAATGTCCAGTTGCGGCGTCCAGACGCGCGGGCAGGCGGCGCCGGTGCATGCGGCCACGTCCGAGGACACCTCGATCACCCCGAGGGTCGGCGTCTCGACATAGTAGATGCCGTCCTCGAACCGCAGCAGGCGGCCGCTGACCTCGACCGTGCCGTCGCGTGAGCGAAGGTTCACCTGGCCATCGGCGACAGCCTGGGCTGCGTCCTGCGCGTGCGCGGCGCCGGCGGTCAGCGCCGCAACCGCACAGGCATAATGCAAGGCGGCGCGGACCCGCGCCCTGAAATCTCTGATCATCGCCAATGCCATCTTCATGTCGCCCGCCGGCGCCTGGGCCGCCGGGCCTCCCCCATTCGATCGACAACCTAGCCCATGGCGCCGCCGCCGCAATACCTACGATGTCGTGAGGCGGACGCCCCGGCGAGGCTGACGCGACGGCTCACGCGCGCCTCCCCGCCGGGGCCGGGCCTTCAGGGCAGGCCGTTCGGTTAGGTTGCCTTCATGGCCGCGGGGTGGGTGTCAGGGCCGCGGCCGCGGACGCATCGAGGTCACCGGGCAGGGCTGGCCGAAGCAGAAGACCCGTGCCGCGTCGACCTTCATCTCGCCGAGGTTCCTGGTCTGGACCACGTAGCGGGCATCCTCGATCCGCACCAGCTCGCCCGCGATCACCACGCTGCCGTCGGGCGAACGCAGAATGACGGGCTCACCCTCACGGGCTTTGGCATCGACGGTCACGGAGGTCAGGAAGAGGGCGGCAATGGCCAGCCCGAACCGCCCGCAGGCGGAAAGACGACGCAACGGCATATTCGTTACTCCACATACACGAAGGCGCAACACACACGCCAGCCCGCCCCACGACAGGGCCGCCGCAAAAGTGCCCCAATTGGTGCGATTCGGTCAACAGACGTGTTTGCCGCCGGGCGAACAGGTCAGGCCGAAACGTTTCCGGCCTAGTCGCTGCGGGTGTCGAAATCGTAGAGAATGCGGTCGTAGCGGATGAGCCTGGCCTGCCAGTGCTCGCGATGCGGCCAGTCGTCGCGCGCCTTGTTGCGGGCGAATTCGCGGGCCATGAGGTCGCGGGCGCCGGCGGCGATCCGGTCCGGGCAACGGCCGTGCTTCTTGATGTGGCCGAAGGCCAGGGCGTGGAGCTGGACCCATCGCGTCCAGTAGTAATCGTCGGTGTCGTTGGCGAGGGGCGGCAGTTCCAGGTAGTTGCCGGCCTCGGTTGCGCCAAGTCTCCGGTACGTCGACCAGTCGTTGACGATGTCCGCGCCGATATCGTTGCCATGCGGCGCAAACTCGTCGTCACCGGACCAGTCCGCCGGGTCGTCGAGGATGTGCCGGGCCTTTGCGTGGAACCCGTGCCCGTCGAGGTCGAGGCGGTCCCAGGGGTCCATGGCGTCGCGCTGGGCGCGGACCTTTTCGGCCCCCTCGGAAAGATTGGCTCTGCAGGGCCGCGTCCGATGGAAACCGCACGTTTCGCACCTCGCTCAGCCAGGCGAGGCAGGCTTCGACGTCGAATGCATCACCGGGCCGAAGTCTTTCCCGCAACCCCCATGCGATGGCATCGATGGCGTCGTCGAATGCGCGGTCGTAGAGGTCGCGCGTGACGTCGGGGATGAAGCAACCGAAGACCTCGTCAGGGGTGACGCGCTTGGCGACATAGCCGATCACGAGGCGCTTGCGGGATCGCTCGAAACGCAGCGAGCGGCTTTCCTGCAGGGGCGGAAATTCGTACGCGGCATCCTTCCAAGTGACCGATCCGTTGTGAAACATGGTCACCTCGATGCGGCCGAGCGCGGGTCCGAAGTCCATCCGCGCGCCCGACAGCAGAGTTCCGATCGCGGCGGACGGGGAGCCTCCGTACGAGCGGTTGGTCTTGGGGAGGATCGAGAACTCGAGCGGCAGGCCTCAGCCCTCCATCGCTTCGAGCTCGCCGATCATGCCGTCGATCAGCCCGATGCCCTTGTCCCAGAATTTCGGGTCCGAGGCGTCGAGGCCGAAGGGCGCCAGCAGCGCCTTGTGGTGCTGGGAGCCGCCGGCCCTGAGCATGGCGAAGTACTTGTCCTGAAAGCCCGGGCCGCTCTCCTCGTAGACGGCGTAAAGCGCGTTCACCAGCCCGTCGCCGAAGGCGTAGGCGTAGACGTAGAAGGGCGAGTGGATGAAATGCGGGATGTAGGACCAGAAGGTCTCGTAGCCGTCCATGAACTCGAAGGCGGGGCCGAGGCTTTCGTGGGTCACCTCCATCCAGATGGCGTTGATCTGGTCCGGCGTCAGCTCGCCCCCGGCGCGGGCCGCGTGCAGCCGGCATTCGAAGTCGTAGAACGCGATCTGGCGCACCACGGTGTTGATCATGTCCTCGACCTTGGAGGCCAGAAGCGCCTTCTTCAGCTTCGGATCGGTGGTCTCGGCCAAGAGCTTGCGGAAGGTCAGCATCTCGCCGAAGACGCTGGCGGTCTCGGCCAGGGTCAGGGGGGTGGAGGCGAGAAGCTCGCCCTGGCCGGCGGCCAGCACCTGGTGGACACCGTGGCCAAGCTCGTGCGCCAGCGTCATCACGTCGCGCTTCTTGCCGAGGTAGTTGAGCAGCACGTAGGGGTGCGCGTCGGTCACCGTGGGATGGGCGAAGGCGCCCGGCGCCTTGCCGGGCTTGGCGGGGGCGTCGATCCAGCCCTTGTCGAAGAAGGGTGCGGCGATCTCGGCCATGCGCGGGTCGAACCCGGCATAGGCGGAAAGCACCGTCTCGCGGGCCTCGTCCCAGCTGACCTTGGTCTCGTCGGATTCCGGCAGCGGCGCGTTGCGGTCCCAGACCTGAAGCTTGTCGAGGCCGAGCCACTTAGCCTTCAGCGCGTAGTAGCGGTGCGACAGGCGCGGATAGGCGGCGACCACTGCGTCGCGGAGGGCCTGGACCACCTCGGGTTCCACGTCGTTGGAGAGGTGCCGCGCCATCTGAGGGGTGGGCAGCTTGCGCCAGCGGTCGGAGATCTCCTTTTCCTTGGCCAGCGTGTTGGTGATCCGGGCGAAAAGCGGCTGCCGGGCCTTGAAGACCACGGCGAGCGCCCGGGCCGCGGCCTCGCGCCGGGTGCGGTCGGTGTCGGTCAGGAGTGTCAGCGTCGGCTCCAGCCCCAGGGTCTCGCCGGCGACATCGAAGCTCAGCCCCGCCATGGTCTCGTCGAAGAGCTGGTTCCAGGCGGCGGTGCCGACCACCGACTTGTCGTGCAGGAACTTTTCCAGCTCGTCCGAGAGCTGGTAGGGCTTCATGGCGCGCACCCGGTCGAACCAGGGCTTGTAGCGGGCCAGCGCCGGGTCGGCGGCCAGGGTGGCGTCGAGGGCGGCATCGTCGATGCGGTTCAGCTCCAGCGTGAAGAACACCAAGGGCGCGGTGGCGTCGGTCAGGACCGTGCGGATGTCTGAGAAGAACTTGGCCCGGCCGGCATCGGTGGTGTTCTGGTAGTAGCGCAGCCCGGAATAGGAGCCGAGCCTGCCGCCCACCTGCTCGATCCGCTCGTAGCGGTGGAGGGCGGCCAGCAGGCCGGCGGCGTCGAGGCTGGCCAGCTTGCCCTCGTAGTCGGCGGCGAAGGCGGCGCATTCGGTTTTCAGCCAGTCGATGTCGCGCTTCAGCGCCGGCGCGTCCTCACCCGGGTAGAGGTCGTCGAGGTTCCATTCCGGCAGGGTGCCGAAATCGCCTCCCGAGCCGCTACCGGCTGCATCGCGGGCGTCGCGGGCGGGGCGCGGCTGGGCGGGGGCGGTGAACGGCCGGGTCGGGAGGTGCATGGGGAGGTCCTGTCGGTGGGCGTGATCGGGGGCTGCGCCGTCTAATTGGCCATCGCCGGGCCCGGGGTCAACCTTCGTAGCCAGCACGTGGGGATTGCGCCCCGATCGCTTGCCGGGGCCGCGCCCCCACCCGCCCGCCCTGGCGCGCCCGGGGAGCGATCGGGGCGCGCCAGGGTACCGCATCGGGCACCCGCAACGGGCGGAGCCTTTCCCGGCCGGCGCCGGACGGTGCCGCTGGCCGGACCCGCGCGCGGGCCGGGACCGGCCGTCGGAGCGTGGCTGGCCGAAGGCCAGGCCGCGAACGATTGCCGGGGCCTGAGCGCACGAGGCCTGGGTGCACGGGTCGCGGGAGGGGCGGGGCGGGGGCGGCCGGGCTAGATGTCCACCGGGTCCTGGGGGCCGACGATCTCGGGCTCGATGGGCGCCGGTGGCAGCGGCGTCTTGCGGCGGATAAGGATGTCGCCGTTGGGCAGGATCTCGGGCACCTCGTAGTCGGAAAGATCGCCGATCTCGCCGGCGAGGGCGCCGAGGCCGTCGCGCAGGGCGCCGAAGAAGTCGTCCAGTTCGCGCCGGGCGCTGTCGGGGAAGAGGTCGTCCCAGTCCTCGGGCAGGACGCCATCGGGCATGGCCGGGGCGTCGCGTTCGGCCGCTTCGGGGGGCGGCAGCGGTTCGGTCCCCTGCGCCGAGGCGGCGACGGGCAGGATCAGGGCAAGGGTCACCACGAGCATGCGCATGCGGGGTTATATGGCGCTTCGGCGGGGCCATTGCCAGCGCCGAGGGGTCACCCCGAGGTCACGCCGGCGGGATCATGCCTTCAGATCGACGCTGACCGGGAAGTGGTCCGAGGCGGTCAGCAGCGCCTCTTGCAGGCGGCGGTCGCGAAAGCACTTGGGATTGTCGAACGGATGCCAGATGCGCCAGCGGGCGCGGGCCTCGGCAGCGAGGCCTGGGCTGAGCATCACATAGTCGAGGAGCGCGTTCACGAAGGTCTGATAGGGGCGGTTGTAGAAGCGGGCCGTCGACAGCGTCCAGCCCTGGCGCGGGTCAAGCCGGACCCGGGCGTGGGGCTCTACCAGGAGCCGTTCCGACGGGCCGCCATGGCCCAGCACCACCTCGACCCCGGAGCGGCCGAACAGCGCCTCGTAGGCGTCGAGCCCGGGGCCGTCATTGAGATCGCCCAGCACCACCAGCGGATCGCCCAGGTCGAGATGCTGGTCGATGCGCCCGCGCAGCCACAGGCATTCGGTCATCTGCTTGCGGCGGTTGGCGATGGCGATCTGCACCTCTTCGGCCGGGCTGTGGGCGCCATGCGGCGCCTTGGACTTGGTATGGGCGCCGATCAGGCGGAACTGCCGGGTGCCGCTTTCAACCAGCAGCTCCAGCGGCGGCTTGTTGAAGTCATGCAGCTCGGGCCGGCCATCGACGTCGGTGTCGAGGCGGAACGCGCCGTCGAAGCGCGGTGCCCTTTCGCCGCCGTCCTGGGGGTCGTGGCGGGCGGCAACCCGGTCAGGATCATAGATCGCCGCCAGTTCCTGCTCGGTGGTGTTGGCAAATCCCATGACTGCGCTCGACTGGCGCAATCCGAAATGCGCCGCAAAGGCCTCGAGCGCCCTGACCGTGTCCTGCCCGTGGCCGGTATTGGGGGCCTCGACGATCAGCATCAGGTCCGCGTCGACGCTGCGGATCACCCTGGCGATCGCCTCGGCCTGGGCGGCGCGGGTGACGTTGTGCCGCCGCGACCAGCCGTCATCGAGCATGAGCCGGTTCTGCCGGTCGAAGAGCGCCGAGAACCATTCCACGTTATAGGTGGCGATGCGCATCCTCGGCCCCCCTTCGCCTCGCCGCCGTCTCAGGCCGCCCGGTCGCGATCCTGGATCGCCTCCCAGGCATCGTTGATGGCGATCAGCCGGCGGGTGGCGAGCTTCACCGCCTCTTCGGGGACGCCGTGGGCGGCAAGGCGGTCGGGATGGGTCTCGTGCACCAGTGCCCGCCAGCGGGCGCGAATGACGTCGAGCGGCATATCGGGCTCTACGCCCAGCACGTCGTAGGGGTCGGGCGTGTGGTCGGGGGCGTAGCGCGCCCGGAGCGCCCGGAAGCAGCGCTCGCCGATGCCGAATTCCCGTGCCACCACCGAGAGAAAGGCGTTTTCCGCCTCTTCATAGCCGCCATCGGCCACGGCGATGAAGAACAGCCCTTCGAGCAGGCTTTCCAGCATCTCCGGATCGTCGCGGAACATGCGGCCGATCCGGCGGGCGTAGTGCTCGAACCCGGCCACGTCCTGCCGGGCAAGGTTGAAGACCCGGGCCGCCGCGGCCTCGTCCTCGGGCGCGATATAGAAGATCTCGCGGAAGGCGCGGACCTCGTCCCGGGTCACGGTTCCGTCCGCCTTGGCCATCTTGGCGCCAAGCGAGATCACCGCGATGGTGAAGGCCACGGTGCGCTCGGGCGGGGTGCGCAGCCGCTCGAACACGCTGGCCAGGCTTTCGCCGGCGGCCAGCGCCTTGATCACTTCGGTAATGCGGGTCCAGATCGACATCGGCGGGCAGCATAGCAGATGACCGGTTGCCGGCCAGTCACCATGGTGCGGCGCACGGCCACAAGTGCCGATGGTGGCAATCTGGCGGGCATTGGCGCGGGTAACGGCACGGGCAGGCGCCTGGAAATGCGGCAGGACCAGCCTGTCGGGCCGGTGGCGCGGCGACGCAGCGGGGTCAGAGGATCTTCTGCATCAGCACCAGATCCAGCCAGCGGTCGAACTTGCGTCCGGCTTCGCGCACGGTTCCGGCATGGGCATAGCCCATGCGGGTGTGAAACCGGATGGCGCCGTCGTTCTCGCCCGAGATGCCGGCCACCAGAATGTGCTTGCCGGCCTCGCGTGCCAGCGCCTCGAGCGCCGTCAAGAGCCGCGCGCCATGGCCGTGGCCGCAGGCAGCGGGGGCGAGGATGACGGTGTGCTCGGCGCTGCGGGCATAGCCCGGGCCGGCGCGGAACGGCCCGAAGCTGGCGAAGCCCAGAACGCCCTTGCGGTTGAGCACCAGAAACGGCCGCTCGGCGATCAGGGCGGCGATGCCCCGCTCGGTCTTCGGCTCGGTGGTGAAGGTGGCGGTGCTGCCCTGGATCATGGCGTTCCAGATTGCCGCGATCGCCGCCGCGTCGGCCGGCACCGCCTTGCGGATATCGCTCATTTGCCCCGCCCCCCGGCGCATTGTCTACCCGGGCAGGAGCGCATAAGCGTGGGGACGCTGCAAGGGGGGTAGGCCATGAGCACCTGGGATTTCTGGATCGACCGTGGCGGGACCTTCACCGATGTGGTGGCCCGCGATCCCGAGGGCACCCTGCACCGGGCAAAGTACCTGTCCGAGAACCCCGAGCAGTACGAGGACGCCGCGCTGCATGCGATCCGCCGGTTTCTTGGCCTCGGAGCGGCCGAGCCGATCCCGGCGGCGCGGGTGGCCAGCGTCAAGATGGGCACCACGGTGGCGACCAACGCGCTGCTGGAGCGCAAGGGCGAGCCGGTCGTGCTGGTGACCACGCACGGATTGCGCGACCAGCTTCGCCTTGCCTACCAGAACCGGCCGCGGCTGTTCGACCGCCACATCGTGCTGCCCGAGATGCTGTACGCGAAGGTCATCGAGGCCGACGAGCGGGTGCGCGCCGACGGCACGGTGGAGCGGCCGCTGGATGCGCCGGCGCTTCAAGACGCGCTGAAGGCGGCGCTGGCCGAGGGCATCACCGCCTGCGCCATCGTCTTCATCCACGGCTATCGCCACCAGGAGCACGAGGCGGAGGCGGCGCGGATCGCCCGGGCCCTCGGCTTCGCCCAGGTCAGCGTCAGCCACGAGGTCAGCCCGCTGATGAAGATGGTCCGGCGCGGCGACACCACCGTGGTGGATGCCTACCTGACGCCGATCCTGCGCCGTTACGTCGATCGTGTGGCGGCCGCCTTTGACGGCGACATGAGCGGCAGGTTGATGTTCATGCAGTCCTCGGGGGGGCTGACCGACGCGCGGCTGTTCCAGGGCAAGGACGCCATCCTGTCTGGGCCTGCGGGCGGCGTGGTCGGCGCGGTGCGGGTCAGCCAGATCGCCGGCGAGCAGAGGATGATCGGCTTCGACATGGGTGGCACCTCGACCGATGTCTGCCATTTCGACGGCGAGTTCGAGCGGGTGCTGAATGCCGAGGTGGCCGGCGTGCGGATCACCGCGCCGATGATGCTGATTCACACCGTGGCGGCGGGTGGCGGGTCGCTGCTCGGCTTCGACGGCACCCGGATGCGGGTGGGCCCCGAAAGCGCCGGCGCCAATCCCGGGCCGGTCGCCTATGGCCGCGGTGGGTCGCTGGCGGTGACCGACGCCAACGTGCTGACCGGGCGGCTGGACCCGGCATTCTTCCCGGCGATCTTCGGGCCCGAGGCGGACCGGCCGCTGGATGTGGCCGCGGTCAGGGCGGCTTTCGACGCGCTGGCAGGCGAGATCGGCAAGCCGGCCGAAGAGGTCGCCGAGGGGTTCCTGACCATCGCCACCGAGAACATGGCCAACGCGATCAAGAAGATCTCGGTCGAGCGCGGCCATGACGTGACCGGCTATTGCCTGACCGTGTTCGGCGGCGCCGGGGCGCAGTTCGCCTGCGCCATTGCCGACCGGTTGGGGATGACCCGCTGCCTGATCCACCCCATGGCCTCGCTGCTATCGGCCTATGGCATGGGGCTGGCCGACATCCGCGCCGCGCGGGCCGAGGCGGTGGAGGCGGTGCTGGCCGACGAGACGCGGCTTGAGGCGGCGGCGACGCTGGACCGGTTGGGCAGCGACGCGCTGTCCGAAGTCGAACGCCAGGGGGTGGCGGCCGGTGCCATCGGTGTTCATGCGACAGCGCATCTGAAGGTGCAGGGGACCGATACGGCGCTGCCGGTCGCCTTCGATACCGTGGCAGCGATGACCGCCGCCTTTGCCGCCGCCCACCGGGCGCGGTTCGGCTTTGACCCCGGCGACAAGCCGCTGGTGATCGAGGCGGTCAGCGCCGAGGCGGTGGGCAAGGCGGCCGACCTTTCCGAAGCGGCGGTGGCAACCGCGACCCGGCCCGAGGCGGCGATCGAGACCGCCGCGGTGAAGCCGGTCTTCCTGCACGGGGCCTGGCACGATGCCCGTTTCGTCCGCCGCGCCGCCATGCGCCCGGGCGATGTGCTGACCGGGCCGGCGGTGCTGGTTGAGGACCACACCTCGATCCTGATCGAGCCGGGCTGGCAGGCGGCGATCACCGGCCATGACCACGTGCTGCTGAAGCGCATCGAGGCGCGGCCGCGCCTGCTGGCGGTGGGGACGGAGGCGGATCCGGTGATGCTGGAGGTCTTCAACAACCTCTACATGTCGATTGCCGAGCAGATGGGCGCGGTGCTGGAGAACACCGCCGCCAGCGTCACCATCAAGGAGCGGCTGGACTTCTCCTGCGCGGTCTTCGATGCCGCCGGCGACCTGATCGCCAACGCGCCGCACATGCCGGTGCATCTGGGCTCCATGGGTGCCAGCGTGAAGACGGTGATCGCGCAGAACCCCGACATGGGTGTGGGCGATGTCTTCGTGCTGAACGCACCCTACAACGGCGGCACGCATCTGCCGGACATCACCGTGGTGACGCCGGTCTGGGACGAGGGCGGGAAGCGGGTGCTGTTCTACACCTCGGCGCGCGGCCACCATACCGATGTGGGCGGCCTGACCCCAGGCTCGATGCCGCCCGATTCGCGCACCATCCATGACGAGGGCGCCTATATCGACAATTTCAAGCTGGTGGAGCGGGGCCGGTTCCGCGAGGCCGAGACCCGCGAGCTGCTGCTGTCGGGGCCGTGGCCGGTGCGCTCGCCAGAGATCAACATCGCCGACCTGAAGGCCCAGGTCGCCGCCTGCGAGAAGGGAGCGCAGGAGCTGAGGCGGATGGTGGCGCAGTTCGGCCTCGATGTGGTCACCGCCTACATGGACCATGTGCAGGACAATGCCGAGGAATGCGTGCGCCGCGCCATCGAGACCCTGAGCGACGCCGAGATCATCTATCCGATGGATCCCGATTTCGACGGCAATCCCAGAGAGATACGGGTCAGGGTTACGGTGGACCGCAAGGCCCGTGCGGCGCGGATCGACTTTACCGGCACCACCGGGCAGCTGGCCACCAACTACAACGCGCCCGAGCCGGTGACCCGGGCGGCGGTGCTGTACGTCTTCAGGCTGCTGGTGGCCGACAATATCCCGATGAACGAAGGGGTGATGAAGCCGCTGGAGGTGGTCCTGCCGAAAGGCACCATGGTCAGCCCGGAATACCCCGCCGCGGTGATCGCCGGCAATGTCGAGACCAGCCAGGCGGTGACCTCGGCGCTGCTGCTGGCGCTCAGGGTGCAGGCGGCGGCGCAATCGACGATGAACAACACCACCTGGGGCAGCGACCGCTACCAGTATTACGAGACCGTCTGCGGCGGTTCGGGCGCCGGGCGGCTGGCGGACGGTTCCGGGCATCCGGGGACGGGGGGCGTGCATACCCACATGACCAACTCGCGGCTAACCGACCCGGAAGTGCTGGAATGGCGCTTCCCGGTGGTGCTGGACGAGTTCTCGATCCGCGCCGGCTCGGGCGGGCAGGGGCAATTCCGCGGCGGCGACGGCACCCGCCGGCGCATCCGCTTTCTGGAGCCGCTGACGCTGGCGATCCTCTCGGGGCACCGGGTGGTGCCGCCGCCGGGGCTGGAGGGGGGAGGGCCGGGCGAGGTCGGCCGCAACCGCGTGGTGCGGGCGGACGGCCGGGTGGAGGACTTGCGCTCGGCCGACCGGACCGAGATGGGGCCGGGCGATATCTGGTGGCTCGACACGCCGTCGGGCGGCGGCTTCACGCCCGGCTGAGGGCGGTTTCGGGGGCCGGGCGGGACTTGCGCGGGTCGCGCGCAAAAGGATCGCGCCCGCCCGCCCCGCGCCCGCCGGCGCCTGGGGGGCGCGCGATCCGGTGCCGGAATGGCGCGGGATGTGCCCTTTGGAGGCGCCGCCCCGGCCGCCGAGCCGGGGCCTCGCGCTGGCGCGCGCGGGCGGCGTGCGTTCCTTGGTGCGGTGCGGCCCTGGCGCCGCGAAAGCGGAGCGGGCTGATCTGCGCGGGTGGGTCCTGGCAATGCGATCAGGCTGGGCAAGGGCGAAAGGGTCGTGCACGGGTGTGCTGGGTGGCGCCGAATGGGTGAGCGATCCATTTCGGGTTGTGCCCCGCCCGAAGCGTCCCCATGGGGACGGGGGGTCAAACGACTGGAATCGTGCCGTTTTCCCTTGGGGACGTTTCTGGGGACGCGAATGGCGATCCGGGACCCAAAGCGGCGTCCCCCTGGGGACGCATAGTCAAGCATTTGATTTATAACGATAAAAGTGTTAACGCCGGTGGGGACGTGTGGGGATGGGTCGATCTCCGACCGGTTCGGGCGGCCGCGGTTCTTGACCGCCGCCGGCTTGCAGCGGGATGCTGCGACATGGCCGATCCCTTCGATCTGCAGCGCTTCGTTGCCGCTCAGGACGCCCACTGGCCGGCGATCCGGGCCGAGGTGGCGGCGGGCGCCAAGCGCAGCCACTGGATGTGGTATGTCTTTCCGCAGATCGCCGGGCTGGGGCACTCGCCCATGGCTGTCCGCTATGCGCTGTCGGGGGTCGGCGAGGCGCGGGCCTATCTGGCCCATCCGGTGCTGGGCCCGCGGCTGCGCGAGCTGTGCGGCCTGCTGCTTGGGACCGGCCTGAGCGATCCGGTGGCGGTCATGGGCGGCGTCGACGCAATGAAGCTGCGCTCGTCGATGACGCTGTTCGATCTGGTGGCGCCGGGCGAGGTCTTCGCCGCGGTGCTGGCGCGGTTCTATGGCGGCGAGGCGGATGCGGCGACACTGCGGCTGGCGGCGGCCGGCTGATCGAGCGGGCCCAGGGCGAGACCGCGCGCCCCTCGTTCGGCCCGCCAGCTTGCCGGCGGCGCAGCCCGGGCGCGGGCCCGGGTCAGCGCCCAGGCGGGATGGCCGGCAGGCGTGGCCCAGCCGGGCAGGGGCGCCATGTGCCAGCGCGTCTCCACGCCGGCTGCGCCGCCATCGCCCGGGGTCAGCAGAAGCCCCGTGGGTGCCGCCCCGGATCCGGCGACATCCGCGCCCGCCTCGGCCGCAAGCTGCAGCCGGCGCACCGGGGTCAGCGCTGGCGGCTCCGGGAACTCGGCCACCACAAGCGGCACCGCGCCCGAGCGCAGCGCCTCCTCCATGCACCACAGAAGGTCGACCGGATGCGGCGCCACCGCGATGATCAGCCGACCGGGGTTGAACCAGGGCGCCAGGCCGCAGGCGTTCAGCATCGGTCCCGCCCGGGCGCCGTAACAGCCGGCAGGCACGCCGCGGCGGAGCCAGAGCAGCGGCCCCTCGGTCAGCCCGGCAACGGCGAGGGCGAAGACCAGCCGCGACTGTCCGCAGGCCTCGTGAACGCGGCCGCTGGCCAGCGTGACGCCGGGCGCCAGCGGCAGGCCGGCAGCCGGTTCGGCAGGTTTTCGGCGGGAGGCGGGCAGCAGCACGGGCATGGTCCGAGCGGGAATGTTCGCTTTATGTTCTCATTCCTGAGCCGTTCATGCAAGCCCTGGTCGCCTCACGGCATGCCATCAGCCGGCGGTGGCCTTGCCTCGCGGGCCCAAAAGCCACCGTCGCTGGCCAACAGTCCCGGCAGCCCCAAAATTTAACGATCGGGCCGTCGCGTCCGCCAGCTCAGAAATGGCCGGTCTTAAGGAATCGGATCACGGCCGCGATCACCGCGGGGCTGCGCATCATCGTCGAATGCGCCACCGGCAGCTTGATTCGGCAGCCCTCGGGCACGTGGCCCCAGGCACTGGCGACCGAGACCTTGCCGTCGTTTTCGCCCTCGATCCCGGTCAAGAGGCCATAGGACGGGATCGCCGCCGTGCCGGCGATGGCGCCGATCTCGAGCGCCTCCTCGCCGGGCTCTCGGGTTGCCGGGTGATCGGGCCCCAGCTGGCTCAGGGTCGGCCCCAGAACCGGGTGCAGGAAGTCCAGCCGCTCGGCCAGCGCCGAGCCGAAATTGGGGCTGCCGATCTGCACAATACGGCCCCGGCGTTCGGGTGGAAGGGTCAGGGTCAGCTTCTTGGCAAGGATCCCGCCCAGCGAATGGCCGACCATGTTGAGCCGGCCCTCGCGCGGGAGCCGGAGGGCAACGGCTGCTGCCAGCGCGTCGATCCCAGCCGCCCGAGAGGGGTAATTGATGCGCACCGCCGGCAGCCCGGCCTCGTGCAGGGCCCGGGCCATCGGCTCCATGGAAGCCGCTGTCCGGGCCAGCCCGTGCAGCAGCAGCGTCGTGGTATGGGCGTTGCTCACCGTGCCGATCCCGTACCCATCCCCGCACTCATCCTCGTGTCGATCCCAATGTCCAGCCCGGCGCCGGTCCCGTTCCGCACCGATCCGATCGCGGCGTGGTCCGGTGCTGCGCTGTCTATCACAAGCGTTAACCTCGACCGCGTGCCGGCCATGACAGTTAGGGACGGTTTTGTTAAAAGTTTAGCCGTTGACAAGTTCCCGGCAGAAGTCGCGGTTTGTATCCGTAGGGCAAGGCCCGCAAGAAGCTGCGTGCTTGCCGGAGACTTTAGGTGCCCCCATGCGAATCGTCATCATCTCCGACAAGGACGCAGCGTCTGCCAAGCTCGAGGCCGCGCTTGAGCGTCGAGGCTATACGCCGATCCTGGTCACCCCGGAAACACCGCCGGCCCGCGTGCTGTCGGCCGACCCGCATCTGGTGATAGTCCTGTCCTCATCGGCACATGGAAACATCGTCGCCGAGCTGCGCCGCCTGCGCGATGATGGCTGCGATGCGCCGATCCTGACCATCACCCGGACCTTCGGCGCCGAGCAGCGCGTGGCGCTGTTCAACGCCGGCGCCGATCACCTGGTGTTCCAGCCGGTGGACGGGCAGGAGCTGATGGCGCGGATCAATGCCATGCTGCGGCGGGCGCAGAACCTGGGCCAGACGCGGTTCCGCAACGGCCCGCTGGAACTGGACATGAAGGCGCGAACGGTGCGTGCCAATGGCGAGCTGGTGGAGCTGTCGCGCAAGGAATACCAGTTGATCGAGGTGCTGATCACCCGGCGTGGCCGGCCGGTCAGCCGCGACGCGATCATGGACTACCTCTATTCCGGCATGGACGAGCCGGACATGAAGATCCTCGACGTCTACATGTGCAAGCTGCGCGCCAAGCTGGCGCAGGTCACCGGGCGTCGGGACCTGATCGAGACCCGCCATGGATTCGGGTTCAGCATGCCGGCACTGGTCTATGACCGGCCGCGGGCGGCCGCCTGACATGCGGGCGGGCCTTGCGGCCTGCCGTTGCCCTCTCGCCCTTGCCCGCGCCGGCCGGTGGCTTTAAGTCCGGAGGCTGATGGAGGTCGGGACCATGACCACAGCGCCGGATACGCGCGCCTTGCGCAACGCGCTCGGCCGATTCGCCACCGGTGTGACCGTGGTCACCACCATGGCGCCGCAGGGCCCCCTGGGTATCACCGCCAACAGCTTTGCATCGGTTTCGCTGACCCCGCCGCTGGTCCTCTGGTCGCCGGCGCGGCGCTCGGCGCGGTTTCCGGCCTTCGAGGCGGCGTCGCATTTCGCGGTCCACGTTCTGGCGGCCGACCAGCAGGACCTGGCCGAGCGCTTTGCCCGCGAGGGCTTCGCGTTCGAGGGGCTCAGCTATGAGGTTGGCGCCGGCGACGCGCCGCTGCTGCCCGGTTGCGCGGCGCGTTTCGAGTGTGCCCACGCGGCGGGTTACGATGGCGGCGACCACCTGATCGTGGTGGGCGAGATCCTTGCCCACACGATGCGCGCAGTGCCGCCGCTGATCTTCCACGAAGGCCGCTACAAGACGCTGCCGTCATGAGGCTCGCCGCCGTCCTGACCGGCACCGCCGGGCCGATTGCCGCCAAGTCGGGGCAGAGCGGGATCTTCAAGCGCCCTGTCAGCGGGCCGGTCGCGGTGGATGTCGAGGGCCTTGCATCGGATGTCATCATCGACACCGCCCATCATGGCGGCGCGGACCAGGCGGTCTATCTGATGGGCGATGCCGACTACGCCTTCTGGAGCGCTGCGCTGGGCCGGGCGCTTGAGCCCGGCACGTTCGGCGAGAACCTGCTGGTCGAGGGGCTGGATTCGGCCGGGCTGTCGATCGGCGACCGGCTGACCATCGGCGGCGTGGTTCTGGAGTTGACCGGCCCGCGCATCCCCTGCGCGGTGCTTGCGGTGCGGATGGGCGACCCGACCTTTGCGAAGCGGTTCCTGGCCGCCGACCATCCCGGCGCCTATGCCCGGGTGATCGTCAGCGGCACGCTGGAGGCCGGCACCGAAGTGGGGCTGACGCCGGCGCCGCCGAGTGCCGCGGGACCGGCGCCGGGGATCGTCGAGGTCATGCACGGTTATGTCCGCGGCTTTCGCGACGCCGCCCTGACGGCGCGCCTGGTTGCGCATCCCGCCACCCATGGCAGGCTGCGCCGCAAACTGGCGGTGCCGGCGACCGATCTGGACGGCGATCAGGCGCCCGGGCGATAGAAGATGTTGCCGCCGAATTCGCCGGTGCGGTGCAGGGTCTTGAACCAGCCCGGCGGCATCGAGGCGGCGTGGAAGAAGAGCGCGCCCTTGGTGGGGTCCTCGGCGCCCTCGACGGCAGCCTTGCGGGCTGCGGCATCGGCCAGCGCGAACTTCACCCGGTCGGGAAAGGTCTCGGGTGTGCCGTCGCAGCGGTAGGAGAACTGGCAGGCGCCGCGGGACTGGCCGTCGGCGATGACGCCGCAGATGGTCCCGGGGAAACGCGGATCCTGGGCCCGGTTCATGACCACATGGGCAACCGCGAGGCGGCCCGGCTCGCTGATCCCGGCCTCGAAGTAGATCGCCTCGCGCAGGCACGAGAATTCCGGCGAGCGTTCGGACATCGCGATCATGGGACTGCTGTCGGCGCGGCTGGCGGCCTCGGCGTCGGGCGGCGTGCAGGCGCCGGCGAGCGACATGGCGAGGACGGAAAAGGCGGCAACGCCGCTGCGAATTGCGCTTGACTTCATACTGGACACCACCACTTGTTTCTGCCCCGTCGGCTGATTGCCGAAGGCCGCCGGCTCTCGCAACCCACCGCCCCGGCGGCAGCGGGTTTTCGGCAGGTTCCTGCCAACCGCTCGCGGCGTGCGCCACCCTTGCCCCAGCCTTGGTCCAGCCTTGTCCCTGCCTTGCCCGCCCGGCGCCGACGGGGTAGGAGACGCGCCGTGACGGCCGGCGGGCTTGGGTCGCGGGGAGAAGGCGGGGCCGATGGCGAAGGCGAAGAAGGTGAAGGTCACGCGGCCGAGGGCGGTGCAGCCAAAGGGCTTCCGCGACTGGTTCGGCCAGGACGTGGCCGAGCGCGACGCCATGCTGGCCGCGATCACCGAGGTCTATCGCCGCTATGGCTTCGATCCGCTGGAGACCAGCGCGGTTGAGACGGTCGAGGCGCTGGGCAAGTTCCTGCCGGATGTGGACCGCCCCAACGAGGGCGTCTTCGCCTGGGAGGACGAGGATGAGGGCTGGCTGGCGCTGCGCTATGACCTGACGGCCCCCCTGGCGCGGGTCTATGCCCAGTACCGGAGCGAGCTGCCGACACCCTATCGCCGCTATGCGGTGGGGCCGGTCTGGCGTAACGAGAAGCCGGGACCGGGCCGGTTCCGCCAGTTCACCCAATGCGACGCCGATACCGTGGGTAGTGCCAGCCCGGCGGCGGATGCCGAGATCGTCATGATGCTCTGCGATGCGCTGGAGGCGGCGGGCATCCCGCGCGGCGACTATGTGGTCAGGGTGAATAACCGCAAGATACTGAACGGGGTGATGGAGATCGTTGGATTGGACCGGCAGTTCCCGGAAGGTGATGACCGGCGAGGAACCGTCGAAGCTGCCTTCGCGGAAGTAAAGCGAAAGGAAGTCGTAAAATTTGCTTCTGACGACATTCTCCGAACTATCGACAAGTTCGACAAAGTTGGCGTTGAAGGCGTCTTCGAGCTACTGACTACCGGTCGCAAGGATCAATCGGGCGCGTTTATCGATGGAGTCGGTCTAGATCCAAATGATGCTCGACTTGTGCTCAACTTTCTCACCGCGAAGGGCAGCAGTAGCAGGGATACACTGGCGAACCTTCGCAAGGCGGTCGTTGGCTCGAAGATCGGAAGTGAAGGGGTCGATGAGCTCCAAGATATTGAGCGCCTGCTCGCTGCGGCGGGTTACGGCCCCGACCGCGTTATCATCGACCCCTCGGTCGTCCGGGGCCTCGGCTATTACACCGGTCCGGTCTTTGAGGCCGAGCTGACCTTCGAGGTTCTGGACGACAAGGGCCGGCCGCGGCAGTTCGGCTCGGTCGCCGGCGGCGGGCGCTATGACGATCTGGTCAAGCGATTCACCGGGGAGGCGGTGCCGGCGACCGGAATATCCATCGGCGTCGACCGGCTTCTGGCGGCCCTGCGCGAGAAGGGGCGGATCGGCGGAGATGCGCAAGGTCCCGTCGTGGTCACGGTGATGGACCGCGACCGGATGGCCGACTATCAGGCCATGGCCGGCGAGTTGCGCGCGGCCGGCATCCGGTCCGAGGTCTTCCTCGGCAACCCCAAGGATTTCGGCCGGCAGCTCAAGTATGCCGATGCCCGGCAGAGCCCGGTGGCGGTGATCGAGGGCTCGGACGAGAAGGCGCGCGGCGTGGTGACGCTGAAGGACCTGGTGCTCGGGGCGAGGCTGGCGGACGAGCTCAGCCGCGAGGAATGGGCCGACCAGCCGGCGCAGATCGAGGTGCCGCGCGAGCGACTGGCCGGCGGCGTGCGCGAGATCCTCGCGCGGCGCCGATGATCGAGCGCGCCTATATCGACGGGGCGCGCGGCGGGGCCGGGCTGGATCGGCTGAATGCCGAGATCGCGCGGATCATGGGCGTCTTTGCCGCCACCGGCGCCGAGCGGGTAGAGCCGGCGGCGCTGCAGCCGGCGGGCGTCATGCTCGACCTTTATGGCGAGGACATCCGGGCGCGGGCCTATGTCACCCACGATACCAGCGGCGAGCTGATGCTGCGGCCCGACTTTACGGTGCCGGTGGTGGAGCGGCACATGGCGACGGGCGCCGAGCCGGCGCGCTATTGCTATGCCGGGCCGGTCTGGCGCCGGCGGGCGGCCGAGGCGCGGGCGCGGGAATACGTGCAGTGCGGGCTGGAGGTGTTCGGCGACGGCGACGCGGCGGCCTGCGACGCCGGTGTCTTTGCGGCGGTACGCGAGGCGCTGGCGGGTGCTCCGCTGACGGTGGCCACGGGCGACATGGGCCTGCTTCTGGCGGCGATCGATGCGCTTGAGACCACGCCGGCGCGCAAGGCGGCGCTCAGGCGGCATTTGTGGCGGCCGGGGCGGTTTCATCGCCTGCTGGCGCGGTACTCGGGCCCGGCTGTGGCGCGCTCGCTGCCGGGGCCGGCCGAGGCGGCCGCGGCGATGGCGGCGGCGGGTCCGGAGATCGGGCTGAGGAGCGGCGAGGAGGTTGCCGCCCGCATTGCCCGGCTGGCCGAGGATGCGGCGACGCCGCCGCTGGCGGCGGCCGAGGTGGCGCTGATCGAGGGCATCCTGGGGCTGAAGTGCAGCTGCGTTACGGCACTGGCGAGGCTGCGGGACATGGCGGCGGACGCTCCGGCGCTGGCCTCGGCGGTGGACCGCTTCGCGGCGCGGCTGGACGCGCTGGCGGCGCTGGGGATCGACACCGCGGCGCTGCCGTTCGAGGGCGAATACGGGCGCACCGCGCTGGAGTACTACGACGGCTTCGTCTTCGGCTTCTTCGCCCCCGGCCGGACCGACCTGCCGGTGATCGCCTCGGGCGGCCGCTATGACGCGCTGACCGCGGCGCTGGGGCAGGGCCGCGCCATCCCGGCGGTGGGCGGCATCGTGCGGCCCGAGGCGCTGCTGGCGCTGGCGTCATGAAGCTCGGTCTTCCCTCCAAGGGCCGGCTGCAGGCCGCCTGCTTCGACTGGTTCGCGGCGCGTGGGGTCGAGATCGCGCTGAGCGGGGCGGGGCGTGAATATGCCGGCCGGGTCAACGGTGTGGACGGGGTGGAACTGGTGCTGCTGTCGGCGGGCGAGATCCCCCGCGAGTTGGCGGCCGGGCGCATCCATCTCGGCGTCACCGGCCAGGACCTGGTGGCCGAGCAGCTTGGCGAGGTGCCGCCGGTGACGGCGCTGGCAAGGCTCGGCTTTGGCCACGCCGACCTTGTGGTTGCGGTGCCGGCCTTCTGGATCGACGTCGACACCATGGACGATCTCGATGCCGCGGCGGCCGCGTTCCGGGCGCAGCACGGCTTCCGCCTGCGCGTGGCGACCAAGTATCACGGCCTGGTCCGGCGCTTCTTTCAACGCCACGAGATCGCCGACTATCAGCTTGTGGACAGCCAGGGCGCGACCGAGGCGGTGGTGAAGAACCAGACCGCCGAGGCGATCGCCGACATCACCACCTCGGGCGCGACACTGCGGGACAATCACCTCAAGGTGCTGTCGGACGGGCTGATCCTGCAAAGCCAGGCAGTCCTGTGGCGGAGCGAGGCGGCGAACTGGTCGGGTACGTCCGGCTGGACGGCGCTTGCGGCGCGGCTTGGGCTGGCCGCCATGCCGGCGGAGGGCGGATAGGATGACGGCCAGGGGACCGAAGCTGCGGCTGAGGATCGTCTTTGCGCCCAAGACGATGATCGGGCCCGGCAAGGCCGACCTGTTGCACAACATCGCCGAGACCGGCTCCATCGCCGCGGCCGGCCGGCGCATGGGGATGAGCTACAAGCGCGCCTGGCAACTGGTCGAGACACTGAACGCGATGTTCGCCAACCCGCTGGTCACTGCTTGCCGCGGCGGGGCCGGGCGCGGCGGCGCCAGCCTCACCGGTGACGGCGAGAAGGTGCTGGCGCTATATCGCGCCGCCGAGGCGGCCTCGACCGAGGCCTCGGCCGAGGCGGTCTCGGGACTGGCCGCGATGCTGGGCGATATAGCCGAGCGAAAATAACGCTTGCGGGACTCGCCCGAGTCTGGCGATATGTATGGTGGGCTATATCGGTACCGCCATGCGTCGGCTTCTGACCCTGTTCAGCGCTCTTGTTGCCATCACCGCGCAGCCGGTGCGGGCCGAGGATGTGCTGGTGGCGGTCGCGGCCAATTTCGCGCCGGCGCTGGAGGCGGTCAGGCCCGGGTTCGAGGCGGCGACCGGCGATCGCATCCGGGCGACGACAGGCTCGACCGGCAAGCTCTATGCCCAGATCGCTGCCGGCGCGCCGTTCGCGGTGCTGCTGTCGGCCGATGCCGCCACGCCGGAACGTCTGGAGGCCGAGGGCCTGGCGGTGCCGGATACCCGGTTCACCTATGCCTTCGGACGCCTGGTGCTGTGGAGTGCCGACGCCGGCCGCATCGGGTCCGACCCCGAGGCGGCCATCGCCGATCCGGGCCTGCGGCATCTTGCCATCGCCAATCCCGAGCTTGCACCTTATGGTGAGGCGGCGCGCGAGGCGCTGCAGAGCCTCGGCATGTGGGATGATCTGGCGGGACGTGTCGTGATGGGCGAGAATGTGGGGCAGACCCAGGCTCTGGTCGCGGCCGGCGCGGCCGAAATCGGTTTTGTCGCCTTGTCCGGGGTCATCGGGCTGGAGGGCGAGGACGCCGGCAGCCACTGGATCGTGCCCGAGTATCTCTATGAGCCGATCCGGCAGGATGCGGTCCTGCTGGGTCCCGGTGCGGACAGTGCCGCGGCCAAGGCCCTGCTCGACTATTTGGCCGGGCCCGATGCGCAGGCGGTGGTTGCCCGGTTCGGATATCCGGTCGACTGACCCCCGTGATTCCACTCAGTCCCGATGAAGTGCAGACCCTTGGGTTGACGCTGAAGCTTGCCGGGCTGACCGCACTGATCCTGATCCTGATCGCGACGCCGCTGGCCTGGTGGCTGTCGGTGACCCGGGCGCGGGCCCGGGTGCTGGTGGAGGCGGTGACCGCGCTGCCGCTGGTGTTGCCGCCGACGGTTCTGGGTTTCTACCTGCTGCTGCTGTTCAGCCCGACCGCGCCGGTCGGGCGGCTCTGGCTGCAGGTCACCGGCGGTACGCTGACCTTCTCGTTCGCGGGGCTGGTGATCGCCTCGGTGATCTATTCGCTGCCGTTCGCGGTGCAGCCGCTGCAGGCCGCCTTCGAGGCGGTGGGCGAGGCGCCGATGGAGGCCGCGGCGATGCTGGGCGCCGGGCGGCTGGATGCGTTCCTCACCGTTGCCTCGCCGCTGGCCCTGCGCGGCTATGTTACCGCGCTGGTGCTGAGCTTCGCCCACACGCTGGGCGAGTTCGGCGTGGTGCTGATGGTGGGCGGCAACATCCCCGGGCGGACCAAGGTGATCTCGGTGGCGATCTACGAGAAGGTGGAGACCATCGACTATGCCGCCGCCGAGCGCATGTCGCTGCTGATGCTGGTTCTGGCCTTTGTCATGCTGGTGGCGGTCTACGGGCTGAACCGCTGGAACCCTTGGGGCGGGCGGTGAGCGGGCTGTCGGTGGATGTCAGGGTCGCGCGGCCGGGTTTCGGGCTGGCGGTGCGGCACGACTTTCCCGCCCACGGGCTGACGGCGATCTTCGGCCGCAGCGGTGCCGGCAAGAGCACGCTTCTGCGGGCCATCGCCGGGCTGGAGCCGGCCGCGGGCAGGGTCAGCTTCGGGGCCGAGACCTGGCAGGGGGAGGGCCGGCCGCTGCCGCCGCATCGGCGGCGCATCGGCTTTGTCTTTCAGGATGCGCGGCTGTTTGCGCACCTCTCGGTCGCCGGCAATCTCGCCTATGCCCGGCGGCGGGCGGCGGAGGCCGTCGATCCCGAGCCGGTGCTGGCGGCGCTGGGGCTGGAGCCGCTCATGGCGCGGCGC
Source organism: Paracoccaceae bacterium (assembly GCA_050299555.1). GTDB lineage: Bacteria > Pseudomonadota > Alphaproteobacteria > Rhodobacterales > Rhodobacteraceae > JBNKWA01. Next base: position 44,551 of record JBNKWA010000072.1, on the reverse strand, counting down.
CCGGCGACGCTGTCGGGGGGCGAGCGGCAGCGGGTGGCCATCGGCCGGGCGCTGATGTCGGCGCCGCGGCTGTTGATGCTCGACGAGCCGCTGGCGGCGCTGGATGCCGCCGCGCGCACCGAGATCCTGGGGCTGATCGAGCGGGTGCGCGACATTGCCGGGGTGCCGATCCTTTATGTCACCCACGCGGTGGCCGAACTGGCCGCACTGGCCGGTGAGGTCGTGCTGATGGCCGGCGGCCGGGTGACCGGAGGCGGCCCGGTGGGCGACCTTCTCGGCGATCCGCAGGCGGCGGCGCTGCTCGGCCCGGGCGAGTTGGGCGGGCTGTTGCCGGCGCGGGTGGTGGCGCACCATGCGGACGGGCTGGCCGAGTTGCAGGCGGCGGCGGGGCGCCTTTGGGTCGGCGGCATCCGGGCCGAACCGGGTGCCGAGGTCCGGCTCAGGATCTGGGCCAAGGACGTGATCCTGGCGCTCGGCGAGCCTCAGGGCCTGAGCGCGCTCAATCATCTGCCGGCAACGGTGCGTGGGCTGGGGCCCGCCGAGGGAGCCGGCATCAGCGTCGGGCTCGATTGCGGCGGCGTGCCGCTGGTGGCGCGGGTCACCCGGCGCTCGGCCGGGGTGATGATGCTGAGGCCCGGGCTGCGATGCTGGGCGGTGCTGAAATCGGTTGCCGTGGGGCCGGTGGACTGAGCTGACGCGCGCGACGGCCTGGCCCGAAATTGACCCCAACCAGGCGTCCCCATGGGGACGGGGGGTCAACTGGTTGATTTATCTGAATATGCCGTGGGGACGGTCCGCGGACACCGGGATTCCGAATTCGTCGCGCCGGCGCGCGCCGGACGGCCGGGTGGGGCGCTGCCAGGCGCGATCAGGCCCGGCGGAGGAAGCGTCCCCATGGGGACGCCACGTAACCAATTGATTTCATTGATGTCCTTGTGGGACGCTTTCAGCGACCGTTTGCTGGCGGCTGAACCTCACCGGCGATCGGGTTTCCCCTCCCCGCGGGCGGAGAGGGGGGATGCGCGCGCCTGGGCGCCGCCTCAGCGGAAGAAGTGCCGCGGGGCATCCCATCCCGCACGGCGGTCGATGCGGCCGTCCGGGCGCCGGTACAGCCCCATGTCGTCGAGCCGGCTGTCGTCCATCTCAGCCAGGCGGCGAGCGTCGGCCCAACGCGCCTCGGCTTCGATCAGGCGCCTGAACAGCGACCGGACGGAGGCGATGGGGCCACCGACCGGGCGGGTGCGGCCAAGGCCAAGGCATTCCTGGCGCTGTGCTACAGAGTTGGTCATTGGAACCTCCATCACATTCGGTGAATGTTTCTCACCGCCTCATTTCGATGCTTGATATATGACAAGGCCTGGCGCATAAGGGAAACGAATGTTTGTCACGGATGCGATCACGGATCTTGATATGTCGCGAAACCTCGATCTCACCGCCCTGCGCTCGTTCGTGACCGTCGCCGAGACCGGCGGTGTCACCCGCGCCGCGCGGGTGCTGAACCTGACGCAATCGGCGGTGTCGATGCAGCTCAAGCGGCTGGAGGAGGCGCTGGGCCAGCCGCTGCTCGACCGCTCCGGCCGCGGCATCACCACCACCCCGCAGGGCGAGCAGCTATTGACCTATGGCCAGCGGATGCTGGCCCTGAACGACGAGATCTGGGCGCGGATGATAGACGACGGCTTCGAGGGCGAGCTTCGCCTGGGTGTGCCCTGTGACATCGTCTATCCGCACATGCCGCAGATCATGCGCCGGCTGGCCTGCGAATATCCGCGCGTCAAGCTGCATCTGGTCTCGTCGCACACCAACAACCTGAAGGTCCTGGCCGAGCGCGGCGAGCTGGACCTGTTCCTGACCACCGAGCGCGAGATCGATTCCGGCGGCGAGACCCTTGCGGTGATCCCGCTGACCTGGATCGGCGCGGTGGGCGGCACGGCATGGAAGAGCCGGCCGCTGCGGATCGCATCGAGCGCCAACTGCATCTTCCGGCCGATCGCGCGCGAGGCGCTGGACCAGGCCGGCATCCCCTGGGAGCTGGCGGTCGATACCGGTTCGGACCGCGCCATCGAGGTGACGGTCGCCGCCGATCTTGCCGTCGGCGTGCTGCTGCGGGGCACGCAGCCCGAGGATGTCGAGCCGGTGCCGGACGACGGCACGCTGCCGCCGCTGCCCGGCATGCGCATCAACCTCTATCGCTGCAGCGGTGCCAGCGGCCTGCCGGTGGAGGCGCTGGCCGGCATGATCCGCACCGCCTATGGTGCGCCGGCGCGGATGGCGGCCGAGTAGATCACCGGTCTAGTCGCGGCGCTGCCGCTGGCCCAGCCAGGCGAGAAAGTCGGCTGCGGTCCCCGAGACTTGCGCCTGCATGGTGGCGTGGCGGGTGATCAGCTCCTGCCCGAGCGGTGTCAGCCTAGCCCCGCCGCTTGCCTTGCCGCCGCGTTCGGTGACCACCAGCGGCCCGTCAAAGCACGATTGCAGGGAGTCGAGCAGGAACCAGGCGCGGCGGTAGCCCATGCCCATGGTCCGCGCCGCGGCCGAGATCGACCCGGTTTCGGCGATCTGGCGCAGAAGCTCGATCTTGCCGGCGCCGATCATGTCCTCGCGGATGAAATACTTCACCCGCAGCCCCGGTTTGGCGTGCACCCCTTCGGGGACCGGCTTGCGGCGCGCCCCGGTCACGATCCGGGACCCCCTACCAAAATCCAGTTGCCCCTTCCGCAACCGCGGCTATACGTTATGCTCAAATCATCATAACGGGGAGCGATGCGAATGTTTCGTCGCCAATTGCTGAAGTTTGCGGCCGTTCTGGCCCTATTGTCGCCGGTTCCGGTCATGGCTCAGGACGACGCTATCCTCGTCCAGTCGACCACGTCCACCGACAATTCCGGCTTTTACGACTATATCCTGCCGATCTTCACCGGAGAGACCGGGATCAAGGTCAATGTGGTGGCGGTGGGCACCGGGCAGGCGATCCGCAATGCCGCAAACGGCGATGCCGACGTGCTCTTGGTTCACGCCAAGCCGGACGAGGAGAAGTTCGTCGCTGACGGCTTTGGCGTCGAGCGCAAGGACCTGATGTACAACGATTTCGTCCTGATCGGCCCGTCCAGCGATCCGGCCGGACTGGCCGAGGCGGATGGGTTGGAGGATGCCCTGAAAAGGCTGGCGGTGGGGGCCGCTCCGTTTGTCTCGCGCGGCGACGATTCGGGCACCAACAAGGCCGAGTTGGCCCTGTGGTCCCGGATTGGCGCCGCGCCGGCCGGGCAGGAGTGGTATCGCGAGACCGGCTCGGGCATGGGCGCGACCATCCGCATCGCCGTCGAGCTGGGCGGCTACACCCTGTCGGATCGGGCCACCTGGGCGGCCTATGCGGACAAGGGCGAGAGCAAGATTCTGTTCGAGGGTGATCCGGCGCTGTTCAACCAGTACGGCATCATCCTGGTGAACCCCGAGAAGTACCCGCATGTGAAGGTCGAGGCGGGGCAGACGTTCATCGATTGGCTGACCGGCGAGCACGGCCAGCAGCTGATCGCCGACTTCAAGATCGACGGGCAGCAGCTTTTCTATCCCAACGCCGTGGACTGACCGGCCGCCGACCGACAACTATTTCGATAGTGGGCCGTCCCGTCGCCGCAGCCTGGTGATGGGGCGGCCCTCGCCGTTCCGGCCGGCGCCGTGTGCGCGGGGCGGCGTTTGCGCCTCGGTTCGCTGTGACCTGATCCGCCTCATGGCCTCGGTGACGCCCCGGACCGCCAGAGTCGCCAGCGGCGTTTTTTTGCTGCAAAATCAGGCTTCTGGACGCTGCGTGAAGCGCCGAAGCGGACGTCCGGACCATTCGAACCGCACGCTGGCTGGACGTGACCGCGGACAAGCGCGAAAGAAAACTACAAATTTAGCCTTTTTTAATGCATGGTGTTTTCAAGAAAAACTACAACCCTGGGAGGAAAACAGTTGGCGCGCAGCATCACCTTCACGGTCGAGGGACCGGTCGATACCCTTGTGGAAATCACCGAGCTGAGCGACGGCACGCTCAGCTTCGAGATCATGGCCCTTGGCGGCGCACTGCTTGGTGACCTGCGCGGGCTGTTCTTTGACCTCAGCGCGGTCGATGCGGACAGCGCCGGACTTTCCATCACCAGCGCCGATGGCACGGTGACCGGTACCGCCTTTGGCGAGCAGTCGATCGACCGGGTCCAGGGCGATGCCAACGTCAAGGGCGACGTGGTGCACGAGCAGGGCAAGTTCGATGTCGGCGTGGAATTCGGCACCGAAGGAATTGGCCAGGACGATATCACCTCGACGAGTTTCATCCTGTCATCGGCCACCGGCCCGCTGTCGCTCGACAGCCTCGATCTGGCCGATTTCGGCATTCGCTACACTTCGGTGGGCACCGAGGAGGCGCGGGACGATGGCGCCAAGATTGCCGGCGATGCCAGCGGCGTGGCCCGCAACGATGCCTGGGAGGTGGACGAGAACGACCAGGGCACCTCGGACCTTCTGGCCAACGACACCAACGGCACCCAGGCCGACGGCAGCCGCAAGACGGTCATCTCGGTTGTCGACGATGCCGGCGATCTGACCGCCATCGCTGGCGGGTTCCAGCGCAATATCGTCATCGACGGGCTGGCGCTGGGCACGCTCACGGTGAGCGATGACGGCTTTGCCACCTTCGTCGCCGACGGGGCCGACGTGGACCGGCTGGCCCATGACGATATCAAGACCTACAGCTTTACCTATGAGACGGTGTCGACCGTAGGCGATCTGGCCACCGCCGACGTCGTGCTGACCATCGATGGGCAGAACGACCAGCCGGTCGCCTTCGACGTCGCGGCGGTTGTCGGCGAGGACGATGCCAGCGATCCGCACGATCCCACCCTTGTCGGCGACGGCGTGACGGGGAGTTTCGTCGGCACCGATATCGACGACGGCGACGTGCTGTCCTTCGTCATCGTTTCCGACCCCACCGACGCCTTCGGCAACCAGTACGGGGCGGTCACCAACAACGGCGACGGGACCTTCACCTTCAATCCGCTGGACAACTTCCAGTTCCTCGATTCCGGCGAGACCCGGGACGTGACGTTCCAGTACGTGGCCATGGACGACAGCGGCGTCGGCACCAGCCCGACGGGAACCGAAGAGTCCGACACATCGGACCCCAAGACGGTCACCATTACCGTTATCGGCAGCGACGACGCGCCGGTGGTCACCAGCGACAGCCTGCTGTTCGTGACCAACGACCAGTCGATGTTCGGTACCGGCGAGGCGCTGATGTTCCAGCCCGAACTGCCGTTCTTCGGCTTTGACACCGGTGTGCAAAGCCTCAACGCCACCATCGTCCCGCAGCACACCTTTAGCGGCTCGGTGCTCGAAGGGCTGCTCGATGCCATCGAAGCGGTGGGCCAGGTTCTGGCCGATATCGGCTGCGGCATCGCCGAGATCTTCGGCGGCGATTGCGACCACGATGTCGACCTGCCGAGCTCGATCACCACGCCGGGGCTGTCGACCACCGGCTCCTTCGCGGCCAAGGTCGGCCTGCAGCCCTACTTCTCGTTCAACTCGGGCGAGGTCGATGCCTCGGTTCCGGTCGACGTGATGTTCACCGCGCCGCGGCAGGTGGAGAACGGCGAGACCTTCACCGTGGGCAGCGTTTACTCGGTCGATGGCGGCGCCACCTTCTCGACCATGTCGCCGAACGTGAATTTCGGGCTCGACTTCGTCTTCGACCTCGATACCGACCTGAATATCGGGATCACCTCGTCCACCTTCGGCGGCGGTACCAGCTTCAACGTCTGGAACATCGATACCGGCAACATCGCCGGCTTCACCGGGCACGAGGGCGAGCCGGGCTTCAACATCTTCGACGCCGACGGCTCGGACCTGTCCATCGACGATATCGACCTTGGCGGCTTCGGGTCGCTCAGCCTCGGCTTCCCGGTCATCAACACCACCGGCACGCCGACCGCCGACCCGAACGTGCTGGAAAGCTCGGGCGAGGACGACGTGGCGGTGCTGACGGTCGATGTCGACGCCATCGTGGCCGAGATCATCGGCGCGGCAACCGGTGTTCCGATCAGCTTCGGCGAGACCATCGAGGACGGCTTCGGGATCGACATCGCCGGCGCCGGCGTCAACCTCCTGGGATACGAGATCACCTGGGACCTGGTGGCGGTGGACCTGATCACCACGCTGAAGGCGGTCCAGGATTTCTCGCTTTCCATCGTCGATCTGCCGCTGATCGCCACGCTCGAGGATGGCTCGACCATCACCGGCTTCAAGCTTGGCGACGACATCACCATCAACACGCCCACCACCTCGGCCTTCGATCCCGACGTGGACGGCAATGCCGACGGGCTGGTGGACGTGTCGGTGGATGTCGACATGGACGCGCTTTTCGCCAACGATTCCTGGCTCGGGCTCGACCTCGACCTGTTCGCCGGTCTTCTGCGCCTGACCGGCAGCATCACCTCGGACTTCTTCGACGGGCCAACCTTCAGCCTGTTCGACGGGCTGATCCCCTCGGTCGACGGCAACAATGACCAGTTCCTGTTCGGCGACACCTTCTCGCTGCTCGAGGACGTGCGGCTGGCAACGCTGTTCGACGAGGAGTTCGACATCGAGGGCTGGAACACCGAGACGACCGACTTCGGCTTCGACGTCGCCTGATCCGGTGACAACGCTGCCCCGGTGATGCAGACTGGCGGCCCATCACGGGTCGCCAGAAGGGGACGCGATGCTTCAGGGACGCTGCACCTGCGGTGAGGTGCGTTACCGCCTCACCGACAGGCCGCTTTTCACCCATTGCTGCCACTGCACCTGGTGCCAGCGCGAGACCGGCTCGGCGTTCGTGCTGAACGCGCTGATCGAGGCGTCCCGTGTCGAGCTTCTGGCCGGCACGCCCGAGCAGGTCGACACGCCCTCGGCCAGCGGCAAGGGCCAGATCGTCGCCCGCTGCCCGCGTTGCAGGGTGGCGGTCTGGAGCGTCTATTCCGGCGCCGGGCCGAAGTTCCGCTTCGTGCGGGTCGGCACCCTGGAGGAGCCGGCCGCCTGTCCGCCGGACATCCACATCTTCACCTCGACCAAGCTGCCTTGGGTGATCCTGCCCGAGGGCGTGCCGGCGATGGCGGAATTTTACCGCCGCAGCGAGCACTGGCCACCCGAAAGCCTGGCCCGGCGCGCGGCTGCGCTTGCCTGAACTCTGCCCCGCAAGTGGTTGGCTTTTCTGCCACAGTCGGCGGGGGTTTGAGGTCCGAGCTTGCCGCAGGCGAATTCTGCTGTAGCATGCGCGAAACCAGTGGCGGGCCTTCGGGCCATGCCGCAAGGCCCCGTGGGCGCGACCGGACAGGCACCAAGAAACCGGCGCGGCACGAACAAGGGGCGCGAGGCTGAACGGATACGGGTGTGACGAGCGGGCAGAAGGGCAGTGCCATGAAAAGATCGAGGGCGATGGGACGCCTGGCGGGAGCCACGGCGTTGACGGCGCTTGTCGCGGGATGTGCGGTGGGGCCGACCTATGAGGAACCGTCGATGGACCTGCCGGGCGGCTATACGCTGGCGGTCAAGGCGGCGCCGGCCGACCTGTCGATGGCCGAATGGTGGCGGGGTTTTCACGATCGCGGGCTGAACGGGCTGGTGGATCGCGGCCTGGCACAGAACCTCGGTATCCTGCAGGCGCTTGAGCGGGTTCGCGCCGCCGAGGCTAGCGCGCGTGGCTCTGGCGTGGTGCTGAACAGCGCACTGGATGTCTCCGTGGAGCGCTCGGGCGGGCCGGAGCTGGTCGAGGCGACCGAAACCGACGGCACCTTTGGTGTGTCGTGGCTGATCGACCTCTTCGGCGAGGCGCGGCGCGATCGCGAGGCGGCGGCGGCCCGGGTCGAGGCGGCCTATGCCGATACCGGCGCTGCCCGTACCGTGTTCCTGTCCAATCTGGCCTCGGCCTATGTCAGCCTGCGGTTCTTCGAGGAAAGCATCGCGCTGCGCCGCCGTGACCTCACGTCGCGCCGGCGCACGGCGAGCGAGGTTCGCACCCTGCTCGACTCGGGTTCGGCGACCCAGCTCGATCTCGGCCAGGCCGAGGCGCTGATTGCCGTGACCGAGGCGCAGATCCCGCTGTTGCAGGCCGGCGCCGTCGCGCAGCGCAACCGCATCGCGACCCTGCTCGGGGTCCCGGCGGGCACGCTCGGCGGTCTCGGCACCGGGTCGCAGCCGGTTCCGGGCCAGAGCGTCCGCGCCGGGGTGCCGGCGGACCTGGTGCGCAACCGTCCCGACGTTCGCCGTGCCGAGCGGCTCTATGCCGCCGCGGTGGCCGATGTCGGCGTGGCGACGGCCGATCTCTACCCGTCGCTGGTTCTGGGCGGTTCGCTCAGCGCCACCCATGTCAACGGCAACGGTACCGTCGGCTGGTCCTTCGGCCCGGCGCTGAACCTGCCGATCTTCGACCAGGGCTTGCGGCGGTCGCGGGTCAGCGTCGCCGAGTCCGCCGCCCGCGGGGCCTATCTGGCCTGGAAGCAGGCCGTGCTGTCCGGCGTCGAGGAGGTGGAAAGCTCGCTGGCCTCGATCGGCCGTTCGGCCGAGGCGGTGGCGGCCTCGCGCCGGGCGGTGTCGCGCTTCGAGAGCAACCTCGATTTGTCGCGGCAGCTTGCCGCGAGCGGCGAGGCGACGATCCTCGACGTGATCGACGCCGAGCGCTCGGTCAGCGAGGCGCGGGCGACGCTGGCCTCGAACATCCGGCAGCTGGCGCTCGACTACATCACGCTGAACGTGGCACTGGGCGCAGGCTGGGCCACCGGCCCGCAGGAGGTGGTCACCTCGTCGCTGGCCGAGCCGACGCCGCCGGTCACGGTGCCGACCACCTACAAGGTGGCCAAGGGCGAGACCCTCTACGACGTCGCCGCGGCGCATGATACCACGGTGCAGGCTCTGGCCGAGCTGAACGGTATCGGGCGCCCCTATCAGGTCAGTGCCGGCCAGTCGCTGAAACTGCCGCTGCAGACGGCGGCGGACTGAGCCGTTCGGCCGTTTCGGCGCCCTTGCTGCTGCCGGCCGGCCCCGCGGGGCGGATTTTTGCCGGCAAGATCGTGCGTGGCCCGCATGTAGCCCGTGCATCGCACTGGCCCAAAGCCGCGCGAGCCGCTATGATTCGCGGCCAACAAGGGGCGGAGACCGGAAAATCCGGCGCAGACCCCCGGGGCAGATGACGGCAGGCATGATCAGGGGCAGGCGCCAGTGACGGACATGGTCTTCGGCGCGGCCGCCCGCAGCCCGGGCGAGCCGCTCATCCCGCAATGGTGGCGCACCGTCGACCGCTGGTCGCTTTTCGCGGTTGTCGGGCTTCTGCTGATCGGATTGCTGCTGGGGCTGGCCGCCTCGCCGCCGCTGGCAGCGCGCAAGGGGCTGGATCCGTTCTACTTCGTCACCCGGCAGGCGGTCTTCGGCGGCTTCGGCATCCTTGCCATGCTGGTGGTCTCGATGCTGTCGCCGTTGACGGTGCGACGCGTCGGCGTGCTGGGCTTTGCCGCCGCGGCGGTGGCGGTGGCGCTGCTGCCGGTTCTCGGTACCGATTTCGGCAAGGGCGCGGTGCGCTGGTATTCGCTCGGCTTCGCCTCGGTGCAGCCCTCGGAGTTCCTGAAGCCGGGCTTTGCCGTCTTCGCCGCGTGGCTGATGTCGGCGAGCTTCGACATCGGCGGACCGCCGGGCAGGACGATGTCCTTTGCCGTGGCGGCGGTTCTGGCGCTGATGCTGGCGTTGCAGCCCGATTTCGGCCAGGCGGCGCTGATCCTGGCTGCCTGGGGGGTGATGTATTTCGTCGCCGGGGCGCCGATCATGCTGATGACCGGGCTAGCGGCGGCGGTGGTGGCGACGGGGGTCTTTGCCTACAACAACTCGTCCCACGTGGCGCGGCGCATCGATGGCTTCCTGGCCTCCGAGATCGACCCCACCACCCAGATCGGCTATGCCGCCAGCGCCATCCAGGAGGGCGGGTTGTTCGGCGTCGGTGTCGGCGAGGGCACGGTCAAGTGGTCGCTGCCGGACGCCCATACCGACTTCATCGTCGCGGTGGCGGCCGAGGAGTACGGGCTGGTCATGTGCGCGGTGATCATGGCGCTGTTCTCGGTGATCGTGATCCGCTCGCTGATCCGGCTGGTGCGCGAGCGCGATCCGTTCATCCGGCTGGCGGGCACCGGACTGGCGGCGCTGGTGGGGCTGCAGGCGCTGATCAATGTCGGCGTGGCGGCGCGGCTGCTGCCGCCCAAGGGCATGACGCTGCCCTTCGTGAGCTATGGCGGGTCGTCGGTGATCGCGGCGGGGCTGACGCTGGGGGCGCTGCTGGCGCTGACCCGGCGGCGCCCGCAGGACGAGCTGTCCGAGATCATCGGCAGCGGCCGGTAGCGGCGATGAGTGCATCCCCCCTTGTCGTGATTGCCGCCGGAGGCACCGGCGGGCACATGTTCCCGGCCCAGGCGCTGGCCGAAGAGATGCTCGATCGCGGCTGGCGGGTGAAGCTTTTGACCGACGCCCGGGGCGCGCGTTATGCGACCGGCTTTCCCGCCGCGGTGCGCAGAAGCGTCACCCCGTCGGCCAGCTTTTCGCAGGGCGGCTGGGGACGCAAGCTGGCGGCGCCGTTCCTGATCCTGTTCGGGGTCGTGGCGGCGGTCGTCTCGATGCTGCGCGACCGGCCGGCGGCGGTGGCGGGGTTCGGCGGCTATCCGGCGCTGCCGGCCATGGTGGCGGCGACGATGCTGCGCATCCCGCGGCTGATCCACGAGCAGAACGCCCGGCTTGGCACCGTCAACCGGTTGTTCGTCTCGCGGGTGCAGGCGGTGGCCATCGGCTGCTGGCCGGCCGAGGTGCCGGGCGATGTCGAGGTCTACAATACCGGCAACCCGGTCAGGGCGGGCATCCGTGCCCGTGCCGGCGCGCCCTATATCAGCCCCGGCGACTGGCCCATGGACCTTCTGGTGATCGGCGGCAGCCAGGGCGCGCGGACCCTGAGCACCGTGGTTCCGGCGGCGCTGGCGCTTTTGCCCGAGGCGGTGCGCGAGCGGCTGACCGTGGCCCACCAGGCGCGCGAGGACGATGCCGCCGCCGCCCGCGCCGCCTATGACGACCTTGGCATGCGGGCCGAGATCCGCCCCTTCTTCGACGACATCCCCGACCGGCTGGCCGAGGCGCAGCTGGTCATCAGCCGCGCCGGCGCCTCGTCGATTGCCGATATCAGCGTCATCGGCCGGCCGGCGATCCTGATCCCCTATCCCCACGCCACCGGCGACCACCAGACCGCCAATGCCCGCGGCCTGGTCGAGGCCGGCGGCGCCTTCATGATCGCCGAATCCGAGTTGACGCCCGAGCTGCTGGCGGGGCATATCGCCGCGATCATCGAGGAACCCGACGGCGCCAATGCCTTTGCCAGGGCGGCGCTGGCCTATGGCAAGCCGCAGGCGGCCGCCATGCTGGCCGACCTGATCGACAAGATCGTATTCGAGGCGAGGCAGACATGAACAACCAGACCCGGCTGCCGCACGATGTCGGCCCCATCCATTTCGTCGGCATCGGCGGCATCGGCATGTCCGGCATCGCCGAGGTGCTGATCACCCAGGGCTTCACCGTGCAGGGCTCGGACCTGCGGGCCACGGCGATCACCGAGCGGCTGGCGGCGGCGGGCGCGCGTGTCTTCATCGGCCAGAAGGCGGAGAACCTGAAGGACGCCGCGGTGGTGGTGATCTCGTCGGCGATCAAGCGCGGCAACCCCGAGCTGGACGCTGCCCGGGCCATGGGCCTGCCGGTGGTGCGCCGGGCCGAGATGCTGGCCGAACTGATGCGGCTGAAATCCAACGTCGCCGTTGCCGGTACCCATGGCAAGACCACCACCACCTCGATGGTGGCGGCGCTGCTGGACGCCGGCAACATGGACCCCACGGTCATCAATGGCGGCATCATCCACGCCTATGGCTCGAACGCGCGGATGGGGGCGGGCGACTGGATGGTGGTCGAGGCGGACGAGAGCGACGGCACCTTCAACCGGCTGCCGGCGACCATCGCCATCGTCACCAATATCGACCCCGAGCATCTCGACCACTATGGCAGCTTCGATGCGGTCAAGGCCGCCTTCGAGACCTTCGTCTCCAACATTCCCTTCTATGGGTTGGCGGTCTGCTGCACCGACCATCCGGAAGTTCAGGCGCTGGTGGGGCGGATCACCGACCGCCGGGTGCTGACCTATGGCTTCAACCCGCAGGCGGACATGCGGGCGGTGAACCTGAGCTACGACGTGGCCGGCGCGCATTTCGACGTGGTGGCGGGTGACGGCGGCGAGACCATCGAGCGGGTGCTGCTGCCGATGCATGGCGACCACAATGTCTCGAACGCGCTGGCGGCGATCGCGGTGGCGCGGCACCTCGGGATCAGCGCCGATGCGATCCGCCGGGGCCTCAGGGCCTTCGGCGGGGTCAACCGCCGTTTCACCCGGGTGGGCGACTGGAACGGTGTCGCCATCGTCGACGACTACGGCCACCATCCAGTGGAGATCGCGGCGGTGCTGAGGGCGGCGCGGCAGGCGGTCTCGGGCACGCCCGGCGCGCGGATCATCGCCGTGCACCAGCCGCATCGCTATTCCAGGCTGCACGACCTGATGGAGCAGTTCTGCACCTGCTTCAACGATGCCGACGTGGTGGCCATCGCCGAGGTCTATGCCGCCGGTGAGGCGCCCATCGAGGGCGCGACGCGCGAGGCGCTGGTGGCGGGGCTGAGGCGCCACGGCCACCGCCACGCGCTGGCGCTGAAATCCGAGGACGAATTGCCGGTTCTGGTGCGCGCCGAGGCGCGGCCCGGCGACATGGTGGTCTGCCTCGGCGCCGGCACCATCACGCAATGGGCCCACGCCCTGCCCGGACAACTGGCACAGTCGGCGGCCTGACGCCGCCGCGAGGCTTCGCCGCATTTCTGCCGCGGGGTTGTGACAAGGGGCGGCGATGCTGTCGATCCTGGTTGCGCTGATCTGGGTGGTGGTGATCTCGGGCATCGCCATGATCCCTTATCCGCGCCACGCACCCTATGCCGGGGCAATGCTGTTGCTCTTGCCCGTGGTGCTGGGTTTCGTCGCCTGGCAGCATGGGCCGTGGCCGGCGGTGGTGCTGTTCCTCGCCGCCGCGTCGATCTTCCGCAAGCCGCTGGCCTATCTGCTGCGCCGGCTCACCGGCGGCGACCGCGAGGGCGGCGAGTGACCGGGCTCCTGCTTGCCTGCCTCTGGATCGTGGCGGCGCATGTGGTGGCCCTGATCCCGTCGCGCCGGCATCACTGGCCCCAGGCCTGGGTTCTGATCGTTGCGGGACTGCCGATCCTGGCGCTGGTGGTCCGCCAGAGCGGCTGGCTGGCGGGCCTGGCGGTGCTGGCGGCGGGATGCTCGGTCTTGCGCTGGCCGGTCTATTTCCTGTGGCTGCGGGTCAGGCGCATCCTGGCCGGGCGCTAGGGCTGGCAGCGGGTTTCCATCGCGCCCGGGCGCTCCCGCCCACCCACCCCCGCGCCCGGGCGCGATTTGGCGCCCATCGGCCGGGGCAGCGCGGGGGGATGGGCAGGGGCCCTGACGAAGTGCGCCGACGCCAGAGGCCCGGAGTTCGCGCGGTCGAATCCTGGCCGGGATCCTCTCGCAAACCGATGCAGTCTGACGCGGTGCTGGTCTAGCCGGCCAGCGCGGCCCAGGTCAGTCCGGCAATGAGCGAGCCGGTGAACGCAAAGCCGACATAGGCGGCGAAGACCCGGGGCTTGACCAGCGCCCAGACCGCCATCGCCGCGGGCACGCAGCTGACCCCGCCGGCGAGCAGGAAGCTCATCGCCGCGCCGGGGTTCATGCCCTGTTCGAGAAGCCCCGAGACCAGCGGCACCGCGGCGTAGCCGTTCAGATAGGCCGGGCCGCCCAGGAGGGCGCCGAGAACGATCGGCTGCAGACCCTCGCCGCCCAAAAGCCCGCCGACCCAGGCGGCCGGAACGTAGGCCACCATCATCGCCTCGATCACATAGGCAAGCGCCAGCCACTTGATCAGGAAAAGCGCATTGCTCCGGGCCGTCTCGGCGAAGGCGGCGCGGCGCTCGGCCTGGTCCCAGAAGCGCCAGCGCGGCGCGCCGGCGAAGGGTTTTTTCGCCGCGCAGCAGCTTGCCGGCGCCGCATCGCCGCGTAGCGGATCGGCGAAGAGCCCCGATTTGCCCAGCGCCCGGGTGGCGAAGCCGCCGAAGAGGCCCAGCCCGACCGCCGCTGTCAGCTTGGCCAGCGCGAAGGGCATGCCGAGCGCACCGGCGGTGACGAAGAACATCGCCGGGTCCATCAGCGGCGAAGCCAGCCAGAAGGCCATCACCGCGGCCAGCGGCGCCCCGAGCGCCAGCATCGCGGCGATGAACGGGATCACCTCGCACGAGCAGAACGGCGCCAGTCCGCCCATCAGTGCCGCCGCCACGATCATCCGTGTGGGGCTGCCGGTGAAGACGCCGGCGATCAGCCGTTCGCCGCCCGATGCCTTGAGATAGGCCACGGCGAGGACGGCGAAGGCGATGAAGGGCAGGGTGCCGGCCAGCGAGCCTGCCGCGGCGGTCGCGATCCCGGCCACGTCGCCCGGCCTGAGCAGCGCAACCGCCAGCAGCAGCAGCGGAATCGCCAGCCAGACCCGGTCGAGCCGTGCCCGCCCTGGCTCGGCGTGGTCGTGACCGGCATGATTGTGGGTCGTGGTGTCGGTCACGATGCGGTCTCCCGGGAATGGCTGGCGTGCTCGTGTCCGGTCGCGGCCTCGGCGCAGCAGTTGAGCAGCAGGTATTGCGACAGCCGGCGGACCGGTTCGAAGGCGGCGGCGCAGATGATCGACCGTCCGGCCCGGCGCTGGGTCACCAGTCCGGCCTGGGCGAGGAAGCGCACGTGATGGGTGAGCGTCGAGGCGGCGATGCCGGTGCGGGCCCCGAGATCTCCGGTGGTCAGCCCGTCCGGCCCGGCGGCCACCAGCACCTGCAGCACCGCCAGTCGCTGCTCGGAGCCGAGCGCGGCGAAGGCCTGGGCGGCGGTCTCGATGGACAGCGGTTGCGGCACGATTCGCGTCATTATTCGATATTTCTAGAATCGTCGTATTTATGTCAAGGGGCGCTTGCGCATCCCCGCTGCTCTGCTAGTCGGATGGTGATGCCCGACCTTGCCGCACTGACCGCCGAGATCGCGCGCTGCACGCTGTGCCGGGCGCGCTTTGCCGCCACCGCGACGGCGCATGCGCCGCGGCCGGTGCCCTGGCTGTCGGCGACGGCGCCGCTCCTGGTCTGCGGGCAGGCGCCGGGGATGAGGGTGCACGAGAGCGGCCGGCCCTTCGACGATCCCTCGGGCGACAGGCTGCGCGACTGGATGGGCATCGGACGCGACGTCTTCTACGACCGCGCGCGGGTGGCGATCCTGCCGATGGCGTTCTGCTTTCCAGGCTATGACGGCAAGGGTAGCGACCTGCCGCCGCCGAAGCTGTGCGCCGAGACCTGGCGGCACGGCGCGCTGGCGGCCATGCCCCGGGTGCAGCTGACGCTGCTGGTCGGCGGTCATGCCCAGGGCTGGCATCTGGGGACCCGCAACGTCACCGACTGCGTCCGCGACTGGCGGTCCGTCGGTCCGGACGTGATCCCGCTGCCGCATCCGTCCTGGCGCAATACCGGCTGGCTGAAGAAGCACCCATGGTTCGAGGCCGAGCTGCTGCCGGTGCTGCGCCGGCGGGTGGCGGCGCTGGTGGGGTCGCCGTGACGCCGCTGGACCGGGCCTGCGCGGCGATGCTCGCCGCGCCGGACGACGACAACGCCCGGCTTGGCTTTCTGGGTGCGCTGGCGTCGGCGGAGCTGTTCCTGCTGCTCGACGGGCCGGCGGAGGGCGGCCGCATCCAGCCGGCGATCTTCCTGACCGAGGCCGGGCCGGTGGCGCTGGCCTTCGATACGCCGGCGCGGCTGGTGGCCGCGGCCCGCGGGACGGCCGAGCATGCCTCCATCTCAGGGCGCCGGCTGGCGGCGCTTTTGAGCGAGGGCGCGGAACCGGTGGCGCTGGGGATCAATATCGGCGCCGGCGGCCCCGAGACCATCGCCGATGTCGCCACCCTGGCCTGGCTGGCGCGGCTGGTGCCGCCGCCGCCGGCGGCGGAGGCCCGGGTGCTGGGCTTCGCGCCGCCCACCGGGCTGACCCCGCCGCAGCTTGCGGTGCTCGACCGGGCCACGGCGCTGATGCGGGGCCGGGCGAGGGCGGCCTATCTCGCCCGGGCGGCGCGGGCCGATGGCAGCGAGGGGCTGATCCTGACCGTCGCCGGTGCGGTGCCGGGGGCCGAGGTGGCGCTGGCGGCCATGGTGGCCGAGGTGGTGGCGCTGTCGGGCATCGACGGGCTGGCGGTGGACGTCGCCTTTCGCGACCCGGTGCCAGAGGCGCTGGCCAGGGTGGCGCTGCGTTTCGACGTGCCGCCGGCGGGGCCGGCAAGGCCCGACCCGGCGACGCCGCCGCGGCTGCGATAGGCGGGCTTGTGGCCCGTCCCCATGGGGACGGGGGGTCAAGGTGCTGGAAACGTGATAAATCCCGTGGGGACGTTTGTGGGGACGGTTCCGGATCGCGCCCGGGCCGCTCCCCGCCCACCCACCCTCGCGCCCCGGACGCGATCAGGGGCGCGCGATTGTGCCTCGAACGGGGCACTGATTTGGGTGTCCCCATGGGGACGGGGGGGCAAGGCGTTGAAATCGCGCGGAATCGCGTGGGGACGCTCTTGAACCGCATCGGTCGAACGGAGCGACCCTGCCCGCACAGGGGGCGAGACCTTCGGGCCCTGGTGCGGAGCGCCAGCGACCGCCGCCGAGGGCCCTCGATGGGCCCGAAGGCGGCGCGACCCGGCCTGGCCCCGCTGCGTCCCCATGGGGACGGGGTGTCAAGCCGCTGATTTCGCTGAATTTCCCGTGGGGACACTCTGGGGACGGTTCCGGATCGCGCCCGGGTCGCTCCCCGCCCGCCCACCCTCGCGCCCCGGGCGCAATCGGGGGTGCGCGATCAGGGGTGCGCGATTGGCGGCGCGAACGGGAGCCCGTTTCAGGTGTCCCCACGGGGACGCATGGTTATCTATATGATTTTAAACGATAAAAGTGTTAACGCCGGTGGGGACGGTTGCGGCGCCATTCATTCCGGCGGTGCGGGAGCGACCTCTGGAGGTGCCGGCCGGGCGGGCAAGGCGCAGGTCGGCGGGGTGCGGCGGCGGGCATGGGTGCCCTTGCGCACCCGCCCCCGGGGGTTAGTTTGTAGTGGAGTCAGGGCCTTTTCCGGAGCCGGGGCGGCTTCGGGGGGCGATGCAATCCCTTCGGGTGGAGCGGCAATGGCGGACAGGCAGGCGAAGGCGGCAGCGCGGCGCGGCGGGGACCCGGCCGCGGAGCCGGTGCTGCTGTCGGGGGGCAACCCGCAGATCCCGAAAGGCGAGGGCGAGGGGCCGGTCGCGGCCTGGATCGCTGCGGCGCCGGGCTGGAAGGGCGATCTTGCCCGCGAGCTCGACGCGCTGATCGTGCGCAGCGTTCCCGAAGTGAAGAAGGCGGTGAAGTGGAACTCGCCCTTCTACGGCATCGACGGTCAGGGCTGGTTCCTGAGCTGTCACTGCTTCGAGCGCTACCTCAAGCTGACCTTCTTTAGCGGTTCGTCGCTGGACCCGGTGCCGCCGGTGGCCTCCAAGCATCCGCGCGTGCGCTATGCCCACATCCACGAGGGCGACATCATGGATGCGGCGCAGCTTGAGGACTGGGTGCGGCAGGCAAGCCGGCTGCCGGGCGAGACGCTTTGAGCCGGCGCGGCGGGAAGGGACAGGATCGGGGGCGACCATGACGGCGAATGCGGATGACCAGGACACGCCGGCCCGGCAGATGGATGCCAGGATCGCGGCGATGGGCGAGGACTGGCGCGGCGCGGTGCTGGCGCGGATGCGGGCGCTGATCCGCGAGGCCGATCCGCAGATGGTCGAGGCGGTGAAGTGGCGCAAGCCCTCGAACCCGGCCGGGGTCCCGGTCTGGGAGCATGGCGGCATCGTCTGCACCGGCGAGACCTACAAGGACAAGGTGAAGCTGACCTTTACCCGTGGCGCGGCGCTTCCCGATCCGGCCGGGCTGTTCAACGCCAGCCTCGATGCCGGCACCCGGCGCGCCATCGACATCCGGCAGGGCGAGGCAATCGACGCCGAGGCGTTCCGGGCGTTGATCCGCGCGGCGGTGGCGCTGAACCTGGTCGGGGGCGGCTGAGCGCGAGACCGGCACCGGACAATCGGGCGGCGGGCCCGACGGCCAAGGCCCCGCCGTGCGGATCGGCCAAGCGCCAGTCCCAGAGCCGGTCCGGCCTAGAGCCGGTCGACGAAGCAGCCGACCCTGTCGGCCATCTCCTCGGCCGGCATGTCTGAGCGGAACAGTTCCAGCATGCCCTGGCCCGGTGCCATCAGGTAGGTGTAGCTGGTATGGTCCATCAGGTAGTCGTCGCCCGAGCCGCGCCTGGCGTAGTAGACCCGGTAGGCGTCGGCGGCGGCCTTGATCTCGTCCGCCGAGCCGGTCAGCCCGACCATCTTCTCATGCATGTAGCCGACGAAATCGGCCATCGCCTCGGGCGTGTCGCGGTCGGGATCGACGGTGATGAAGACCGGCTTCACGTCGAGCCCGTGCTCGGCCAGAGCGTCCACCGCCTGCGCGTTCCGCGACAGGTCGGTGGGGCAGACATCGGGGCAGAAGGAATAGCCGAAATAGACCAGCGAGGGGCGGTCGATGACCTCGGCGTCGGTGACCCGGGCGCCGGTCTGGTCGATCAGGCTGAAGGGGCCGCCGATATCGGCGGCGCCGCCGGCGACGGCGGTCGAGCGGCAGGCGGCGAACCGGTCCGCGGGTGCCCAGGGGCGATAGATGGCCAGGACGCTGCCGAGGACCAGCAGCGCGATGGCGCCGGCGGCGGCATAGACGAGGCGGCGGTCTGCGGTGGTTCCGGTCATGGCGTCGGTCGAGCATAACCGCCCGGGTGCCGCAAGGCGACATCCGCGCACACCGGCCGCACGGCGCGTCACATTCGGGTGAGGGATGCGACGAAACGCTTCACCATGGCCGCAGGGCAACACAAATGGCTGTCGTCGTCCGGGCGCTGCGCGAACGCTCGCAACAGCGCTCGCATCAGGTGGGACCCGATATGTTCCCGGACGACACCAGGCTTGACCAGAAAAGAACCGGGAACCGACATGAACAACAAGCTTCCCTTCCGCACCCGCCGCGCGGCCGCCCTGGCGACCGTCGCGTTGCTTGCCCTGCCCGTGGCCGGTGTGCCGCTGGCGCGCGGCGCCCTTGCCGCCAATGACAACGCCGCCGCCGAACAGCCCCTGGCATCCGCGGTGTCGTTCGCCGCGGTGGTCGAAAAGGCCAGACCGGCGGTGGTGACCATCACCACCGAGATGGCGGCGCCCGAGCGCGTCTCCAGCCGTGGCGGTCCGATGCCGCAGACCCCGTTCGACGAGTTCTTCCGCCAGTTCTTCGGCGAGAACGGGCCCGGCGGCGGCAATGGCATGCCGCAGATGCGGCCGCAGCAGCGGGCGATGGCGCTGGGCTCGGGCTTCATCGTCTCGCCCGACGGCGTGATCGTGACCAACAACCACGTCGTCGACGGCGCCCAGAAGATCACCGTGACGCTGGATGACGGGCGCGAGTTCACCGGGACCGTGGTCGGCACCGATCCCAAGACCGACCTCGCCGTGGTGCGGATCGACGCGACCGACCTGCCCACCGTGGCCTGGGGCGATTCCGAGGCGCTGAAGGTCGGCGATCCGATCCTGGCTATCGGCAACCCGTTCGGCGTCGGCACCACGGCCACCTCGGGCATCGTCTCGGCCCGCGGCCGCGACCTGCATTCGGGACCCTATGACGACTTCCTGCAGGTGGATGCGGCGATCAACCACGGCAATTCCGGCGGGCCGCTCTTGGATGTCTACGGCCATGTGGTCGGCGTCAACGCGGCGATCTACTCGCCCTCGGGCGGCAATGTCGGCGTCGGCTTCGCGATCCCGTCGGACATGGCCAAGGTGATCGTCGCCAAGCTGGTGGCGGACGGCAAGGTGGAGCGCGGCTTCCTCGGCGTGCAGCTGCAGCCGGTGACCCCCGACATCGCCGATTCGCTGAACCTGCCGAATCCGCATGGCGCGCTGGTGGCCGAGATCGTGCCGGACTCGCCGGCCGCGAAGTCGGGCCTGCGCCAGGGCGACGTGATCATCGGCTACGGCGTGACCGAGATCGACGGGCCCAAGGACCTGTCGCGGGTGGTGGCCGATGCCAAGCCCGGCAGCCGCGAGGGGCTGAAGGTGTGGCGCGACGGTACCGAGATCGACGTCATCGTCGATGTCGGCAACATGCCCGCCGAGAAGACCGCCTCGCTGGACGGCAATGCGCCCGCGATGCCCGGCAGCACGCCCGGCGAGGAGCAGGTGCCGGAGCTGAAGCTGGGGCTGTCGGACCTGACGCCCGAATGGCGCCAGCAGCTCGGTGCGCCGGAGGACGAGACCGGTGCGGTCATCGCCAGCATCGATCCCGCCTCGCCCGCCGTCGAGCAGGGCCTGCGCGAGGGCGACGTGGTGGTGTCGGTGAACATGACGGCGGTGGATTCCGCTGCCGCCGCCGCCCGGGCGGTACGCGAGGCCGAGGTCGACGGCCGCGACAACGTGCTGCTGCTGGTGGCGCGCGGCGACAACCACATGTTCGTGGCGCTGCCGATCGAGAAGGCCTGATCCGCAGCCCAGACAAGGGCCGGAGACGGCCTGGAGGACCCGGCCATCCCCACCGGCCGGGTCCTTTCTTGTTTCGAAGTGTCGGCCCTGAGCCGCTTCACGCCGACATCATCATCGATCGAGGCGCGCCGAAGTCGCCGCGAGACGCCTTCCGCCGCTCCTCGCCGCCTGTCAGTCGTTGCCCTGGCCGTTGTCGTTGGCCGGGTTCGGGGTCGAGCCGAGGAATGCGTCCCCGAATTCCTGGATGTGCTGGCCGAGGTTGAAGTCCGGGTCGGCGTCGCGCGTCTCGTTGAGGAAACCGCCGACCGTCTCTCCCGCTTCCTTCAGGGCCTGCGCCTCGTCCTTGAGGAACTGCCCTCCGGCGCCGGGATTGTCGGGCGAGCCAGCCAAAAGGGGTGTGCCGAACATGGCGACGACGATACCGATGGATACAGCCTTCATGTGAGCCTCCCAGAGCCTGCGATTGGACCAAGACAACCCGCGGCTGAACCGTTTCGGGCTGTCTCGCCTCGGCCAAGCTAGACGCAAATTCCCCTCGTGCCTACCGCAATCGTGGCCCCCGCGACGGGAACCGGTGCCGCTTCAGAGGCGCGCCAGCAGGTCCGACTTCTTCGCCTCGAACTCGGCGTCGGTCAGGATGCCGCCGTCCCTGAGCTCGGCAAGCTGCCTGATCAGCGAAATGATCTCGGCGGAGGCTGAAGCCGGTGGCCTGGGCGTGTCACCGGCCGCTGTCGCCGCCACGGGGGCGGGCCCGGGCCCGGGGTTGGATTCAGGCTCGGGCGGCGGCGTGGGCATCGGCGGTTCGGTGCCGGATGCGGCCGGGGCAGCGGGTTCGGTCGCGTCGGGCTCGGTCGCGGCACCGGGCGTGACCCTGGGCAGGTCCGCCACCTTCACCAGCCCGTGCTGGCTGACGAAGGTCAGCGACCGGTCGCCGCCTTGCTGCTGCGACACGCCGCCGATCTGATGGTCGCCGATGTCGAAGACCTCGATCCGGTCGCCGATGCCGATGGCCAGGCGACGGGTTTCGGGAAACACCGCGTAGCGCATGTCGTTCTGTGCGCCGGTCGAGGAGGGCGCGCCGAGGCCCTCGGGCCACCAGTCGCGCGCAAAGCCGCCGCCGGAAACGAACAGGCTGGTGCCGCTGCCCTGGGACTGGCCTTGCGAGGCGGCGACGCGCGGCGCGAAGAGCCGATCGCGGGACAACAGACCCGACAGCTCGTTGCAGAGCGCGTCGACCCTGGCCTTGAGGCCGTGGTTGAACATGTCGCCGATCATGGTCATGCCGCCGGCCGACCATTGCCCCATGCCGCCAAGCTCGGGGTGGTCGAATTGCGCCTGGGTGCCGTGGCCGTTCGCGACGGCGACGAGAAGCGTCTCGGCCGCCGCTTCGGACACGCCGTGCCGCGCGGCGATCTCGGCCACGACTTTTCTGCCTTCTGATGTCAGGCGGGTCATCTCACCATCCGTGGCTCAGCAATGTTGGGGTTGCAGCCGGCCCTTAGCACCTCGCGGGGGGAACCGCCACAGCGCGCGGCGCCAAAAGCCGGTTATTGGGCCGGGGTTGCCGGTGGCCCCGGTTCCGAAGCTTGCCGGGCAAGCCAGACCGTGGCGTTGCCGCAGGCGGGATCCTCGGCGACATGGCGGACGGTCTTGAAGCCGGCGTGGTCCAGAAGCTGGTGGTATTCGCGGCCGTCGAGGCTGGCGTGATAGAGCGGCTGGCCTTCCAGGTCGCCGACGACCTCTCCATGTGCCGGTCCGGTGGTGAACAACAGCGCCGCGCCCGGTGCGGCGAGACGGCGGAAGGTGGCGAACATGGCGCGCTGGTCGGCAGGGCGCAGGTGGAAGAAGCTGTGCCAGGCGATCAGCCCGTGGAACCGGCCGAGCGGCGGCAGCGCTCGCATGTCGGCGGCGATCCAGCGATGACCGGGAAACGCGGCCCGGGCGTGATCGAGCATCGCCGGTGCCGCGTCGATGCCGGTGATCCGGCAGCCGTTGGCGATCAGGTGGCGGGCCATGGGTTCGCCCGAACCGCAGCCGAGGTCGAGAACGTCGCGGCCCCCCGGCGGCAGCGCGGCGAGGAACGCATCCAGCCAGCCGCGCTCCGTCAGCGCCGTGCCGCGCAGGCCGACCCAGGCCGGGGCAAGGGCCTGGTAAAGGGCAATCACGGTATCCGCGGGCGAGGCGGCCATGGTGTCTCCCTATCACATCAGCCGCGTCGGTCGGTCACGCCGGATTTGCCGGGTGCGGCGCCGATCGCGCCCGGGGCGCGAGGGTGGTGGGCGGGGCGCGGCCCGGGCGCGACAAGGAGCGCGAAAAAGCGACGGGCTCCGGTCCTACATCGTCGCGCCGATCTGCCAGGGCACGAACTCGTAGTCGCCCAGGCCCTGGGCCTCGGACTTGGAGCGCTCGCCCGAGGCGACCTTGAGCATCATCTCGTAGATCTCGCGGCCCTTCGATTCCAGCGTCGCCTCGCCGGTCAGCATGGTTCCGCAGTCGATGTCCATGTCCTCGGTCATGCGGGTATACATTTCCGAGTTGGTGGCCAGCTTGATGCAGGGCGCGGGCTTGGAGCCGAAGGCCGAGCCGCGGCCGGTGGTGAAGACGATCAGGTTGCAGCCCGAGGCGATCTGGCCGGTGACCGATGCCGGGTCGTAGCCGGGGCTGTCCATGAAGGTGAAGCCGCGGGCCCGGACCGGCTCGCCGTACTTGTAGACGCCGGTCAGCGGCGTGGTGCCGCCCTTGGCCGCCGCCCCGAGCGACTTTTCGAGGATTGTCGTCAGCCCGCCCTTCTTGTTGCCGGGCGAGGGGTTGTTGTCCATCGAGCCCTTGTTGCGGGCGGTGTAGTCCTCCCACCAGCGGATCAGGCCCACCAGCTTGTCGCCGGTGGCGCGGTCGGCGGCGCGGGCGGTCAGCAGGTGCTCGGCGCCGTAGATCTCGGGGGTTTCGGCCAGTACCCCGGTGCCGCCCTGGCCGACGAGGATGTCGCAGGCGCGGCCGAGCGCGGGGTTGGCGGTGATCCCCGACCATGCGTCCGAGCCGCCGCATTGCAGGCCGACGACAAGCTCGGAGGCCGGGACCGGCTCGCGCACCGCCTTGTTGGCCTCGGGCAGCATGGCGCGGATCTTCTCGATCCCCTTCTCGACGGTGCGCCTGAGCCCGGCCACGTCCTGGATGTTCATGGACTGGAAGGTCGGCCCCTGCTTCAGCCCGTAGGCTTCCAGAAGCCAGTCGATCTGGTTGATCTCGCAGCCGAGGCCCACCATCAGCACCGCGGCGTGGTTGGGATGGCGGGCATAGCCCCACATCACCCGCTGCAGCGCCTCGAACCCGTCGCCCGCGTCGGCCATGCCGCAGCCGGTGCCGTGCACGAAGGCGACGACGCCGTCGACATTGGGATAGGCGGCAAGCTCGTCCGGGCCGAAGGCATTGGCGATCCTTCGGGCGGCGGTGGCCGAGCAGTTCACCGAGGTGACCACGGCGATGTAGTTGCGGGTGCCGACGCTGCCATTGGCGCGGCGGAAGCCCATGAAGGTGTCGCGTTCCGCCTCGGGCACCATGGTGGCGGGCCTGAGGTTGGTGCCGAACTCGTAGGCGATGTCGGTGTTGCGGAACTCGACATTATGGGTGTGGACATGGGCGCCGGGGGCGATGTCCTCGGCCGCGTAGCCGATCACCTGGGCAAACTTGCGGACCGGCTGCCCCCGGGCGATGGCGGCGGTCGCCACCTTGTGGCCCCGGGGGACCAGCGAGGTGGTGGTGACGGTCTCGACCCGCGCGCCCGCCTCCATGGCGCGCACCACGGTGACGACGTTGTCCGAGCCATCAAGGCGAACGAAGTCCGGCATTTCGGTCAGCTCCCGGTCACGCGCACCAGGGCGCGTCCGATGTCCATCGGTGAATGTCGACATGCGGCTGCGTTGCCAGCCGCGCCCGGGCATCTTCCCACATCTGCCGCCACCTGCGCCAGTCCCGCAATGCGCTGGCCGGCTCGGCGCGGCTGCGGGCGACGAAGGCGGGGAAATGCGACCGTCCGGTGGGCTCGCCGGTGACGTTGTAGCGCAGATCGAAGGACCAGCGGAAACCGTCCGTGCGGTTGACCAGCGAGGAATGGGGGGTGAGCGGGTGCAGGATCACCACCCCGCCGGAGCGCACCGGCAGCGGCCGCGCGGCGGCCTCGTCGATGAAGCCGTCGGCAATCGCGGTCTGGGTCTTGGGGCAATGCGGCAGCATGCGATCGACGCTGCCGCGCGGGATCACCTGCAGGCAGCCGTTGTCGACTGTGGCGTCCGAGACCGCGCACCAGACGGTGACCATGGTGGTCGTGTCCGCCTCGGCGTGGGTGACGCCGCGATCCTGGTGCCAGTCGGTGGCGGTGATGTGGGCGCGGACCTCGTCGCCGCGCAGGGTCGTCGCCGGCGGCTTGATCCGCACGTGCTGGATCGGGTTCGAGGTGATCTCGGAGCCGATCAGGTCCTCGACCAGGTCGAGCAGCCGCGGGCTGGTCACCATGTCGAACACCGCCGGGCCGAAATGCATCGGCGTGTCGGCGGTGATCCGGTCGCCGGGCAGCGAGATGTCCATGGGCTGGAACCAGTCGCAGCCGGCGCGATAGGCGGCCAGAAGCCGGCCGTCGAAGTCGAGGCCGTCGGGCGGCGGCGCCACCCGGCCCTCGGCGTGCCAGCGGCGGTAGAGGCCATCGAGCAGGTCCGCATATTCGCGCCGCACCGGGTCGAGCACGGTTCGCTGGTCGAGCACGTCCTCGACCACCAGGTAGCCGTCGCGGGCGAAACCGTCGCGTTGACTGGCGCTCAGCATTGGCCGCTCAGCCCCCGGCGAAGATCATGGTGATCTCGGGGAAGAACAGCACTAGCGCCAGCACCAGAAGCTGCAGCATGATGAAGGGCAGGAAGCCGCGGAAGATGTCGGGCAGCGTGATGTGCGGCGGCGCCACCGATTTCAGATAGAAGGCGGCCGGGCCGAACGGCGGCGACAGGAACGACACCTGCATGTTGACGCAGAACAGGATGCCGAACCAGATCGCGACATAGGAGGGGTTCTCGGCCAGCGCGCCGGTCAGGCCCAGTTCCTCGACCGGCAGCGCCTTCACGATCGGCAGGAACACCGGGATGATCAGAAGCACGATCCCGACCCAGTCCATGAACATGCCCATGATCAGGAAGATCAGCATCATCACCAGCAGCACGCCGGTGGTGGGCAGGTCCGAGCCGACGATCAGGTTGGCGACATAGGTGGGGCCGCCGGCCAGCGTGTAGGCGGCGGCGAGCGAGGCGGCGCCGATGGTCACCCAGATGATCGTGCCGGTGGATTTCAGCGTCCGCATCAGGCTGTCCCAGACGATCTCGAAGGTCATCTCGCGGCGGATGGCCGAGATCAGGAAGACCGCCACCACGCCCATGCCGGCGGCCTCGGTGATGCCGGTGATGCCGCCGTAGATCGAGCCCAGGACGACGCCGATGACGATGATCGGCGCCACCAGGCCCTTGCCGAGCTGCCAGCCCTCGCGGCAGCGCTCGCGGCCGAGCACGACAAAGACCAGCACCAGCCCGAGCACCAGCGCGCCGCCGAGCCACGGCAGGTCGCTGACCATGCCGAGGGGGATCGGGTCGAGACCCTCGCGCACGGTGTTGAACCCCACCAGGGTGAAGAACACCGCCCTGAGCAGCAGCACGGCGCTGATGCCGGACAGAAGCAGCGACAGGAAGCCGAGGAAATAGCCCGCCTTCTGCGCGCCTTCGGGCTCTCCTGGCACCGGATCGGGCAGCGGCGCCTGGTCGGGGTTCAGCTGCGTCCTCACGACGATGTAGACGATATAGCAGCCGGCCAGGATGAAGCCCGGCACGAAGGCCGCGGTGAACAGCGACTTGATCGAGGTCTCGGTGATCAGCCCGTAGAAGATCAGCACGATCGAGGGCGGGATCATGGTACCGAGGCTGCCCGAGGCGCAGATGGTGCCGATGGCGAGGTTCTGGTTGTAGCCCAGCCGCAGCATCTGCGGCAGTGCCACCAGGCCCAGCAGCACCACCTCGCCGCCGATGATCCCCGACATCGCCGCCATGATGACGGCCATGATCGAGGTGACGATGGCGATGCCGCCGCGGGTCCGCGACAGCCAGACGTTGAGCGAGGAGTACATGTCGCGGGCGATGCCGGATCGCTCCAGCAGGGCGGCCATGAAGATGAAGAGCGGCACCGAGATCAGCACGTAGTTGGTCATCTGCCGGTAGACCGCCTGGCCGAGCACGTTCAGCGGCCCCATCCCGAAGCGCCCGAACAGCAGGTCCGGCCCGAACTTCAGCACCAGCACCACCACCGCCAGCGTCGCCGAGGCGAAGCCCAGCGGCATGCCGATGGCCAGAAGCACGAACATCGCAATGAGAAGGATCAGTGAGAGCGTCCCCACATCGACCATGTAGCTAATCCTTCAGCGTGGCTTTGATGTTCTCGATCTCGGTCTCGTCGATGTCGTCGAGCGGCGAGTGATGCTCGGGTGCCCGGTTCCAGTCGGCGATCAGGTTGGACAGCGCCTGGATCGAGACCAAGAGGATGATGAACAGGATCCCGGACTTGAGCGTGCCGGGGATCGGCGGATCCCAGGCGGTGCCGAAGGTCTCCCAGCGCAGGAACTTGTCGCGCGCCTCGTTGTAGCCGCCCCAGATCAGCGCCAGCGCAAAGGTCCAGATCAGCAGCACCGAGATCACGTCGGAGGTCTTCTGCATCCAGCGTGGCATGATGTCGTAGACGATGTAGATGCGGATGTGGCTGCGCTGCTGCATGGCATAGAGCCCGGCGAGCAGGAACAGGAACCCGGCGATCCAGAGTGCCAACTCGTTGGCCCAGAGCGTCGGATCTTCGAACACATAGCGCGAGACGACCTCGTACATCATCACGATGACCACCAGGACGATCGCGATCATCGACAGGCGTGCGCAGACCAGCGACGCGATGTCGAAGGGTCCGGTCGGTCGGGTCTCGATGGTGCCGCGAAAGTCGGACAGGTAGATGGAGGCGGCCAGCAGCGCCAGGGCGGCGACGATCATGGTCGTGGCCACGATCGGATGGCTGCGCGGACTGAGGAACTCCTTCATGCCCACGTCGGACCAGCCGAACATCGCGCCCAGCCACAGATAGGCGACAAGTGCCAGTGTGATCGCGCCGAGGATCGTGGCGGCAAGGCGCATGGGCCCGCGCATGCCGCCCAGCCAGACGCTGGTGTCGTCCTTGACCATGGCCGTCTCCGAAAGGGCAGAGGCAACGTCGGGCGGCCCTGGGGCCGCCCGGTTGTCTGTCAGCACATCACTGGGAGATCAGGCCGAGCTGCGCCAGGTAGGCCTTGTGGCTGGCGACCAGCGCCGCGGCCTCGGGGCTGCGGGTGGCCCAGTCGTCCCACGCAGTCTGCGCGGCCGCACGGTAGGCGGCGCGATCCTCGGCCGACCAGTTGTGCAGCGTGATGCCCTGCTCGGTCAGCCGCGCCGAAGCTTCGGCGTTCGTCTTCTCGGCCGTCAGCGCGGTGCGCAGCGCCAGCTTCTCCATCGCGACCTCGATGATCCGGCGATGGTTCTCCGGAAGACCGTCCCACACCGCCTTGTTGCAGGCCAGGTGGTCGGACGGCATCGAGTGAAAGCCGGGATAGGTCGCATGCGAGGCCAACTCGAACAGGCCGATCGATTCGTCGTTCGCCAGGCCGGAATAGTCGGCGCCGTCGATGATGCCGGTTTCAAGCGCGGTGAACACCTCGGTGAAGTCCATCACGATGGGCGATGCGCCGAGATTTGCGAAGATCTCGGTTTCCATGCCCGGGGGCGAGCGGAACTTCCAGTCCTTCAGGTCGTCGGGGCCGGCCAGCGGCTTGGTCGAGACCATGGATTCCTGGCCATAGAGCCACCAGCCCACAAGCTGCATGCCGAAAGAGTTGTAAAGCTCCTGCGCCGCTTCCAGCCCGCCGCCGTAATACAGCCAGCTCAGCTGCTGATAGGGCGTGTCGTAGCCGCCCATGATGTCGCCGACGAACTGGAAGGCGGGGTTCTTGCCGGTCTGGTAGGCGCCACCGGTCATGTCGCAGTCGAGAATGCCGTTGGCCGCGGCATCGAAGGTTTCGACGGTCGCCACGACCGACGAGCCGTAGAACATCTCGATCTCGATCTCGCCGTTCGACATCGTCTGGATGTCCTCGACGAACTGTCCGGCCAGCTTTCCTGAGGTCTGGTCGGGCGTGTAGTGGGTCTGGATGCGCAGATGGGTCTGCGCTGCGGCGCTGCCTGCGACCAGGGCGGCGCAGCTTGCGGCAAGCGCCAGGGTACGAACCGTTGGTATCATTTCGTCTCTCTCCTCCCTTTGTAGGGCCGCTTCGGATCGACGTTCGACCCGTGCCGCCCAACTTCTTGGTCTTACGACCTTACGGGGCTTGGCTGGGATGACAATGGAAAATCGACGGTACCGGGCGCAGGCCATGGCCGCCCGGCCCCGGATGCCTTGCGGCAGAAAATGGTGCCAAGACGCACAGTATCGGCAATCTTATGGGGTGCCATCGCGAATACGGTCTGGTAGCCTCGCATAATCAATACGGGTGCATGAAGGGAGGGGCGCGTGGCTGCGAAGGGAACAGGACCAGACCGGGACAATGCAAGGGCCAGGCGGGCCGCACGGATCGCGCTGGCGGCAGGCTTTGCCGCTGCGGCCGTGGTGACCGCCTGCGTGCAAGCGCCTCCACCACCGCCGCCCGCGCCGGCGGAACCGGTTGTCGTGCCCGATGGCGCCGCCGCGCAGCAGGCGCCCGGCGCGGCCGCGCCGGCGGCACCAGCCCCCGCACCGGCCCCCGCACCGACGCCGCGCCGCCCGATCTTCGACGATGACGACGATGACGGCGGCGGCTCCTGGGGCTGATCCGCGCGCTCTGAGGGAGACTGAGCCATGGATGTCCGGATGAAGGCCGCTGCCCTGCTTGGCATGCTGGCGGTGGCGCCGCTTGCCGCACAGGCCGAAACCGCAGCAGGGCCGCTGAAGCGCTATGCCGTGGTCATCGGCAACAGCGACTATGTGGTGGCGCCCGATCTGAAGAACACCGGCGCCGATGCGCGCCTGGTGGCCGACTTCCTGTCCGACGCGGGGTATGTGGTGTTCGAGTACCACGACCTTGGCAAGCGCGGCTTCGAGGCGATGCTGCGCCAGGTGCTGCGCGACGTCGACAAGGACAGCGAGGTGGTCTTCTACTATGCCGGCCACGGGCTGCAGATCGCCGGCGGCAACTATCTGGTGCCGGCGGATGCCGATCTCGACGATGCCTATGACGTGCCGTTCGAGACCATATCGCTGAACAGCATCGTCGATATCCTCGGCGCGCGGGCCCGCATCCAGATGGTGATCCTGGACAGTTGCCGTGACAATCCGTTCGGCAACACCAAGCTGATGACCGACCTTTCCGGCAGCCTCAGCGAGACCCGCGACGGCTTTTCGACGCTGACCGCGCCGGTCAACTCGCTTCTGGCCTTCTCGACCTCGCCCGGCACCGTGGCCTATGACGGCGACGGCCCCAACAGCCCCTATACCGGCTCGCTGGTCGAGGTGGCGCGGGCCGGCCCCGATACCGCCGTGCCGCAGTTGCTGGAACAGGTGCGCAAGCTGGTCTTCGAGCGCACCGAGGGCAAGCAGGTGCCGTGGGAAAGCTCGACCCTGATCGAGCCGGTGGCCTTCGGCGGCCCGCAGGAGGTGCTGCGGCTGGCCGAGGCGGCGCCGACCGAAAGCCTGACGCTGTCGCGCGGCCTGGTGCTGATCCCGGCGGCGGTGGTGGTGGACCCGACCGACGAGCCGGCGCCCCAGGTCGGCGAGGCGGTGACGCTGCAGGCGCGGCTGGAACCCGAGGTGGCCATCGGCACGGCGCTGAAGGACGCCATCGGGTCCGACGAGGGCGTCACCATCATCGACCGGCCGTCGGGCGGACACCTGACGCTGATCGGCGACGACGACCGGCGCACCGGCGCGCCCGGCGGCGGCCTGAACGGGCAGGCGGTCGACCGGCTGATCTATACCAGCGCCATGGTCGAGGTGCCGGCGGCGCAGGCGCAGCAGCCGGCGCTGACCGACAGCTTCCGCGTCGCGGTGGCCGGCGAGGAGCGTGTGGTGCAACTGGCGCTGGAGGCCGATCCGTGCGACCGCGAGGCGGGCGACCACCTGGACCCCGACGGCGCCGGGCTGGCGCGGTTCCCCAACGAGATCGACCCCGATGCGGCGCTGGCCGCCTGCCGGCAGGCGGTGGCGGCCTATCCCGATGAGGGGCGCTTCCACTATCAGCTTGGCCGCGCCGAACTGGCGCTGAAGGATTTCGACGCCGCCCGGGCCTCGTTCGAGAAGGCGCGCGAGCTCGGCCATACAAGGGCGCTTTACGCGCTGGGCCTGCTGATCGCCAACGAGGACGCGGCCACCCAGGGCAAGTCCGGCGGTCCGATCCCGCCCGAGGCGGTGGCGCTTTACCGCGAGGGCGCCGACCGGGGCGACCCTTACGCCTATCACGGGCTCGGCAAGCAGTTGCTTCGCTATGGCGCCACTCCGGCCGAGCGGCAGGAGGGCTTCACCCTGTTGTCGCGGGCGCTGGAGCTTGGCCACACCTTCGCGATGAACGAGCTTGGCACCTATTTCATCGACCCTGAGTCGCCGAATTCCGATCCGGCCCGCGGGCTGCGCTATTGGCGCGAGTCGGCCGAGCGCGGCGACATCTATGGCTATGACAACCTCGGCTTCGTCTATCGCGACGGGCTGGCGGGTGTGGCCGAGGATCCCGGGCAGGCGGCGGAGTGGTTCAAGAAGGCGGCCGAGGGCGGCCATCCGACGGCGCCGCGCAATCTCGGGCGGCTCTGGGCCAGCGGGGCGCTGGGCGAGAGCGGTGCCTATGCCAATGCGCTGAAGTGGTTCGACCTGGGGCTGGAGCGCGGCGACGGACGCAGCGGCGATTATGCCGCGCGGCTGATCGCCGAGGTTGGCATCCCGGGCATGACCCCCATCGACGCGGCGGTGCGGGCGGCCAAGACGGCGGCGCTTGGCAATTCCGAGGCGGCGGACTCGGCCCGGGCGACGCTGGCCAGCCTGCCGGCCAAGGCGGTCGACGGCGCCGCGCAGCAGCTTG
Organism: Paracoccaceae bacterium; assembly: GCA_050299555.1. Lineage (GTDB taxonomy): Bacteria > Pseudomonadota > Alphaproteobacteria > Rhodobacterales > Rhodobacteraceae > JBNKWA01. Next base: position 12,670 of record JBNKWA010000072.1, on the reverse strand, counting down.
TCAACGATCTCGGCGGCGGGCTGACCGTCGATGGTGCGTTCGGCCCCGCCAGCGAGGCGGCGATGGAGAAGGTACTGGCAGATCATGGTGCGGCGGTGCCGGGGGGCAACAGCATCGACCGCGCCGTGGGGCTGGCAGATGTGTACTGGAAGTCCAAGGGTTTCCGGATCGACCTGAATTAGCGCCGACCGGAGACGGCACCCCGAAGCAAGACGCCGCCCTCACCGGGCGGCGTTTTCGCGTCGGCCGCAAGGGCCATACCGCGCGGGGTCAGCTCATGGCCTGGAACTCGACCCGCCGGTTCTCGGGTGCATCGGGGGTCTGCGCGTTGCTGAGGAAGCGCTCGCCCAGGCCCACCGCCTCGAGCCGCGCCGCGTCGATGCCGCAATCGTTGAGGAAGTAGCGCATCACCTCCTGCGCGCGCAGCTCGGAGAGCTTCTGGTTGTACTCGTCCGAGCCCGAGGCATCGGTATGGCCGAGGATGCGGAACAGGTGCACGTCGCTGGACTGCATCACCCGGCAGAGCTGCGCCAGCTTGGGCAGCTGGTCATCCGACAGCGCCGCCGAATCGAAGCCGAACTCGATCCGCACGTTGACCTGCATCTCGGCCGCGAAGACGCCGATCGGCTCGACCTTTTGCGGCGTCTCGCTGACCGCCACCACCGTCTCGCCCTCTTGCTGGGCGGATTCCAGCGCGGCGCCCGAGATCACCGGGGCCACCGCCGCCTCGGTCTCGGGTGCGTCGGCGGTGATCAGCCGCAGGCCCCGGGCCTGGCCCAGCGGGCTTGCCTGGGCCTCGGTGAAGGCGTCACGCTGGCTCTGGAACCGGCGCAGGAGCTCGTCGTCGCTCATCTCCTGGGCGACGGGCGCGGTGGCGGCGACAGTCAGGATGGCGACGGGTACGGCAAGCCGGAATGGCGTCATCTGCATTCCCTCATGAAGGAAAAAAGCCGTTCAAGGCGAAGGCATCGTAAGATACAGTGCCTTTGCGTTCAATTGATAACCCTCCGGTGGTCTGACAATGCCCACACCGCGCCTGGCCTTGCCGGCGGCAGCATCGACAACGGCGGCGCCGGCAACGGCAGCGCCGATGGCGGCGGCGGGGTTTCCGGCCCGCGGCGGGACTTGATGTCGGTGCCGACCACAAGGGTGCCGCTGGCGCCGCAGCCACCGGTGGCCTGGGGCGCGGGGATGACCCACCGCGGCGTGGTCAGGACCCGCAACGAGGACGCCATCCTGACCGATCCCGAAGGCGTGGTCTGGGCGGTCGCCGACGGCATGGGCGGCCATGGCCATGGCGACGTGGCCTCGGACCTGGTGGTGGACTGCCTGGCCGAGATGCCCGACGGGCCCGACCCGGCGGCGGCGCTGCTCGACAGCCTGGACCGCGCCAACCGGGCGGTGATCGCGCGGCAGGCCGACCCGGGCATGGCCCGCATGGGGGCCACGGTGGTGGCGGTGGTGATCGACCGGGCGGTGGCGCATGTGGCCTGGGCCGGCGACAGCCGCGCCTACCTTCTGCGCCGTGGCCGGCTGCGGCTTCTGACCCGCGACCACACCCTGGTGCAGGACCTGGTCGACAGCGGTGCCATCGGCCCGGAGGAGGCCGAGGGCCATCCGGAATCGCATATCGTCACCCGCGCCGTAGGCGGCGACGACGTGCTGGAGGCCGAGATCGTGCATGTGCCGCTGACCGCCGGCGACCGGCTGCTGCTGTGCAGCGACGGGCTGACCAAGGTGGTCTATGACGGCACCACCGAGGCGATCCTGGCCGAGGCGCCGACGCCCGAGGAGGCCTGCGCCCGGCTGCTGAAGGCGGCCCTGGACAACGGCGCGCCGGACAACGTCTCGGCCATCGTCATCACCGTCGGCGAGGTCTGAGCATGCGCTCGGGCGGCGGCATGATCGGTGCCACCATCATCGCCATCGGGCTGGTGGCGGCGGCGCTGGTGTTCGCCGCGGTCAATACGCTTCTGCAGGGCGCCGATGGCGGCACCGAGCTGCGCCTGGCGCGACTGGAGAGCGACCTTGCAACCGCCGAGGCCGAGCGCGACGGGCTGCGCGCCGACCTCGATGCCGCCGATGCCGCGATCCGGCGCCTGAACGAGGACGTGGCGCTTCTGCGCTCCACCGTTCCGGCGGTTGGCGTCACGGCGTCCCAGCAGGTGCCGGTCGAGGGGCTGGACACGGGCGCGGACGAGGGCGGCGACTATGTCGAGACGCCCGCCGTCACCGAGCAGATGAAGCTGGCCAAGGAGCGCTTCAACAAGGGCCTGACCCAGCCCCGGCCCAGCATGATGCTGCAGCTTCTGGGCAACCCCCGCGAGGATTACGGCACCGACTGCCGGCCGATGACCAATCCGCGTCTGCTGGCGGCGCTGGAGACGCGCCAGATCGCCAATGTCCGGGTGACGATGCTGAGACCGGCACTGGAATCGCTGCAGCGGGTGATGGACCGGCTGAAGGCGGAAGAGCCGGACATCTACGAAAAGCTGGGCACCGCCGGGGCCTTGTGCGCGCGGTTCATTCGCGGCTCCACCACCGCGATCTCGAACCATAGCTGGGCCACCGCCATCGACCTGACGCTGGAGGGCGAGCTCGACCCCTTCGCCGATGGCGGCACCCAGCTTGGCCTGGTCATCCTCGCCGAGCATTTCAACGCCGAGGGCTGGTATTGGGGTGCCGGCTACGGGCGCGAGGACTCGATGCATTTCGAGGCCAGCGAGGAACTGATCCGCAAATGGGTGGCCGAGGGCCAGATCTAGGGTCATGCGCACGGGTGACCCATCGGCCCGTACGGTGATGCCGCCCCGGCGCGGCGGCGGAGGCGGGGCCGGCGCGGATGCGGCGCTGTTCCTGCGGCTGGCGGATCCGGTGCTGAATTTCGGCGACGATCTGGTGCACCGGCGGCGCCCCGATCCCGGCGCGCTGGCCGGGGAGGCGGGCACGCTGCTGGACCTGTTCGAGGGGCAGGCCAGGCGGGCGGGCATCCCCGAGGCCTCGGTGCCGGCGGCCCGCTATGGGCTGGCGGTGGTGCTGGACGAAGCGGCGCGGCGCAACCGGGCGATCCCGGTCAAGGCCTGGGCCGCGACCGCGGGGCCGCGCCTGTTCGATGGCCGCGACGTGTCGCTGGCGGGCCTGCGCGACCTTGCCCGCAAGGCCGAGGAGGCGGGCCCCGAATACGCCGGGCTGCACGACTTTCTTGGCGAATGCATCGCCCGGGTCGAGGCGATGCGCGGCAAGGTGCAGCGGCGCCAGCATTCGGGCGTGGCGCTGGCGCTGGTGGGGCTGCTGGGCTTTCTGGTGGTGGCCGCGGCGGCGGCGGCGCTGAACGCCGAGTGGCGCTTTCACCGCGGCCTGGCCCGGGGGTTCGCCGCCGAGGCCGAACGGATCGGCCCGGTGACACTGGACCTGACGCTGCCGGAGATCGCCGACCGGCTGGACCGGCTGGCCGCGGCCGCCGCGACGGTGGAGGCGCAGTTGCCTCAGGCGCCGCTGGGGTTGTTCGGGCAGGTCGACGCGCTCGATGCCGGAGCGCGCGCCCATGCGGCCTATGCCGATGCGGTGGCCGGCGTGCTGCCGGTGACACTGGCGGCGGCGATCGACCTGGCGCTGGCGACCGAGGGCGACGGGCTGGACGCCTACGATACGCTCAGGGCCTGGTCGATCCTGTCGGGGCAGGGGCCGTGGAGCGCCACCTACCTGAAGGGCTGGATCGCCGCCCGGCCGGACCTCGACGCCGGCTTTGGCGCGCTGGCGCCGCATGCCTTGGCGCTGCAGGGCCCGGCGCCCGACCTGCCGCCCCCCGATGCCGAGATCCGCGTCCAGGCCCAGGGCTTTGCCGCCGAGGTGGGCGAGGGCGACCGGGCCTGGCTGGAGCTACGGCGCTCGGACGCGGTGGCGGCGCTGCCGGGCTGGGTGGCCGATCAGGCGGTGCCGGGCATTGGCGACGTGCTGCTGCGGCGCTCGGGCAAGGGGCTTGATACGCCGGTGCCGGGGCTTTTCACCCCCGCCGGCTGGGCCCATGCCCGCGATTTCGGCGCCGGGCTGGCGGTGCAGACCACCCGCGAGCAGGCGCCGCTGATCCTTGCCGCCGCGCCACGGCGCGAGAATGATGCGCCCGACCGGGTGATGGACGCGCTGCAGGCCGAGACGCTGCGGGTCTGGGAGGACTGGCTGGCCGACCTGCGGGTCCGGCCGTTCGCCGATACCGCCACCTCGGTCCTGGTCTCGGGCCGGCTGGCGACCCGGCAAAGCCCGCTGACGGCGCTTCTGTCCGAGGTCTGGGCCCAGGTTGGCGGCAATGACCGCACCCGCCCGCATGCCAGCCAGCTCAAGATCGCCGCCGCCTTCGGGCCGATGATCCAGTACGTGGAAAGCGGCCGCATGACGGCGATCTCGGACCTGTTCGCGGCGCTCAACGTGGCGCTGGGCTCGATCCGCGCCGACGAGGAGCGGGCGCTGGAGCGGCTGATGAACGTTCAGGAGCGGGCACAGTCCGTCGCCGCGCTGGCCGACGCGCCGGCGGTGGTGGTGCGCATCGTCGAGGACGTGCTGGCGCAGTCGAGCGCCGCCCATGCCGACGCGCTGCGCAACCCGGTGGCGCGGCGCTGGCAGGCCGAGGTCTTTGCCGCCTGCCACGCGGTGGTCGATGGCCAGTTCCCCTTTGCCGACGGACCGGACAGCGACCTTCTGGGCTTTGCGGCGCTGTTCGGCCCCGGCGGCCGGCTGGACCGCTTCATGGCCGACGGGGCGGGGCCGATGATCGACATGACCGTCAGCCCCTGGCGCTGGAAGCCCGAGGCGCGCTTCGGTGGCCTGCAGCCCGAGACGGCGGCCTTCTTTCAGCGTGCGGCCGCGGTCAGCGAGGCGTTCTTCCCCGCCGGCGCGCCCGAGCCGACGGCCTCGCTGTCGCTGGCGGCGCTGGCCGAGCGTGGCCAGGCCTTCGTCAGGCTGGGCGGGCAGGGCGCGCCGGTGCAGACCTCGTCCGGCGCGGCCGAGCTGGTCTGGCCGGGGCCCGATCCCGCCGCCGGGGTGGATTTCAGCTTTTCGAGCGCCACCACGCCGGCGGTGGCACCCGGGCCCTGGGGCCTGTTCCGGCTGATGGCCGGGCTCAGGCTGCGCGAGCGGGACGATGGCCGGCGGTTTCTGGTCGATCTCAAGACCCGGGACGCGCGGCTGTTCCTGGAACTCAGCTTCGCCACCGAGGTCAATCCGCTGTCGCGCTGGTCGGTCATTCGTGGCCTGACCTGCCCGCCGGCGCTGTAACGGGCGGAAAAGTGTGAACTTCTGCAAATCCGCCGGCGGATTTCTGGCTATAGTCGGGTAAGGCGCCGCCGGCCCCCCGGGGTCGGCAGTCAAGGAAGGGATGGTCAATGGCACTGGACAAGCGCGACATCGAGGTGACGACGCCGCTCGGCGAGGACCTGATGTTCTCGGAGATGAACGGCCACGACGGCATCAGCCAGTGCTTCGAATTCTCGCTGACCATGGTCAGCGAAGACCTCGACGTCGCCGCCGAAAAGCTGCTCGGCCAGCCGGTCACGGTCAGGGTCGGGACCGGCGATGTGAAGCGCTACTTCAACGGTGTCGTCAACACATTCGCGCTTGTCGACATCAAGCACGGGCTGGCGATCTACAACGCGACGCTGGTGCCCTGGCTGTGGTTCCTGTCGACCTCGGTCGACAACCGCATCTTCCAGAACATGTCGGTGCCCGAGATCATCGAGGCGGTGTTCGGCGACTATGCCAATGCCGCCTACTCGATGAACCTGCGCGGTTCCTACGACCCGCGCGAATATTGCGTGCAGTACGGTGAGACCAACCTCAACTTCGTCGAGCGGCTGATGCAGGCCGAGGGCATCAGCTATTATTTCGACTATGAGGACGGCGCCCACACCATGGTGCTGGTGGACCAGAATGCCGAGTTCAAGCCGGCCGAGTTCCACGACACGCTGGCCTTTGAGCCGGACGCCTCGACCTCGCTGAAAGAGCGCGACTTCATCACCGGCTGGCAGCGCTCGTCGCAGGTGACGACCGGGGTTTATACCCACACCTCCTATGACTTCACCAAGCCGGCGGCAGACCTGATGGCGACCTCGGACAGCCCCATGGGGCACGAGCTGGACGGTGGCGAGCGCTATCACTACCCGGGCCGTTATACGGCGGTCAGCCGCGGCGACGATCTGGCGCTGCAACGGCGCGAGGGGGTGCAGGCGGACTTCACGCTGGTCGCGGCCAAGGGCAACGCCCGGATGCTGTGGGCGGGCCGGACCTTCACGCTCGAGGACTATCCGCGCGACGACCAGAACGACACCTACCTGGTGCGCGAGACCACCTATACCATGTGGGACGAGCAGTACCGCAGCGGCATGTCGCGCGAGGGCGAGGGCTATGCCATCGACCTGGTGTTGCAACCCCTGTCGCAGCCGTGGCGACCGCCGCGCAGGGCGCACAAGCAGCGCATCCGCGGCCCGCAGACGGCGGTGGTGGTGGGTCCCGCAGGCGAGGAGATCTACACCGACGAGTATTCCCGGGTGAAGGTGCATTTCCATTGGGACCGGCTTGGCGGCAAGGACGAGAATTCGTCGATCTTCGTGCGCGTCAGCTCGGTCTGGGCCGGCTCGGGCTGGGGCTTCATCCAGATCCCGCGCATCGGCCAGGAGGTGATCGTCGACTTCCTCGAGGGCGATCCGGACCAGCCGATCATCACCGGGCGGGTCTACAACGCCGCCCAGATGCCGCCCTACAGCCTGCCCGACAACGCCACCCAATCGGGCTGGAAGTCGAATTCCTCGCCCGGCGGCGGCGGCTGGAACGAGCTGCGCTTCGAGGACAAGAAGGGCTCCGAAGAGGTCTATTTCCAGGCCGAGAAGGACCATAACGAGCTGGTCAAGAACGACGAGACCCGCACCATCGGCCATGACTGGGTCGAGGATGTGGGCAACGACGCCACCCAGTCGATCGGCCATGACCGCACCGAAAGCGTGGCCAACGACAAGTCGACCAGCGTCGGCAACAACCGCTCGGTCTCGATCGGGGTCAACGATGACGAGACCGTGGGCTCCAATCGCTCGCTGACCGTGGGGTCGAACGAGACCATCAAGGTCGGGGCGAACTCGGACGAGTCGATCGGCGCCAACCACACCCAGAACGTCGCCATCGCGCAGACCCTGACCGTGGGCGCGGCGCGCAGCCGCGCCGTCGGCGGGGCCGAGACGGTGGGGATCGGCGCGGCGCAGACCATCGGCGTCGCCTCCAACCGCAGCGTCACCGTCGGCAGCGACCAGAGCCACAACATCGCCTCGGACGACAGCACCAATGTCGGCGGCGGCCAGAGCCTGTCGGTGGGCAAGGACCGCTCGATTTCGGTGGGCGGCATGCAGGCGGTCGAGATCGCCAAGGACGAGAAGGTCGAGATCGGCGGCAAGCAGGAGACCCAGATCGCCAAGGACAGCCTGCTTCAGGTGAACGGCAGCACCCAGATCAAGATCGGCAAGGATCTGTCGATCGAGGCCGGCGACAGCATCTCGCTGAAGACCGGCAGCGCGGTGATCACGATGAAGAAGGACGGCACCATCACCATCGAGGGCAAGGACATCACCGTTCAGGGTTCGGGCAAGATCAACGTCAAGGCCTCGAGCGACATCACCATGAAGGGCTCGAAGATCAACCAGAACTGAGGTCGGGCGGCCTGCCGGCCAGCACCCGGGCGACCGCTTCGCCCGGGTCCTCGGGGTCGGCGGCCAGCGGCGGCACGACGTCGCTCCACAGGCACAGGGGCAGGGTCCCGGCGGCCAGCACGGGAACCGGGATCGCCGCCAGCGCGGCGGCCAGATCATCGGGACCGGTCTTGCCCTCGACCGCATCCCACAAGGGCTCCAGCGCCGCCTCGATCCAGGGCTCGGCGGAGGCCGGCTCGGGCGCGGCGCCACCGGTCAACAGCATTGCCGCCAGCGGGTATTCGCGTCCGGCGCGGTCATCGGAGGGCAGGATCAGCCCCGCCGCGCCGATGCCGTCACGGGCAAGGCTGAACCGCAGCCCCTCGCCGGGCCAGCGGCCGTCGGTGGGCAGGCCGGCCACCAGATGCCGGGTGATCCAGCCGTCCAGCCATTGCCGGAATGCCGGCGGCAGGCCGCGATGGGTAAAGTCGCCGACCGCGGGCATCTTGCCGAAAAAGCCGGTACCGGTGGCGGCAGGCATCGGCTCCGGTGCGCCGGGGGTCAGAACTTCTCCGGGCACCGGAAATTGCCGAACATGGTCAGGTCGAACGGGTTGTCGACGCTGGCGGCCTTCAGCTCGAAATCCGCCGCGAAGCCCGAGAACCCCAGCCGCAGCCGGAACAGCTCGGGCAGGTCGGTCTTTCTGAGCTGGCCCTTGCGGATCAGCCGCAGGAAGGCCCAGCTTCCGGTCTCGGACGCGATCAGCTCGCCCGCCCCGTTGAGCGGCGTGAAGCTGAGCGTGATCACGTTGGTGCCGTCCTTGCCGGGCCAGGTCATCGGCAGCGGCCGCGCGGCCGAGTTGGAATAGGCCAGGCTCTGCCCGTCGACGTTCAGCGTCACCCGGATCGCGTTGGGGCTGAGGTCCTTGGGCTCCAGCGTGAAGGCCATCAGCGGCCCGGCGCCGCCGGGGAACAGCCCGTCGCGGATCGAGCGCGCCTGCTGGAACGGCGTCAGCGTCGCCGCGTCGAGCCCCAGGTCGGCGCGCCAGGCCCAGGGTTTCACCGTGGTATCGACATAAGGCAGAAGCTGGTCGTTGATGAAGGCGTCCACCAGCCCGCCCGGCCCGAACAGGCGCTGGAAATCGGCGACGTTGACGTCGATGGAACTGGACTGGTCGAACGGATAGCGCCCGGCCGTGGCCGAGACGCAGAACGGCTGCACGTCGGCCCGCCAGCGGGCGTTGAGTTGGGCGATCACCGCCTCGCGGGTCACGCTTTCGGTGTCGCCGGCGATCCCGGCCACCCAGTCGTCCAGCGGATCGGGCAGGTTGCGCGCCTCGTTGGCGATGGCACCGGTCAGCTGCGGCAGCCCGCCGCGCGCCAGCAGTGCCGCGTTGGGGTCGGGGCTGGCGGCCACGGTCTGCAGCTCGTTGGCCAGCGCCGTCAGCGCTGCCACGGCGGCATCGATCAGCGGCGGCTGGCCGTCCACCTCCTCGATGGTGGCGCGGATCGGCTTGAAATGGTCCGAGACGCGCTGCCCTGGCGCCTCGGCCTCGGCCTGACCGGCGCCGGCGGTCGAGGCGAACTTGCGCCCCTGATTGGCCAGCTTGCCCACCGCGCCGAGCTTGCTCAGCGCCTTCTTGATCAGCCCCGGGGGCGGGCCGCCCCCGCCGTCGCCATCGTCCGGCACGAAGGCAAGGTTGGTCTCGGTGACCACCGCCCGCAGCAGGCGCTTCAGCGCGCTGTCGGTCGAGGCGAGGTCCTTGAGGTTCTCGGTGGCGGTCCTGAGGTCCTCGATCGGCGCCAGCCGCACGTCGCGCAAGAAGCCGTCCCACTGGGCGATGAAGTCGTCGAAGTAGAGCTTCAGCACCTGATCCTCGATCTCGGCCACCGAGGCGTCGGAGCTGTCGGCGCAGCCGCCGGCGAAGACGGTACGGTCGAGCGCCGCCTGGGCCGAAACCTCGGGCGCCAGTTCCAGCACCACCTCGTGGAAACCCTTGTAGGTGAAGGCGCCGGGGATGCCGACGCGCAAGGTCTTGCCGCTCAGCCGGGTCAGCACCCGGATGCCGTTCGGCCCGGCGAAATCGGCCGGAATCCATTCCGGCAGGCCCTTGACCAGAGGATCGGCGAGAAGCGCGTTGTAGGCCCTGACCGAAAGCGGGATCTGGCAGATCGACTCCAGCGCCGCGCGCACCAGCAGCGGGTCGGCCTCGATCTTGTTCTCCTCGGATGCCATGCGCCGGATGGCGGCCAGCTCGTGGCCGAGCGCCGCCTCGGTGGGGAACGGGTCGACGGGCGCCGCCTGCGGCAGCACCTCCTGCCACCAGGCGGCGGCGAACTCGTCGTCGTAAGGCGCCAGCCCGGTCATCATCTGATAGACCTTGTGGGCGCCCAGCAGGAACTCCGGGTCCCTGATCTGGCGCCACATGGTGGCCTCCAGCAGCGCCACCATGCGCGGCTCCAGGATGTTCCTGAGGCTGCGCTCATAGGCGATCTTCTGGGCCTGGGCGATCTCGGCCTCGGCCGTCGGCCCGGTCAGCGAGGCGAGGCCGGCATCGACCCGTGTCTGCGCCGCCTCGACCTCGGTCACCGCGTCGAGGGCGAGGTCCAGATCGGGCGGATCGAGCGGCGCCTGCCGGGCGGCGACATTGGCCAGCCGCGCCTGCAAGGCCTCGAGCTGGCGCGCCTGATCGGCGATGCCGCCGGAATAGCGCAGGTACGAATAGAGGAACAGCAGCGAGGCCAGCGCCACCGCCAGCACCGAGGCGGCCATTGCCCCGCGCCAGATCCACTTGCGGCGCTCCTCGGCGGCGGCGTCGAAGGTGCCGAGCCCGGCCTCGCGGAAGACCACCTCGGACAGAAGGTCGCGCAGGAAGAACGACCGCCTTTCGCCGTGGCGGCGCATCGCCGGCGGCTCGGCGCCGATGCCGAAGCCGTGCGCCAGTTCGCCCACCAGCCGGTCGATGGGCGAGCCCTCCTGGGTGGCCGAGGTGAAGTAGAAACCCCGCAGCCACGGCGTCTCCTCGTAGCGGCTTTCGCCGAAGACGGCGTCGATCAGGGTGCGCAGCGGTCCGCCCAGATGCTCGACCTGGGCCGGGAAGCGGAACGTCTCGGCCCGCCGCTCCAGCGGCACGTCCTCGGCCAGCCGCCCCACCAGCCGCTTCTCCAGCTCGGTGGTCAGCGCCTTCAGCTCGCGGCCGATGGCGGTGGCGTCGGTGCGCGCGTCGGTGGCCAGCGTCGCCCCCCAGACCTGCTCGCGCTCGCGGTTGCCAAGGCCGCCGAAGAACGCCTCGAAACCGGGGATCAGGTCCATCTTGGTGATCATCAGATAGACCGGCAGCCGGATACCCAGCCGCTCGCGCAGCTCGGCCAGCCGCTTTCGGATCTCGCGGCCGTGGCTGCGCAGCGCCGCCTCGTCGCCCAGCAGTTCCTCGACCGACAGGGTCAGGATGACGCCGTTCAGCGCCCGCCGTCCGCGATGCTTCCTCAAAAGGTCGAGAAAGCCCTGCCATTCGGCGGCATCGACCTCGGGCGCGCTCTGCTGCTCCACATAGCGGCCGGCGGTGTCGATCATCACCGCGTCCTCGGTGAAGAACCAGTCGCAGTTGCGGGTGCCGCCGACGCCCTTGAGGTCATCGGCCAGGTCGATGGGGAAATGCAGGCCCGACTGGCGCAGCGCCGTGGTCTTGCCGGTGCCGGGCGGGCCGATGATGACGTACCACGGCATCTCGCGCAGGAACTTCTTGCCGCCGAGCTTGGAGCGCTTCATCTCGGCCAGCACGCCCTGGAACTTGGCCCCGACCTCGGCCACGTTCTCCTCGCCCGGCGCGGCCTGCCGCTGCGGCTCGGATTGCGCCAGCTCGGTCACGAACATGCGGTTGGCGCGGATGGCGCGCAGCTGCGCCAGCAAGAGCGAGACCAGCCACAGGATGGCGATCAGGCCGATGACGATCAGCCGCACGATCTCCGAGCCCAGCGGCACCGCCTCGCCGATCCTGACCAGCGGCCCATAAAGCCAGATCAGCAGGCACAGGATCACCAGCCCGATGAACACCCACAGCCGGCGCGAGAACAGGAAGCGGAAAAAGCCCTTGATGAGTTTCATCTAGAGCCTCTTCTGGATCTTGATTTCGACGCGGCGGTTCAGCGCCCGACCCTCGCGGGTGCCGTTGTCGCCGATGGGCTCGCTGGCGGCGCGGCCTTCGGAAAAGACGATATTGGCCGGCACCCCGCCCTCGACCAGCAGCTTGGCGATGGTGCGCGCCCGCGCCTCGCTCAGCCCCTGGTTCGAGGCGAAGGGGTTCGAGGCCTGCACCGGGATCGAGTCGGTGTGGCCGACCACGGTCACGCCGCCGATGAGATCGGCATTGGCGCGGATCACCGCGGCGACCGAGGCGACCAGCGGCGAATAGATGTCGTTGAGGTCGGCCTTGGCCGAGCGGAACACCTCGGGGCTGTTCGACTGCAGCACGACCACCGCGATCGAGGCGTCCTCGCGCCCGGTCAGGGCCGCGGCGGTGTCGGGCGGCGCCGCCTTGTCGAACTCGGGCAGCAGCAGGAAGCTGGTGGGCTGCGGCAGTTCGGCCGGGGTCTCCACCTCGGCGGTGCTGCGCACGGTGCGGAAGATCTCGGCCCGCTCGGGCGGCGGCAGCAGCCGCGCCAGGTCGTAAAGCCGCTCGCCCTTGCCCGACAGCCGCGCGCCGACACCGGCATAGATGGCGATGATCAGCGCCGCCGCGGCGATGCCCAGGGTCCAGACCGGGATCGTGAAGCGCCGCGGCTCGTCCGAGGCCAGCACCCCGCGCCAGTTCGGGCTGAGTTCGTCGCTTTCGGCGGCGGTGTCGCGCAACAGCCGCGCGGTCGAGGCGCGGACCTCGATCAGCGAGCCGTCGCCGGACCGCCCGGGCACCCGGTACTTGCCGCGAAAACCCAGCGCGATGCAAAGATAGGCCAGCTCCAGAAGCTCGCGGTCGCGGTTCGGATGCCGCTGCATCTCGGTCAGCCGGTCGA
>JBNKWA010000071.1:0-32721 GCA_050299555.1 Paracoccaceae bacterium | reverse complement strand
CGATGTGGCCGCCGAGGGGCTGAAGCCGCTGGACGCTGCCCTGCGCGCGACCCTGGCCGGCCTGGCCGAGGCACACGGCCTGGCCCGGCTCAGCGCGGCCGGCGAGACCGTGGCCCAGCTCCGCCCGCCACTGGTCCGCTTCGGCGGCCATGGCGTCGCCCTGCCGCCCGGCGCCTTCCTGCAGGCTACCGCCGAAGGCGAGGCGGCGCTGCGCACCGGCGTGGCCGAGGCGGCAGGCCCGGCTTCGCGGATCGTCGACCTCTTCGCCGGCTGCGGCACCTTCGCGCTGCCGCTGGCCGAGCGGGCCGAGGTTCTGGCGGTGGAGGGCGACGCCGCCATGCTTGCCGCGCTCGATGCCGGCTGGCGCCAGGCCGCGGGGCTGAAACGGCTGCGGACCGAGGCACGCGACCTCTTCCGGCGGCCGCTGCTGCCGCCCGAGCTCGACGGTTTCGATGCCGCGGTGATCGACCCGCCCCGTGCCGGCGCCGAGGCGCAATCGCGGCAGATCGCCGCCTCGCGCCTGCCGGTTGTCGCCATGGTCAGCTGCAACCCGGTCAGTTTCGCCCGCGACGCCGCGATCCTGGTCGCGGCCGGCTTTGGCATCGACTGGATCCAGCCGGTCGACCAGTTCCGCTGGTCGCCGCACGTGGAGCTGGTGGCCCGGCTCAGCCGCTGACCGGCCCGAACAGCGACGCCGCCAGGGCGCCGAAATCCGCCGCCACCACGTCCCAGTCCCCCTGCGGCGCAAGGTCGCTCTCCTGCCCCGGCCCATGCTCGCCCGGGCGCGGCACAAAGGCTGTCCGCAGCCCTTCTGCCCTGGCGGCGCGCAGGTCGTCGTTATGGGCCGCGACCATCATCACCTCGCCCGGGTCCAGCCGCAGCGCCGCCACCGACAGCCGATAGGCCAGCGGGTCCGGCTTGTAGGCGCGCGCGATATCGGCGCCGAGGATGCAGTCCCAGGGCAGGCCGCCGTGCCGCGCCAGGCGCGTCATCATCGCGATCGACCCGTTCGAGCAGGGCGCGACGATGGCGTGACGCTTCAGCGCCTCCAGTCCGGGCACGACATCCGGCCACGGGTCGAGCTGTTCCCAGGCGGCGTTCAGGGCCGTCACCTCGGCCTCGGACAGAACGTCGCCCAGCTCGAATCGGGCCAGCACCCGGTTCAGGTTTTCCAGGTGCAGGTCGTCCAGCGACACGTAGCCGCGGGCACCTGATCGTATGCCCTCCATCGCCGGTTGGTATTCCGCTCTCCAGGCGTCGGCAAAGAACAGGGGATCGAGCCCGGGCGCGCGGTCGCCAAGCATCTCCGCGACCACCCGCGCCACCGACCTCCGCCAATCCACACAGGTGCCGAAGACGTCGAAAATCAGGGCTCCGGGCCGTGGCGCGTGGACCGCGATCGGGTCCGCATCGGGCATGAGCATTGCATCCACCATTATGGAATTTGCGCCAACGCTATCATCCAGCGGTGATTGACTCAAAAGGCAATCACGGATAGGTGTTTGGGTCCCGACTACAGCAATTTTATGCCATTATCGGAGTAGCAGGTATGCGAGTTCTGGTCACCGGCGGGGCCGGTTATCTGGGATCCCTTTTGGTCCCGGCGCTTCTCGACCGAGGCGATGAAGTTACCATCGTGGACACCTTCCTTTGGGGCGTCCAGCCGATCCTTCACGTTGCGGCAAATCCGCGCCTGACGATCGTCAACGGTGACGTGCGCGACACCCGCGTGATGCAGCCGCTGTTGCGGCAATCGGACGCGGTGGTCAACCTGGCCGCAATCGTCGGCTACCCGGCCTGCCAGGCGAACCCGCACGACGCCCGCACGATCAACCTCGATTCGGTCCGCGACATCGCCCACGAGCTGTCGCCGGCGCAGATGCTGATCCAGGCCTCGACCGGCTCGACCTATGGCGCGGTTCCGGGGGTCTGCACCGAGGAAACGCCGATCAACCCGCTCACGCTCTACGGCGAGACCAAGGCGGAATCCGAGAAATACGTGCTGGACAAGCAGGGCGTGCCGCTGCGCTTCGCCACCGTGTTCGGCGTCTCGCCGCGGATGCGTCTGGACCTGATCGTCAACGACATCACCTTCCAGGCGGTCAAGTTCGGCACCTTCGTGATGTACGAAGGCCATGCCCGGCGCACCTTCCTGCACGCCAAGGACGCCGCGCGCGCGATCACCTTCACCCTCGACAACTACAAGAAGATGTCGGGCCAGCCGTTCAATATCGGCGACGACGGCATGAACTATTCCAAGCGCGACGTGGCCGAGATCATCCGCCAGAAGCACAACTACTACCTGCACGCCACCGAGTTCGGGCAGGACAAGGACAAGCGCGACTACGAGGTCTCCTACGAGCGGGTGAAGGCGCTGGGCTACAGCGCCGAGACAACGCTGAGCGAGGGCGTGGACGAGTTGCTTAAGGTGCTCCCCCACATTCAGGAGCGCAGCCCCTTCCGCAACGTTTCGATCTGACGGTGGCCGCCATGAACCAGCAGCTTCCGCCGGTAACCGTTCCGTGGGCGCAGCCGGTGATGGGCGAGCCCGAGATCAACGAGATCCTCGCTGCCTTCAAGGCCGACTGGCTGACCCAGGGGCCGAAGACCCGCGCCTTCGAGGAGAAGATGGCGGCGATCGTCGGCGTGCCTCACGCGGTGGCCATGTCGAACGGGTCGGTCGCCATCGACATCGCCCTTCAGATCATGGGCATCCATCCCGGCGACGAGGTGATCGTCCCGGCGATGACCTACTTCGCCACCGCTGCCGCGGTCAGCCGCATCGGCGCCATCCCGGTCTTCGTCGACGTCGACCCCGACACGCTCGGCCTCAACCCGGACCTGATCGAGGCAGCCATGGGGCCGCGCACCCGGGCCGTCATCTTCATCGACCATGGCGGCGGGCCGTCGCGGGCCGGCGAGATCGTCGCCAAGGCCAGGGCGCTGGGCCTGCACTGCCTGCAGGACGCCGCGCAGTCGCTTGGCGGCACCTATGATGGTGCGCCGCTCGGCAGCCAGGCGGTGATGTCGACCATGAGTTTCCACCTGGCCAAGATCATGACCACGGTGGAGGGCGGCATGCTGTTCACCCATGACGAGGACTACGCAAGGGAGGCGCGCATCTACCGCAGCCAGGGCGAGGAGGCGAAGTATCTCCACACCCGGCTCGGCACCAATGCCCGCATGACCGACATCCAGGCGGCGATCGGGCTGCACCAGGCCGACCGGCTGCCGGGCTTTCTGGCCGAGCGCCGGCGCATCGTCGCCCGCTACGACGCCCGTCTCGCCGCCCATCCGCGGATCGAGCGGCCGCAGCCCTCGACCAACGCCCGCCAGCACGCCAACTTCCTCTATTCGATCCTTGTTGAGGATCGCGACGCCGTGGCGACGGCACTCAGGCTGCAGGGGATCGACACGCGGGTCTGCTATCCAATGGCGCTCTACGACCAGCCCCTCTATGCCAGCGGGCGGGTCCCCTCGCGCAAGACCCCGTGCCCGGTGTCCGAGCAGGTGGCGGCAAGGATCCTGAACCTGCCGCTCTATCCGGAAATGAGCGACGAGGTCGCGGACAGGGTGGCGGACGCGGTCATCGCGACGCTCGACAACTGATGCCGGACGGTAGCTTCGACGATGGCAAGGCGCCTGCTGGCGCCGTTGTCGGTGCGTCTTCCGCTGGCGATCGCAGTGTCGTGCAGCTTGTGAATCAGGGTGCCTGGGGGCAGGCTGCAAGGGTGCCTGCCGGGGACAACCAGTCCTCCGGACCACAAGCCAGAGCGAGCAATGGCGGGGGAAACCACTTGCCGGGGCTGGAAATCGCATACTGCAAGCCGGGTGGCGGCGGCTGGTGGACACTCCACCACATGGTAAACCTGGCCAGCGCGCTGCTCGAGGCGCCGGTCACCACGCTGAACAGCAACAGCGGTTTCTTCAACCACCTGATGATGCCGACGCTGCGGCGGCGGCGGGATGCCGGCAAGCCGGACCTGCTGCTGATCGCGGCGCGCCCGCGGCAGTTGGTGATGCTGTCCGAGCTGCCGGACTGGCGCAATCGCTACAACCGCGTTGCCGCCTGGGTGATCGACTCGTTCTGGACCGACCGCCTGCCGGCGCGCGGGGTTCGCGGCCAGTTCGACCAGCTCTGGGTGGTCACCGGCAACGATGCCGAGGAGTACCAGCGGCGGACCGGCGTCCCCACCGGCTTTCTGGGTATCGGGTCGGACGCGCTTCATTTCGGCACCATGGCGGCCGAAAAGGACATCGATCTGATGCGGATCGGCCGCCAGCCCGCGGCATGGGACGACGACGAGGCGACCCAGCGCGACTGCGAGGCCGCCGGCATCCGCTTTCAGGGCCGCACGCCCTTCGTCGACGATCCCATCGGCAACATCCGCAGCAACGCCGGCTATTTCGCGCGCTCGAAATTCGTCATGGCGCACTCCAACCTGGTGGACAAGTCGGACTACACCCACCCCACCAAGGAATACATCACCGAGCGCTGGACCGACGCGCTGTCGGCCGGGGCGACCGTTGCCGGCATGCCGCCGCTGACCGACTGGGCGGTGAAGGAAGAGCTCTGGCCCGGCGCCCTGGTCGAGGTTTCGGCCACCGACCGACACCGTGGCATCGACCAACTCAAAGAGGCATTGGCCGACTGGACGCCGGAACAGGCGCGCTCAAATCGCCGGCTGGCGCTGGAGCGTCTCGACTGGCGTTGGCGGATTGCCGAAATCGCCCGTTTCCTTGGCCGCGAAACGCCGACCCTCAGCCGCGAGATGGGCGAACTCAGGGCGGCCATCGCCTCGGTTTGAGGCCGGCGCCACCCCAGGCGGTGGCACGCGGGCGGCAATCCGCCAAATCCCGCACTGCACAACGGCGCCTCTTGCGCCGCGCGATCTGCAACGCAAAGTAGAGCCATGGGCGCAACTTAAGCCCTGAAAGCACCCGGGGCTTGGGGGCCGCCAGGGCGTGCTTTCCGGTAGCGTACATCACAATCGATAGCATACGGGCCGGCCGGCCGAAGTTGGGTCGCCGGCGCGCAATGGAAAGGTGTGCCTTGGCCCACTTGCAGATACTCTATTGCCGCCCCGGTGGCCGGGGATGGTGCCCGGTCCATCACATGGTCGGATTGGCGGCCAGACTGCTCGACGCGCCGATGCGCGTCGTCGACGAGGTCCGGGTGTCACCCCGGATGCTGCTGTTTCCGTTCCTGCGACGCCGCCAGGTGGCCGAAAAGCCCGATCTTCTGGTGATCGCGGCCCGGCCACGGCAACTGATGATGCTGTCCGACCTGCCCGAC
Source organism: Paracoccaceae bacterium (assembly GCA_050299555.1). GTDB lineage: Bacteria > Pseudomonadota > Alphaproteobacteria > Rhodobacterales > Rhodobacteraceae > JBNKWA01. The sequence goes on along the minus strand of JBNKWA010000071.1, from coordinate 27,425 downwards.
TGGCGCAGCGGCTACAACCGGATCTTCGGCTGGATCATGGATTCGTTCTGGACCGACCGCATCCCGGCCGAGGCGATCCGCGGCAAGTTCGACCGGCTTTTCATCACCACCCTCAACGATGTCGACGAATATCGGCGCCGCACCGGTGTTGACACCGAATTTCTCGGCATCGGTGCCGACGCGCTCGGGATCGGCCGACTGGCGAACAAGGACGTGGATCTGCTGCGGCTCGGCCGCCAGCCGGCCGCCTGGGACGATGACGAGGCCAACGACCGGCTTCTCGCCGAGGCCGGCCTGAGCTACCGCGGCCGGCCGCCGTTCCACGACGATCCGGTCCGGAACCTGACCTGCAATGCCGCCCAGATCGCGCGGGCCAGGTTTGTCATGGCCCACACCAACCTCGCCGACCAGGCCGACTATACCCACCGCGACAAGGAATACATGACCTGCCGCTGGGCCGACGCACTCGCCGGCGGCGCCGTCGTCGCCGGGCGGGCGCCGCAATCCGACGGGGCCATCGGCGCGCTCCTCTGGCCAGGCGCCCTGGTCGACGTGTCGCCCGGCGATCAGGCAACCGGGCTCATGCAACTTCGTGCCGCCGTGGCGGAATGGACGCCGGCCCAGGCGGCCGAAAACCGCCGCTTGGCGCTGCTGCGACTCGACTGGCGCTGGCGGCTGTCGCGGATCGCCTCGTTGCTCGGCCATTACTGCCCACAGCTCGAGACCGAGCTCAGGCGCATCCGGCAGCTCGCGGAAGCCTTGGAGAGCAGGCCGGCTCTGGCGCGCGCCGGATAGCCCGCGGCTCCGAGGCGCGCGGAGGATCGTGCGGCCCTCCGCGCGCCTGCGTATGATCCGGCCGGCACCCGAATCCGTCGCGAGGGCCGGTCATGGCAGCAAATGCGTTCCGCATCGTCACCCGCTGGCAGGTCCGGGCCACGCCCGAGGAAATTGCCGACATCCTGACCGATGCCGAGAGCTTCCCGGACTGGTGGGGCGAGGTCTATCTCGGCATCCAGGTCCTGGATCCCGGTGACGAGAGCGGCATCGGCCGCCGGATCGCCGTGCACTCCAAGGGATGGCTGCCCTATCGCCTGAACTGGCAGGGCACGCTGGAAAGCGCCGATCTGCCGCACCGCTGGCGGGTCAGGGCCACCGGCGACCTCACCGGCCGGGGTGAATGGCGCCTGACGGCCTCCGGTGCGATCACCGAGGCGGTCTACGACTGGCAGGTCTCCGCCGACCGGCCGCTTTTTCGCATCCTGTCGCCGGTTCTGAAGCCGCTCTTCGCCTGGAACCACCGCTGGGCCATGGCCCGGGGCGAGGCCGGCCTGCGCCGCGAGCTTGTGCGCCGCCGCAGCGCCCCGAGCCAGGCGCGGGCGCATTGACACCGATCTGACCGGGCGCGGTCCGGTTCCGGCCGGCGGCTTGGCAAGCTGGGGCGCGATGAATAGGTGCATCTGACCGGTCCGCGGACCGGCTTTCGACAGCGGGGCAACACGGGTGTCCGACCAGCATTCCCGGCGGCTCGACCGCCAGATCGACCAGATGGCCCGGGCGGCGCCGATCGGTGGCGGCGTCTTCAGGGCCCTCACCACACGCCGTGCGCGCCTGATCCGCATTCCGGCCGCCCTGATCCTGATTGCCGGCGGGTTTCTCGCCGTGCTGCCGGTCTTCGGCCTGTGGATGCTGCCGCTGGGCCTGCTGCTGCTGGCCATCGACGTACCGGCGCTCCGGCCGGCGGTGTCGGCCATGGCGATCCGCCTGCGTCGCTGGCTGCGGCGCTGGCGGGCGCGGATCTCCCAGGCCGCCGACCGCTGACCCCACGGGCGAAACCGGATCAGGCCGAAGCGGTCCCGGTCCGGGGCAGTGCATCCAGCGCTGCATCCAGCGGCGTCCAGTCCGTTGCCGTCAGCCGCACCGGCAGGACCAGAACGTTGCGCCGGAAATCGTCCGGCAGCCGCACCGCGTCCTTCTCCGTCGTGACCAGCTGGGCGCCCAAGTCCTTCGCCTCGCGGGCCAGCCGCTGCAGGATCGCCGGCGGGTATTCGGCGTGATCGTCAAAGGCCCGGGTCGCGGCGATATCGGCGCCGGCGGCCGCAAGCGAGGCAAAGAACTTCTCCGGGCGCCCGATCCCGGCAAAGGCCAGAACCTTGCGGCCCTGCCAGTCCATGCCGGTCTCCAGCACCTCGAGGCGGGCCTCGATCCGCGGCAGGCGGGCGATCTCTGGCCAGTCCTGGGCAAGGCGGTGCTGCGCCGCCGCGGCGCCGAGGCTGACAACAAGATCGCCGCGCGCCAGGCCCCAGTCCACGGTCTCGCGCAGCGGGCCGGCCGGGATCGCCCGGCCATTGCCGAACCCGGTCTCGGCGTCGACCACAATGATCGACAGGTCCTTGCGCAGCGAAGGGTTCTGCAACCCGTCATCCATGACGATGGCCTCGGCCCCCGCGGCGATCGCCGCCTGGGCGCCGGCCAGCCGGTCGCGCGCCACCCAGGTCGGTGCGAAGGCGGCCGAAAGCAGTGGCTCGTCGCCCACATCCGAGGCGCTGTGGCGGGCCGGCTCGACCCGGACCGGGCCGGCAATCCGGCCGCCATGACCCCGCGACAGGACATGCGCCGCGATGCCGCTTCTGCCCAGCCGTTCCACCAGTGCCACGACCGTCGGCGTCTTGCCGGTGCCGCCGATGCTGAGATTGCCGACGCAGATCACCGGCACCGGCAGCCGGGCCCAGGCGCCATGGGCCAGGCGCAGGCGGGTGGTCAGGGTCCAGACCGCCGCCAACGGCAACAGCGCCAGCGACGCCACACCGGCAGCACGACGCGGCCGCCACCAGAACCCGGGCGCACGCATCAGCGCCTTCCGGCTGGTTGCGGAGCCATCAGCGGCGGCGTGACACCGGTTCCTTCCAACTGGGCGAAGATCACCGACAGCGTGCGCTCGACCACATCCTCGGCCTCGCTCGACACCGTCCAGGCGGCGGTCGCCAGGGCCGCCGCGCGCTCCGGCGACAGGGTCCTGGTCAGCGCCTCGCCGAGCTTGTCCGGACCGCCCACCCGGACCGCCGCACCGGCCTTGTCGAAGCGCTGATAGGCCGAGCGGAAATTGCTCACATGGGGACCGTAGAGGATGGCCGAGCCGAGCAGCGCCGGCTCGAACGGGTTGTGGCCGCCGATCTCAACCAGCGAGCCGCCGACAAAGCTCACCGGCGACAGCCGGTACCACAGGCCCAGCTCGCCGATGGTATCGGCCACGTAGATCTCGGTGTCGAAATCCATCCGCTCGCCCTGCGAGCGCAGCGCCACCCGCCAGCCGAGGCCACGCAGCGACTCGGCGATGGCCGGCCCCCGCTCGGGATGGCGCGGCACGATGATCAGCAAGAGCCCGTGATAGGACCGCCGGGCGATGCGATGCGCCTGCTCGGCCATCAGCTCTTCGCCCGGATGGGTCGATGCCGCCAGCCAGACCGGCCGCGTGCCAAGCGCCTGCCGCAGCCCCTTGAGCACCTGCTCGTCATGGGGCAGCGCCGCGGCGTTGTCCTTGAGGTTGCCGGCCACCTCGATCTTCGCCGGGTCGGCACCAAGGCGATAGAACTGGTCGGCCACCACCTCGTCCTGCACCATCAGCCGCACGAAGCGGTCCAGCAGCGACGCGGCCAGGCTGCCGAACCAGCGTGCCCGCCGGAAGCTGCGCTCGGACATGCGGCCATTGACCAGCAGCATCGGGATGCCCCGGGCATGGGTCTGGCAGATCAGCGCCGGCCAGAACTCGCTTTCGGCCCAGACCGCCACATCGGGCCGCCAGTGATCGAGGAAGCGGCGCACCGCGCCGTGGGTGTCCAAGGGCACGAACTGGTGCACCACCGGCGCCGGTAGCCGCTGCGGCAGCAACTCCGCCGAGGTGGCGGTAAAGGTCGTCAGCAGGATCCCGAGGCCGGGCTGGCGCTGGACCAGCCGCTCGATCAGATCGATCAGCGCCATCGCCTCGCCGAGGCTGGCCGCGTGGAACCAGACCATCCGTCCCTCGGGGCGCGGCACCGTGTACCGGCCCAGGCGCTCGTCCATACGCTGTGGCGGACCCTCGCCATCGCCGGGGGCAGGGGCCAGCCGGCCGGCCGCGATGCGCCGGGCCAGCGGCTCGGTCACCCGCGACAACGCCAGGTAGGCCCCGAGGGCGAGCGAAATCGGCATGACGAGGCGGCTGCCTAGCCGCCCAGTTCCTCGGTCGGACCGCCGGCCGCCTCCTCGTCGCGCAAGCGGTGCAGATGGGCGATGAAATAGCGGGCATGGGCATTGTCGACGGTGGCATGGGCCCGGGCCTTCCAGACGTCGTAGGCGGCCGCGTAATTGGGATAGATGCCGACGATGTCGATCTGGTCGACATCGCGGAACACCGTCGAGTCGGGCGAGACCAACTCGCCGCCGAAGACGAGATGCAGGCGCTGGGTCATGGCAATGCTCCGCCGGTGAGTGAACGGCGGGCACCCTAGCTGAACGCCCCCGGGGGTCAAGCGGCGGTCCGGGAACGGAAGGCCACGCAACGGAAGGCCGGTCGGCGCAAGGGCCGGTCGGCGCAAGGGTTGGCGACGCATGTCGGGCACGCGGATGACCGGGGCCTGGGGCCCCGGCGCGCTCCCGCCCTCTCTCGCCGCCTGCCTGCGGCAGGCGCGCTCGTATCGGTTTGGGCCCGGCCCGCGCGCCCGCGGCCCCTTGCGGGGCCGCCCTGCGCGCGGGTCCCGACATCGGCACCGTTCGGTGCACTGCCGGAAGGGTGCCCACCGGATGCGGCGGATCGCGCCAAGCGCGCCGGTTGGAGGGTGTCGCCGGGGGCGCGGATCGGGTCGCGGGATTGGGGCGCGGATTTTGGCCGCGATGGGTCGCGGACCGTCGCCGGTGGAAGACGCCAGGCCCGCGCCCCGCCGCCGGTGCGAGGCGTCAGGCCGGCGCCCCGCCGCCCGTCACCCCTTTCCCTGCCTCGTCTGCGGCAGGGCCCGTCGCCCGCGTCACCAGCGCCGCGTGCAGCGTTGCCGGTGCGGCGATGATGCCGTCCACGGTCGCGCCACCGTTGTTGAAGACCAGCGGCGCACCGCCCCTGGCCGACACCGCCGCGCCCGCCTCGGCGGCAATCAGGGCGCCCGCCGCCACGTCCCATTCCCAGGCATCGCGCAGGCAGACCATGGCGTCGAACTGCCCGTCGGCCACCAGTGCCAGCCGATAGGCCAGCGAGGGCCGGAAGGACGGCCTGACCGGCGGCACGCCACCCGGCCACAGCGCCGCCGCCATCTGGCGCTTGTTCACCAGCATGCGCGCGCCGGCCAGTTGCGACGCGGGGCTTGCCGCGATCGCCGCTCCGTTCAGCATCGCCCCGGCGCCCAGCGCGGCGACATAGACCGCGCCCAGCGCCGGCAGGGCAATGACACCGGCGATCACCCTTCCATCCTCGGCCACCGCCAGCGAAAGGGCGAATTCGGGGCGGCCGTCGATGAACGCGCGGGTACCGTCGATGGGATCGATGATGAACACCCGCCGCGCCGCCAGTCGCGCCGCGCGCCGGGCGCCCAGGTCCGGGGTTTCCTCGCTCAGCCAGCCATAATCCGGCCGCGCTGCGGTCAGCCGCTCGTGCAGGAGGGCATCGACCGCCAGATCGGCATTGGTCACCGGTCCGCCGGCGTCGGGCTTCTCCTTGACGGTGATGCCTTCGCGCCGCAGCCGCAGCGCAAGCGCGCCGGCCTCGCTGGCGGCCTCGGCCAGAAGCGCGGCGTCAGCTTCCGGCAATGGTCATGCCGTCGACCAGCAGGCTGGGGACCACCCGCGACAGGTCCTCGCGGCCGTCATTGGCCGGCACGATCCGCATCAGCATCTCGCGCAGATTGCCGGCGACGGTGCATTCGTTGACCGGATAGGTGACCTCGCCATTCTCGACCCAGAAGCCCAGCGCGCCGCGGGAATAGTCGCCGGTATTGGGGTTGATGGTGGCGCCGATCATCGACGTCACCAGAAGCCCGGTGCCCATCTGGGCGATCAGGTCGTCGCGGCTGGCGGCGCCCGGGGTCAGCCGCAGGTTGCCCGAGGCCGGCGACGGCGGCGCGCCCATCCCGCGCGAGGCATTGCCGGTCGACCGCAGGCCAAGCTTCCGGGCCGTGGCCAGATCCAGCACCCAGCTTTTCAGGATGCCGTCCTCGACCAATGTCAGCGGCGTTGCCGGCAGCCCCTCGGCATCGAACGGCTTGGAGCCGCCGATCCGCGGCCGCGAAGGCTCCTCGACCAGCGACAGCGCCGCCGGCAGCACGGCCTCGCCCATGGCATCCTTCAGCCAGCTTTGGCCGCGGGCGACGGCGGCCCCGTTGACGGCCCCGACCAGATGGCCGATCAGCCCCGACGAGATGCGCTCGTCGAACAGGACCGGATAGGTGCCGGTCGGCGGCTTGCGGGCGCCAAAGCGCGCCACGGCCCGCTCGCCGGCCTTGCGGCCGATCTCTTCGGGCGAGGGCATGTCGGCGGCATAGGTCCGGCCCTCGCCATAATGGTCGCGCTCCATCTTCAGGCCCTCGCCGGCGATGGCGACCGCCGACAGCCCGTACGAGCTGCGCGTGAGCCCGCCGGAAAAGCCGTTGCTGGCTGCAAGGTGCATCCGCGACCGCCCGGCATAGGCACCGGTGTCGGAGACCTGCGACACCCCCGGCACCGCCCTGGCCGCCGCCTCCGCCGCCAGCGCCGCCTCGGCCAGCTCCGGCGACGCGGGCAGGCCGGCGGGGTCGGCCAGGTCAAGCGCCGCCAGGTCCCAGTCCGTCGCCAGCTCGGACGGGTCGGCCAGGCCGCACCAGGGATCGTCCGGCGCCTCGCGGGCCATGGCCACGGCGCGCTCGGCCATCTCGGCCATGGTTTCGGGCCGGATGTCCGAGGCCGAGACGCAGGCCTGCTTGCGGCCGATCAGCACCCGCAGCCCGATCTCGATCCCTTCCGAGCGGTCGGCATGTTCCAGCGCCCCCGAACGCACCTCCAGCGACAGGCTTTCGCTTTCGGCCACCATCGCGTCCGCCGCGTCGGCACCCGCCGTCCTCGCCGCGACAAGAAGATCGTGGGCAATGCCCTTCAGGTCGGTTTCGCTCATGTCAGTACCCGCCAGAGACCGTGCAGCCCGACGCCGAGGCCAAGCACCATGAGAACACCCAGCGACAGCGTGGCGCCCATGTGGCGCAACCAGCCCGGTGCGCTGTCGCGGGTGAAATGCGACGCATGCAGGATCCGCCCCGCCAGCAGCAGGATGCCGAAGGCGTGGATGACCCAGGCCGGTGCGCCCATCAGCGCCGCCAGCACCAAGAGCAGGACGGCAAGGGGAACCTGCTCGACGAAATTCGCCTCGCCGCGCATGGCCCGCAGCATCAGCGGGTTGCCGCCATCGCCGAGCCAGATCTTCAGCCGCCCCCGCTGCCGGGAGACGTTCAGCACCAGCCAGCCGAAAACCATCGTCAGGGCGCCGGCATAAAGGGCGGCGGCGGCAAGTGCGGGGGTCTGGATCATCGGCAGGGGCTTTCCGACAGGTCTCATGGGTTGAGCGTCTGCCGGCAAGCTATGTGCTTTGCCGGCCGGAAACAATGTCGGCCGCTGCCGGATCCTGCCGCGGAGCGCGAAGGTGATCCACGCAGGGCCTTGTCCCCGCTCGCCGCGGCACTAGACTGCGCAGCCGGACGGGACAGGGGAAGCGGGCGGCGATGGTGGACATGCAGGACAAGGCCGTGGTGATCACTGGCGCCAGCCGCGGTATCGGCGCGGCGGCGGCACGGGCCTTTGCCAGCGCCGGCGCCGGTGTCGTGCTGGCGGCGCGCACGCTGCCCGCCATTGAGGCGCTGGTCGGCGAGATCACCCGCGCCGGCGGCCGCGCCCGGGCCGTGGCCTGCGATGTCAGCCGCTACAGCGATGTCGATTCCGCCGTCCGGGCCTGCCTTTCGGCCTTCGGCCGGCTCGACGTCATGGTCAACAATGCCGGCGTGATCGAGCCGATCGGGCTCCTGAGCACCTCCGACCCCAGGGCCTGGGGTCATGCCGCCGACATCAACTTCAAGGGCACCTATCACGGGATCCGGGCGGCGCTGGAGCCGATGCAGAAGGCCGGCCGCGGGGTCATCATCAACGTCTCCTCCGGCGCCGCCTCGAGCCCGCTGGAGGGCTGGAGCCAGTATTGCGCCGCCAAGGCGGCGGCGCTGATGCTGACCCGCTGCGCCGACCGCGAGGCGCCGGCCGGGATCCGGGTGGTCGGCCTGTCGCCGGGCACCGTCGATACCGACATGCAGGTGGCGATCCGCAAGAGCGGCATCAATCCGGTCAGCCGCCTGGACCGCTCGGCCCACATCCCGCCGGAGTGGGTCGGCAAGGCCCTGGTCTGGCTGGCCTCGGACGATGCGGCGGGACTGCACGGCGAGGATGTCAGCCTGCGCGACGAGGCGATCCGCCGCCGCATCGGGCTGAGCGACTGAGCCACGCCCCACCCGGGCGGCCCGTCGCGCCCGCCCCCTGATCGCGCCCCCTGATCGCACCCGGACCGCTCCTCGCCCATCCCTCGCACCCCGGGCGCGATCGCCTGCCGGCCGCGCGATCTTCCGCCCCGCCGCCGCGCCTGCTATCGCTTGCCCATGTTGCCGCCCGACGACCTTACGGTCGCGCCCTACGCCCGCGGCGAATGGGTGCGGCTCCGGACACTCATCAATCTGCGCTGGATCGCCATCGCGGGTCAGTTGCTGGCCGTGCTGACCGCTGTCTACGGCTTCGGCATCCGCCTGCACCTCGACCTCTGCCTCACCGCCATCTTCGTCTCGGCGGCGATGAATCTGGGCGCGCTGATCGTCTATCCCGCCAGCACCCGGCTGCAGCACCGCCAGGCGCTGCTGACGCTGATCTTCGATCTCGGCCAGCTGGCCTTCCTGCTCTACCTCACCGGCGGGCTCAACAATCCCTTCGCCATCCTGATCGTCGCCCCGGCGGTGATCGGCGCCACCGTGCTGCCGCGGCGCTCGACGGTGCTGGTTCTGGTGTCCACGGTCGCCCTGACCACGCTTCTGGGCCATCGCCACCTGCCGCTGATCACCGCCGGCGGCGAATGGCTCCGGCTGCCGCCGCTGCTGATCACCGGCATGTGGGTGTCGCTGCTGATCTCGGTCGCCTTCCTCAGCCTCTATGCCCGGCGCGTCACCAGCGAGATCCTGTCCATGTCGCAGGCGCTGGCGGCGACCCAACTGGCGCTGGAGCGCGAGCAGAAGCTGACCGCGTTGGGGGGCGTGGTGGCGGCGGCCGCGCACGAGCTCGGCACCCCGCTCGCCACCATCAAGCTGGCCTCGGCGGAACTTGCGGCCGAGGTGAAGGACAACCCGGACCTCAGCGCCGACGTGGCGCTGATCCGCTCGCAGGCCGAGCGCTGCAGCAGCATCCTCGTTTCCATGGGCCGGACCGGCAAGGACGACCTCCATCTGCGCCATGCGCCGCTGACCGCCGTCGTGGCCGAGGCCGCCGAACCGCATCTGGGACGCGGCATCGAGGTGGTCACCCGGGTGGCCGGAAGGGTGGCCGGCGAAGACGCTGTCGACAAGGCTCTGCTTCGCGACCAGCCGCAGATCCGCCGCCGCCCCGAGATCATCCATGGCCTGCGCAACCTGGTGCAGAACGCCGTCGACTTCGCCCGCTCCACCGTCCGGATCGACATCGACTGGACCGCCGATACCATCCGCATCACCGTCGGCGACGATGGCGCCGGGTTTCCACCCGAGCTGATCGGCCGGATCGGCGATCCCTTCGTTCGCGGCCGCGGCGAGAAGCGCGGCCAGGAACGGCTCCGGCCCGGCTACGAGGGCATGGGTCTGGGGCTCTTCATCGCCAAGACACTCCTGGAACGCACCGGTGCCACGGTGATCTTCGCCAACGGCCGTGGCGATGCCGCCGCCGCCCCGGCGGCGGAACCCGGCGAAGGCCGCCCAACTGGCGCCATCGTCGCCCTCGTCTGGCGCCGGGCCGAGATCGAGCCGACCCGCGCCGAGACCCGAGGTGCGCTGGGGCGCAATGAGTCGATCGCAGGTTGAGTCATTTAACCGTTCATTAACCGGGATTTCCTAATCGTTAAGGTTAGACAGGCCGTCGCCTCCCGGTCTGTCGCGCCCGGGCAAGCCGCAAATTCTTCGCTCATGGCCCTGGTGCCGTTCTCGTGTGGTCGGATTGCGTCGCAATGTCAGCAAGCATCGTCACCGGAACCGCCGGCACCGCCTTCACCGCGGTGAGGGGGCTGATGCGCCTTTTGGCGGCGGCCCGCGCCTCGCCTGCCGTGCCTGGCCAGCTCATGCGCTTTCGTCTCGACGGCAACCGCGTCGTGCGCACGACCATGCGCGGCGATCGCATGCTGGCGCGCCTGCCGGGCGATGGCACGCCCTATGAAAAGCTCAGGGCACTGCTGGATGGCGCCGAGGGCGACAACGACCACCGGCTCGACAACCTTGCCTCGCACGGCCAGCCCTTCACCGCCGTGCTCACGCTTCCCAATGGCGATCTGGTCGAGGCGGAAGGCCGCGCGCTTGGCGGTTTCGCCGAACTCGTCCTGCGCCGTGCCAGCCCGGGCACCTATGCCCTGCGGGCGGTCGAGGCCGAACTGGCCGAGACCCGCCGCGAACTGGCGCTGACCCGGCGGCTGCTCGATTCGGCGCCGGTGCAGGCCTTTGCCGCCGACAAGAGCCGCAAGGTCCGGATCGCCAACGTCGCCTATCTGGCCGCGACCGGCACCGGCGTGTCGGACGCGCTCAGCTGGCCGGTCGGCGACATCTATTCGGACGGGGCGCCGCGCGAAAGCGCCACCTGGAAGAACCAGAAGATCGAGCGTGACGGCACCTGGATCGACGTGACCCGCCTCGCCCATCCCGACGGCAGCTATTTCTGCTATGCCACCGACGCCACCCAGCAGGTCCGGGCCGAGGCCTCGCTGAAGAACTTCCTGTCGACCCTGACCGAGACCTTCGTGCATCTCGAGACCGGACTGGCGGTGTTCGACGACAATCGGCGGTTGACGCTGTTCAACCCGGCGCTGTCCGAGCTGACCGCCATCCCGGCCGCCGCGCTGGCCCGCCGCCCGCCCTTGCGCGACTTCTTCGAGATGCTGCGGTCAAACCGCCGGGTGCCCGAGCAGCGCGATTTTCTGACCTGGAAGCGCAAGCTGATCCAGCTCGAGGCCGGCGCCGAGGACGGCACCTATCAGGAAGTCTGGCCGCTGCCGGGCGGCGAGGTCTACCGGGTCACCGGCAAGCCCCAGGTGCATGGCGGCATCGCGTTCCTGTTCGAGGACATCAGCCGCATCATCATGCTGGAGCGGCGCTACCGGGCCGAGATCGAGCTCAGCCAGACCATCCTCGACCGCATCAACGATGCGGTGGCGGTGTTCGGTACCACAGGTACGCTGCTGTTCGCCAACAGCGCCTTCGACACCATGTGGGAAACCGAGACCATGACCCAGCTGGCCGGGGCGGACATCCAGGCGATGACCGAGCTCTGGGAAAGCAAGTGCGGGCCGGCACCGGTGTTCGAGGACATCCGCGCCTATGTCACCGGCGGCGAGAACCGCCACCGCTGGCAACTCCGCCTCGACAAGCTCGACGGCGGCAAGCTTCTGTGCCGGTTCGCTGCCCTGCCCGACGGCGCGACGCTTGTCGTGTTCAGCGATGTTACCAGCTTCGACAACTCGGTCGAGTTGCTCGAGACGCGGCTTGGCGAGTTGAAGATGGAGGGCGAGATCAGCCGCGCGGCGGTCGAGGCCATCTCCGAGGCGCTGCAGAACCTGGGCGGGCCGGATGATCCGGTCCCCGATAGCCCGCTGCCGGACGGCTCCCACGGCCCCGAGGTGATATCCCGCATCCGTACGCTGATCGAGTTCCTCAACCGGGCGCCCAACCTCGTCGGGATCGCCGGCACGCGGACCGGCTCGCTGCTGGACACCATCCGCATGCATCTCGCCCGCTCGGGGCAGGACCTGGAGATCGAGGGGTTCCTCGCCACCGACCCCTATGCCGCCGATCGGGCCGAGCTCCGGCGGCTGCTCTGGGCGCTCTGCCTTGCCGCCGCCGATCTGGCCGGGCCGCAAACGGTGATCCACCTGCATTCGACGGTCGAGGCCTGCGGAGAGCTGACCCTGACCGCCGAACTGACGCTCGGCGAGCGCGCCAGGGCCAAGGTTGCGCGGCCCGTATCGCTGCGTTTCCTCGAACGCTGCGCGACTATGACCGGTGGCGGCCTGCGCATCGCCACAGCCGGCGAGGGCTGGGACTGCTCGGTGACGGTAACCTTGCCGAATACCGGCGAGACCGACCGGAGCGACCGCGACGGTGGCTCGGCGCTGATGTCGGCAAGCTAGGTCAGGTCAGGGCTTTCGCCCGCGATAGCCCCCGCAAGGGCCCGTTCCTCCACACCCCCGCCCGGCGCCCATCATTCGAGAAACGCCGGGCCGCCCGCTGCTGCCGACTGGCCCGAGGCCGGGTTCCGCCCAGCGACCCCTGGGGCCTTGCACAGCCGGCGCCCGGCCGCCAATGTACCGCCCGACAGGCGCAGACGGCGGCAAAACGGTGAAATTCTCCCTCGATCTTGACAACCCAGAGGCGACGGCGCGGCTGGCGGTTGCCATCGGGCGCCACCTTGCGCCCGGCGATACGCTGCTGCTTTCCGGCCCCATCGGCGTCGGCAAGACCCATTTCGCCCGCGCGCTGATCGCCGACCGGCTGGCCCGCGCCGGCTTTGCCGAGGATATTCCCAGCCCCAGCTATACCCTGGTGCAGGTCTATGACGACGGTCTGGCGGCGCTCTGGCACGCCGATCTCTATCGCCTCGGCGGACCCGACGAGACCATCGAACTCGGCCTCGCCGATGCCTTCGAAAGCGCCATCGTGCTGGTGGAATGGCCCGACCGGCTGGCCGCGATGCGTCCCGACCGCCGGCTTGCCATCGACATTGCGGCAGAGACGGCGGCCCTGGGGCGCCGCAGCATGGTCCTGCACGCCCATGGCGACTGGCCCTGGCTTGGTGGCGTGCTGGCGCCCTTCGAGGCCCGCCCCGAGGCCCGCTGCGCATGAGCCGGGCGGCGCTGATCCCGCCGTTCCTTGCTGCCGCCGGATGGAAGGGGGCGGAGCGCACGCCGCTGGCCGGCGACGCCTCGATGCGCCGCTACGAACGCCTCCGCCATCCCGACAAGGGCACCGCCGTGCTGATGGACGCCCCGCCCGGGACCGGCGAGGACGTGCGCCCCTTCGTCGCCGTCACCGGCTACCTGCGCGACATGGGCCTGTCGGCGCCCGCCATCCTCGCCGCCGATGCCGACAGCGGCCTGCTGCTGATCGAGGACCTCGGCGACGACCTCTTCGCCCGCCACCTGGAGAGCCGTCCGGCGGACGAGCCCCTGCTCTACGGCACCGCGGTGGACGTGCTGGTGCATATCGGCCGCCAGCCGTCGCCGCCGCTGGGCACCTATACCACCGCCGTCCGGGTCGAGCAGACGGCGCTTCTCTTCGACTGGTACCTCCCCGGCGCCACCGGCGAGACGGCGGGCGCACCCGCCCGGGCCGAATTCGCGGCGTGCCTGGCCGACTGCCTCGCCGCCGTCACCGGCCCCCGGGTGCTGATGCTGCGCGACTACCACGCCGGCAACCTGGTCTGGCTGCCCGGACGGTCCGGCGTCGCCCGGGCCGGGCTTCTCGACTACCAGGACGCCTGCCTCGACCATCCCGCCTATGACCTCGCGTCGCTGCTCGAGGATGCCCGGCGCGACACCTCGCCCGACCTCCGCGAGGCGATGATCCGACGGTTTCTAGACGGCTCGGGGCTGGGCGAGGCGGGCTTGCGCGACGCCCTGGCGCGGCTCGCCGCCCAGCGCAACCTGCGCATCCTCGCCGTCCTCGCCCGGCTCTGCCGCCGCGACGGCAAGCCGCACTATCTCGCCTACATGCCGCGGGTCTGGGACCACCTGATGCGCGACCTCGCCCATCCCGGCCTGGCACCGCTGGCCGCCTGGGTGTCGCGCCACCTGCCGCCGCCCGACGCCGGCGTCCGTTCCGCCATGGCGGCGGCATGACAGGCCGGCCCCCCGCCGCGGCGATGGTCTTCGCCGCCGGCCGCGGCACCCGCATGGGCGACCTCAGCGACAGCCGCCCGAAGGCGCTGACTCCGGTCGCCGGCCGCGCCCTCATCGACCATGCCCTCGACGTCGTGGCCGCCGCCGGCATCCCGCGCGCGGTGGTCAACACCTTCCATCTCGGCGATCAGGTCGCGGCGCATCTGCGCTCCCGCCCGGCGCCGCGGATCGCCCTGTCGCCGGAAGCCGAGCTTCTCGACACCGGCGGCGGGCTGAAGCATGCGCTGCCGCTGCTGGACGCCGACCCGATCGCCGGCATCAGCGCCAAGACCGTCTGGCGCGGCCCGAACCCGCTGACCCTGCTGGCCGAGGCGTGGGACGCGACGCGCATGGACGCGCTGCTGCTGGTGGTCCCGCGCGAGAACGCCACCGGCCACACCCGCGAGGGCGATTTCTTTCTCGACGGCACCCGGCTGGCCCGACGCGGCGCGGCGGCCACCGCGCCCTATGTCTACGCCAGCGCCCAGATCATCGCACCCCGGGCCTTGGGCGGCTTCGATCAGCCGGTGTTCTCCCTCAACCCGGTCTGGGACCGCGCCAACGCCGCCGGTCGGCTGGCGGCGCTGGTCTATCCCGGCGACTGGGCGGCGATCGAGGCCCCCGCCAGCATCGCGGCGGCCGAGGCGATGCTGGCCCAGCCGGTGCCATGACCGCCGGGTTCGCCGGCGTCTTCGCACAACCGCCCGGGGCCGATTTCGCCGCCGCACTGGTCGCCGGGCTGCTCGACCGGCTCGACGGTCAGCCGCCCGAGGCGCTGGCCGGCGTCACCCTCATCGTCAATACCGAGCGCATGCGGCGGCGGGTCGAGGCACTGCTCTCAGATGGCCCGCCCCGGCTCCTGCCGCGCATCCTCACCCTGTCCGACCTCTCCACCCTGCACCCCGATGCCGGCATCGCCGCGGTGCCGGCGCTGCGCCGCAAGCTGGAGCTGATGCAACTCGTGCGCAGGCTGCTCAAGACCGATCCGGGCCTCGGCGACCTTGCCGCCGCGCCGGCGCTGGCCGACAGCCTGCTGGCGCTGGTGGACGAGATGGAGGCCGAGGGCGTGGCGGCGGACGCGCTCCGGACCCTCGACGTGCCGTTCCTCGGCGGCCATTGGCAGCAGAGCCTGCGCTTTCTCGACATCGCCACCGGCTATCTCGCCGCCGGAGGCGGTGCCGGCGGCACCGGCGTGCGGCTGCGGCACGCGGTCGACTGGCTGGCCCGCGCCTGGGCCGACGTACCGCCGCAGGCACCGGTGATCCTCGCCGGCAGCACCGGCTCGCGGGCGCCGACCCGGTCGCTGATGCGCATCGTCGCCGCCCTGCCGCAGGGCGCGGTGGTGCTGCCCGGCCTCGACCGCGACCTGCCCGCGGCCGTCTGGGACCGGCTCGGCGACGGCGCCGAGGATCACCCCCAGGCCATGCTCGCCGCCTCCTGCGCGGCGCTTGGCGTTGCGCCCGGCGACCTGCCGGCGTGGCACGGCGCGCCGCCGCCGGCCGGCGACCGCAATCGCCTCGTCTCGCTGGCGCTGCGGCCGGCGCCGGTGACCGCCGCCTGGCTGACCGAGGCGCCCACCCTGACGCCGTCGCTGGCCCGGGCCTGCGACGGCCTCACGCTGCTCGAGGCCCGCGACCCCAGGACCGAGACGCTGGCGATCGCGCTCCGCCTCCGCCAGGCGGTGGCCGAGGGCGACCGCGCCGCGCTGGTCTCGCCCGACCGGGTGCTGACCCGCCGGGTGCAGGCGCAGCTCGCCCGCTGGGGGATCACCGCCGACGACAGCGGCGGCCGCCCGGTCTCGCTCACCCCGCCGGGCATCTTCCTGCGCCAGACCGCCGCGCTTGCCGGCCAGCCGCTGCCCGCCGCCGACCTGCTGGCACTGCTGAAACACCCGCTCACCGCCTCGGGGCGCAAGGGCGCCCGCGGCCCGCATCTCGACCTCACCGGAAAGCTGCAGACCCGGACCCTGGCCGGCGCCGGCCCGGCGGTGACGCCGGAAACCCTCGCCGCCCATGCCGACCGGCACGGCAATCCCGACTGGGGCGCATGGCTCACCGCGGCGCTGGCGCCGCTGGCCGCGCCGGGGCCGCTGCCGCTCACCGCCCATGTCGCCCGCCACCTCGCCGCTGCCGAGGCGCTGGCCGCCGGCCCGGGCGGCACCCCGCGCCAGCTCTGGGCCCGCCGCACCGGCGAGGCGGCCCGCCGCATCATCGACCTGCTCACCGCCGAGGCCGAAGCCGGCGGCACCATGGCGCCGCACGAATATTCGGCGCTCCTGCTCAACCTCATGGCCACCGAGACGGTCGAGGAG
The DNA here is from genome assembly GCA_050299555.1 of Paracoccaceae bacterium. Lineage (GTDB taxonomy): Bacteria > Pseudomonadota > Alphaproteobacteria > Rhodobacterales > Rhodobacteraceae > JBNKWA01. The sequence goes on along the minus strand of JBNKWA010000071.1, from coordinate 10,998 downwards.
GAGGCCTTCGTCTCCCATCCCCAGGTAGCCATCTGGGGCACGCTCGAGGCGCGGGTCCAGAACGCCGACCTGGTGATCCTCGCCGGCCTCAACGAAGGCGTCTGGCCGGCCATGCCGCCACCCGATCCCTGGCTCAGCCGGCCGATGCGCCGGGACGCGGGGCTGACCTCGCCGGAACGCCGGGTCGGGCTGTCGGCGCACGATTTCCAGCAGGCGGCCGGTGCCCGCACCGTGGTCCTCAGCCGCGCCATCCGCAACGACGAGGCCGAGACGGTGGCCGCCCGCTGGCTGCAGCGGCTCACCGGGCTGATCGCCGGCATGGGCACCATTGGCGAGACCGCGCTTTCGGCCATGCGCGCCCGCGGCGCGGTGCTCACCGACATCGCCGCCCGCATCGACCGCCCGCCGGCATCGATCCCGCCGGCGCCGCGCCCCTCACCGCGCCCACCGGTCGACGCGCGCCCCGGCGAACTCGCCGTCACCCGGATCGAGACGCTGATCCGCGACCCTTACGCCATCTACGCCCGCTACGTGCTGAAACTCCGGCCGCTCGACCCGCCCGGTCGCGCCCCGGACGCCCGCGACCGCGGCATTGTCCTGCACCGGATCATGGAAGCCTTTACCCAAGCCACCGCCGATGGCTGGCCCGCCGACCCGGGCGCCGTGCTGATGCGGGTGGCCGACGAAGTGCTGGCCGAGGCCGCGCCGTGGCCGGCGCTGCGCCGGCTGTGGCTCGGGCGGCTGGCCGAGGTGCTGCCCTGGCTGATCGCCGAGGAAGCGGCGATGCGACACCTCGCCAGCCCGGCCGCGCAGGAGGTCCGGGGCGCCCGCGAGGTGAGCGGCCTGGACCTGCCCTTCCGGGTCACCGCCCAGGCCGACCGCATCGACCGCGCGGCAGGCGGCGGCATCGCCATCTACGACTACAAAAGCAGCCTGCCGTCGGAAAAGCAGGCCAAGCTGTTCAACGTCCAGCTTCCACTCGAGGGCGCCATCGCCATGGCCGGCGGCTTCGACGGCATCCCCGCCGGTCCGATCGAGGCCCTCGGGATCATCGCCATCGGCGGCTCCGGCGGCCGGCTCGACTACGACCCGGCCGTGGTCCCCGAGGAATGGGACAGGCTGCGCCGCCTGATCGCCGGCTACCAGCGTCGCGAACGCGGCTACACCGCCCGCAGCCGGCCCAGCCTGCTGTCATGGGCGGGCGACTACGACCACCTCGCCCGCTACGGCGAATGGGATGACAGCGACGAGCCGGTGCCCGGGGACGTCGGATGACCGGGCCCGGCCTCATCGACGAAGCACGCCGGCGGCAGATCGAGGCCGCCGATCCGGGCCGTTCGTCCTGGGTTGCGGCCAATGCCGGCTCGGGCAAGACCAGCGTGCTGACCGACCGGGTGGCGCGCCTTCTGGTCAGCGGTGCCGATCCGGCGCGCATCCTCTGCCTGACCTACACCACCGCCGCCGCCAGCGAGATGCAGAACCGGCTTTTCGCGCTGCTGGGCGGCTGGGTGATGAAGCCGGACGACGCGCTGGGCGCGGCCCTGGCCGAGCTGGGCGAGCCCGGCCCCTTCGACGCCGCGGCGCTGATGCGGGCGCGGACGCTGTTCGCCCGGGCGCTGGAAACCCCCGGCGGGCTCAAGATCCAGACCATCCACGCCTTCTGCGACCGCCTGCTGAGGCAGTTCCCGGCCGAATGCGGCGTCGCCCCCGGCTTTGTCGTCATGCAGGACCGCGAGGCCCGGCAGCTGCGCACCGCCGCCATCGAGGCGCTGGCCGACAGCCCCGGCGGCCCCGACGGCAACCCCATCGACGCCATCGCGCCCTGGCTGGTGACCGCCGACCAGCTCGATTGGCTGGCCCAGGCGGTGCGCGGCCGGGCAGCCGCCTTCGCCGCCCCGCTCGACGAGGCGCGGCTGCGGGGCCTGCTTGGGCTGCCGCCGCAGCCGCTGACGGCAACGGCGCTCCTCGATGGGGTGCTCGGGCCGGACGGGAGGGCGCTCCTCGGCCGCCTCCTGAGGGTGCTCGAGCAGGGCTCCACCAACGATATGAAGGCGGCCGAAAAGCTGGCGCCGGCACTTGCGAACCGCGATCATCCGGACGGGCTCCTCGCCGTGCTCGAGGACATCCTGCTCACCGGCGAAGGCGCCAACCAGCCCTTCCAGTCCAAGGCCGGGAAGTTCCCGACCAAGGGCAGCCGCGAGGCGCTCGGCACCGATGTCGAGGCGCTCGACGCGATGATGGACCGCGTTGCCGAGGCGCGCCTGCTCCGCCTGGCCGAGGCGGCCTTTGTCCGCACCCGCGCGCTGCACGGCTTCGCCCGCGGCTACCTCGCCCATTACCAGGCGCTCAAGACCCGGCGCGGGCGGCTCGACTTCGACGATCTGATCGAGGGCGCGGCACGGCTCCTGACCGGCTCCGAGGCCGCCGACTGGGTGCTCTACCGCCTCGACGGCGGCATCGACCACGTGCTGGTCGACGAGGCCCAGGACACCAGCCCCGCGCAGTGGCAGGTGATCCGCGCGCTGACCGCCGAGTTCTTCGCCGGCCTCGGTGCCGAGCCGGGCCACCGCCCCGGGCCGCGCACGATCTTCGTGGTCGGCGACGAGAAGCAGTCGATCTATTCGTTCCAGGGCGCCGAGCCGGCCGCCTTCGCCGGCTCGCGCCAGCACTTCGACAAGGTCCTCGCGGAAGCCGTCGATCCTCTCGCCCTCTGCGAGCTGCTTTACTCCTTCCGCACCGCGCCGGTGATCCTGGCGCTGGTCGACAGCATTGCCGACGGGCTGCCCGGGGTCGGCAGGACCGAGCATCACCCGTTCTGGCACAACCTGCCCGGCCGGGTAGAGCTGTGGCCGTTTCTCGAAACCGTGAAGGTCGAGGGCGAGGACATCCCCTGGTACACGCCGCTCGACATGCTCTCGCCCGCCGACCGCCGCTTCGAGCTGGCCCGGGCCATCGCCGCCGACCTGAAGCGCCGCATCGGCCGGCCGCTGCCCGGCGGCGACAAGCCGCTCAGGCCGGGCGAGGTGCTGATCCTCCTGCGCAAGCGCGCCGAGCTGTTCCGCGCGGTGATCCGCGAGCTCAAGAATGCCGGCCTGGCGGTGGCCGGGGCCGACCGCCTGGTGCTGGCCGACGAGCTGGCGGTGAAGGACCTCTTGGCACTCCTGCGGGTGGTGGCCACGCCCGAGGACGACCTGTCGCTCGCTGCCGTCCTGCGCTCGCCGCTCGGCGGCTTCTCCGAGGCTGACCTTTTCGCCGTCGCCCATGGCCGCCACGGCACCCTGTTGCAGGCGCTGCACCGCGACGGCGCCCCCCGCGCCGAGATCACCGCGCTTATCGACGAACTGGGCTCCGGCGAAGGCTTTCGCCGCCCCTACGAGCTTCTCGAACGGGTGCTGACCGTCCATGGTGGGCGACGAAAGCTCCTCGCCCGGCTCGGGCCCGAGGCCGAGGACGGCATCGACGAGCTGCTTGCCCAGGCACTGGCCTATGAAAACGTCGAGCCGCCGAGCCTCATCGGATTTCTCGACTGGATCGGCGCCGACGACGTGCAGATCAAGCGCGCTCAGGACGCCCGCGGCGAGGATGCCGCCGGGCTGATCCGGGTGATGACCGTGCACGGCGCCAAGGGGCTCGAGGCGGACCTGGTGATCCTGCCCGATACCGGCGAGCACCGGACCCGCAGCGACAAGGGGGTGCTCCTGCTCGACGACGGCACGGCTGTCTGGGACATGAGCGCCGCCGAGGCACCCCGAGTGGTGGCCGACGCGGCAGCGGCGGCGGCGGCGCGCGAACGGGCCGAGCTCGACCGGCTCTTCTACGTCGCCATGACCCGGGCGCGGCGGGCGCTGATCCTCTGCGGCGCCGGCAGGCGGGCAAGGGACAACGACGACTGGTTCGGGCGCGCCACCGAGGCGATGACGGCGCTGGGCGCCCGGCGAGAGGCCGCCGCACCTCAAAAGGCCGCAGCACCGGAAAAGGCCGCACAGGACGGCGACGGGCCGGTCGCCGAGCGGCTGATCCTCGGCGCCGACTGGCCGGGCGGTGACGGCCCCCAACCCGAACCCGCACCCGAACCTGCGCCAACACCGCAACCCGAGCTGGACTTCGGGCCGCCGGCGGAACCGCGGCTGCCGGCCTGGGCCCGTGCCCCGGCGCCGCCGGCCCCGCCGGCGGCGCGGTCGCTGGCCCCCACGGCGCTGGGGGGCGCCCATACCCTGGGCGGCACCGAGGCCGATCCCGACGCCACCGAGCGCGGGCGGCTGATGCATCTGCTTCTGGAGCGCCTGCCGCCGCTGCCACCCGGCGAGCGCCCGGTGCTGGCCGCGGCGCTGGTCGCGGCAGAGGCGCCGGGTCTGGCGCCCGGCGCGGGGCAGCCCCTGGTCGAAGAGGCGCTGTCGCTCATCGCCGATCCCGCCCTGGCGGCGGTGTTCGACCCGGGCGCCCTGGCCGAGGTGCCGGTGACCGCGGCGCTGCCGGCGCTGGGCGGTGCCCGCATCACCGGCGTCATCGACCGGCTGATCCTCGGCCCCGGCCGGGCGCTGGCGGTGGACTTCAAGACCAACGCCGCCGTCCCGGGCAGCGCGGCCGAAACCCCCGAGGCGATCCTGCGCCAGCTCGGCGCCTATCTGGCCGCGCTCGAAGCGATCTGGCCCGGCCGCGAGGCCGCGGTGGCCGTGCTCTGGACCCGGACCCGGCACTTGATGTCAATGCCGCGCGATCTCGTGATGGCGGCCCTCGGCCGCGCCGCGCGCGAGGCAGTTGACCCTGACCCGCCAGACACCTAGCTATATAGTCAACGGGGCGCCGGCGGCCGTGATCGCCGCGCCCCAATTGTCTCGTATTCAGGAGGCCGACATGGCGACTGTGAAGGTAACCGACGCGACGTTCGACAGCGAAGTCGTGAAATCCGATGTGCCCGTTGTGGTCGACTTCTGGGCCGAATGGTGCGGCCCCTGCCGGATGATCGGCCCGGCCCTGGAGGAGCTCTCCGAGGAATTCGGCGGCAAGATCAAGGTCGCCAAGATCAACGTGGACGAAAACCCCGCCTCGCCCAGCCAGCTCGGCGTGCGCGGCATCCCGGCGCTGTTCCTGTTCAAGGACGGCAAGGTCGCCTCGACCAAGGTCGGCGCTGCGCCCAAGGCGTCGCTGAAAAGCTGGATCGAAGGCACCATCTGACCCTCCGATACCGGATCGACGAGGGGCGCGGGCCGGCCGCGCCCCTTTCGATTCCGACCGCTGGGAATGCCCCGCTTCGCGCCCGCTTGCGCCCGGCCCGGCGCCACGGCAAAAGAGGCGCACCATGTCCATCGCCCCGCCGCCGCGCCGCCTCTATCACCTGCCGCTCTCGCCCTTCTGCCGCAAGGTGCGGCTGGTGCTGGCCGAGAAGCGCATCGAAGTGGAACTGGTCGAGGAGCGGCCCTGGGACCGGCGGCTGGAATACCTGCGGCTGAACCCCTCGGGCCAGGTGCCGACGCTCAGGATCGACAACCTGGTGCTCGGCGACAGCACCGCGATCTGCGAGTACCTCGAGGAACGCCATCCGGCGCCGCCGCTGCTGCCCCGCGATGCCGCCGGCCGGGCCGAGGCGCGGCGGCTGGCCGCCTGGTTCGACGACAAGTTCCACCAGGAGGTGACCGCCAACCTGCTCTACGAGAAGGTCAACAAGCGCCTCGCCAAGACCGGCTATCCCGACAGCGAAAAGATCAAGGCGGGGTCGCGGAACATCAAGTACCACCTCGACTACATCACCTGGCTGGTCGAGGACCGGCGCTGGCTGGCGGGCGACGAGATGACCATCGCCGATTTCGCCGCCGCGGCCCAGCTTTCCTGCCTCGACTATGTGGGCGATGTCGACTGGAACCGCTCCGAGGGCCTGCGCGACTGGTACGCCAAGATCAAGTCGCGGCCGGCCTTCCGCTCGATCCTCGCCGACCTGATCCCCGGCTTCACCCCGTCCGAGAACTACGCCAACCTGGACTTCTGATCTCGGGCCGCTGAACCGGGAACGGAATGTTCGGGCGGAAGCGGGTCTGACCTTCCCGCGCCCACTCCGCCTGGAACGCCTGCGGCCCGCGCCCTGGGTGGGTCAAGGCGATCCGACCCGCGACTGCTGTGCGGGACGAAGCGGACAGCCTCCGCTATCTGCTACCGATCCGGTGACAAGTGTCGAAGACCGCTGCCTCCCGCGGCGTGCCGTCGTTCGTTGTGGCGTGCTCAATGAACGTCGGTATGCCACCAGGAATAACCGTGTCTGCGCGAGCAACGCCGAGAAAGATATGCTTGGAGGTCGCCGGTTCGATCGGGAACCAACATGGATCATCAAAGGTTCCGGCATAGACGCCGACCGCGTCAGGAAACCGCTCGAAACTGAGCCAAAGCTTGGTGCCGCAGTTGGGGCAAAAGTGGATGTGTACCGCCTTTCCAGAGCCTGCAGATACGTGATCGTAAACCGCGGGCACGCCGGAATGTACGACGAAGTCGCCTGCTTCAAAGATCGGCTCAACCATATAGGCCGATCCGGTAGCCCTCTGGCAGAAGCGACAGTGGCAGACGGTAACCCGGCTTGGTTCTGCCAGAGTTCGGTACCGAATGCCTCCGCAAAGGCAACCTCCCTCATGGCTTGTCATTTCTTCACCCTCTCAAAACCTTGGAACGCGGTCCTAGATAAACGCGACTGATCCAGCCTCGCACACCTCGAAATCATATCAAAGGAGAGGATCTGGAAGTGTCGTCTTTGGGTTCAAACGGCCGTCGATCCAACCGACCTGGCTGCAGTGCTCCGCCAGCGGCCTTCCGCTGGCACAGCTATCAGACCAGACAACAACTACAGGAAAATTCCAGTCCCAGCTGCATCCTTGTAACGTATCTTTGCTCTTGTGAGGACACTGGGGTCGATCAATCGCATGTTCACACCCAGTTGACTTCGGCCAGTCGCGCGCGGCGACCAGTGTGTGACGCATCCGCAAGTTGAGCAGCGATGGAAGTCGACGTTCTTCCCGTTCCAGGCATAGGTACTCGTCGGAAAAGGATTGGGCGCGAACTTGACGCTTGAAATCGCGTAGTAGCCCCACAGCACGCCGTAGCGTCGGCAGATCGAGCAGTTGCAGTGCGTGACTTCGGCGGGCACGTCCGGTAGCCGTATTGATACGGCGCCGCAATGGCAGGTGGCCTCGATCATCTAGTTCTCCTGGAGCGAGAAGACATCGTCGGCGAAGGTCGCAATGGCAGCTGCAGTGTCAGCACGCTGCTCCTCAGCGAGCCAATGGCCTGCGCCCTCGATTGCCATGGCGGCACTTACCCAAAGTGAATGTTGTTTCTCCGTTCGATTGCGATGACCGCATCGACGACTTCGGCGTGTTGACCTTCGGGGCCTTTCGCAATTCGGGAGATAGCCCCAACGCTAAGCTCGTTCCAGTCACATGGACCTAGCTTCAGCGCATCAAGTTCTTCCCGTGCTGTCGGAAAGACTGTGCCCGGCTTTGACCAGGACCACGGCGCGCGTGAGCCATGCGCGGCAATCAGCAGTAGACCTCCGGGAGAGACGCTGTCGGCGGCTCGCCGAAGAATGTTGTTGCGGTCGAGAGCAACCGGCGAATGCAGGAACATCGCGATGACGAGATCAAAGCTTCCATGCGGAAAGCTCTTATCCAGATCGTGGCGCTCAAATACCGTTTTTTCCGAGACACCCGCAGCGTGCGCTGCGGTCTCGGCTGCTTTCAGGGCGGTTCCGGATACATCGACACCAGTGACGGACCAGCCGTTGCGCGCAAGCCAGACCGCGTCGTCACCACGCGCACAACCTAAGTCCAGCGCCGTTCCGGGCGTCCGATCCTGCGCAAAACGAACCAGAACTCCAGAGGGTCGCCGGCCCGACGGTGTCGCCGTGGACATATATCGTTGTTCCCAAAATGCTTCATGGGTCTCATCCGCCAGTGACATATCATCCTTCCTGGACCGCTGAATCGACTTCATGTAACAACATGTGAAGCGTGAGTTGGCGGTTGTCAATATCACGAACCATCGTTTGCTACATGAGGCGGAGAGCAAATCATGCGACAGGACAGCCGGCTTCCACGTGTTCTTCACGCGCTCTTGCATCTCGACCGGATGAAGGAGCCTGCCACCTCGCAGGTGATCGCCGGGATGCTTCGGACAAACCCGGCCGTCGTCAGAAGAACGATGGCCGGACTGCGCGAGGCTGGAATCGTGGCGTCGACAAAGGGACACAGGGGCGGCTGGTCTCTGGAGCGTCCGCTCGAGGATATTACACTCCTGGAGATTTACGACGCGCTGGGGTCGCCCCCACTTTTTTCAGTTGGAAATGATGATGAGGTGCCGACGTGCCTTCTGGCACAAGCTGCCAATCGGGCGACTACGAACGCGCTGGAGGCAGCGCGTTCCCAGTTCGAAGCAGTACTGGCGCGCACATCGGTTGCCGACCTGACGGTTGACTGGCGGCCTGACTCGACAAACCGCGGCTCACAGCCTGACACAGCAGTAAGCCGAACCCAAGACGGCTAATCCCCGAGCATGCTGCTTGCTGACCGAAGCCGTTGAAAAATCATGCCTGACAACCTGTCAGGAACTTCCTGTATCGTTTGACATGCTTCTGGGCCGTCCCTGGCAGACAAGGGCGTTCGTGCGAAGCGCAGCAGTAGGTGGACAGGGCTCAAACCGGCGATGGATCCGGTCGGCTGAGGGTTTGGCGGCCCGACATCGGCCGCAAACCGGCGTCCCCACTGTGTCCCCACCGGCGTTAACACTTTTTCCATTTGAAATCAGTGTATTACGGAACGTCCCCGTGGGGACGCCTTGCCGGCGCCTGCGGGTGTCCCCATGCGTCCCCAGGACCGTCCCCACGGGAAATGCCGTGAAATCAGTGCTTTGACCCTGCGTCCCCATGGGGACGCCTTTTCCGGCCCCTGCGGGCGTCCCCACGTGTCCCCAGGACCGTCCCCACGGGAAACCGCGCGAAATCAGCGGCTTGACCCTGCGTCCCCATGGGGACGCCCCGGGCGGGGCGCCGCCTTGGGGGTCAGGCCAGCACCGCCCCGGGGTTGAGGATGCCCAGCGGGTCCAGCGCCGCCTTCACCGCCCGCATCGCCGCCATCCGCGCCGGATCGGCGTAGCGCGGCAGCACCCCGGCCTTCAGCCGCCCGATGCCGTGCTCGGCGCTGATCGAGCCGCCGGCGGCATCCACCAGCTCATAGACCGCCACCGTCACCTCGGTCGCCCGGTCGTCATAGCGCTCCCGCGCGACACCTGGCGGCGGAAAGACGTTGTAGTGCAGGTTGCCGTCGCCGAGATGGCCGAAGCAGTTGATCCTCAGCTCCGGCGCAATGGCGGCGATCCTGCCCGCGCCCTCGGCGATGAACCCGGGCACCGCTCCGAGCGGCAGGGCGATGTCGTGCGAGACGATGGCACCCACTCGCCGGTTGGCGGCCGGGATCGCCTCGCGCAGGGCCCAGAAGGCGGTGCGCTGGCTCTCTGACCGCGCCAGCACCGCATCGCCCAGAAGCTCCGCCTCGGCCGCGCCCATCAGTGCCGCCTCGAAGGCCTCGGCGGTGCCGGTGTGGCCGCCCGCCTCGGTCAGGACCAGCCAGTCGGGCCTAGGCCGTAACGGGTCGCGGGGCGCCATGCCCGCCTCGTCCTGAAAGTCGAGCCCGATGCGGTGGATCAGCTCGAACGCGGTGACCGTCTCGCCCAGCGCCGCCTGCAGGTGGCGGAGCAGCGCCAGCGCGGCGGCGGGCGAGGGCACGGCGGCATAGGCCGTCGCCGTCTCGGCCGGGATCGGGAACAGCCGCAGCGCCGCGGCGGTGATGATCCCCAGTGTGCCTTCCGAGCCGATCAGCAGGTTGCGGATGTCGTAGCCGGTATTGTCCTTGCGCAGCCGCTTGAGCCCATGCAGGACGCTGCCATCGGCCATGACCGCCTCCAGGCCAAGCGTCAGCTCGCGGGCATTGCCATAGCGCAGGACGGTGATGCCGCCGGCATTGGTGGCCAGGTTGCCGCCGATCTGGGCGGTGCCTTCTGCGGCCAGCGAGAGCGGAAACAGCCGCCCGGCGGCGCGTGCGGCCTCCTGCACGCCGGCCAGGGTCACTCCGGCCTCGGCGATCATCACGCCGTCGCCGGCGGCCACCTCGCGCACCCGGGAGAGGCGGTCCAGCGACAGGATCAGCGGCAGCGCTCCGTCGGCCATGATGGTCCCGCCGACCAGTCCGGTGCCGCCGCCGCGCGCCACCACCGGCACCCGGTGGGCGGCACAGAGCCGCACCGCGGCGGCCACCGCCTCGGTGCTGGCCGGCAGTGCCACCGGCCCCTCGCGGCCATGAAAGCGGCCCCGCGGTTCCTCACGCTCGGCGGCACCGGCGGGCCGGACGGCGGCCTCGCCGAGGGCCTCCCTCAGGGCGGCGACAAAGGCCGGCCCCGCATCGTTCAATTCCATGCCGCCCCGTCACCTGTCCTCATGCGGACCGGCGTCAGTCGAAACCGTCGCCGGCCACCCTGGGCAGCAATACCCGGATTTCCGGGCTCGAGGGAAGGGTACGCAGGCTGACCACGATCGGCTTGCCGCCGACCCTGACCACCCGGAATTCGTCCGCCATGCCGGCGACGAAGACCTCCAGGTTGCCGGGACCGAACCAGTGCATCGGCAGGACGATCTGGGCCCGCAGCCGCTTCAGGACCCGGATCATGGTCGGCAGGTCCAGGGTCATGCCGCCATCCACCGGCGCCATTACCACGTCGAGGCGGCCGATGGCGGCATACTGCTCCTCGGAGGGTTCGTGATGCAGATGCCCCAGATGGCCGATGCACAGCCCCTCGACCTCAAAGATGAAGACCGAATTGCCGTCCGGCCGCACCCCGCCGATTCCCGAGCGCACATCGGTATGGACGTTTCGGACCAGCATCTCGCCCAGGTCGAGATGATACTCGCGCGGATCGCCGCCCGTCGCCCAGCCCTCCAGCACATGCGGAATCCCCGGATCGGCGTCGTGG
>JBNKWA010000070.1:0-116653 GCA_050299555.1 Paracoccaceae bacterium | reverse complement strand
GGGGGGGGGGGGGGGGGGGCCCCCACGCGGCCCGGGCCGCGAGGCCGGGCGCGATCAGATCGGTGCCAGCGCGTGCGCCCGGAGGCGCTCGTAATAGGGCCGCGCCGCCTCGGCCAGGGCCGCCGCCGCGCCGGTGAGCATCGGCACGTCCGCCTCCGGCGGCGCGAAGCCGGTCGACGCCTCGACGGCGCCGTACCAGTGCGCCGCCCAGACCCCGTCCGAGGCCCGCCGGCCCGCCGGCCAGGCCAGCATCGCGGCATCGAAGCCGATCCCGAGCCCGGCGCAGAGTGCCCTCAGCATAGGCTCGGGCGCGGCGCGGATATCGGCCGCATCCACCACCGGTGGCGCCTGACCCGCACGGTCGGCGACCCGGTCGAACAGCTCGGCCTGCTCGACGAAGCCGATATCGGCCAGCCCGAAGCCCTGCCACCTGGCCCCGAAGCTGGCCACGACCCGCGCCGGATCGCGGATCAGGAAGGCATGGCGGCAGGCATCCATCCAGTCGCGGCCGATGCCGTCCACCATGTGCTGGGTCATGTGCTTCTGGTAGTGGATGCGCCCCTCGGCCACCGGTTCCGTGCAGACCGCCGCCGCATCGCGCCAGTCGGTGGGCATGCTGGCCAGCACCTCGCCGCGCATCGGATGGTCGAGCCCGGTCAGCGCCAGATAGGCCCCGTAGAACGGCTCGTCGGTCACCTCGGTGTCGGCGCGGTTGCCGAAGCTGCGCATCATCGCGGTGGAGAGGTTGCGCGGCCCCGACCACATGGCGATGCGGATGCCGTCGTGGCTCATGGCAGTGCGCTCCCCCGTGCGCCGGCCGACCCGGGATGCGGGTTGGCGGTGCGGATGCGGTGGGTCACCATGAATCCCTAGTGCCGGAAGTGCCGCATGCCGGTGAAGACCATGGCGAGGCCGGCGTCGTCCGCGGCCGCGATCACCGCGTCGTCGCGCATGGCGCCGCCGGGCTGGATCACCGCCGTCGCCCCGGCCTCGGCCGCGGCAATCAGCCCGTCGGGGAAGGGGAAGAAGGCATCCGAGGCCACCACCGAGCCGCGGGTGGGCGGCGCCGGCAGCTCCAGCGCGGCGGCCATGTCCTCGGCCTTGCGGGCGGCGATGCGGGTGGAATCGACCCGGCTCATCTGCCCCGCGCCAATGCCCACGGTGGCGCCGCCTTTGGCATAGACGATGGCGTTCGACTTCACGTGCTTGGCCACCGTCCAGGCGAACATCAGGTCGGCCATCTCGGCGGCGGATGGCGCGCGCCTGGTCACCACCTTCAGCGCGCCCGCCGCCAGCCGGCCGGCGTCGCGGTCCTGTACCAGGAAGCCGCCCGAGACCTGGCGGAAGGCGAGCCCGGGCGCCGCCGCGTCGGGCAGCCCGCCGGTCAAGAGCAGCCGCAGGTTCTTCTTGGCGGCGAAATGGGCGATGGCGGCCTCGTCGGCCTCGGGCGCGATCACCACCTCGGTGAAGATGCCGGCGATGGCCTCGGCCGTCGCCCCGTCCAGCGGCCGGTTCAGCGCCACGATGCCGCCAAAGGCCGAGACCCGGTCGCAGTCGAAGGCGGCGCGGTAGGCGTCCAGAAGCGTCGCGCCGGTGGCCACGCCGCAGGGATTGGCGTGCTTGATGATGGCGCAGGCCGGCGTCGCGGGGTCGAACTCGGCCACCAGCTCGAAGGCGGCGTCGGTGTCGTTGATGTTGTTGTAGCTGAGCTCCTTGCCCTGGAGCTGGCGGGCGGTGGCGACGCCGGGCCGGTCGCCGCCGTCGCGATAGAAGGCGGCCGCCTGATGCGGGTTCTCGCCATAGCGCAAGGTCTGCGCCAGCGTCCCGGCGAAGGCACGCCGGCGCGGCGCCGGCTGGTCCAGCGCACCCGCCAGCCAGGTGGACACCGCGGCGTCATAGGCGGCGGTGCGGGCATAGGTGGTCAGCGCCAGCCGCTGGCGGAAGGCCAGCGTGGTGCCGCCGGCGGCGATCTCGGCCAGGAGTGGCGCATAGTCATCGGGATCGGTCACCACGGCGACGAAGGCGTGGTTCTTGGCCGCCGCCCGCAGCATCGCCGGTCCGCCGATGTCGATGTTCTCGACGCAGTCGGCATAGTCCGCGCCCTTGGCCACGGTCGCCTCGAACGGGTAGAGGTTGACCACCAGAAGGTCGATCGGCGCGATGCCATGCGCCTCCATCGCCGCGACATGCGCGGCATCGTCGCGCAGCGCCAGAAGCCCGCCATGCACCGCCGGGTGCAGGGTCTTGACCCGGCCGTCCATCATCTCGGGAAAGCGGGTGATTTCGGCCACATCGGTGACCGCCAGCCCCGCCGCCCTGAGCGCCGCCGCGGTTCCGCCGGTGGAGAGCAGTTCCACCCCCGCTGCCGCCAGCGCGGCGGCAAGCTCGGCCAGCCCCGACTTGTCGGAAACCGAGAGCAGCGCGCGGCGCGGCACGATCCGGTCGGTGGCGGCGTCTTCCGCGGCGGGAGTTCGGGCGGTCTCGGTCATGGGCGGGCTCCGGGATGGCTGGGTGCGGCCCCTATCTCAGCCCAGACGCAGCCCGTCAACGGCACGGGATCAACCGCCGCCGGCGGCCATCTCGTCGACGGCAAGGTCGCGGGTCGCATGGCCGCCGATCAACTCGCGCGACAGCGCCCACGAGACCGAGGCGCCGTGACCCCTGATCCGGCCCGCAAGCACGAGCTGCTTGCACGGCACCGGCCGCTGCGCCTGGGCATCGAACCAGACACTGTCGGCCACCGACAGATCGGCGCCGCTCTGGCGGAACAGCCAGTTCTCGCCGCTTTGCAGGATCAGCCGCTGGCCGCCGGCCTCGTTGTCGGGCCTGAGCGCCACCGAGGGATGCAGGTGGAAATGGATGGCAAACGGCGCGCCGAGCCGGGCAATCGAGGAAAACCGCCGGGCAAAGATCGCCCGCGCCTCCTCACCCTCGGCGCGGATGCTGTCCTCTCCCTGCAGCTCGGTTCCGAGGGTGGAGATGTAGAGCCGCCGCTCGTGGATCAGCCCGTGGGTGGCGAAATAGCCGTCGTGGCTGGCCACCATCCAGGCGCCACCGGCGTCGCGGTCGCGGTCGAAGGTCACGTGCCGCGGCCCGTCCACCAGCCATTCGCCGAAGACGTCGGTGACATAGCCGCCCTCGGCGACCCGCGCCGAGGAGGTGCGGTCCATGGCCAGCGTGGAATGCGAGCCGGTGGCCCGGGACGCCCGGCCCCAATCCTCGCCGAAGCGCAGCCCGGGGCCGCAGTTGACGATCATCCGCCGCCGGCCCGAGGTCAGCTCGAAGCTGAGCGTGCCGGCATGAGCGTGCGCCGATGCCGATCCCCGCGGCGGCGCGTCGGCATCCATCACCAGCGCCAGCCGGCCGCCGGTCAGCCGGGCGAAACCCATGACCCGCTCGCTTGCCGCCGGTGCCCGCTCGCCCGATTCGGCCAGCGCCTGGTCCAGCATCCCGGGCTTGCCGGCGCCGCCGCCGTTGAACCGCGCCAGACTGCCGTCGCCGAGCCTGAGCGTGCGCATCACCGGCGCGGCGCGGCGGATCGCCTCAAGGTGCCGCGGATCGGGCGGCGTACCGGCCGCCTCGAGAATGCGGGCGCACCAGACCAGCCGGGCGAAGCATTCCATGGCCAGCTCGGGGTTGCGCTCTACCTGGCCGCCGTCTTCGTCGAAGACCTCACTTGCCTCGCGGCCCAGCCCGCGCTGGATCGCCGGCAGGTGGCGCTCGCCGCCTTCGAGCGCGAAGGCGGCATGGGCAAGCCCGGTCAGCGCATCAAGCCGGGCCAGCGGCGTCGGGGCGGTGTGCCAGACATAGAGCAGATAGGTGATGTGCCCGGCCATGGTCTCGAAGATCAGTGCCTTGTCCTCGGGCGCCAGCCGCCGGGTCAGGAAGCGGCCATAGGTGGCCAGCCTGAGCAGCCGCCGGCCGGCGAGGTCGGGGCGCCAGCCGGGTCCGCGGCCCCCCCTTGCGGTGCGCATCCAGGCCAGCATCCAGCCCTGGGCCCGTTCGCGCGCCGGCTTGGTGCCGATGGCGGCCAGATCGTCGATCCAGTCGAAACCGTGCTGGGCGTCGAAGAAGACCTCTGACGGCGCCGCGGCGGACCAGAAGGCGGCGGGCGAGACATCGACGCGGAAATCGTCGAGCACCACGCGGCCGTCGAGCATCGCCTGGCCCCGGGCATAGGAGCCGATCACCCTGGGCGGCGGATGGCGCATGAACCGGGTGGCCATCTTGCCATAGGGACGCCGCCGGGCGGCACGGCGGTTCATGCGCGCGTCAAGCGCCCGTCGGGCGCGGACCGAGGCGGCGGTCAGGAGCAGGCGCAGCGGCTGCATGCGGGCGGGTCGTCCCTGGCTGGTCGGGAGCGACAGTAAGGGCAAGGGAGGCGGCTGGAAAGAGGTGAGCGGGGCTGCGGCTTGCGGCGCCCCGGGGGCGAGGCCATAACGGCAGGATCCGAAACCGGACCCATGGCCCCGCCGATGACCGATCCCGTCGCCCTGACCGCCAAGCTGATCCGCTGCCGCTCGGTCACCCCGGCCGATGACGGCGCGCTGGCGGTGCTGGAGGGCGTGCTGGCGGCGGCCGGCTTTGCCTGCCACCGGATCGAGCGCGGCGGGGTGCAGAACCTGTTCGCCCGCTGGGGCGATCCGGCCAGCGGCCCGAGCTTCGGCTTCAACGGGCACACCGACGTGGTGCCGCCCGGCCCCGAGGGCGACTGGAGCGCCGATCCCTTCGGCGCCGAGATCCGCGACGGGCGCATCTGGGGCCGGGGCGCGGCGGACATGAAATCGGGCGTCGCCGCCTTCGTCGCGGCGGCCGTCGATCTGGTGGCCGAGGCGCCGCCGAAGGGTTCCATCGTGGTCACTGTCACCGGCGACGAGGAGGGCGCGTCAATGGACGGCACCCGGGCGATCCTCGACTGGATGGCCGGGCGCGGCGAGCCGCTGGACGCCTGCCTGGTGGGCGCGCCCACCAGCCGCGAACGCCTGGGCGACATGATCAAGATCGGCCGCCGGGGGTCGATGACCGCCACCTTCACCGCCACCGGGCGGCAGGGCCACACCGCCTATCCGCAGCGGGCGCTGAACCCCTTGCCGGCGATGGCGCGGCTGATGGACCGGCTGGCGGGCCAGCGGCTGGACGACGGCACCGAGCATTTCGACCCCTCGACGCTGGCGATCACCACCATCGACACCGGCAACCCGGCCAACAACGTCATCCCCGGCCATTGCACCGGACGGGTCAACATCCGCTTCAACGACGCCCATTCCAGCGCCCAGCTTGGCGCCTGGCTGAAGGGCGAGGCCGACCGCGCCGGCGCCGAGACGGGTGTCGCCTTCGAAACCCACCTGCAGGTCTCGGGCGAAAGCTTTCTGACCCCGCCGGGACCGCTGACCACGCTGGTGGCCGAGGCGATCCGGGCCGAGACCGGGATCGAGCCGGAGCTTTCCACCTCGGGCGGCACCTCGGACGCGCGGTTCATCAAGGATGTCTGCCCGGTGGTCGAGGTCGGCCTTGCCGGGCAGACCATGCACCAGGCGGACGAGAACGTGCCGGTGGCCGAGATCCACGCCCTGAAGGCAATCTATGCCCGCATCCTCAGGGGCTATCTTGACTGACGCGCCTTCGCCGGCGAACGCACCCGTGGCGCCAACCGTGGCGACAGCTGCGCCCGCGCCGGACTCCGATGCCGGTACGGCCGTGCGCGGCATCGGGCTGATGATCGCCTTCTGCACCGTGGCGCCGATGATCGACATCCTGGCCAAGCTGGCCACGGCGACGATACCGCCCGGCGAGGTGACGCTGGCGCGCTTTGCGGTGCAGGCGGCGCTGCTGCTGCCCATCGCCTACCTGCGCCGCGGCCTCGGACCGTTCTCGGGCCGGCGCATCGGCCTGCAGGTGCTGCGCGGCCTTCTGGTGGCGGTGGCGACGATCTGCTTCATCACCGCGATCAGCGCCATGCCGGTGGCCGACGCGATCTCGATCTTCTTCGTCGAGCCCCTGCTGCTGACGCTGCTTTCGGCCTGGCTCTTGGGCGAGCCGGTGGGCTGGCGCCGAATTGCCGCCTGCCTGATCGGTTTCGTCGGCGCGGTGATCGTGGTGCGCCCGTCGTTCGACGAACTCGGCTGGGTCGCCACCCTGCCGCTGGTTACCGCGCTGTGCTTTGCCTTCTACCTGATGCTGACCAGGCTGACCGCCCAACGCGAGGACCCCATCGCCATGCAGGCCTGGGCCGGGCTGTTCGCCGCGCTTGCGGTCGCGGTGGCGCTGTGGCTGGGCGAGGGCAGCGGCGACAGCGTCTTCGACCCGCTGTGGCCGGACCGGCGCGGCTGGCTGCTGATCCTCGGCGTCGGCGTCTGCGCCACCGCCTCGCACGTGATCCTCACCTATGCCTTCCGCTTCGCATCCGCCTCGGTGCTGGCGCCGCTGCAATACCTCGAGATCGTCGCCGCCACCGGCCTTGGCTATTGGGTGTTCGGCGACTTCCCCGACGCGCTGAAATGGCTCGGGATCGCCATCATCGTCGGATCGGGGCTGTTCGTCTTCTGGCGCGAGCGGCGGGCGGGGTGACCCGGCCCATCCCCCATGTGGTGGTGATGCTGAAGGAGCCGCGCCCGGGCCGGGTCAAGACCCGGCTGGGACGCGATATCGGCATGGCCGCCGCCGCCTGCTGGTTCCGCCATCAGGCGCAGGCGCTGATCCGGCGCCTGGGCCGCGATCCGCGGTTCCGCCTGGTGCTGGCGGTGTCGCCGGACGTGGAGGGGATGGCCAGCCGGGTCTGGCCCGGGCACCTGGCGCGGCTGCCGCAGGGGCAGGGCGACCTCGGCCGGCGCATGGCGCGGGCGATGGCGGCGATGCCGCCGGGACCGGTGGCGGTGATCGGCGCCGACGTGCCCGGGATCAGCCCGGCGCGGGTGGTTGCCGCGCTGCAGCTTCTGCGCGACGCCCCGGCGGTGATCGGCCCGGCCGAGGATGGCGGCTATTGGCTGATCGCGCTTCGCCGCGGCGGCCGCCCGCTGCCGCCCGGACTGTTCGCCGGGGTGCGCTGGTCCACGCGGCATGCGCTGGCCGATACCCTTGCCAGCCTCGCGCCCTTGCCCGTGGCGCGGGCCGCGACGCTGGCGGATATCGATACCGCCGCCGATCTGGCCCGGGCGGGCCGGCGGCAGCCTTCAGCGCCTGCCCGGCACCAGACCCTTCGCAAGCGCGAGAAATCGCCACACAAGCCGCGCGAAACGCGGTAGGATGGCGCTGCATAGCGCCGATCTGACAGTCTTCAGAGCCATTTACAGAACCCGACGTTCGCTCATGACCCACGATGTCGACGAATCGATGCCGAATACGCTGTCCAGGCGTGAGCGCGAGATTGCCGAGGCCTATGCCGAGGGCCGCGATCACAAGGACATCGCGGACCGGCTGTTCATCGCGCCGGCCACCGTGCGCACGCATCTGGCCAGCATCTATCGAAAGCTCGGCGTTTCGACCAAGCTGGAGCTGTTCCACGCGCTGAACGGCAGCGCGGCGGCGCCGGAGCGGGACCCGCAACCCTCGACGCGGCGGCGGCCCTCGATCGCGGTGTTGCCCTTCGTCGAGCGGTCAGGCGATGCCTCGGGCGATTTCCTGACCTTCGGGATCGCCGAGGGGATCACCTCGGAGCTGGCCCGTTTCCGCGGCCTGTTCGTGATCTCGCACGCCTCCTCGGTCGGCTATCGCGGCAGCGACAAGGACGCGCTGGCGGTGGCCAAGGAGCTTGGCGCGCGCTACCTGGTCACTGGCTCGATCGCCCGCTCGGGCGAGCGCGTGCGCGTGGTCACCGAACTTCTCGACTGCGAGACCGGCAGCGTCGTCTGGTCGCTGCGCTTCGACCGCATCCTGGCCGACATCTTCGAGTTGCAGGACGAGCTGGTGCGGGCGATCACCGCCGCCGTGGTGCCCGAGATCGAATCGCACGAGATGGAAGCGGTGCAGCGCCTCGACCAGGACAAGCTGGGCGCCTGGGAGCTTTATTGCCGGGCGTATCTCGAGTTCCTGACCATGACCGAGGACAGCTTTGCCCGGGCGAGGCGGCTGTGCGACCGGGCCATCGAGCTGGACCGCGGCTTTTCGCGGCCGCATTCGCTTCTGTCGCGCTGCCATTTCTACGAGCTGATCTCGGGCCGGGCCCGGGACTGGCGGCACAGCGTCGAGGCCGGCCTGCATCACGCCCGGCGGGCGCTGGAGATCGACAGCCGCGACGACGTCGCCTACTCGGTGCTGGGCTACAACCTTGCGGTATCGCAGCGTTGGCGCGAGGCCTTTGCCGCGCTGACCACGGGACTGGAGATCAACCCCAACAGCTGCAGCCTCTACCAGGCGCGGGCGACGACGCAGCTAATCGCGCCGCAGGGCGACCTTGCCCAGGCGCGCCAGGACGTGTCGATGGCGATCTCGCTCAGCCCGAGCGATCCCATGCGCTGGACCTTCCACGCCGTCGTCGGGCTGATCGAGCTGGTCGACGACGGTGGCGACCCGGCGGTGGCCCGGGAGGCACTGCTGAAGTCCTCGGCGATGCCACATGCGGACTGGCAGGCCCATGTCGGGCTGGCCATGGCGGCGCTGGCCACCGGCGACAGGATCGCCGCCGGTATCTTCGCCGAGACCGCCAAGGCGCGTTATCCGGACCTGTCGGTGGCAGCCATCGAACGCGCCTTCGCGCCGCTGGCGAAACGCTCGACCCGCTTCGCCGCCCTCATCGAGGGGCTGAGGGGGCCGGTCCTGGCCTGACCGCGTCGAGCCCGCTTCCATCTCGGCGCGAAGCGGTTAATGTCGCGCCATGCAGTCCGGCGGCGATCTCCTTCATACCGTGACCACCGACGATCTGTCGCCGGGGCGGGTGCGGTTCGGCCGGGTGCTGATGTGGGGCAGCTTCGCGGTGTTGCTGATTGCCGCCGCGGTGCAGTCCCTGCACGAGTACGACCGGATCGGCTGGGGCTTCGCCAACTGGCGCCCGGTGCTTTACGCCTATGTGCTGTGGGCTGTCTGCCTGTGCGCGGGGCAGGTGCTGACCCGGGGCGAGCAGGGCAAGCGGGCGCTGTTCGTGCTGCCGGCGGTGCTGTTCGTGATCTCCATGGTGGTCTTCCCGCTGGTCTTCGGGCTGATGATCAGCTTCACCGACTGGAACCTGTCGAGCCTGACGGGACGCAAGTTCAACGGGCTCGACAACCTGCGCCAGATGTGGGCCGACCCGTTCTACTGGAACGCGCTGCGCAACATGGTCTGGTACACGCTGGCGATTTCGGTGGAATACGTGATCGCCTTCGGGCTGGCGCTGCTGCTGTCGTCGCAGATCCGGGCCCGCAAGTTCTTTCGCGTCGCGTTCCTCTTGCCGCTGATGCTGTCGCCGGTGGCGGTCAGCTGGATGATCGGCAAGTCGATGCTGGAGGTGCGCTTCGGCCCCCTGGCGCGGCTGGCGCGGCATCTGGGCTGGGACAGCCCGTCGTTCTTCACCGATCCGCTGATCGCCCGGTTCAGCATCATGGCCATGGATGCCTGGACCTGGATCCCGCTGATGCTGGTGATCCTGCTGGCCGGCCTGCAGAGCCTCGACCGCGAGGTGATGGAGGCGGCCCGCGTCGACGGTGCCTCGCGCTGGCAGACCTTCCGCGAGGTGACCTTCCCGCTGATGCTGCCGGTGTCGCTGACCGCGATCCTGATCCGCATCATCTTCAAGCTGAAGATCGCCGACATCATCATCAACGTCACCCTGGGCGGCCCGGGCGGCGCCACCGACAGCGTCACCAGCTTCATCTTCCGCGAGTACCGCGACCGCTCGAACGTCGGCTACGGCACGCTGCTGGCCATGGTCTACCTGGTGCTGATCGTCATCTCGATCACCATCTTCCTGAAGATCATCAACCGCTGGATGCAGAGGCCGGTATGAGTGCAGGCGCGGACAGTGCGGCGATCTTTCGCGACGGCGCCGCCGACCGGCGGTTTCGCGCCCAATGGTGGCTGGGGCGCACCGCCGTCTATGCGCTGCTCGGGCTCTGGACCGTGGTCTGCCTGTTCCCGATCTACTGGACGGTGACCACCAGCTTCAAGCTGGCGCCCGACGTGATGCAGGGCAACCTCGCGCCCTTCGTCGACTTCATGCCCAAGTGGAAGGGCTGGGAGGGGCTGGGCCTGTCGCCCCGGACCATCGGCGAGATCTCGACGCCGCGGGCCGAATTCATGAAGCGCTTCGCCAATTCCGCGGTGGTGGCGCTCAGCGCCTCGATGCTGGCGGTGATCCTCGGCAGCCTCGCCGCCTACGGGCTGTCGCGGTTCAGCTATCGCTTCGGCTTCATGCGCAATTCGGACATCTCGTTCTTCTTCCTTTCCCAGCTGATCCTGCCGCCGGTGGTGCTCGCGCTGCCGTTCCTGGTGCTCTACAAGGAACTGGCGCTGCTCGACACCCGCGTCGGGCTGATCCTGCTCTATACGCTGACCGTGCTGCCCATCGTCATCTGGATCATGCGCGACCAGTTCGCAGGCATCCCGTCGGAACTGGAGGAAGCGGCGATGGTCGACGGGCTTGGCGTCTGGGGGGCGTTCCTGCAGATCGTGCTGCCCATCGCCCTGCCGGGCATGGTGGCGGCGTTCCTGCTCAGCCTTGTCCTGTGCTGGAACGAGTACTTCTTCGCCGCGCTCCTGACCTCGACCCATGCCAACACCCTGCCGGTGATGGTGGCCAGCCAGACCGGCAGCCAGGGCATCAACTGGTGGTCGATGGCGGCGCTGTCGACGGCGGCCATCGCGCCACTGCTACTGATCGCGATCTTCCTGGAACGCTTCATCATCCAGGGCATGGCCGCCGGCGCGGTGAAATAGGCGGCCGGGGCGATGAGCCGGTCCGACAGTCAGCAATTCTGGGACCGGATCGCGACGAAATACGCCGCCCGGCCGGTGTCTGACGAGGCCGCCTACCAGCACAAGCTCGAGGTCACGCGCGGCTATCTCCGCCCCGACATGGAGGTGATGGAATTCGGCTGCGGCACCGGCTCCACCGCCATCGCCCATGCACCCTTCGCGCGCCACATCCGCGCCACCGACATCTCGGGCGCGATGATCGCCATCGCCCGCGACAAGGCGGAGAAGGCCGGCGTCACCAACGTTGCCTTCGAGCAGGCGGACATCATGACCATGACGGTGCCGGACGGCAGCCTCGATGCGGTGATGGGCCACAGCATCCTGCACCTGGTGCCCGAACGCGACGCCGTCATCGCCAGGGTCTTTGCCATGCTGAAGCCGGGCGGCGTGTTCGTCTCGTCCACCGCCTGCCTCGGCGACGCCATGTGGTTCCTGCGGCCGGTGCTGCCGCTCATGCGGGCACTCGGCAAGGCACCGCCGGTGGTCTTCTTCACCGAGGCGGCGCTGGTCGAAAGCATCCGCCGGGCCAGGTTCAGCATCGACCACCACTGGCGGCCGGGGCGTTGGGCGGCGGTCTTCATCGTGGCGCTGAAGCCGGCCTGAGGGCTTGACCGGGCGGGCGAGCCGCCTAGCTTGGACCGCGATGGAGGGGCTGGACAACGAGGCGGGGGCCGCAAGGGCCGGGATCGTGCTGGTGCTCGGCAGCGCGCCTGCTGCGGTGGCCGCCCGCGACTGGCCGCGGGCGCCGTTCGACGCCGTGGTGGCGATCAACAACGCCTGGCGCATCCGCCCCGACTGGGACCACGTGATCTATTCCGAAGACTTTCCGGAGGCGAACCGGCCGCCCCCGGGCACCGGAGGCGCCCACGTCACCTATCGCGAGTTCGTCCCCTGCCAGAACCGGTTCGGCGGCGTGATCTATGCCGGCGGCACCATGGCCTTCACCACCGGCTACTGGGTCCTGGGCGCATTGCGGCCGCGGGTGATGGCGTTCCTGGGCTGCGACATGGTCTATCCAAAGCGCGGCCCGACGCATTTCTACGGCACCGGCGCCGCCGACCCCTTGCGCCAGGACGTGACGCTGCGCAGCCTCGAGGCCAAGTCGGCGCGCCTGTGGCTGCAGGCCGCGGTCCAGGGCTGCCACTGCGTGAACCTGTCGACGGCGGAAAGCCGGCTGCTGTTCCCGCGTGCGAGCCGGTCCTCGCTGCCGGTGCTGGCGGCGCGGCCGGCCGGGATCGCAAGGGCGGCGCTGGCGCCGGGCGAGGTGCGCGAGCGGCTGCTGGACTACCGCTACCCCTCGGGCCGCTACTGGGAGATCGCCGAGACCCTGGACCCGGCCGAGATCGACCGCGTCGACCGGCTGTGGCTCGATGCCTTCCACCGGGTTCAGGCGGCGGGCGAGGCCGACCGCATCGCGCTCTAGCTATTCCATGTTGGTGTGCCGTGCCCGCATCGCCTCGGCGGTGGTGCCAAGCCGGTCGCGCAGCATCAGCACCATGGCCTCGAACAGCACGAACATCGCCCCTTCGTAGAGCGACCCCATGGGCAGGACCGATTGCGCCGCCACGCCACGGTCACGGGCCATGGTCTGGGCCGGGATCACCAGCACATGGTCGGCGGGCGGCGCCCTGTCGGGCTCGGCCGTCAGGAGCAGCACCTGCGCGCCGGCACCCCGGGCCACCCGCACCAGCGCGGTCACGGTCGCCAGCTCACCCGGACCGGCCGAGCACAGGAAAAGATCGCCCGGCCCCAGAGGAGGCGCCGCCATGTCGCCCTGCATCGCCACCTTGAGCCCCAGATGATGCAGCCGCATGGCCAGCGCCCGCAGCATTAGCCCCTCGCGCCCGCAGCCATACAGCATCACCCGGTTCGCCCCGGCGATCATCCCGGCGGCGCGGGTCACGGCGCCTTCGTCGATCGCCGCCGCCACGGCGCCAAGTTCCGCCAGCGCGCCACGCATCAGTTCATGCATCGTCACACACTGCCTTTCGCGCCAGAGCGAAAAACGCCGGAATCCGGCAAATCGTTTCGACTTGTGAGGTTCATCAAGCTCCCTTCCCCGACCGGGATTCAGTCAGGCGCCGTTTTGCGCTAGGGTCGGCCAATGCAAACGGGCGGCGAGTGCATGGTCAAGTCATTCCGCTGGTGGAAGGTCAAGTCGAACCGCGACGCGCTGGCGGCCATCGTTGCCACGCTGGGTGTGGTCGCGGGCGGATTGTGGACCGGGTACACGTACTTCTTCGCGCCCGCGCCGCCGGCAAAGCCCGCCGCACCGGCCCAGGCGATCAGCGTCGGCGGCGACAATGCCGGCACCATCCAGCAGGTCGGCGCGGGCGGCACGGCGGTCAATGCCGGCGCCGGCGCTACCGTCGTCATCGGCTATACGGTGGAGCAGCACGAGGAACGGCTGGCGGCGCGCGAAGCGGCGCTGAGGGCCGACCTGGAGCGCGCCAATCAGGCCCAGCAGGCGCTGATCCAGGCCCAGCTCGACGAGGTCAGCCGACAGATGGCGGACCTGCAGGCCTCCTACGAGGCGCGGGTCGAGGAACTGGGCCAGCTCCGCGAGCAGCTCGCCGCGCTTGAGGCCGAGGTGCCCGAGGACCGGCTGGCGGCGGCGCAGGCGGCGCTTGCCGATGGCGATACCAGCCTCGCCGACCGGATCTTCGCCGACATATCCGCCGCCGCCGACAAGGCGGTGCAGCAGAAGGCCGAGGCCGAGTTCGGGCGCGGCGACATCGCGGCGGGCGAGATCCGCTGGGCCGATGCGGCGCGGCACTTCGCCGAGGCGGCGCGGCTCGACCCCAGCCATACCAATCTCGATGCGGCCCAGGCCATGGCCTGGCGCAGCGGCGACTATGCCGCGGCGCTGCGGCTGGGCGAGGACCGGATCGCCGCTGCGCGCCGGGATTTCGGCGAGGAAAGCATCGAATTCGCCGCCGCGCTGAACGCCCATGCCGCCGCACTGTGGGCCACCGGCCGTTATGACGAGACCGAGCCCTTGCTGCGCCAGGCCATCGACATCGGCGCCAAGACCCTCGGCGAGGACGACCCCATCTATGCGACCTGGCTCAACAACCTCGCCTCGCTGATGCAGGCGACGGGGCGCTATGACGAGGCCGAGCCGCTGTTTCGCAGGGCCATCGAGATCGGCGCCCGGACGTTGGGCGAGGACGACCCGAACTATGCGGTGTGGCTGAACAATCTCGGCGGGGTGCTGCAACTGACCGGGCGGCCGGAGGAGGCGGAGCCGCTGTACCGCAAGGCCGTCGCAATCGGCGCCAAGACGCTGGGCGAGACCCATCCCGACTATGCCACCTGGCTGAACAACCTCGCCAACCTGCTGCAGGGCGAGGGCCGGCTCGACGAGGCCGAAAAGCTCTACCTCAAGGTCATCGACATCGGTGCGAGAACCCTCGGCGAGGATCACCCCGCCTATGGCACCTGGCTGAACAACCTCGCCCGGCTGAAGCAGGAGACCGGCAAGCCCGACGAAGCCGAGGCGCTGTACCGTCAGGCGCTGGCGATCGACGAAAAGGCGGGCCTGGTGGAGCACCCCGACCATGCCCGCAACCTCAACAACCTCGCCACCCTGATGCAGGAGACCGGGCGCCCCGACGAGGCCGAGGCATTGTATCGCGAGGCGATCGAGATCGGCCGCACGGTGCTGGGGGAGAACCATCCGGACTATGCGGCCTGGCTGGCCAATCTGGGCACCCTGATGCGCGATACCGGCCGCAGCGCCGAGGCGGAGCCGCTGCTCAGCCAGTCGGTGTCGATCCTCGACAAGACGCTGGGCCGGGATCATCCCACCACCCGCAACGCCCGCGCGGCCCTCACCGAGGTGGAGCGCCGGTAGGCCCGCCGCGGCTCAGGTCTCGGCCATCAGCCCCCTGGTCGCTTCGTAAAGTGCCCGAAAGCGGCGATACCCCGCGTCCAGCGCAGGGTCCGGCTGTGGTGTCACCTGGCGCGCGGGCGGATTCCAGCGGGCGATGTCGCCCCGCGTCGCCGCGCCGATGGCCACCGCGGCGAGGAAGGCGTCGCCATAGCTGGCGCCCACGGTCTTGTTGGCGACGACCTGCGGCAGCCCGGTCATGTCGCTGGTCGCCTGCAGCCACAGCGCGTTCCTGGTGCCGCCGCCCACCGCCAGCACCCGGGTCGGCCGCTGCCCCGCCTCGGCGAAGGTGTCGGTGACGTGCCGGGTGCCGTGGGCGATGCCCTCGATCAGCGCGCGATAGACATCGCCGCGGGAATGGGTGAGGTCGAGGCCGAAGATCACCCCCTTGGCATGGGGATCGTGGATCGGGGTCCGCTCGCCCGAGAAGTACGGCAGCATGACCAGCCCGCGCGCGCCCGGCGGCGATTCCGCCGCCTCGGCGGCCAGCGCGGCAAAGGCCTCGCCCGCCGGCAGTTCCTGCGCGAAGCGGTCGCGGAACCAGTGGGTCAGCGTGCCCGAGGTGGCGAGCCCGGCCATCGAGGCATGCTCTCCGGGCCACAGCCATGGCGCGTACCACAGGCGCGGGTCGCGAACCGGCGCGCCGGTCAGGGCGATGATGAAGATGGTCGAGCCGTACATCATCATCATGTCGCCGGGCGCCGCGACACCGACGCTGACCGCCTCGGCCGCGGCATCGATGGTGCCGCAGGTGACGGGTGTCCCGACCGCGAGGCCGGTGGCCGCGGCGGCTTCGGCGGTCACGGCACCGGCGATCTCGGCCGACCACATCAGCCGCGGCAGCCGGTCGCGCTCGATGATGCCCTCGCACAGGTCATCCGCCCAGTCCTGCGCCCCGACATCGTAGAGGGGCCCGAAGCTGGCGGCGGTGTAATGGTCGATGACGATATCGCCTGTCAGCCGCATGACAATGAAGCTGGTGGCGGTCATCACATGGGCAGTGCGGGCCCACAGATCGGGATGGTTCCGCGCCAGCCACAGCACCTTCGGCCCCACCGACTGGCTGGTCAGGCCGTTGCCGGTGCGGGCGAGGATCGTCTTGGACCCAAGCCGCGCGGTCAGCTCCTCGATCTCGGCCGCCGCGCGGGTGTCGACGCCGTAAAGGACGCCGTTCATCAGCGGCGCGCCCGTCTCGTCCACCGGCAGCATGCAGGGGCCGATGGCACTGACCGCCACCGCCGCCACGTCGGCCGGGTCCACCCCCGACGTGGCCAGAAGCGCGCGCGCCAGGTGGCAGAAGTCGCCCCACCAGTCCTCCTCGGCGCGATGCTCGGCCCAGCCGGGCCGGGGCACGATCATCTCGTGCGGGCGGCGCGCCTCGGCGACGATGCGGCCGGCGGCATCCGCCAGCACGCCCTTCGATTCGAAGGTGCCGATATCGATGCCGAGGGTCAGCATCAGTCGCGCTCCAGCACCATGCCGGGGCCGATCCGGCCGATGGCGGCGACCAGAAGATCGCGCAGCATGGCCAGATCGCGCAGGTCCACCACCTCGCGCGAGGCGTGGGAGTAGCGCATCGGGAAGCCGACATCGATCGAGGCGACGCCCTCGCCCACCAGTTGCACATAGGAAAGGTCGGTCAGGACGCCGGACTGGGCGCTACGCTGCAGGGGGATCTTCTCGGCCTCGGCCGCCGCCTCGAACAGCCGCACCATCGCCGGATGCGGGATGACGCCGTTCAGCGTGCCGCGGCCGTGGAAGGAATAGAGGCTGATCCCCGGCCCCCCGCCCAGCCGCATCTCGCCGCGCCCGGCCATGTCCGGCGTGTCGGTGGCCAGCATCAGGTCGATCTGGATGGCGATATCGGGCTTCAGGCGCTGGGCCAGCGGCTGCGCCCCGCGCAGGTTGAACTCCTCCTGCACGGTGAAGCCGAGATGCACCGTCGGCCCACCCTTGCGCTTGGCGAGGGCGCGGGCCACCTCGATCAGCACGGCGCAGCCCGCCCGGTCGTCCACCGCCGGCCCGGTCAGCCGGTGTTCGCCCAGCGCGAAGCTGCCCGGCGCATAGGTGACCGGCGCGCCGATGCGGATGCCCGCCGCCTCGGCCTCGCCGGCGCTTTCGAAGCCGCAGTCGACATAGAGGTCGGCGACCTTAAGGACGGTGTATTTCTCCTCCGGGCCGGTGGCGTGGTGGCTCTTGTTGGGGATGATGCCGGGAATGTCGCCGGTCGCGGTCGAGACGACGACCTCCTGCGAGGCAAGGGCCCGTTCCGGCACGCCGCCCAGCCTCTCGAGGCGCAGAAACCCGTCCGCCTCGACCTTTCGGACCACGAAGCCGAGCTGGTCCATATGGGTGAAGAGCAGGACCGAGGGGGCGCCCGCGTCGCCCTCGATGCTGGCGACCAGGTTGCCCAGCCGGTCGGTGCGGGTGGCAAGTCCCGCCGCCTCCAGATGCCGGCGGATCGCCTGCCGCACCCGGTCCTCGTGCCCCGAAAGCCCGGGGATCGCCATCAGCTCGGACAGCAGCGCGCGCATCAGCGGGCCGCCCTGGCCCGGGCCATGAAGTCGCGCGCCCGCTCCGGGTCGACCGGGTTCCAGGTCTGTCCGTCCACCTTCAGCGCGGTGCCGACGATGCAGCCGTCGGCGACGCGCATCACCTCGGCCACGGTATCGTGGCGGACGCCGGTATTGGCCAGCACCGGCACATCCGTCACCGCCCGCTTGACCGCCTCGAGGTCCTCCATCCGCGCCGCCTCGCCGGTGATCTGCCCCGAGACCAGCACTGCGTCAGGCACCGAGGAGAACACCGCCGAGCGTGCCCGGTCGGGCAAGGGCCGGCGGTCGAGCGAATCGGCGAACTCGGCCGAGATGTTGTAGAGGAAGGCCAGATCGCTCCGGCCCAGCCGCGCCGCATAGCGCCGCGCCGCCCCGGCATCTGGCGCCCAGACCCCCATGTCCGAGGCATAGGTGCCGGTGAAGATCTCGCGCAGGAAGCTGGCGCCGGTGGCTGCGGCCAGCGCCACCGAGGCCATCGGGTCCCACAGCACGTTGACACCGAAGGGCACTGTGATGCGCGCGCGCAGGCGGCCGATGACATGGGCCATGGTGGCGGTCGAGGCCTGATCCACCTTCATCTCGTAAGGGCGGTCGTTCTCGTTGCCGAACATCACCGCATCGACGCCGGCCGCCTGCAGCGCGTCGAGATCGCGGGCGCAGCCGTCGATCAGCGCGTCGAGCCCGCCTTCGGCATCGTAGAGCGGCGCCCCGGGCAGGGCCCCGAAATGCACCATGGCGATGACCGGCCTGGTCGCGCCGAAAACCCTGCGGAATGCTGCCTTCACCCTTTCCTCCCCCGGCCACTTTCCTTCACACTACGGGGGGTTTCGCGCGGCGGCAAAAGCAATTGCACTGTCGCGGAACCCATGGCAGCGCGGCCGAGATTTAGCTTGTCGTCACCATTTCAGCGCTATATGATTCTCGTATCCTACCGGTTGCGTTCGCGCTCCCGGATAAGCCGTCCTGACGGGCGGCTTTTTCATTTGAGCTTGCCGATGACCGAATTGCGCGTCTTCGTCTATGTCGATGGCTTCAACCTTTACCATGCCATCGACGAACTGGGCGAAAACCACCCGAAGTGGCTCGACCTCCGGTCACTCTCGGAGACGCTGGTGCGTTCATCGGAGCGCGCGGTCGCGGTCAAGTACTTCTCGGCCTTCGCCACCTGGCTTCCTGACAGCTATCGCCGGCATCAGCGGTATGTTGCCGCGTTGCAGGCCAGAGGCGTCGAATTCGTCGAGGGCCGTTTCAAGACGAAGCCGATGCAATGCAAACAGTGCGGTGTGCGCTACAAGTCCCACGAGGAAAAGGAAACTGACGTCAATATCGGGGTCCACCTCGTCGCAGACGGGTTTCGTGACCGATACGACCGTGCCCTTGTCATATCGGCCGACACGGACCTCAACCCGGCGGTTGTGCTGGCCCGGGCCGAGCTTCCCGCCAAGCAGATCGACATCGTCGCGCCTCCGGGAAGAAAAGGCCGGAATGCGGAAGCCCTCTTTCAGATCACTGCGGGGCGACTGCGCCGCTCACTGCTTCCGGAACGGATCAACATCGGCGGCCGGACGATCATCCGTCCGAGAGAGTATGCGCCGCCTGGGCCATAAGGGCCGATCCGAGTTGTGCCCCGCCGGGTTGTGATGCCAATATCCCGCCAGAGTTGGGGAGGAATGCGGATGGCGCTGGCGACACGACACTGGGACCGGCTGAAGAACGGCGGGTTGACCTTCACCGAGCTCGGCTTCGGCACCGCGCCGCTGGGCAATCTCTACCGGGCCATCACCGAGGCCGAGGCGCAGGCGATCCTGGAGCGTGCCTGGGCCGGCGGCGTGCGCTACTACGATACGGCGCCGCTCTACGGGCTCGGCCTCAGCGAGACCCGTCTCAACCACTTCCTGCGCGGCAAGCCGCGGGACGAATACGTGCTGTCCTCCAAGGTCGGCCGGCTGATGCATGCCTGCGCGCCGGAATACCGCACCGGCATCGGCAAGTGGTTCGACGTGCCGACCCGGCGCGAGAACTTCGACTATTCGTACTCCGGCATCATGCGGTCGTTCGAGGCATCGCTGGAACGGCTGGGGGTGGACCGGATCGACATTCTCTATGTCCACGACCTGTGCATCTTCACCCATGGCTCCAAGGCCGCGTCCGACATGCGGATCGAGGAATTCTTCGGCCTTGGTGGCTACGACGCGATGATCCAGCTTCGCGATCAGGGGGTGGTGAAGGCGATTGGCGGCGGCATCAACGAATGGGAAGTGTGCCAGACGCTGGCCGAACGCGGCGATTTCGACCTGTTCCTGCTGGCCGGCCGCTATACGCTTCTGGAGCAGGAGTCGCTGATCTCGTTCCTGCCGCTGTGCGAGTCGCGCGGCATCGGCATCGTCATCGGCGGGCCGTACAATTCCGGCATCCTCGCCACCGGGCCGCGCCCCGGCGCCTGGTACAACTACGATCCGGCGCCGCAGGAGATCCTCGACCGCGTCGGCAGCATCGAGGCGGTCTGCAAGCGCCACGGCGTGCCGCTGATCGAGGCGGCGTTCCGGTTTCCGCTGCTGCACCCGGCGGTGGTGGCGGTCATTCCCGGAGGGCAGAGCGTGCCCGAGATGGACGGCAACCTGAAGATCGCCGGCGGCGAGATCCCCTGGCCGCTCTGGGCCGACCTCAAGGAGGAAGGGCTGATGCGGGCCGAGGCCCCCGTGGCCGCGGCGTGAGGCCGGCATGAGGATCGACGCGCACCAGCACTACTGGCAGCCGGCCCGCGGCGACTATGACTGGATGCCCAAGGGCGACCCGGTGCTTGACCGCGACTACCGCCCGGACGACCTGGCGGCGCATCTGGAACGCCACGGGATCGACGCAACTGTCCTGGTGCAGGCCGCCGCCACGGTGGCCGAGACCGAGTACCTGCTGGCGATCGCCGAGACGACGCCCACGGTCGCCGGCGTCGTCGGCTGGGTGGATTTCGAGCGCCGCGAGGACCTGCGGCACCTGGAGCGCCTGAGCCGCCATCCCAAGTTCAAGGGCGTGCGGCCGATGATCCAGGACATCGAGGACGTGGACTGGATGCTGCGCGCGGAGGTGCAATGGGGCTTCGAGGCGGTGGCCGAGCTTGGCCTGACCTTCGACGCGCTGGGCTTTCCGCGCCATCTGGAGAATTTCAACCTGATCCTCCGGCGTCATGCCGGCATGAAGACGGTCATCGACCATTGCATGAAGCCGCAGATCCGCAGCCACAGCGATGACAGCTTTGCCGACTGGGCCAAGGGCATGGCGGCGCTGGCCGAGACCGGCGCCTTCTGCAAGCTGTCGGGGCTGGTGACCGAGGCCGACCGCGGCTGGCGCGATGCCGATATCGAGCCCTATGCGCAAAAGGTGCTGGAGCTGTTCGGGCCGGACCGGGTGATGTGGGGCTCGGACTGGCCGGTCTGTACCCTGCACGCCAGCTATGACGACTGGCACGCCTGCGCCGAGGAGGTGACCGGACACCTGTCATCCGCCGAGCGGGCCCAGGTCTTTGGCGGCACGGCGGCGCGGTTCTATGGCATCGAAGGGCAGGACAATGCGGCCTGAGCGGCAGCTCGCGGGCAGGACCGCCATCGTCACCGGCGGCGGCTCGGGCTTTGGCGAGGGCATCGTCCACGCCATGGCCGCCGCCGGCGCCCGGGTCATGGTGGCCGACATCAACGCCGACGCGGCCGAACGGGTCGCGGCGGCTGTCGGCGGCATCGCCTGCTCCGTCGACGTCGCCTCGGACGCCAGCGTGGCGGCCATGGCGGCGGCGGCCCGCGACGCCTGGGATGCCACCGACATCCTGGTCAACAATGCCGGCATCACCCATCTGCCGATGCCGATGGAAGACGTCCCCGAGGCCGAGTTCGACCGGGTGCTGGCGGTCAACGCCAAGTCGGTCTACCTGACCGCGCGCCATTTCGTGCCGGCGATGAAGGCGCGCAAGAGTGGCGCCATCCTCAACATCGCCTCGACGGCCGGGCTCAGCCCGCGGCCGCGGCTGAACTGGTACAACGCCTCCAAGGGCTGGATGATCACCGCCACCAAGACCATGGCGGTGGAGCTGGCGCCGTTCGGCGTCCGCGTCAACGCGCTCTGCCCGGTGGCCGGCGAGACGCCGCTGCTGGCCAGCTTCATGGGCGAGGACACCCCCGAGATGCGGGCCAGGTTCCTCGCCACCATCCCGCTGGGCCGTTTCTCGACGCCGCAGGACCTCGGCAACGCCGCGACCTTCCTGTGCTCGGACGCGGCCTCGATGATCACCGGCGTGGCCATGGAAGTGGACGGAGGGCGCTGCATTTGAAACCCGTCAGGCTGGCCGAGAAGGCGGCCGGGATCGACCGGCCGTGGTCGCCGCGCATCGTCGCCGACTACAACGACAACGAGGTGTTCCTGGCCCGGTTCGAGGGCGAATTCGTCCGCCATGTCCACCCGGAGACCGACGACTTCTTCCTGGTGATCGAGGGCGAGATCGCCATCGACATGGACGAGGGCACGGTGACGCTGGGGCCGGGCGAGCTGTTCGTGGTGCCCGCCGGCGTCCACCACCGGCCGCGGGCGGTCACGGGCCACGCCACGGTCCTGCTGATCGAGCCCAGGGGCACGCCCAATACCGGCGATCCCGCCACCGCCGCGGCCAAGGTCCGGGCGTGAGCGGCCGGCCGGGCCCGCGCAACCTGGTCACCGACGTGGCCGGGCTGCGGGTGGGCAATGCGTCCGATCCGGGGCTGAAATCCGGCGTCACCGTGCTGGTCGCCGACCTGCCGGTCACCGCCTCGGTCCATGTCATGGGCGGTGCCCCGGGCACCCGCGAGACCGATCTTCTGGCCCCCGACAAGACCGTGCAGTCGGTGGATGCGCTGGTGCTCGCCGGCGGCTCGACCTTCGGGCTCGACGCGGCGGCGGGGGTGATGGACGGGCTCGCCGCCATGGGCCGCGGCTTTGCGGTCGGCCCGGCGCGGGTGCCCATCGTGCCGGCGGCGATCCTGTTCGACCTTCTGAACGGCGGCGACAAGGACTGGACCGCCAACCCCTATCGCGGGCTGGGGCTGGAGGCGCTCCATGCCGCGGGCGAGGACTTTGCCATCGGCAGCGCCGGCGCCGGCATGGGCGCCTTGACTGCGCAATGGCGGGGCGGTCTCGGCTCGGCCAGTGCGGTGATCGAGGGCGGCATCACCGTCGGCGCGCTGGTGGCGGTGAACCCGGTCGGCTGCGTCACCCCGTCGGGGCGGCGCGAGTTCTGGGCCGCGCCGTTCGAGATCGGGGCCGAGTTCGGCGGCCTCGGGACCGTCGGCCGTGTACCGCCGCTGGCCTATGCCGACACCAAGCTCGGCGCCGCCAACCGCCGCGGCGGCCCCGGCGACAGCACCACCATCGCCATCGTCGCCACCGATGCGGCGCTGGGCAAGGCGGCGGTTCAGCGCATGGCGGTCGCCGCCCATGACGGGTTGGCCCGCGCCATCGTGCCCAGCCACACGCCCCATGACGGCGATCTGGTCTTCGGGCTTGCCACCGGCGCCCGGCCGCTGCGGGACCCGCCGGCGGACATGCTGATGATCGGCCACGCGGCGGCCACCTGCCTCGCCCGCGCCTGTGCCCGGGCGGTCTTCGCCGCCAGCCCCGACCCGGGCGGCTTCCGCCCGGCCTGGTCGGACGGAACCTGAAACCTCAGCCAGTCGCCATCGCCCACACGCGCCGGCGATCGCCTCCGGGGCGCGAGGGTGGGCGGGCGGGGAGCGGCCCGGAGGCGATCGCCGGCGCGTTCACGCCACGCTCAGCCAGCGCGCCTCGCGGGCCGAGGCCCGGATCGCCTCGACCAGTTCCTGCACCCTCTGCCCGGCGCGGAAGTTGAACGGCTCCGGCCGCATCCCGGCAATTGCCTCGGCAAAGCGCGCCACCTCGATCGCCTTGAGATCGTTGAAGCCCAGCTGATGCCCCGGCGCGACACAGAACCGGCCATAGGGCTCGTGCTCGGGCCCCGCCTCGATGCGGCGAAAGCCGCGCCGCCCGGCAGCATCGCCGGCGCTGTAGACATGCAGCTCGTTCAGCCGCTCCTGGCTGAACACCAGCGCGCCCTTCGAGCCGTGGACCTCGAAATCGTGCTGCATCTTGCGCCCGGTGGCGATCCAGCTTGCCTCGATGGACCCGGTGGCACCGCTCTGGAAGCGCAGGAAGGCGCGGCTGACATCGTCGACCTCGACCCTGCGGGTGCCGCCGCTGCCGTCCGGGCGCCCGGCGATGGCGGTGACGCAATCGCCCAGCACCCGCTCGATGGGCCCCATCAGATACTCGGCCGTCGCCAGAACGTGGCTGCCGAGATCGGCCAGCACGCCGCCCCCCAGCGGTTCGGTCCGGAACGAGAACGGCGCCGTCGCATCCGCCATGTAGTCCTCGGCATGGATGCCGCGAAAGGCCCGGATCTCGCCCAGCTCGCCCGCTTCGATCATCTCGCGCGCCAGCCCGACCATCGGATTGCAGAGATAGTTGAACCCCACCTGGGTCCGCACGCCGGCGGCCTCGGCCGCGTCGGCCATCTCGCGCGCCTCGGCGGCCAGCGGCGCCAGCGGTTTCTCGCAATAGACGTGCTTGCCCGCGGCGATGGCGGCCAGCGCCATCTCGCGATGCAGGGCGTTCGGCGCGGTGATGTCGATCACGTCGATCCCGGGGTCGGCCACCAGCGTCCGCCAGTCGCCGCTCGACCGGGCAAAGCCCAGCGTGCGCGCCGCCTCGGCCGCCAGCTCGTCGCTGCGGTCGGCGACCGTATGCAGGACCAGCGCGCAGGGCAGATCGAAGACCCGCGCGGCCGCGGCAAAGCCGAAGACATGGGTCTTGCCCATGAAGCCGGTGCCGATCAGCCCGATGCGGAGCGGGGGCTTGGCCTGCATCGCGACGTTCAGGCCTGCGTCAGTTCGCGGAACCGGGTGACGCTGGCCTGGGCCCCGGCCGCCATCAGCCGCGAATCCCCGGACACCGTGGTCATGTCGAAGCCCCAGCCGATGGCGCGGGCGGCGTAGTCGGCGGTGCCGCAGTGCAGCGCCGCCCGGATGCCGGCCTTCCTGCAGGCGGCGAGGATGGCCTTGATCGCCTCGATCATCTCCGGTTCCTCACGGTCGAAGCCGGGGGCGAGGCGCCCGCCGGTCAGCCCGAAGGTCAGATCGGCCGGCCCGATGTAAAGCCCGTCGAGCCCCGGCGTGGCGGCGATGGCGTCGAGATTGCCCATCGCCTCC
This sequence comes from Paracoccaceae bacterium, assembly GCA_050299555.1. GTDB lineage: Bacteria > Pseudomonadota > Alphaproteobacteria > Rhodobacterales > Rhodobacteraceae > JBNKWA01. The sequence continues at coordinate 92,084 of JBNKWA010000070.1, read as the reverse complement.
CGGGTCTCGATCATCGCCAGGGCCAGTACCTCGCCATTGGCCTCGGCAGCGATGCCAGGCCCCTGCGACAGGTTTGCCCGCGTCGGGCCGAAGCTGCGCTGGCCCAAGGGCGGATAGCGCATGTAGCTGACAAATTCCGCCGCCTGTTCGGCGGTGCTGACCATGGGGCAGATGATGCCATAGGCGCCGCCGTCGAGCATCTTCATGATCACGCCCGGCTCCAGCCACGGCACGCGGACCAGCGGCACCACTTCCGAGGCGCGCATCGCCTGCAGCATCGGCAGGGCGGCGGAATAGTCGAGCGCCCCGTGCTGGGCGTCGATGGTCAGGCTGTCATAACCCTGCGCCGCCATGATCTCGGCCGAGAAGGCATTGCCGATGGACAGCCAGCCGTTGATCGTCGGCCGGCCGGCGGACCATGCCTGCCTGAGCTTGTTCTTGAGCATCGGGCCTCCCTTGCTCGGGGCCAGTCTTGCGCCGCCCCTGCGCCTCGATAGCGCGTTCCCGCGCCGGCCGGAATATGCGTCGCCGTGCAAATCGGCTGCCGCGGGCCGCATCGTCGTGGCCGGGCCGGGCACGCGGCAGCCCCGCCCATGGGGCGCCTCAGGTGGACCGGGGCTGCCGCTGCATGTGGACGTAGATGGCGACGAAGCCCAACAGGCCGACGATCTCGCCCACGAGGAACGGATTCAGCGGCCGGTGAAAGTCCCCCAGATTGCGCAAGGCAGCAATCACCAGAAGCGCGTGCCACAGGAACATGCTCTCGATCTGGATCCGCCAGGCGCTCCAGCGGGGTTCGCGCCAGAGCAGGAGGCCGCCAACCCCCATCAGCGCCGTCCAGCCGGCCAGCGCACGGAACCCCAGCGGCGTCATTGTCCAAACCCACCATGGCGCCACCAACTGTGGCCGGATGAAGCAGACCACCGCAAAGATGCAGAAGATCAGGCCGATGCTGCCGGTCAGCGTTCCCAGCCATTTCGGGACCCGCCGGTCGCCCGGCGGGAAAGAACCGGGGTCGGCACGCGAATTGATCCACCAGACCACCGGAATCAGGAACGGCGTGACGCTGTAGATGGCAAGCCACAGCTGGAACGGGAAGTGGCCGATATCGAACCGCTGCCAGTGCAACAGCGTCAACAGGATCATCGACCAGACAAAGACGCCAACGGTGGGGAGCCCGACCGCGACCTCATGCCAGCGGCGCCCGAACAGAAGCCGTACGAAGTAATAGGCACCGCCAAGATAACCGGAGCCGATCAGGGCCGCCATTACCGGCGGGTTGATCTCCCAGGCGAACAGTTGGCCCGAACGCGGCTGGAGGAAGTAGAGGTACACGAAGGCCAGCACCAGGATGGGGATCACGAACAGCGCCACAAGGCGCGCCGCCAAGGTTATCCGGTTGCTGTGCCGCAGCATGTGTCGGCTCCCCCGCAATTGACCGTAGGCGTGCAGCGAGGAGCCCGCAAGCGCCTCTCGAAACCCCATGCCCATGTCATGCTGACGATGCGGTCCGTGAGCGAGGACAGCTTCGGCCCGTACCGAGGCGCCTGGTCTGGTCCTTCGGCCGAGCAGGCCGAGTCGCTGACGCATGTCACCAAGGGCCGCGAACTCGGGATCGTCATCGGCCATGCCGGGACGGGGAATTGCCTCGAAGTCCAGCATGACTCTCGCCACGGGCAAGCGCGCGTTCTATGCTCCGCGTGAAATGTCCCTGACCGAAGCCCATGAATACGCGTCCGCCGAGATGGTCGAGAACATGCTCGGCCGAGACGCCGAAGTAGGAACAGGGGCATTCATCGAGAAACGTGCACTGCAGTGGCAAGATGCCTGAGACGACGGAATCGAACCCCTACGATGTGAACTTGGATCGCAGTCCCGCGAACCATCAGCCGCCAACGCCGCTGACCTTTTTCGAGCCCGCTGCCGCAGTATTTCCGAGCCAAACGACGATCGTTCACGGTGCATTGCGGCGCGGCCACGCCGATTTCTACACGCGGTCGCGACAACCCGCGTCCGCTCTCGCACCGGTCTGGATTGGGCGCGGCGATACGGCCTCGGCTCCCCTGTCGAACACCCCGGCCATGCTGGAATGTCACTACGGGGTGCCGATGTGCGGCGGAGTTCTGCACTCGATAGACACGCGTCTCGACGCCGCGATCATCGCGTTCCAACTTGATCACGCCAGTTCCCGGATCGTCATTGTCGACCGGGAGCTTATGCCGCTGATGCAGGAGGCTCTGGCGCTTGCATCCGTGAGCCCCGCCGCGATCCAGGACGTCGACCGGAATGATCCAGAAGTTCGTTCTGCGCGAACAAGCCCGCGCGATGGCGGGTTGACGGGCTTGGCGATCTCAAGCGACGGTCTCTGCGAACGAGATCGCCGTGTTGGCCTTCTTGATGTCTGGCCCGTTGAGGATCGGCGCGCGAGAGCTAGTTTTTCGATGCATTGGTGTTCAGGGAGGAACCAACAATGAATCTGCGACCAGACCCGACATTCCACGCGACCCCGAAACTCGCGATGGAGGCACCGGCGGAAACGCTGGCTTTCACACTGATGCTGAGCCCTGATTGCTCGCAGCCTGACGGCCTCGCGGTGGTCGATGTGGACCCGAAATCAAAGACCTACGGCCAGATCGTCCACCAGCTGATGATGCCGAACAAGGGCGACGAGTTTCATCACTTCGGCTGGAACGCCTGCTCCTCGTCCCTCTCGCCTCTCTCGGGCCACGCCTTCCTGGAACGGCGCTACCTCATCATCCCCGGCATACGGTCGTCGCGGATCTACGTGATCGACGTCAAGGAGCCCCTGAAGGCGAAGATCCACAAGATCATCGAACCCGAAGAGGTCTTCGCGAAGACCGGCTACTCCCGTCCTCACACGATCCATTGCGGCCCCGAGGGTATCTACGTTTCTACCCTTGGCGGCGGCGGCAAGGACGGCACCGACGGTCCTCCGGGCATCTTCATCATGGATTGCGAAACCTTCGAGATCCTCGGCCGGTACGAGATGGACCGCGGCGAGCAGGACAAACACTACGATTTCTGGTGGAACCTGCCGCGCGATTACATGGTCTCATCCGAATGGGGCCTGCCACCGCAATTCGAGAATGGCATCGTTCCGGAGGATCTCCTGTCCAACAAGTACGGGCACAAGATCCACTTCTGGAACCTGCGCCAGCGTAGGAACGTGCAGACCATCGACCTCGGCGAAAACCACCAGATGGCGCTGGAGATCCGGCCCGCGCACGATCCGGCGAAGGATTACGGCTTTGTCGGCGTTGTGGTGGATACGACAAACCTGCAGGGCGCGATCTTCACCTGGTGGCGCAAGGATGACGGAACCTTCGAGGCGAAGAAGACGATCACGATCGACCCGCAGCCGGCCGATGCCGACGACTTGCCCGAGCTGCTCAAGGGGTTCGGCGCGGTGCCGGCGCTGGTCACCGATATCGACCTCAGCCTTGACGACCGTTTCCTCTATGTCGCCTGCTGGGGCCAGGGCGAGATGCACCAGTACGACGTCTCCGACCCGATGAGCCCGAAGCTCGTCGGCAAGGTCGAGATCGGCGGGATCGTCAAGAAGACCCCGCATCCCAACGGCAAGGCCTTCGGCTACGGCCCGCAGATGGTCGAGATCAGCCGCGACGGCAAGCGCGTCTACTGGACAAATTCGCTTTATTCCACGTGGGACGACCAGTTCTACCCGGGCGACCGGGGCGCGGCGATGGTCATGGCCAATGTTGGAGAGAACGGCGGGCTGACCCTGGCCGAGGACTTCTGGGTCGAATTCCCGAAGGGCTACCGGAGCCACCAGATCCGGCTCGAGGGCGGAGACTGTTCGACCGACAGCTTCTGCTACCCTTCCGTCTGAAGCGTGCCGGACTTCGACACGACAACGGCCCTTTGGTGGGCCGTTGTCTCTTCCGGCGTATATCACGGGGTCAACCCGGGCATGGGCTGGCCGCTTGCGGTATCCGCCGCGTTGATGGACCGGTCCGCGTACGGCCTCTACAAGGCGATCGGGGCCCTGGCCGTCGGGCACCTGCTCGCCATTGCGGCGATGCTGTTTCCGTTCTCCGCGCTCCTGTTCCTCGCCGAATGGCGGCGCGCTATTCAGATCGGAGCCGCCTGCCTGGTGATCGGGCTCGGTGTGTACTTGCTCCTGAACCGCCGTCACCCACGCTTTCTCGCCCGGGTTCCGCCGACACGCCTGGCGCTCTGGTCGTTCCTCGCAGCGCTCGCCCACGGGGCGGGCCTGATGCTCGTTCCCATCTATCTCGGGATCTGCGGCGCCGTCGAAGACGACGCGGGCCACGCGGCCGCATCGACGCTGATGACAGGCAACGTCAAGGTCGCGGCCGCGGTTGCATCGGTCCATACCCTGGCGATGACCTTCGCTGGTGGGCTCCTCGCCGTCGGAGTTTACCACTGGTTCGGGCTGCGGTTCCTCTCCAAGAGCTGGTTCAACCTGGACCTCGTTTGGGCCACGAGCCTCATTCTCGTCGGTGCGATCTCCCTCATCCTGGCGCACTGATAGCATCGCCAATCGCAAACCGGCAGAATCGGCCAAAAGCGCGGCGGACGGGGCCGATGTCGGCCCGGTCCGATGCCCCTGGACCTGATCCCATCACGAATGGGGCAACCCAATCCCTGCACTGCATGGGAGCTGGAAATGAAACGCATCTGCAGCATCGGAATTTCGGGCAAGCTGGGGTTGCTCTTGGCTCAGCACGGCCTTGCCGAGGGCCACGAGGTTACGGGCCTCTGCCGCCCGGACAGCGCTTCGAAGCTTTCTTCCTTCGGCGACAGCATCGGGTTGGTCACCAGCGATACCAGCGATCCGGGGACTAACTCTCGCGCCGTTGCCGGGTGTGACGGGGTGCTCACCGTACTCGTGCCCTGGGGCACCCACGGCATGGCGACCCGCACCGCCCGCGCCGTGCCGGACCATGCCGAACCCGGCGCGCGGCTGGTCTTTTCGATGGGTTGGCACGCGGCCCGTGACGCCCGCGATCGCTACGCCTTGCCGCATCGGGTCAAGACCAGCCTCTTGGGGCTGTTCACCCGGCTGACCGGGATTGTCAGCCAAGCCATCGGCGGCTCGGCTGACAAGGCGGAATCACGGGCCGCAGTGCAGCATCTTGATCGACCGTTCAGTGGCCGGTCAGGGCCGTAACCGGCCCGGCTGCCTGAGCCGCCGGACCGCTGGAGTTCACGCGGCGTGGGCGCGGCGTGCGGGAAAGTCGATGTCGGTCTCCGCGACGTGGTTCAGGTAGTTGGTGAAGATGTTCGCCACGACGTTGGCCACGGTTTCCACGATGTCGGCCTCGGTCAGTCCGGCGGCGCGCACGCGGGCGATATCGTCGTCCGAGACCATGCCGCGGTGCTCCACGATCTCGGTCGCGAGCATGAGGATGGCCGCGGTGCGCGGATCCTCCGACCGTCCCGCCAGGTGGTCGTCGATCGCCTCGTTCGGCACCTTCAGGCCGGCGGAAATCGCCGCATGGGCCGACGCGCAGTAGTCGCAGGCATTCGCCCCCGCGACCGCCAACGCGATCGCCTCGCGCGTGCGGGCGTCGAAATCGCCGCCGGCCAGGGTTTCGTTGAGGCCGAGAAGCCCGGCAAGGGCGGCCGGCTGGTTGCCCGCGACCCGGTAGAGGTTGGGCACCATGCCGACCTTCTTGCGGATGGCGGCGAAGAGGGTGGCGGTTTCGGGCGTCGCGTCGATGTCCGCGACCTGGGTGAGACGTGCCATTGGAATGGTCCTTTCGAGTTGGGGAGGGTCAGGCCGAGGCCATGCCGGTTTCGGGTTTGGACAGGCCGATGACGGCCACCACGGCGGCGCCGTTGACGAGGTAGAAGGCGGCATCGAGCCCGGTGAAGCCGAACGCGAAGGGCAGGACGAGGAACGCGAGCCCTACCAACAGATCGACGGTGAGGTGCAGCCGGTAGGGAAAGACGCGGAAGATCCCGAGGTGGTGGTCGGTGAACACCGTCAGGACGAAGGCGGCGATGCCGACGACCGGCGAGACCGCGAGGGCCAGCGGATGGGACTCGCCCAGGCCAAGCAGGAACGGCAGGGCGATGAGCGCAAGCGCGACCGGATAGTCGAGCCAGGCGTGGACGGTTCTGGTAACGAAACGCATGACGGGTTTCCTTTGTCGGATTTCGGATGCTGCGCAAAGGCGCATGAGCCGAGATAACCCGCCACGCGCGGACGATGAATGTCAGTCAGTCCAGAGAACTTGTCCGATCATCCGGAACTGCGGACGAAAGGCTAGACCGACTCAGGCTGGGCGCGCGCCACCCTGAACGCGGCCGGCGACAGACCGATTTCTTTCTTGAAGACTCGGCTAAAGGCCGATTCCGAGGCATAGCCCGAAATCTCGGCCGTCTCGGCGACCGACAGACCTCGAGTGGTCAGGGCCTCGCGCGCGACCTGCATCCTCCACGATGTCACGTAGGCCATCGGCGTCACTCCCATCCGCACCGAGAAGCGTTCGGCGAAGCCAGTGCGTGACAGCCCCGCCTCGCGCGCGAGCCGCTCCACCGTCCAATCCGACGCCGGTGCGCGATGAAACGCCGCAAGCGCGCGGCCGATATGCTGGTCCGCGAATCCGGCCAAGCTGCCGTCCGCGGCCGCCGACTGCTCGATATGGGCCCGGATCGCCTGCGCGAAGATGGCCTCGGACATCTTGAGAGCGATCAGGTCCCCACCCAGCCGCGACCCTCCTGTTTCGGCTCCGATCACCCGCAGTGTCGCTTCGAGCCAGGAACCCAGGTCATCGCCATACCCGCGCAGATGGATCAAGGGCGGCAGCCGGTCGAACAGGATGTGCCGCGACCCCTCCGCCAAGGCGAAATGTCCGCAGATCAGTTGTGTGTCCTGCGGCGTTGGCTCGCCGCCCCAGACCAGCGTCCCGTGACCGGGAAAGCCCGAACGCACAAGGACGTCGTCGAGCGGCAGGGCCTCGTCGGGACCGGTATGCCGGCAGAGCAGCACATGGGCGCGCCCGTGCGGTACCATCACGAGGTCACCCTGCTTCAGCGCGATAGTACGCTCGGTTCCTTCTACCCGGATCTGAGCCTCGCCACGATGCACATAGTGGAAACGGGTGACGTTCCTGAGGGCGGGGACCCGCACACCCCAAGGCTCGGTGAAGCTTGTCCGGAAGTACAATGTCCCTTGCAGGGACAGGCGTGTGAGGATGTCGCTCAGGAGGTCCAGCATGTGGGATGTTGTACGCGCTTTGACGTGCGTCCGTCCAGCTATCCGGACGATCTGACAGGAATACTGAACTTGCTAGTATTCAGAGAACGCCACTGCTGTGGCATTCGGATGGTGTCTCAATCCAACACGGGAGAATTCCGATGAAGACACCAACCCTTGCTCTTGCCGTCGCCATGGCGGCTCTGGGCCTTGCCGCCGAAGCCGGGCAACCGATGAACGACCTCGAGATCGCGCACACGGCCTATACCGCTGGGGGCCTCGACATCCGATATGCGCATCTGGCGCTGGCGATCTCCGAGAACGAGGCGGTGCGCGACTTCGCCCAGACGATGATCCGCGACCACAGTGCGGTGAACGACGCGGCCGGCGCGCTGATCGCCGAACTGAACGTGACACCGCAGGACAACGACCTCAGCCGGGCGCTGGTCGAGGGCGCGGCGGCGAAGCGGGCCGAGCTGGTGACGCTCGCCGGCGCGGCGTTCGACTGCGCCTACGCGAAGAACGAGCTGGGCTATCACCAGGTCGTCAACAAGACCGTCGCCGAGGCGTTCATTCCCGCCGTCACGGTCGCGCCGCTCAAGGCGCTTCTGGAGGACGCGCTGGTCACCTTCCGCGCGCACGAGGCCCATGCCGAGCGCATGGTCGACGGTCTGCAATGCGCCGGCTGACTGCATTCGGCCGGCGGCAGTTCGGCCAGGGTCTGGGCGCAAGCCTGGCCCTGGCCGCAGCGCCGGGAACCCTCGCGGCGCATGACGGCCCGCATGTCGTGACGGTTCGCATGTCCAACTTCGCCTTCGTCCCTGAAAGCGTCGAGATACGGCCCGGTGACACAGTCGTCTGGATCAACGAAGACATCGCGCCGCATACGGCGACCGCGCGCGATGGAAGCTGGCAGACGGACCCGCTCGAAGCCGACGCGACGGCGCGTCTTGTCTTCGGAACGCCCGGGGATTTCGACTATTTCTGCGCCTTTCATTCGCACATGACCGGAAGCGTCTCCGTCCGGCCGAAGCCCATCGGATGAGGGTCTCGGCGATTTCGGGATCTTCAACGGTCTCGCACGTGTGCCCGACTGGCGCAGAAGCCTGGCTGCCCGGGCTTCGGTACCAACGGCGGTCGGTCCGGAGCATGGCGATCTTCCTGAGCGCTTCATCGAGCGAAAGGGCGGTGCCCTGGCCGGCCGCCTGAAGGGGCGCCCTTGCCGGTCCGCGCCGCCCGATGTCGCTGGAGCCACCCAGCTGTACACTGATATCGAAATGCCGTGCCGGTCCAACCCGAAGTCCACGACGATGCCCCGACCCGAAATCGCCTTCCTACGCCTGACCGAGATCCCCTTGGAGACGCTCGTCGCCCACATGAACGACCCGCGGACCGGAGAGCACATGCCGCTCCTCACCGGGACCTGGACCACGGACGAGGCCGCCGCCTTCGTCGCGGCCAAGGAGGCATGCTGGCGCCGAGACGGGCTGGGTCATTGGGCGATCCTGCACGACGGTCGCTATGTCGGCTGGGGCGGGTTCCAGAAGGAAGGCGAGGAGTGGGACTTCGGGCTGGTGCTGGTCCCCGACGCCTTCGGCCTCGGCGCGAGTATCACACGCGAGGCCCTGACCATCGCCCGATCCGACCCGCGCATTCCATATATCACGTTCCTGCTGCCGCCCTCGCGCAGGAACGTCGGCGCCCTCGGTCGCATGGGCGCCGAACCGGTCGGCGAGGTCGACTATGACGGCGCTGTCTTCAAGAAGTATCGATTGGACACGAGCGACGGATCATAGTTGCAGCGGTTGGTACGCGGAGGCGCTCCAGTCATGTCCGGTCGTTGCCGGGGGAAAAAATTTAGCCATGTCTTGAAACCGTGTTGGCTATGAGGGCCGTCAGGATTTCAGCGAAATGGATTTCAGGGTTTTCAGTATCCCGCCATTCAACGAAACGAGCTCAACCGTGTCGAGAACGCCTTGGATTGGAAGTTCGCCGATCGCTGATGGATCAAGATCCGCGAGAGCATCTCGATCACGATCTGTCGCAACGGTCATGTGTGGGCGATAGGGATGGTTTGGATCAAGTTGTTGGCTGTGTGGGCCGAGGTAAAGCTGTCGGTGTAGCGATGCGATCTCTTCGCGCCCGCGGCCACAAAGTAGCAGTAGCTTGTGCTTTCCTTCGAAGGGGTCATATTCGAGGACGAACCGGTCAAAACCGAGCTGGATTCTTCTCGTGCCAGAAAGCGTATCTTCGCAGAAGTCCGAGAATCCTCCTGGCTCCACCCCGGACAAGCCGAAAACCAGGGTGACGTGGGGACGCACAAGTCGCGCCCGTTCGGGTTCGTATTTCGAGCGAAACCGAGCAAGGGACGCGGTCAGTCCCACGTCGAACCTCGGAAATGCCAGCACATACAACATGCTATGAACTTGGGCGATTCAGCCCCCCGGGGCAACAGCTCCCATGGCTAAGATGACACTACCTTCCGAAACACCTCGTCAGGTTCGAGTTTTTCGCGAAGCAAGAACCATCGCAGATATCGCCCAAGATACTTGGAGGCCGGCCCTTTGAACGGATGCATGAAATCGTCGTAGCGTGAATGCAACGCATTCACATTTTGGATGTGAAATGCTCGCTGCACGACCCTCTTTCCCGGCTTGTTGCTGAGGACATGCTGATCGAGGCTTGGTTTGTTTTGCCCATTTTCTCTCCAAGGACTACCCGGAGAGCGATATTGGCTGATTTCGCCAGGAAGAAGGCGACCAACACGGTTTCAAGACATGGCTAAATATTTTGGGAGAGACGTCCCGTGAGCGGGCAATCTCGTATCGCACATGGAACTGGTGGAGCCGGACGAGCCTGAGTGAAAGTTGGATGATTGCCTCGCGGCGCGGAGCGGAAATCCCACGCTCGTAGGGCTGCTTCCGAGGATAGCCTCTTGATGTTGCCGTTGTGAGCTTCCTGTCCTACTTGGTCGAAGCGAACAGGGAGGGCACATTGGGTGACGCCTCCTTGCGGTCCGCGTTCTGGCTGACGAACGAGGCAGCCATGAGAGCCAGCGCGACGAGCGCTGGGACAAATCCGCCATCCCCGACATTCATATGGGCGGAGACGGCAAGCGAGAGGTGAAAGAACATGCCTGCATAGGCCAGATCACTGAGCTTGACTGAAACGCGCGTCAGGATGGCCAGCGGGGCCGCGATCTTCACGACTATCAGAAGAGTGATCAGATAGGCTGGATAGCCGAGGAAGGCAAAGCCCTCTTCGACCATCGGCCGCTGGGTCAGATATGCGGCCGCGCCTGCCGCATAGATTAGGCACAGAAGGGCCGTGCTAACCCAATAGATGATTTTGCCCTTTGTCATCTCGCGACCGCCTATGCTGCGGTCAGCAAGTCTTCAAGCCTGCCGAAGACTTCGTCAAATCCGTCGGTGAAGCCCGCCTTGACCGCGGCGGCCCGCGCTTCGGTGCTGGCATAGCGCATTGCCATGTTCATGCGCGTGCCGGTTCCATGCGCCGCAAGGTCGATCCTGACCTCGGTACGGTAAGAGGCGTCTCCACTGAAGTGCTGGATATGGGTCATGTGATGCGGCGCATCGACTTCTAGGATCGGTCCCCAGAAATAGAACTCCGCCCATTCATACCGAAACGACCCGCCCGGACGCAGCTCCATCTCGCAGCGCGTCATCGTGTCCTGCCCCATCCACTGGCGGATCAGCTGAGGCTGGGTCAGCGCCCGCCAGACGCGGGCGGGCGGATGGGTAAAATCTCGCCGGACAATGATGTCGGTGTCGCCGTCCAGTACGAGTTGCAGCTTGCTCACGTCCAAGTTCATATTCATACTCATGAAGTGCTCTTTTCAGGGTTGTCGGTGGATGTTTCGTTCATTTCCTCAACCAGGCCGTCGAGCACCGCATCCAATTTCTGAAATTGCTCCTCCCAGAGCATGCGGTAGTCGCCCAGCCAGTCCCAGAGTGCCTTGACAGCAGCCGGTTTCAGGCGGCGGGGGCGTGCCGTGCCCTGGACGCGGGCCTCGATCAATCCCGCCTCCTCCAGCACTTTCAGGTGCCGGCAGATCGCCGGCTGGCTGATGGCAAATGGTCGGGCCAGATCCTGCACGGTCGCCTCGCCCTTCGCCAACCGCGCTACGATGGCACGGCGGGTGGGGTCGGCAAGGGCGGCGAAGGAGCGGTCGAGAGCGGTCATGATGAACTTCCATATCTAACAATTCATTTATATAACGAAATGATGATCTATTCAAGTAGCTGGTTGTGTAGTGGCGTAGGAACGGCTTGAACATTTGCACTTGACTCAAAACGGCCGAGCGACGACCCATTCGGCCCCGCCCGGAGGGTCCGGGCGAGGCGTCGTGCTGGGCTTAGTCGCCGTTGCGGCGGCTGGGGCGGGACCAGATGAGGCTGTAGCCTTCGCCGTCTTCATCGCCGAAGAGGTTGGCGTAGATCGGAGCGGTGAAGCTCGGATCGTCCAGCTTGAGGCCGAGATAGTCGCGCCCCTCGTTGGAGGTCTTCGACCAGGCGGCACCGATCTCGGCGCGGCCGACCAGGACGCGGTGGCTGGGAGCGTTCTCGCTGGTCTGGTTGGTCTCGGGAACGATGCGGACGTTCTTGGCCTGCACGTTGAGGGTGACGATCTCGCCGGTGTATTCATTGCTGGACTTCTTGAAGGTGCCGATGGTTGCCATGGTAGTTCTCCTTGATCATTTGCTTCGAGCCCGCACCATTGCGGCCTCGATGGCGATCGGCGGGCCGAAGGCGATCGACGGCTCACCCGCAAGGGCCGTAACGTCAGTGGAGGACGGCAACGGGAGACTTTCTTGGACCAATCGGGTCATTCGCGAGGAATGACGGCGATCCGGGGTCTCCGCGCGACTGGTCGCGTGGGGTGGCGACGTTCGATCATGCCGCGCCTCACTTGCCGGTCCAGGGCTTGAGCTTTCGTGACAAAGAATCGTTGGCCACGGCCAGCTCCCCGATCTTGGCGTGCAGCGACCGCACCGTGTCCTCATCGACCTCGGTCCTCTTCTTCCCGCCACGCTTGAAGATATCCGCCGCACCCTCGATCAGCGCCTTCTTACATTGGTGCATCATGGTCGGATGGATGCCGTATTCTGCGGCCAGCTCCGACACGGTGCGCTCGCCCTTCACGGCTTCCAGCGCCACGCGAGCCTTGAAGCCCGCGTCATGATTTCTACGTCTTGGCATCCACTGGTCTCCTCGTTCTTGGAGGCCAGATCGTAGCTTACGTCACTGTCCGATTTTCAGGGAGGTGCTCACTTCCTGGGCGCCCGCAACAGAACACCCTGAACAAGGCATGCTCGCAGCACAGAGCCTGCTTCCTCGGGAAAAACCGTTGGTACCGCGCGCGAATCCTCAGATGCGTTTGCTCGGACCGAAAGCCCGATCACAGGCACCGCGCCAATCTCAAGCGAAAGTATGGGAGAAATGTTGGGATAATCTGGACCTGAAGGCCATTTATCCAGCAACATCAATTAGTTAGATGTCTAGAATGGTGGAGCCAAGGGGAGTCGAACCCCTGACCTCTTGCATGCCATGCAAGCGCTCTCCCAACTGAGCTATGGCCCCATCGGTGGCGCGGCCGGCTTGGGTGGCCGGTCGCGAAGGCGCGGTTGTCTTATGGCCGCCGGCCCTTGAGATCAAGCGGAAATCGCCTGACCTGCGGTTTCTCGGCAGCGCCGGCGCTAACTCTCGTCGTCGTCGGCCGGCACGTCGGCGAGATCGTCGAGGTTGACGTTGTCGTCGTCATCCTCTTCCTCGAGAATCTCGTCGTCGATCTCCACATCGTCGTCCGAATCATCGAGATCGTCGTTGTCATCCAGCAACAGGTCGCCCTCGGCCTCGGCCTTGACCGGCTCGCGCTGCGGACGCTCGACCCGGGCCGCCTTGCCGCGCGGCATCTCCAGCGCCGCCAGATCAAAGCTCTTGCCGCAGGACGGGCAAGTCATCTGTGTGTGCTGTAAATCATAGAACCGCGTGCTGCAAAACGGGCACAATCGCTTCACGCCCCATTCCGGTTTGGGCATCCGGGTCTCCTGCACTCTGTCCGGCGGAAAATCAGCCGGCGGACTGCCATACGAAGGGAGCATTGTCAAACCTGCAATGTGAAACATATTTTTGCATTTGCACACTAGTTGTTGCGACTGCGACCGCCGCCCACTAGCTTTCTTCACACTTCGGGTCATGGGTCGCGTGGAAGGATGTAGGATGCTGTATCAGGCTTACGAGATGACCCATGCGGCGATCAGCCCGATGCGCACCGCGGCGCGATTCGGACAGGAAGCGCTGACCAACCCGTTCAATCCCTTCGCTCCGACCTATGGTGCAAGGGCCGCTGCGGCGGCTTTCGAGATGTTCATCGACGCCACCAGGCGCTACGGCAAGCCGGAATTCGGCATCGACAGCGTGACCCTCGACGGGGTCGAGACGCCGGTGGTGGTTGAGACCGCGGTCGACCTGCCATTCTGCCAGCTCCTGCACTTCCGGCGCGATTCGGCCGCCGCCCGCCGGCGCAAGGATCCGCCGGTGCTGATCGTGGCGCCGATGTCGGGCCACTTCGCCACCCTGCTGCGCGGCACCGTCGCGGCCATGCTGCCGGAGCATGAGGTCTACATCACCGACTGGACCGATGCCCGCGACGTGCCGCTGACCGACGGGCAGTTCGACCTCGACGACTACGCCGACTACCTGGTGATGTTCGTCCGCCACCTCGCCCGGCATGGCGAGCGGCCGGCGATGATGGCGGTCTGCCAGCCCGGCATCCCGGCCATGGTGGCCACCGCGCAGATGGCGATGACCGGCGATCCCGAGCGCCCGGCCTCGGTGGTGCTCATGGGCTCGCCCATCGACACCGCCTCCAGCCCCAAGAAGCCCAACGAGCTGGCCACCAGCCGTCCACTCAGCTGGTTCCGCAACAACGTCATCCTGCGGGTGCCCTGGCCCAACAAGGGCGTCCTGCGCGAGGTCTATCCCGGGTTCCTGCAGCTTTCGGGCTTCATGAGCATGAACCTCGACCGGCACGTGGATGCCCATCTGACCCACTACCGCAACCTCATCAAGGGCGACGGCGACAGCGCCGAGGCGCATCGCAGCTTCTACGACGAATACATGGCGGTGATGGACCTGACCGCCGAGTTCTACCTGCAGACCATCGAGCGGGTGTTCCAGAAGCGACTTCTGGCCAACAACACCTACCGCTACCGCGGCCACAAGATCGACGTCGCGGCGATCCGCGACACCGCGGTGATGTCGGTCGAGGGCGAGCGCGACGACATTACCGGCCTCGGCCAGACCCGGGCCATCCACCGCCTGCTCTACCGCCTGCCCGACGAGAAGCACGAACATTTCGTCGCCGAGCGGGTCGGCCATTACGGCGTCTTCAACGGCTCGCGCTGGCGCAACGAGATCCAGCCCCGCGTCGCCGACTTCATCGAACGCCACCGCACCGGAACATGACCGCCGGTACAATCCGGCTTGACCGACCCGGCGTCGACATCGCCGTCCGCCGCCATGCCCGCGCCCGCAGGCTGATCCTGCGGGTCACCCACGGCACCAACGATGTCACCCTGACCATCCCGGCGCGCACGCCGATGCGCGCCGCCGAGGAATTTGCCGCCCGCCAGGCCGACTGGCTGGCGCGCGCCCTGGCCGCGCATCCGCCCACCGCGCCCGTCGCCTGGGGCCTGGAGCTGCCGGTGGAGGGTCGCCCGGTGACGCTTGCCGCCGCGCCCGGCCCGGCGCGCATCGAGGGCGAGCGGCTGCTGCTGCCCGGCCCCGAGGCGCGGCTTGTCGGCCAGCTCAAGGGCTTTCTGAAGGCGCTGGCCCGCGACCGGATCGTCGCCGCCACCGACCGCTATGCCGCGCAGCTCGGCCTGACCGTGGCCCGGGTGCAGTTGCGCGATCCCCGCTCGCGCTGGGGCTCCTGCGCCGATTCGGGGGCGCTGATGTTCTCGTGGCGGCTGATCATGGCCCCGCCTCCGGTGCTCGACTACGTCGCCGCGCACGAAGTCTGCCACCTGCGCCACATGAACCACGGCGCGGCCTACTGGAAGCTGGTGGAACGCATCTGCCCGGATTTCGACGCGCAGCGCGACTGGCTGCGCCGGAACGGCCCCGGCCTGCACCGGCTCCGGCTGGACTGAGCCGCAACCGGACGACATCCGGGCCGGCCCAGGCCCGGCCGCAAACCCGTCCCGCGCTTGACGCGGGTCCTCGCCCGCGCCGCCCGCGAAGGTCCCGCAGGCGAACGCTCGGGACGAACACTCAGGGCGAAGGTGGCAGGCGAAGGTCCCGGGCTTGCGGGACCCCGTCCTGGCTTACAGTCGGGCCAGATAGCGCCCGTGCATCCAGGCGTTGCGCCCCATGGCCGGCACGTAGACCTCGACCCAGTCGCCGTCGCGAAGGCCGGTATAGTCCAGTACGTCGCCCTGCAGGGCCGCGCCGATGGCGTCATAGCCGGTCGAGGGACCGCTGCGCAGGTTGACCGCCGCCGCCGTCACCCGGCCCCGCTCAAGGCCCCGACCGTCGGGCTGGCGCTCGTCGATGATGATCGTCTGCTGCGGGTCCCCGGCCGAAGCCCCGGATGCAGCCAGCGACACGATGTCGGACACACCGTCGAGATCGCGCTGCACGCGGTCGAAGAACCGCGCCTCGGCGGCGGCCAGTTCCACCTGCCGCGGCGAATGCACGGCTTCGGCCGCCGGCACCTCTGCGGCGGCTTGCCTGTCGCGCGGCGGCTGGGTGGCGCCGTCCGGCGCCCCAGAGAGAAAAATGGCTGCGACAAACAACGCAGCCGTCGAATAGCCCAGAAGGCCCGACCAGAAATTCAACATGGCACACCCCATCACACGGTCGTTACTGTAGCAAAGCCAACGGCACGAATCAGCGATTCTTTTTCCGCCAAAAAGTGGAAGATCTTGTGACCGAGCCCCCGTTACCGCCACGCGGCGCGTCATCGGACGGGCGCAGCACCGCCCATGACGCGGTCTACCGGGCGCTCCGGGCCCAGATCATGTACGGCATCGTCGGCCCCGGCCAGGCGATGACGCTGCGTTCCATCGCCCGCCAGTTCGGGACCAGCATGACACCGGCGCGCGAGGCGGTGCGCCGGCTGGCGGCGGAAGGTGCGCTGACCCTCAGCCAGTCCGGGCGGCTGGCGACGCCGGTGCTGGCCAGCGACCGCATCGAGGAGCTGGCGGCGCTGCGCGGGCTGCTGGAGCCCGAGCTTGCCGCCCGGGCCTTGCCGCGTGCCCACGCGGCGCTGATCGACCGCATGGAGGACATCAACCGCAGCGTCGGCCGCTCGCTGGCCGAGGCGGACGCCACCGGCTATGTGCGCTCGAACCTGGAATTCCACCGCATGCTCTACCTGCGAGCCCAGGCGCCGGCGATGCTGGCGCTGGCCGAGACGGTGTGGATGCAGCTTGGCCCCACCATGCGGGCGCTTTACGCCCGGCGGCAACGCCCCGACGCCAGCCTCAGCCATGGCAAGATCATCGCCGCGCTCAGGGCGGGCGACGAGCCGGGCCTGCGCCTGGCCGTGCGCGCCGATGTCACCGGCGGGCTGAGGATGCTGGTGAACTGATCGCGCTTTTTTGGGTTGCCGCAACCACCTGATCTGCCGGGTCTTTTGATGTGCTGGTTTTCATCCAAGAACTGCACCATAAAGGCTGCGAATTTTCGATGGTTTACAGAAAGAAAAGAGCATGGAGCTGGCAATCTGGGGAGTGTTTCTGCTCACGTCTCTCATAACCACCTTATCGCCCGGACCGAACACGCTCCTTGTCATGGTTCATTCGGCAAGATACGGCATGCGTGCGGGTCTTCTGACCATCACGGCCAACCTCACCAGCCAACTCATCTTCATGACGCTGGTGGTTTACGGGTTCGGCGCGCTGCTCGCACAGACGCCGATACTGTATTTCGCGATGAAGACGGTCGGTGCGCTCTACCTTGTATTTCTCGGCGTGAAGATGTTGCTCAACGCGCGGAAGAACTCCGCGCTGGATATTTCGGCAGAAGCGGCGGTCTCCGTTCCCAGTGTGAGACGGCGGTTTGTGGAAGCGTTCCTTGTGTCTTCCAGCAATCCGAAAACTGTGCTTTTCCTTGCGGCCCTTCTTCCCCAATTTCTCGATCCGGGGCGTGCGCTCGCGCCCCAGCTTGCAGTCATGTACCTGACCAATGCGATTGTCATCCTGACAATCCATCTTGCCTACGGATACGCGGCACGCGCGGTCCGCGGCCGGATTGTGTCGGCGAAACTCAGAGAGCGGATCGCCCAACTGACTGGGCTGACGTTTGTTTCTCTGGGCGCCGGATTGATGGCCTCGCGAACACCATCCTAGTCGCGCGTTCCACTGAACCCCAACTGACCAGAAAAAATTGACCCACCGTCCCCGCGGGGACACCCGCGTCGGGGCGATCTTCGGGGCCCGTGGGGCCCCCGAAGATCAGGCGTGAATCGCCCCGTCGCCGCAGGCCAGCGCCGCCTCCCGCACCGCCTCCGAGAAGGTGGGATGGGCGTGGCAGGTGCGGGCGATGTCCTCGGCCGCGGCGCCGAATTCCATGCCGACGCAGATCTCGTGGATCAGATCGCCCGCATAGGGGCCGATGATGTGGGCCCCGAGCACCCGGTCGGTCTCCTTGTCGGCGAGGATCTTCACGAAGCCCTCGGCCTGGAAATAGCTCTTGGCCCGGGCATTGCCCATGAACGGGAACTTGCCCACCTTGTAGGCGCGGCCGGCCTCTTTCAGCTGCTCCTCGGTCTGGCCCACCGCCGCCACCTCGGGGGCGGTGTAGATCACCGAAGGGATCACCCCATAATTCACGTGGCCCCGCTGGCCGGCGATGCTCTCGGCCACCGCGGTGCCCTCGTCCTCGGCCTTGTGGGCCAGCATCGGCCCCCTGACCACGTCGCCAAGGGCCCAGATCCCGTCCACGTTCGTCCGCAGGTGGTCGTCGGTCTTCACCATTCCGCGCTCGGTCTCGACACCGGCTTCCTCCAGCCCGAGGCCCTGGGTGTAGGGCCGCCGCCCGGTGGCGACCAGCACCACGTCGGCATCCTGGGTGGTCTCGGCATCGTCGGCCCGCGACTTCCAGGTCACCTTGGCCTTGCCGCGCGCGGTCTTGACCGTCTGCACCGCGGCGCCGAGCACGAAGTCCAGCCCCTGCTTCTTCAGCATCCGCTGGAAGGCCTTCTGCACCTCGCCGTCCAGGCCGGGGGTGATCTGGTCGAGGAACTCCACCACCGTCACCTTGGCGCCGAGCCGGGCGTAGACCGAGCCCAGCTCGAGCCCGATCACCCCGGCGCCGATCACCAGCATGGTCTTGGGCACCTTGGGCAGCTCCAGCGCGCCGGTGGAGGTGACCACGGTCTTCTCGTCCACCTCGACGCCGGGCAGGGTCGAGGCCTCGGACCCGGTGGCGATGACGATATGGCGGGTCTCGTGGGTCTGGTCGCCGACCTGGACCTTGCCGGGGCCCGCGATCCTGCCCCAGCCCTTCAGCCAGTCGACCTTGTTCTTCTTGAACAGGAACTCGATGCCCTTGGTGTTCTGGTCCACCGTGGACTGCTTGTAGGCCAGCATCTTGCCCAGATCGAGCTTCGGCCCCGGTCCGGTCAGCCCCATGGTGTCGAAATGGGTGTGCGCCTCGTGATAGAGCTCGGAGGCGTGCAGCATCGCCTTTGACGGGATGCAGCCGACGTTCAGGCAGGTGCCGCCCAGCGTCGCCCGGCCCTCGACGCAGGCGGTCTTCAGCCCGAGCTGGGCGCAGCGGATGGCGCAGACATAGCCGCCCGGCCCCCCGCCGATCACGATCACATCATAGGGCATGGCAGGGCTCCTCCTTCAGGCGACTCAGACGGATCGGAAAAGAGATAGACGACGCGCGCCGGGACCACCACCCGGACAAGATGCGGGCCCCCGGATTTCCCGGTCGCCCGTGGCCTTCCTGCGGCAGGGGATCCGCCCGTCTGCAGGCGTCCCCACGGGGACGGGTATCCAATCAATTGTTATCATTGCGAAAAAGTGTTAACCCCGATGGGGACACGGTGGGGACGCCCGACCCGGGCGCCCGCAATGCCCACATGCGCGGCGCCGCTAGCGGATGGTGATCGGCGTTCCGTTCGGCACCAGCGCCCAGATCTGGCGCATCTCGATATTGGTCACCGCGATGCAGCCGTTGGTCCAGTCGCGCAAGGCATGCAGCCGGCCGAGCCAGCCCCAGCCGTTCAACAGCCCGTGGATCATGATGTCGCCGCCGGGGTCGACACCCTCGGCGCGCGCCCGGGCACGGTCCTCGGCGTTGGGATAGGAGATGTGCAGGCTGAGATGGGCCACCGAATAGGGGTTGCGCCAGTCGATGAAATAGTTGCCCTCGGGCGTGCGCTCGTCGCCCTCCTCACGCTTGTGGCCATAGGGCGCGGCGCCAAGCGCGATGACATATTCGCGGATCACCCGCCCGTCATGGATCAGGCGCAGGCGGCGGGCGGCCTTGTCTACCTCGACCTTGTCGGCCAGGAACTCGGCGGGCGCCGGCTCCGGTGGGGCGCCGCGCGCCTCGAGCGTGTCGAGAAAGGCCACAAGTCGCGCCCGCTCGGCCGCCGGCGAGGGCACCGTGGGCGAAAAGGCGGCAGGCGCCGGCACCCGGTCGTCGGGGCGGGCGAGCGGCCCGGGACGCGCCGCGGCGGAGGACCCGACGGCGCCCGGCAGCGTTACCGGAGACGGCCCGCCGATCGCGCCCGGATCGAGCGCGGCCATGACCAGCGGCGGTGCGTCGTTGGGATCGGGGCGCCCGGCAATCGGCGACACGGCGCCGGGCACCGGCACGGTGGCAAGCGGCGCCACGGACGCCGGCGGCGCGTCGCTGGCCGCGGCGCCGACAACCGCCCTGGGCGGGGTCAGGGCGGCGACCAGCTGCTCGGCCGGCGCGGCGTTCGGGTCGGGCCGCCCGGGCAGGCCCGAAATCGGCGCCGCGGGTACCGGCGCCGCGGCCAGCGGTGCCACCTTGGGCAGCGGTGCGTCGGTGGCAGCGGACGGGGTCAGGGAGGCGACGACCAGCTGCTCGGCAGCTGACGCATTGGGGTCGGGCCGCGCCTTCTGCGTCGAGACCAGCGCCGTGTCTGGCGCCGCCGGCAGCGGCGCGACGTCAGGCGGCCCGTCATTGGCGAACCCCGACTGCGCCGGCGTCAGCGCTGCGACCAGCAGCCCTTCGGCGCCGGCATTGGGGTCGGGCTCGCCCTTGGCCGCCACTAGGGGCGATGCCTCGGGGGCCGCGCCGAGGGGCGCAACCGCAGGGGCCGGCGCGGCGGCGAACTCCGCCCCCGCCAGCGGGTCGATGGAGGCGAGCACCACGGGTGCCGGCACCGGCAGGTCGCGCGGCTTCGGCCGGGTGGCGCGGGGCAGCAGGGCAACGGCGGCAACCTCGGGCCGGAGAACCGGCGGTGCGGACGCCTCGACCGTCGCGGTCGGCACCACGGCAGCCATGCCCTCCAGCCTGGTACGATCGTAGACGATGAGCGCGACCATCACGATCAGCGCCCAGGGCAAGGCCCTGCTAGCGGACTTGAACATCTGCACCACCCCCAAACGGTACGCAACACCGGCGCCGATCCACCCCTGGCGCGGCGCCGTTGCCTATCATGCTGGAATTGACGGCGAATCCAAGCCCCCGATTGGTTGCAGTGTGGGCGGGCGGACGAGAGCCCCGTTGAGCGCCGCCCGCTTTCAGGCATAATCTGCGGGATTTCCGCCGGAGGAGTCGCCGTGCCGCACAGCATTCTGTTCGTTCAGGGCGCCGGCGCGGGAACCCATGACGACTGGGACGTCAAGCTGGTCCGGAGCCTCGAAGGCGGCCTCGACGGATGCGATATCCGTTATCCGCGGATGCCGAACGAGGACGATCCCACCTATTCCGCCTGGAAAGGCGCGTTGCTGGACGAGTTCAGCCAACTCGACGACGGTGCCGTGCTCGTCGGCCATTCCATCGGCGGCACCATTCTGGTCAACGTCCTTGCCGAGGAGCAGCCTGCATTCGCGCCGGCGGCCCTGATCCTGATCGCCGCGCCCTTTGTCGGCGACGGGGGATGGACCAGCGACGAAATCGCGACACCTGCCGACCTGGCGGAGCGGCTGCCGGCCGGCATGCCGGTGTTCCTCTATCACGGCGCCGAGGACGAAATCGCGCCGGTGGCGCATGCAGGGCTTTATGCCACGCTGATCCCGCAGGCGGTCGTCCGCATTCTCCCGGGGCGCGACCACCAGCTGAACGACGATCTGGGCGAGGTCGCCCGGGACATCCTGTCGCTGGCCCGGCTGGCTACTTGAAGACTTCCTCGCGCGGGCGCCGCCAGCGCAGGAAACCGACCCGGACGAGGTAGGCCGCGACCGGCGCGTATTTCAGCGCCAGCCGCCACAGTGCCTGCATCAGATGTCCATCAACAGCCGGCGCGGGTCCTCGAGGCATTCCTTGACCCGCACCAGGAAGGTCACCGCGCCCTTGCCGTCGACGATGCGGTGATCGTAGGAAAGCGCCAGATACATCATCGGCCGCGCCACGATCTGGCCGCCGACCACCATCGGCCGCTCCTGGATCTTGTGCATGCCGAGGATGCCCGATTGCGGCGGGTTCAGGATCGGCGAGGACATCAGCGAGCCGTAGACGCCGCCGTTGGAGATGGTGAAGCTGCCGCCCTGCATCTCGGCCATCGACAGCTTGCCGTCGCGGGCGCGCAGGCCAAGCTCGGCGATCTTCTTCTCGATGGCGGCGAAGCTCATGCGGTCGCAGTCGCGCACCACCGGCACAACGAGCCCGGTGGGGGTGCCCACGGCGACGCCCATGTGGACGTAGTTCTTGTAGACGATGTCGGTGCCGTCGATCTCGGCATTGACCTCGGGCACCTCGAAGAGCGCGTGCACGCAGGCCTTGGCGAAGAACGACATGAAGCCGAGCTTGACGCCGTGCTTCTTCTCGAAGGCGGTCTTGTATTCGTTGCGCAGCTCCATGACGCCGGTCATGTCCACCTCGTTGTAGGTGGTCAGCATGGCTGCGGTGTTCTGGGCGTCCTTGAGGCGCCGGGCGATGGTCTGGCGCAGCCGGGTCATCTTGACCCGCTCCTCACGGGCCGAGTCCTCGGCCGCCACCGGGCCGCGGGTGGCCGGTGCCGGCGGGGCGGCGGTGAAGGCGGCGGCGGCAGCCTCGGCCCCTGCCGAGGCGGAGGGGGCAGCGGCGGGGGCGGCGCCCAGCACGTCCTCCTTCATGATGCGGCCGTCGCGGCCCGAGCCCTGCACCGTGGCTGGGTCGATGCCCTTCTCGGCCATGATCTTGTTGGCCGAGGGGGCGTTTTCCACATCCCCCCGGGCGGTTGCCGCGGCCGGGGCGGCCTCGGCCTTGGCCGGGGCCTTGGCGGCCGCCTCGGCCTTGGCCGGAGCGGCGGCGGCGGGCTTGGCGGCACCGGCGGCGCCCTCCTGCACCGTGGCCAGCAGGGCGTTGACGCCCACGGTCTCGCCTTCCTTGACCACCAGTTCCTCGATCACGCCGGCGACCGAGGACGGCACCTCGACGGTGACCTTGTCGGTCTCCAGCTCGCACAGCATCTCGTCCACCCGGACGGCGTCGCCGGCCTTCTTGAACCAGGTCGCCAGCGTCGCCTCGGTGACGCTTTCGCCCAGCGTGGGTACGCGAATTTCGGCCATCGAAATCAGTCCTTCTTGCCTGTCAGCGCCTCGGTCACGAGGGCCTGCTGCTGTGCGGTGTGCTGGCGGGCGAGCCCGGTCGCCGACGAGGCGGCGGCGGGACGGCCGGCATAGATCGGGCGCTGGGACTTGGCCTTGATGCGGCCAAGCACCCATTCGAGGTTGGGCTCGACGAAGCTCCAGCCGCCCTGGTTCTTGGGCTCTTCCTGGCACCAGATCACCTGGGCATGGGTGAAGCGCTTCAGCTCCTTGACCAGGCTCTGGGCCGGGAACGGATAGAACTGTTCGAGCCTGAGAATATAGACGTCGTCGAGGCCCTCGGTGTCGCGGGCCTCCAGGAGGTCGAAATAGACCTTGCCCGAGCACAGCACCACGCGCTTGATCTTGGCGTCGGGCTTCAGCTTCGTGGGCGAGTTGCCGTACTGGGCATCGTCCCACAGGACCCGGTGGAAGCTGGACCCGGTGGCCATCTCCTCGAGCCTGGAGACCGCCAGCTTGTGCCTGAGCAGCGATTTCGGCGTCATCAGCACCAGCGGCTTGCGGAAGCTGCGGTGCAGCTGCCGGCGCAGGATGTGGAAATAGTTCGCCGGCGTCGTGCAGTTGGCGACGATCCAGTTGTCCTCGGCGCACATTTGCAGGAACCGCTCCAGCCGGGCCGAGCTGTGCTCGGGCCCCTGGCCCTCGTAGCCATGCGGCAGAAGCAGCACCAGCCCCGACATGCGCAGCCATTTCTTCTCGCCCGACGAGATGAACTGGTCGATCATGATCTGGGCGCCGTTGGCGAAGTCGCCGAACTGCGCCTCCCACAGGGTCAGCGTGTTGGGCTCGGCCAGGCTGTAGCCGTACTCGAAGCCCAGAAGCGCGTATTCCGACAGCATCGAGTCGATGACGTCGAGCGTCGCCTGCTTCTCGCGCACGTGGTTGAGGAAGAAGTAGCGCTCTTCGGTATCCTGGTCGTTCACCGCCGCATGGCGCTGGCTGAACGTGCCGCGCACCGAATCCTGACCGGCCAGCCGCACCGGGTAGCCCTCCAGCAGCAGCGTGCCGAAGGCCAGCGCCTCGGCGGTGGCCCAGTCGAGCCCCTCTCCGGTCTCGATCATCTTGCGCTTGGTATCGAGCAGCCGCTCGATGGTCTTGTGCGGCTGAAAGCCCTCGGGCAGCCGGGTCAGCGCCCCGCCCACGTCCTTGAGCACGGCCATGTCGACCGAGGTCTTGCCGCGCTGGTAGCGCTGGCCCTGGGGGCCGAGCCCGGACCACTTGCCGTCAAGCCAGTCTGCCTTGTTGGGCCGATAGGCCTTGGCCAGTTCGAAATCCTGGTTCAGTTGCGCCTGGAAGGCCGCCTTCATGTCCTCGATCTCGCCCTCGGGGATCAGCCCGTCGCGGATCAGCCGCTCGGTATAGACCTGCAGCGTGGTCTTGTGGACCTTGATCGCCTTGTACATCTGCGGCTGGGTGAACATCGGCTCGTCACCCTCGTTATGGCCGAAGCGGCGATAGCAGAAGATGTCGAGCACCACGTCCTTGCCGAACATCTGGCGGAACTCGGTGGCGACCTTGGCGGCATGCACCACCGCCTCGGGGTCGTCGCCGTTGACGTGGAAGATCGGCGCCTCGACCATCAGCGCGATATCGGTGGGATAGGGCGACGAGCGCGAATGGTGCGGGCTGGTGGTGAAGCCGATCTGGTTGTTGACGATGACGTGGATGGTGCCGCCCGTGCGGTGGCCCTTCAGCCCCGACAGCCCGAAGCATTCGGCGACCACGCCCTGGCCGGCAAAGGCGGCGTCGCCATGCAGGAGCACCGGCAGCACCATGCGGTGCTCGGTATCGTTGAGCTGGCTCTGCTTGGCGCGGACCTTGCCCAGCACCACCGGGTTGACCGCCTCCAGATGGCTGGGGTTGGCGGTCAGGCTGAGATGCACGTTATTGCCGTCGAACTCGCGGTCGGACGAGGCACCCAGATGGTACTTCACGTCGCCGGAGCCCTCGACCTCGTCGGGCTTGAAGCTGCCGCCCTGGAATTCGTTGAAGATCGCCCGATAGGGCTTGCCCATGACGGTGGCCAGCACGTTCAGCCGGCCGCGGTGCGGCATGCCGATGACGATCTCCCTGACCCCCAGCGCGCCGCCGCGCTTGACGATCTGCTCCATCGCCGGCACCAGCGCCTCGGCGCCGTCCAGCCCGAAGCGCTTGGTACCCATGTACTTGACATGCAGGAACTTCTCGAAGCCTTCGGCCTCGACCAGCTTGTTGAGGATCGCCTTGCGGCCCTCGCGGGTAAAGGCGATCTCCTTGCCGTAACCCTCGATCCGTTCCTTCAGCCAGGCCGCCTGGACCGGATCGGAGATGTGCATGTACTGAAGCGCGAAAGTGCCGCAATAGGTGCGCTTCACGATGGCCACGATCTCGCGCATCGAGGCGGTTTCCAGCCCCAGCACGTTGTCGATGAAGATCGGCCGGTCGAGATCGGCCTCGGCGAAGCCGTATGAGGCCGGGTCAAGCTCGGGGTGCGGCGCCCGCTCGATAAGGCCGAGCGGGTCGAGATCGGCGGCGAGATGGCCGCGGATGCGGTAGGCGCGGATCAGCATGAGGGCGCGCAGGCTGTCGGTGACCGTCTGGCGGATCTGATCCTGCGAAAGCGAGATGCCGCCCGCGGCCGCCTTGGCGGCGATCTTGTCGCCCAGCCGCCGCCCTTCCTCGGGCGCCCACTGCCCGTCGAGCGCCGAGACCAGCTCGCCGTCGGGCTGCGGCGGCCAGTCGGTACGCGCCCAGGACGGCCCGCTGGCCTCGCGCTTGACCTGCATTCCGTCGTCGCCCAGCGAGCGGAAGAAGGCGCGCCAGCCCTCGTCCACCGCCTCGGGGTCGTTGGCCCAGCGGGCATAGAGCTGCTCCACGAAGGCCGCGTTGTGCCCCTGCAGGAAGGAAGAGGCGCGGAACAGGTCGTTCGGTGTCTGGTCGGTCATGTCATTCCGGGCGTCGGTTTGCGGCGTCCGCTCCCTTCGAGTGGTGCGCCGGGTCGCGGCGCGGGGTCTGGTCTATCCAATCGCCTTTAACACCGCCTCACCCAGCCCCGCGGGGCTGTCGGCGACCACGATGCCGGCGGATTTCATCGCCTCGATCTTGTCCTCGGCGCCTCCCTGGCCGCCGCTCACGATGGCGCCGGCATGGCCCATGCGGCGGCCCGGCGGCGCGGTGCGCCCGGCGATGAAGCCGGCGACCGGCTTCTTGCGGCCCTTCTTCGCCTCGGCCTTGAGGAACTCGGCGGCCTCCTCCTCGGCCGAGCCGCCGATCTCGCCGATCATGATGATCGCCGTGGTCTCGTCGTCGGCCAGGAACATCTCCAGCACGTCGATATGCTCGGTGCCCTTGATCGGGTCGCCGCCGATGCCGACGCAGGTGGACTGGCCGAGGCCGACATCGGTGGTCTGCTTGACCGCCTCGTAGGTAAGCGTGCCCGAGCGGCTGACCACGCCGACGCTGCCGCGGCGGTGGATGTGGCCGGGCATGATGCCGATCTTGCAGGCGTCCGGGGTGATGACGCCGGGGCAGTTCGGCCCGACCAGGCGCGAGGCAGACCCCTCGAGCGCGCGTTTCACCTTCATCATGTCCAGCACCGGGATGCCCTCGGTGATGCAGACGATCAGCTCCATCTGGGCGTCGATCGCCTCGAGGATGGCGTCGGCGGCGAAGGGCGGCGGCACGTAGATCGCGGTGGCGGTGGCCTCGGTGGCGCGGCGCGCCTCGTGCACGGTGTCGAAGACCGGCAGGCAGATATGGTCGCTGCCGCCCTTGCCGGGGGTGACGCCGCCGACCATGCGCGTGCCGTAGGCGATGGCCTGCTCGGAATGGAAGGTGCCCTGGCTGCCGGTGAAGCCCTGGCAGATGACCTTGGTGTTTTCGTCGACGAGGATGGCCAATGTCTCGGTCCCTATGCGGTTGTCGGCTTGGTGAGAAGCGCGTGGATGTTGTCGTCCACCCACAGGTTCAGGCGGTTGACCAGCCGGGTGGAAAAGCCGGCTTTCGCGGCCATGGCGGTGAGGCTGGCAAGCGTGAAGTAGTTGACGTGGTCGGGATAGCGGAAGCCGCACCAGCCGGCGCCGGCGATGTGGCGGTTCAGCGAGGCATAGTTGGGCACCCGCACGAACACCTTGCCGCCGGGCCTGAGCACCCGGAAGGCGCCGGTCAGCGCCGTCAGCGGCGCCGCCTCGTGCTCCAGGTAGGAATGCATCAGCACGCCGTCGAAGAAGCCGTCTTGGAAGGCGGCCAGCCCCTCGGCGCCGGGCGCGTGCACGCAATAGCCGCCCAGCCCCCGCATGCGTTCGTCGGCGCGGGCATGCAGCGCCGCCGACAGCTCGATCCCGTAGGGGGTCATCGGCGGGCCGATGCGGCGGCCGTCGCCGCAACCGATGTCCAGCACCCTGCCGGGGCCGAACATGCCGGCGAAGCGGGCGTTGGCGTCACCCTTCAGCCGCCGCAGCCAGGCCTTCAGCGCCCGGTTGGCGCTGCGCAGGCGGCCGTGCTTCTTCTTCCGCTCCGCATCGCGCTCGGCATAGGTGCGCTCCCAGGCGAAATCCTCGACCAGCGCCTCATAGCCCGGCGGGTTCTTCAGATAGACGAAGCCGCATGCGTCGCAGGTGACGATCCGCCACGGCGCCGGCGAATAGTCCGGCACCTCGGCGCAGGCGCTGCCGCCGCAGGCGGGACAGTCCCGCTCCGGCGCCGGGGCGGCCCCGGTGCCCGGTTCCAGCGTTGCCACGGGTGTGGTCATGCCGCCACCCCCGCGCGCTGCCACAGCACACCGCCGTCGGGCTCGCTGCCCGGCAGGTCGAGGCCGCGGCCCGACTGGTCCTCGAACCCGTAGCCGAAGGTCTCGATCTCGCCGGCATAGGTCTGGCGCACGAAGTCGCGCGCCTCGGCGGTGTAGCTGTACGAATAGTGCCGGTGGTCGGTCTTGTTGCCGGCGTTCAGCCGCGGCAGCTCGATGCCGGTGCCGATGCCGATGCGCTCGAACAGATGCGGCAGCAGGGTGTCGAGATGACGGTAGTCGATGATCTCGTCAGCGACCACGGTGCCGTCGATGGCATAGACGTCCCAGTTCCACACCCGCCAAGTGTGCAGCATCCGGTACATGGGGTTCAACAGGTCGCGGCTGAGGTTGCGGTCGGCCTGGCCCTGCCGCGTCCGCCGGTGGTGGTAGAAGCTGACCTGCCGGTCCCAGGGGTTCCGCTCGATGGCGAACTTGAAATAGCTGTCGAAGGTCTTGGCCCCCAGCACCGCCCGCACGTCACGGGCGCGGGCGTGATGGGCGAGCCCGAAGATGGTGGGCATCAGCCGCCGCACCGAGTTCTTGGGGATGTGGATACGCTCGCGATGCTCGGGCTTGTTGATCACCACGTCGCCCTCGGGCAGCCGCGAGGCGATCGCGGCCGACACCGACTTCCCCGCCGTCTTCAGCGTGCGCAGGAAGATGAACCGGTGCTCGTGGCTGATGATCATGGCGGGGTATCCGTCACCGTCTGCGCGGACGCATCCTGCTTGTTGGCCGGTTGGCACCTGCGGTCATGATCGGTCGCCAACGAGCTGGATGTTGAGATAGTGCGGGGCCGCGACCTTGCCCAGGATCAGACCTCCGAAGTGGTCGGCCGGAAGCCCCTCGATCCTGCCGACACCGTCGAGCTTGACCCTTGGATCGCCGGTGGATGCGAAGATCATCGAGCAGGCCTTTTGCTCGCCTGTGTCGAGCAGCGCAATCGAGAGATCGAGGGTCTTGTGATAGTAGATCCCGTTCGCGCTGTTGCGCTTCAGCGGCAGACCCGCCAACACCTTGGGCGCGGAAGCAAAGCTGGGATAGGTATCGACGCAGACCGCCTCGAAAAGCTGTGTGACCTGCGCGCTGGTGGGCATCTGGGTACCCGGGTCCGCATCGCCAACGCCTTCCGACAAGATCGCGACCGGCGCCATCCCGGTAGGGAGCTGCGGCGGCACGGGTTCGCACGCCGCGAGGAGCGCGACCGCCGAGAGCGCGAGTACGGCGCTCCTCACCCCTTCACCGCCTTGACGATCTTCTGCGCCGCGTCGCCGAGGTCGTCGGCGGCGATCACGTTGAGGCCCGACTCGTTCAGGATCGCCTTGCCCTTTTCGACGTTGGTGCCTTCGAGCCGCACCACCAGCGGCACCGTCAGCCCCACTTCCTTGACGGCGGCGATCACCCCCTCGGCGATCACGTCGCAGCGCATGATGCCGCCGAAGATGTTGACCAGGATCCCCTTCACGTTGGGATCCGAGGTGATGATCTTGAACGCCTCGGTGACCTTGTCCTTGGTGGCGCCGCCGCCGACGTCGAGGAAGTTGGCCGGCGAGGCACCGTAGAGCTTGATGATGTCCATGGTCGCCATCGCCAGCCCGGCGCCGTTGACCATGCAGCCGATCTCGCCGTCGAGCGCGATGTAGTTGAGGTCGAACTTCGAGGCCGCCAGTTCCTTGGGGTCCTCTTCGGACTCGTCGCGCAGCGCCAGGATGTCGGGATGGCGATAGAGCGCGTTGGAATCGAAGCCCATCTTGGCGTCGAGGCAGTGCACGTTGCCGGCCTTGGTGACGATCAGCGGGTTGATCTCCAGCATCTCCATGTCCTTGCTCATGAACATGTCGTAGAGCGTGTTGACCAGCTTCACGCACTGCTTGACCTGGTTGCCCTTCAGGCCCAGCGCGAAGGCGATGCGGCGGCCGTGGAAGCCCTGGATGCCGGTGGCCGGGTCGATGGTCAGGGTCAGGATCTTCTCGGGGGTGCTGTGGGCCACCTCCTCGATGTCCATGCCGCCCTCGGTGGAGCAGACGAAGGCGACGCGGCTGGACTTGCGGTCGACGAGCAGCGCCAAATAGAGCTCGCGCTCGATATCCGAGCCGTCCTCGATATAGATGCGGTTGACCTGCTTGCCGACCGGGCCGGTCTGCTTGGTGACCAGCGTGCGGCCCAGCATCCTCATCGCCTCGTCGGCGGCCTCGCCCACCGACTTGGTGACCCGCACCCCGCCCTTGTCGCCTGCGGTCGTCTCCTTGAAGCTGCCCTTGCCGCGGCCGCCGGCGTGGATCTGCGCCTTGACCACCCAGATCGGCCCGTCAAGCTCGCCGGCGGCGGTCTTGGCCTCCTCGGCGCGCAGCACGATGCGGCCGTCCGAAACCGGGGCACCGAAATCCTGCAGAAGCTTCTTGGCCTGGTATTCGTGGATGTTCATTTCCGTCTCCTGCGCTGCCTCGCCACCGATCGGCCGTTCCGGGCGGTGCAACCACGCGGCGCCCTCGGGCCCCGTCCTACGCCCGAAGGTGTCGGGCGGCAAAGGGAAAACACCCGCTTGGCGTCGGGCGCGGCAGAAAACCGACATTTGTGATCACGGCCAATTTTCCTGTGATCACAAATCCTGGCCTGTGCTCTCCGCGCCGCTTTCGCCGGCCGCGAATCACCCGCGCGCGATGCCGCTCAAAGGTTCTTCGCCCGCCGGGCACGGGCGCCGATGATATCGGCCCGCCGCGCCTTCAGCGCCTCGATCTTGTCCAGAAGCTCCGGCCCCAGCAGCTCTTCCAGCGTCGAGACCTTCTTGCGCCCGGTGTCGAGATGCCGGTGCAGGCGCGGCGAATGGATCAGCCGCGGGCTGAAATTGGCGTTCGACAGCGCCGGCAGCGTGTTGGTGGCCATGTAGTTGTACTCCTCGGGCAGCACGCCGAAGCCGAGGTCGCTTTTCCAGACCAGCTCGCGGAATACCGGCTGGTCGCGCCACATCTTGTGGCCGCGCACGGCGTCGCGCCATTCCTCGAACAGCGCCAGCACCTTTGGGACGTTGCGGTAGAACAGCACGCCGGTGTTGATCTGCGGAAAGCTCTCGGGCACCTCCTCGCGCCAGATCTTGTTGGCGTTCCAGGTCACCCGCATCTGGTCGTAGGCACCGCAGAGGTCGAACCGCGCCAGCATCCCGAAGGCCTCGTCGAAGCGGTCGACGGCAACCACGTCGGCATCGAGATAGAGCGTCTCGTCGAAGCGGCTGGATGCCATGTGGTCGAGCTTGGAGCGGCGCCAGGCCTCGCCCACCGGCACGGCGCGGTCGATGGCCGGGTGGCTGACCTCGCCATCGGTGAAAAGGTCGATGGGCAGCTCGGGCATCCAGTGCTTGCAGGACGTCGCCGCCTGCAGCGCCAGCTCTATGTAGGATTCGCCGGTGGCAACGAAGATGATGCCGCGGGACGGCATGCCCCCACCGGCCTCAGGCCAGCTTGGGATCGATCCCCTTGCAAGCCTCGACCAGGCCCTGCACCGCGGCGACGGACTTGTCGAACATGGCCTGCTCGTCCTTGTTCAGCGCGATCTCCACCACCTTCTCGATGCCGCCGGCACCGATCACCGTGGGCACGCCGACATAGAGGTCCTTCAACCCGTAGGCGCCGCTGACATGGGCGGCGCAGGGCAGCACCCGCTTCTGGTCCTTCAGATAGGCCTCGGCCATCTCGATCGCGGCGGCGGCCGGCGCATAGAAGGCCGACCCGGTCTTCAGCAGGCCGACGATCTCGGCTCCGCCGTCGCGGGTGCGCTGGACGATGGCGTCGAGCTTCTCCTGGCTGGTCCAGCCCATGGCGACCAGATCGGGCAGCGGAATGCCGGCGACGGTGGAATAGCGGGCCAGCGGCACCATGGTGTCGCCATGGCCGCCGAGCACGAAGGCGGTGACGTCCTTGACCGAGACACCGAACTCGTCGGCCAGGAAATGGCGGAAGCGGGCACTGTCGAGCACACCCGCCATGCCGCAGACCTTCTCGTGCGGCAAGCCGGAGAATTCCCTCAGCGCCCAGACCATGGCGTCGAGCGGGTTGGTGATGCAGATGACGAAGGCGTCGGGGGCATGCTGGGCGATCCCGGCACCGACCGAGCCCATGACCTTGAGGTTGATGCCCAGAAGGTCGTCGCGGCTCATGCCCGGCTTGCGCGGCACGCCGGCGGTGACGATGCAGACATCGGCGCCGGCGATATCGGCATAATCGTTGGCGCCCTTCAGCTTGGCATCGAACCCGTCGACGGGTGCGATTTCGGCGATATCCAGCGCCTTGCCCTGGGGAATGCCCTCGGCGATGTCGAAAAGAACGATGTCGCCGAGTTCCTTGAGTCCGGCGAGATGGGCGAGCGTGCCCCCGATCTGCCCGGACCCGATCAGAGCAATCTTGGCGCGTGCCATGGCGGCCTCTCCCGTCGCAGGTGGATTTGGCGCAAGGGCTAGCCGCATTCGCGCCCTGCCGCAAGAGCGCTGCTGCGCCGCGTCAAATCGGCGCGCTCGGCCCGGGGTCCCATCGCGGGGCGTTTTGAGGAACCTGCCGGGGCCGCCGGGTCAGGCATGCGCGCGGTGGCCGGACGACCGGCTGCGCCCACGGTGCCGGCGCATGAACACAGCGGCCGGGCTATCGGCTGCACCGGCCGTGCCGGCGCAGGAACACAGGGCCGGACCATCGGCTGCACCCGCGTTGCCGGCACGGGAACATGGCGGCGAGGCCGGCCGACGGACGGGTCTGGAGCGGACCGCGCCGCGGCGCCGAATGCTGCCGGGAGATCGCCGGCCGTCCGGGATCGCGGGGAAATCCGACGCCCGGAGGCTGCGCGGCATGGTTGCCGGGGCCGCCGGGCCGTCGTGGAGGCGTCCCAATGCCGGCCATGGTCCGGCACCGGGTGGGGTTGGATCAGGCGCCCTTGCCCTTGGTCAGGCTCGGCTCGGGCTGCATGTCCCAGTTCTCGCCGGCCGCGATCAGGCAGGATTGCCCGGTCGGCATGGTGAGAATGATGGTCCAGGTGCCGGTTTCGCTGGAGGCATAGACCTCGACGATACCGTTGTTGTGGTTCAGACCCATGCTCTGCCGGGTCTCGCCGTACTTCGTGTGAAGCCGTTCGATGATCGGATCGCGCGCACCGCAGGCGCGCTGCTGTGCGAAGGAGGTCTGAGGAATGGTGACGCCGATGGCGAGGGCCGCGGCCACCATGGGGAATGCACGTGTTTTCATGCCTGTACCTTTCTGGTCGAACCGCCGGCAGACCCGAAGGTTCACTCAATGCATCGAAACTCACGCTTTCCTGCGTCGCCTGCCGCGACTGCCGGTTTCGTCGCCCTCCCGCTTGCGCGTTTGCGTGCCTTTCAGAACTCCAGCCTGAGGGGGAAAGCCGGAAAAAAAGTTAACGCCGCCCGGCGCACGGCGATTGTTACATTTGCGCAACGGCACTGGCCTTTTCGCCAGCTTGCGATTCCCGTCGGTCTGCGCCTATGTTGCGCCGCAATAGGAAAATGGGACGGCGGACGGTGACGCAATCCACGCTTCTTGCACGGTCGGTTCTCTACATGCCCGGCGCCAACCAGCGGGCCCTGGCCAAGGCGCCGACGATCGGCGCGGACGTGTTCATCCTCGATCTGGAGGACTCGGTGGCGCCCGCCGCCAAGGCCGAGGCACGCGACCAGGTCTGCGCGCTGGTGCGCTCGGGCGGTTTCGGCCAGCGCAAGCTGGTGATCCGCGTCAACGGACCGGATACCGACTGGGGAGAGGCCGATCTTGAGGCCGCCGTGGCCGCCCGCCCGCACGCGGTGCTGGTCCCGAAGGTCGATACCGGCGCCGCCATCGCCGGCCTGGCGTCCCGGATCGAGGCGCTGGGCGCCGGCGAGACCCGGCTCTGGGCGATGATCGAGACCCCGCTCGGGGTGTTGAACGCGGCCGCGATCGCCGCCGCCTCGGATCGGCTCGAGGCCTTCGTGATGGGCACCAACGACCTCAACAAGGACCTGCAGGCCGAGTTCCGCCCCGACCGCATGCCGCTTGCCGCCTCGCTGGGGCTGGCGCTGCTGGCCGCCCGCGCCCATGGCCGCATCTGCATCGACGGCGTCTACAACGCCTTCCGCGACGAGGATGGCTTTCGCGCCGAATGCGAGGCCGGCCGCGCCATGGGCTTTGACGGCAAGACCCTGATCCATCCCGCCCAGGTGGCGCTGGCCAACGAGGTCTTCGCCCCTTCGGGCGATGCCGTGGCCGAGGCGCAGGCCATCGCCGACGCCTTTGCCGAGGCGACCGCCCGCGGCCAGGGGGTGGCGGTGCTGAACGGCAAGCTGGTGGAGAACCTGCATGTCGCGGCGGCCGAGCGGACGCTGGCGCGGTCGCGGGCAATTCAGCGCATGGCCGAGGCCATGCAGGCGGAGGCGGCGGAATGACACTCCTGATCCTTGGTATCGCCCTGTGGTGGCTGGCGCATCTGTTCAAGCGGCTGGCGCCGGGCCCGCGCGCGGCGCTGTCCGCGCGCATGGGCGATGCCTCCAAGGGGGTGATCGCCGGGGCGCTGCTTCTGTCCATCGTGCTGATGGTGATCGGCTATCGCGCCGCGCCGTTCGACCCGGTCTACACGCCGCCCGCATGGACCAGGCACCTCAACAACCTGATGATGCTGATCTCGGTGGTGCTTTTTGGCCTCGGCAACTCGAAAAGCCGGCTGCGCGGCACGCTGCGCCATCCGATGCTGACCGGCTTCATCGTCTGGGCGCTGGCCCACCTGCTGGTCAACGGCGACGTCGCCTCGCTGGTGCTGTTTGCCGGCCTCGGCCTCTGGGCACCGGTGGCCATGGTGATGATCAACGCCCGCGAGCCGGCGCCCGAGCCGTTCACCGGCGGCAGCCTCGGCGGCGATGTGCGCCTGGGCGTGATCTCGGTCGTGGTGCTGATCGTGATCGGCCTCATCCACGGCTGGGTCGGCCCCAGGCCCTTCGGGTAAGGCCGGCCGTGCTCGCCTACCGCTTTCTCTCGGACGACGACACTTCGGCCTTCTGCCACAAGGTGACGGCGGCGTTGGCCAGGGGCTGGCAGCTCTACGGCGAGCCGCACTATGTCTTCGACGCGGCGCGCGGCGTCACGCGCTGCGGCCAGGCGGTGACCAAGGAGGTCGAGGGCCCCTATTCCCCGGACCTCAAGCTCGGGGAGCTGTGAATGGACAAGACCAACCCGGGCCGCTTCTTCGAGGATTACCGGCTGGGCGAGGTGATCCGCCACGCGGTGCCGCGCACGGCGACGGCCGGCGAGCGGGCGCTCTATCATGCGCTCTACCCGGCCCGGCACGCGCTGTCCTCGTCCGACGCCTTCGCCGCCGCCTGTGGGCTGGCGCCGGCGCCGCTCGATCCGCTGATCGTCTTCCACATCGTCTTCGGCAAGACGGTGCCCGACATCTCGCTGAACGCGGTGGCCAATCTCGGCTATGCCGACGGGCGGTTCCTCGCCCCGGTCCTTCCCGGCGACACGCTCAGCTCGGAGTCCGAGGTGATCGGCCTGAAGGAGACGTCGAGCGGCAAGACCGGCATCGTCTGGGTGCGGACCACCGGGCGGAACCAGCGCGGCGAGCCGGTCCTGACCTATGTCCGCTGGGTGATGGTGCGCAAGCGCGACCAGGCGGCACCGGCGCCCGAGACGCAGGTGCCGGCCCTGCCGCCCGCCGTGGCCGCCGCCGATCTGGTGGCGCCGCCGGGGCTCGACTTCACCGCCTACGACTTCGCGCTGGCGGGCGAGCCGCACCGTTTCGGCGACTACGCGGTGGGCGAGATCATCGGCCATGTCGACGGCGTCACCATCGAGGAGGCCGAGCACATGCTGGCCACCCGGCTGTGGCAGAACACCGCCAGGGTGCATTTCGACGCCTCCGCCCGTCCCGACGGCAAGCGGCTGATCTATGGCGGCCACGTCATCAGCCTCGCCCATGCGCTCGGCTTCAACGGGCTGGCCAATGCCCAGCCGATGGTGGCGATCAACGGCGGCAGCCACGTCGCGCCCTGCTTTGCCGGCGATACCGTCCGCGCCTGGTCCGAGGTGCTGGACAAGGCCGACAGCCCGGTGCCCGGTGCCGGCGCGCTGCGGCTGCGGCTGGTGGCGACCCGGGGCGATACCCCGGCCGCGGTGCTGCGCGATGCCGAGGGCGCCTACGCGCCTGGCGTCCTCCTCGACTTCGACTACTGGGCGCTGTGCCCGCTCTGACCCTTGCCGCCGGCGTCAGACGCAGGGAAGCCGGCCAGATCCGCCCGCCCCACCTGGGTCGCGCAAGCGCCGTTTCGGCCTGATCCGGTCTCGATCCCGCATCCGCCGCGCTTCGGCGCGATGGGCCGGCCCTTAGCTCAAGGTTAGCAATTCGCCCTTAGTGGAAACGAACTTGTCCACTGCCGGGAACCGACCCATGCTCAGGAAACTCGTCCTCACGCTCACCGCCTGGCTCCTTGCGGCCACGGCGACATTTGCCTCCGCCGACCACGGTACCCGCGACGAGGCGGTCGCCATGGCCGGCCGCGCCATCGCCATGCTGGCCACCGACGGGCTGGATGCAACCATCGCCGCCGTGCACGACCCCGACAACGCCACCTTTCACGACCGCGATCTCTACGTGATCATCTTCAAGCTCGACGGCACCAATCTCGCCCACGGCATCCGGCCGGAACTCGCCGGCAAGGATCTGAGCGGGCTGAAGGACCAGGACGGCAAGCACGTCTTCGTGGAAATGCGCGACATCGTCATGGCCGGCAATACCGGCTGGGTTGACTACAAGTGGCCAAATCCCACCACCAAGGCGATCGAGAACAAAAGCACATACGTCGCCGCCTTCGGTGACGGCATGCTGATCGGCGTCGGCATCTACGCCGAATAGCCGGCTCTTCGGGAACTCCGGATGATGGCAACCTGGTTCACGCGACTGACCATGCCCGTCAAGGGCTTCGTGATCATTGCAAGCATGGTGGTCTCGATAGCCTGCGTATTCGCCGCGGCGAACCTCGCCCTGTCTCAGGCAAGGGGCGGCATCGCGGTTCTGTCGAACGAGACGCTGGTCACGGTCGAGCGGGCGCACGACCTGCGCGCGCGCGTGCTGGGCGCCCATCTGGAGTTCCTGCGGATTCTCTCCTATGCCGCCAACGGCATCTCCGGCGACACCATGGACCACCGGCTGGCACTGTTCGAGGCCAGCAAGTCGGTGTTCGACGAGCTCAAGACCGGCGATACGCTGGGCCGCGACGTCGACCAGGCCGCGCGGGAGGACCTGGCGGCGCTGATCGACAACTATCTGTCGACCGCGGCCAGCGGCATCGAGATGACGCTGATCGACCCGGCCGTTGGTGCGATGTTCGCCACCCAGGCGGACGAGCTGGCGCTGGAACTGACCGGGCGCATCGACACGATGATCGCGGCCCAGTCCGAGGCTGCGGCAACGCTGTCCTCGGATATCGAGCGCAATGTCGGGCGCTCGTCGCAGATCTTTCTGGTGCTGTCGGGGCTCGGCGCCCTGGTGGGTGCCGGCATCGTGCTGGCGGTGGTGCAATCGGTCGTGCGGCCCTTGCACGCCATGGTCGCAACCATGCGCGAATTGGCCGAGGACCGGCCGGTGGACGCCATCCCCGGCAGCGACCTGCCCAACGAGATCGGCAAGATGGCGGCCTCTGTCGCCGTCTTCCGCGAAAACGCCCTGACCCGGCGCCGGCTCGAGGCCGAGGAGGCCGAGCGGCGCGCCGACGACGACCGCAGGAATGCCGCTGGCGCGGCGCTGCAGAACGAGCTTGGGACGGTGCTGTCGGCGGCCCGCGACGGCGACTTCTCGCGCCACATGCCGGTGGACAACGGCTATGAGGACCTCGACAAGCTGGCCGCGTCGGTCAACGACCTGCTGGTCACCATGCGGCGCGGGCTCGACGACACCACCCATGTGCTCGAGGCGCTGGCCCACCGCGATCTGACCCAGCGAATGCCGGGCGAGCATCGTGGCGCCTTCGCCCGGTTGCAGTCGCATGCCAACGCCACCACCGAGACCCTGGCCGACGTGATCGCAAGCATCGGCGCCGCCGCGGCGTCGCTGCGCCGGTCGGCCGAACATGTCGCCTCGGGCGGGCATGACCTGGCCGAACGCGGCCAGTCCCAGGCCGGGGCGCTTCAGGAGGCGGCCGCGACGATGGAACAGATCGCCAGTTCGGTCCGTACCAACGCAACCGGCGCCAAGCGGGCGGACGAGCTGGCGGTGCAGTCCAGCCATCTCGCCGAGGAAGGCCGGGAAGTCGCCGACCGTGCCATCACCTCGGTGCGCGAGATCGAGAAGAGCGCCGCCGCCATCGTCGAGATCGCCGCCGTCATCGAGGGGATTTCGTTCCAGACCAACCTTCTGGCCCTCAACGCCGCGGTGGAATCGGCGCGGGCGGGCGAGGCCGGCAAGGGCTTTGCCGTGGTCGCCGACGAGGTGCGCAACCTCGCCCAGCGCTCCAGCGAGGCGACCAAGGACATCAAGACGATGATCGAGGACAGCGCGCAGAAGATCGAGACCAGCGTGCGCGACGTCGTCGAGACCCAGGGCAAGCTGGCCGAGATCGCCACCCAGGTCTCCGAGATGACGACGCTGATCCGTCAGATTGCCAAGGCGGTGATGGAGGAAGCCAGTGGCGTCGAGGATGTCGCCAACTCGGTGTCGCGGCTCGATACCATCACCCAGGAGAACGCCGTC
The DNA here is from genome assembly GCA_050299555.1 of Paracoccaceae bacterium. Taxonomy (GTDB): domain Bacteria; phylum Pseudomonadota; class Alphaproteobacteria; order Rhodobacterales; family Rhodobacteraceae; genus JBNKWA01. Next base: position 53,636 of record JBNKWA010000070.1, on the reverse strand, counting down.
ATGGCGCAGCGGAGCGCAGCCACCAGCGCCGATCTGACCCGCGACGCCCAGGCGCTGGACGAGGTGCTCGGCACCTTCCGGCTGGGCGCCGGCGACAATCGCGGCCGGACCGCCGCGGCCTGAACCCCTGCTTTGGGGCTCGGCACCGGCTTTCCCGGGCCGCCGGGGCCGGTGAAGCCCGGCAAGGGCGCGGTCTTGGACGCCCGGTTTGCCGGCACGGTTTGGGGACGCGGTTGCAATGAAGCAGGCGGCACTCGGCGGGCGCAAGGTCTGCGTCATCGGCCTTCACAAGACCGGAACCAAGTCGGTGGCCCGGGCGCTGACGGCCCTCGGCCTGTCGGTGGGCAATGCCACCGGCCCGCTGGCCCGGGCGCTTGACAGGGGCCCGGCCGACCCGGGTGCGGTGATCCGGCGCATCGCGCTTGACGTGCTCGCCAACAACGACGCCGCCGAGGACAGCCCCTTCGCCTTCCTCGCCGAGGCGGTGGACGCGGCCTTTCCCGGCACCAGGTTCATCCTCACCACCCGCGACGAGGACGCCTGGCTGGACAGCTACCGGCGCTTCTTTCCCGACCGCAACAACCCGCTCAGGCGCTGGATGTACGGGGTCGACGGGCTGGCCGGCAACGAGGCCCGCTATCGCGAGGTCTGGCGCGACCGCCACGCCGCCATCCGCGCCCACTTCCGGCGACGGCCCGGCGATCTGATGGAAATGAACCTCGAGGCCGGCGACGGCTGGGCAAAGCTGGTCGGCTTCCTCGCCCCCGACCACCTGCCGCCGTTCCCGCATCTCAACCGCAGCACCTGAAGGCCCACCGCGAACGCCACCTGAAGCCGGGCAACGGCGGGCACCGGCAGGCAACCGGGCCCGATTGCCCGGGCGCACCTGACACCTGGCGGGCAGGACGGCCGCGCGGCGACCGGCACGCCCCCGGGGCATTCGTTGCGACGCACCAAAAAGGGGGTTGGGTTCCGCCGCCAATCTGGTCTACCTTTGCGCGAAGACGAAGGCGGCGGCGGCCCGATCAGCCCAACCGGCCGTCGCAGGGAGCATGTCCATGGCCGATGTGAATCGCGGCAACCGGCCGCTGTCGCCGCACCTGTCGATCTACCGCCCCTACCTCTCCATGGTGATGTCGATCTGCCACCGGATCACCGGCGTCGGCCTGATTCTCGCCGCGCTGATGCTGGTCTGGTGGCTCATGGCCGCCGCCGCCGGCCCCGGCGCCTTCGCAACCGCCGACTGGTGGGTGACCTCGTGGCTCGGGGCGCTGATCCTGTTCTGCTCGGCCGCCGCACTCTGGTACCACCTGTGCAACGGGGTCCGCCACCTGTGGTGGGACATCGGCCGCGGCTTCGACCTCGAGGCGGTGCGCCAAAGCGGCCTTGCGGTGCTCGCCGCCGCCGGGGCGCTGACCCTTGTCACCCTGATCGTCGCCATCGTCGCATGAGGCCGCTGCCATGAGCTTTCAGACCGACCGCCAGCGCGTCCACGGCCTCGGCCCCGCAAGGGAAGGCGTCGGCCACTGGTGGCTGCAGCGCCTGACCGCCATCGCGCTGGCCCCGCTGGCGCTGATCTTCATCCTGCAGATGGCGGCGCTCCTGGGCGCCGACTACGCCGCCGTCCGGGCGCATTTCGCCAGCCCGTTCAACGCGCTGGTGGCGATCCTCTTCCTCGGCACCGCGTTCTGGCACCTGATGCTGGGCCTGCAGGTGGTGATCGAGGACTATGTCCACGGCAAGGCGGCACGCACCGCGCTGCTGATTGCCAACATGATGTTCTGTTGGGCGCTGGGTCTGGCCGGCATCTTTGCCGTCGCCCGGATGGCCTTCGGCGCCTGAGCGGAGAAAACCATGGCGGCCTACGAATTCGTCGATCACACCTATGATGTCGTCGTGGTTGGGGCGGGCGGCAGCGGCCTGCGCGCCACCCTCGGCATGGCCGAGCAGGGGCTCAAGACCGCCTGCGTCACCAAGGTCTTCCCGACCCGCAGCCACACCGTGGCGGCCCAGGGCGGCATCGCCGCCAGCCTCGGCAACATGGGCCCCGACCACTGGCAGTGGCACATGTACGACACCATCAAGGGGTCGGACTGGCTGGGCGACATGGACGCCATGGAGTACCTCTCGCGCGAGGCGCCGGCGGCGGTCTACGAGCTCGACCATTACGGCGTGCCGTTCTCGCGCACCGAGGACGGCCGCATCTACCAGCGCCCCTTCGGCGGCCATACCACCGAGTTCGGCGAGGGCCCGCCGGTGCAGCGCACCTGCGCCGCCGCCGACCGCACCGGCCACGCCATCCTGCACACCCTTTACGGGCAGAGCCTGAAGCAGAAGGCCGAGTTCTTCATCGAATACTTCGCCATCGACCTGATCATGGCCGAGGACGGCGCCTGCCAGGGGGTGATCGCCTGGAACCTCGACGACGGCACCATGCACCGCTTCAACGCCAAGATGGTGGTGCTGGCCACCGGCGGCTACGGGCGGGCCTATTTCTCCTGCACCTCGGCCCACACCTGCACCGGCGACGGCGCCGGCATGGCCGCCCGGGCCGGGCTGCCGCTCCAGGACATGGAGTTCGTGCAGTTCCACCCCACCGGCATCTACGGCGCCGGCTGCCTGATCACCGAGGGCGCCCGCGGCGAGGGCGGCTATCTGACCAATTCCGAGGGCGAGCGCTTCATGGAACGCTACGCCCCCACCTACAAGGATCTGGCCAGCCGCGACGTGGTCTCGCGCTGCATGACCATCGAGATCCGCGAGGGCCGCGGCGTCGGCCCCGAGAAGGACCACATCTACCTGCATCTCGACCACCTGCCGCCCGAGACGCTGGCCCTGCGCCTGCCCGGCATCTCGGAATCGGCACGGATCTTTGCCGGCGTCGACGTCACCCGCCAGCCGATCCCGGTGCTGCCGACGGTGCACTACAACATGGGCGGCATCCCGACGAACTACTGGGGCGAGGTGCTGAACCCCACCGAGACCGACCACGACCGGGTCCAGCCCGGGCTGATGGCGGTGGGCGAGGCCGGCTGCGCATCCGTGCACGGCGCCAACCGGCTGGGGTCGAACAGCCTGATCGACCTTGTGGTCTTCGGTCGCGCCGCGGCGATCCGGGCGGGCGAGACCGTCGATGCCAAGGCCCCGAACCGGCCGCTGAACCAGGCTTCGGTCGACAAGGCCATGGACCGCTTCGACGGGCTTCGCAACGCCAAGGGCGGCAACCCCACGGCCGAGCTGCGGCTCAACATGCAGCGGACGATGCAGAACTTTGCCGCCGTCTTCCGCACCGAGGAGGTGCTGAAGGAAGGCTGCGGCAAGATGGCCGAAGTGGCCCGGGGGCTGGACGATCTCGCCGTCACCGACCGCTCGCTGATCTGGAACTCCGACCTGATGGAGACGCTGGAGCTGACCAACCTGATGCCGAACGCGCTGGCCACCATCGTCGGCGCCGAGGCGCGGCACGAAAGCCGTGGGGCGCATGCGCGCGAGGACTATCCCGACCGCGATGACAAGAACTGGCGCAAGCACACGCTGGCGACGGTGGACGGCGACAAGGTTGCGCTCGGCTATCGCGACGTGCACGTCAAGCCGCTGACCTCGCTCAAGCAGGGCGGCATCGACCCCAAGAAGATCGCCCCCAAGGCGCGGGTCTACTGACATGACCGCCGCTGCCGGCTTTCCAGCGCCCCGGCTGGTGCCGCCGCCGGCTTCCGCCTGTTCCGCCCGTGCCGGCTGACGGCGCGGCCCCGCCCAGAAAGGACGCTACGATGACAAGGCTGCCCCTGCTGATCTCCGCCTCCGCCATCGCGCTCGCCGCCTGCGAGCCGGTGACCACCACCGACGGCGCCGCCGTCACCGTGACCACCCCCGGCACCACCGCGGCGCCGGCCGGCGCCGACCTCAGCCCGCCGCCCGGCCTGACCCGCGAAGAGATGACGATCTGGAACTCCATGACCGACGGTGCCAAGGCCGAGGCCAAGGCGTTCATCGCCGGCGGCGGCACCTTCCGCGACTTCTACTCGGTCTAGCGCGCCATGCGCGCCGCTCTGCCGCTCCTGGTGCTGGCGGGCCTTGCCGCCTGCGGCCCGATCCCGCGCGAGGCGGCCGAGCGGCAGTGCTTCGAGCGGGCCCGGCTGGCCGCCCATCCCCGCGGCGAGGTCGCGGTCGGCGTCGGCACCGGCGGGCCGTCGGCGGGGCTGGAGGTGACGGTCAGCTCGGACTACCTGCAGGGCCGTGACCCGGCGAACGTCTACAGCAACTGCGTCGTGCAGCGCTCGGGCGAACTGCCCTCGACGCCGCTCTACGATCGCCCGGACTGGACCGGCTGATGCGCGCGCTCGCCAGGGCCCTCGTGCTTGCCGCGCCGCTGGTTGCCGCCGCCTGCGCCGCCACCCTGCCACCGCCCAGCTTCAAGTCCGAACGCGAGCGCGCCTGCTACCAGCGCGGCCGCGCCGCGATCACCACGCCCGGGACCGAGCTGCGCCGCGCCGGTCCGGGCGACGCCTTCGTCGAGGCGACGCTGCGCGAGGGCTTCCTCGTCTCCACCCGGCGCTCGGAGGCCTTCGACGCCTGCATGGCCTCGGGCACGGCCGCCGGGCCCGGCCCGCTCTCCGCCTCCGGGCTGGAAGGGCCGCCGATCACCCTTACCGCCGCCGACCAGGCGATCTGGGACCGGCTGACCACCGCCGAAAAGGCCGAGGCGGTGCGCTTCATCCGCGCCGGCGGCACGCTGGCCGAATGGCAGGCGCAGCGCCGATGAGCGACGACGTGCCTCTGCCACCGCCCGGACCCGGGCAGACAGACGATCCGGCGCTGACCGAGAAGCTGCGCCAGCTCTTTCGCATGTGCGTCGGCCGGCCACGGGGGCGACAGGTCATCCGCGGCATGGTGGCCCCCTGCGACATGACCATCGGCCGGCACCGGATGCGGCTCTACCCGTCAGAGAACTTCACCGATTTCCGGCTCTGGCTCGACGGCGTGGCGCCCGAGGACGCCTCGATCGCCCAGCTCGAGGCGCGCGTCGCCGAAGCACCCTCGCTGATCCTCGACATCGGCGCCAATTCCGGCAGCTTCACGCTGCGCCTCGCCGATGCCGCGGCTCCGGGTTCGCTGGTCCGCGCCTTCGAGCCGAACCCGGTGATGCACGCGCGGCTCTGCCACAACCTCGACAGCAACACGCTCGCCAACCCGGTGGAGCCGCATCAATGCGCGCTGGGCGAGGCCGAGGGCACCGCCGAGCTGTCGCTGATCCCCGGCAATTACGGCCAGGCGACGCTGCACCGGGCCAAGCGGGCGCGCAGCACCGTCACCGTCCCGGTCCGCCCGCTGGCGCCGTTCTTCGCCGATGCCGCCCGCTATGCCCGGATCGTGGTCAAGATCGACATCGAGGGCTTCGAGGACGTGGTGCTGGCCGGCCTCTTCGACGCCGTCCCGGCGGACGCATGGCCGCATGACATCATGATCGAGACCGCCCACAAGCGGCAGTGGCGGACCGACCTCATCGCGCTTTTCCAGGCCAAGGGCTACGGCGCGGTGTTTGAGGGCGACGGCAACACACTATACACTAGGGTCTGAGCGCCCATGGCAGCGCGATGACGAGGCAGAGAAATGGCTGAATTCACCCTTCCCAAGAACTCCCGCATCAGCGTCGGCAAGACCTGGCCCAAGCCCGAAGGCGCCAAGAACCTGCGCACCTTCCGCATCTATCGCTGGAACCCCGATGACGGCCAGACGCCGCGCATCGACACCTATTTCGTCGACCTCGACACCTGTGGGCCGATGATCCTGGACGCGCTGATCAAGATCAAGAACGAGATCGACCCGACGCTGACCTTCCGCCGCTCCTGCCGCGAGGGGATCTGCGGCTCGTGCGCGATGAACATCGACGGCATCAACACGCTGGCCTGCATCTACGGCCTCGACGAGGTCGAGGGCGACGTGAAGATCCATCCGCTGCCGCACATGCCGGTGGTCAAGGACCTGATCCCCGACCTGACCCATTTCTACGCTCAGCACGCCAGCGTCATGCCCTGGCTCGAGACCGAGACCAACACCCCCCAGGGCGAATGGAAGCAGTCCATCGACGACCGCGCCAAGCTCGACGGGCTTTATGAATGCGTGATGTGCGCCTGCTGCTCCACCTCCTGCCCCAGCTACTGGTGGAACGGCGACCGCTATCTCGGCCCGGCGGCACTTCTGCACGCCTATCGCTGGATTATCGACAGCCGCGACGAGGCCACCGGCGAACGCCTCGACATGCTGGAAGACCCGTTCAAGCTCTACCGCTGCCACACGATCATGAACTGCGCCCAGACCTGCCCCAAGGGGCTGAACCCGGCCAAGGCCATCGCCGAGATCAAGAAGCTGATGGTCGAGCGGCGGCTGTGAGCCCGGCCAAGGCAGCGGCGCCGAAGGCGAAGGCAGGACCGGCGGCAGCCGGAACGCCGTCGGCGAAGAAGGCGACGGCGAAAGCGCCCGCGGGCAAGGCGCCGACAGAGGCGCCACCGGCCGACCCGCCACCGGCCGACCCACCAGCCGCGGCGCCGCCTGTCCAGGGCAGGGCGCCGGGGAAAAAGGCCTTCGACCGGGCACTGGTGCATGCGCTGAAGCGGATGGAGAACGCCGCCCGCCGCGACCCGCCGCGGCATTGCACCGTCTGCGGCTATCAGGGCCGCTTCGTGCCCTTCGGCAACCCGCCCCGGCCCCATGCCCGCTGCCTCAGTTGCGGCACGCTGGAACGGCACCGGCTGTTCCATCTGTGGCTGATGCGCTCGGGCGGCATCGGCGCCGGGCAAAGCCTGCTGCATTTCGCCCCCGAACCGGCGATCCGCGCCATGGTCGAGCCGCTGGTCGGCCGTTACGTCACCGCCGACTATCTGCGCAAGGACGTCGACCTAAACCTCGACATCCAGGCCATCGACCTCGCCGATGCCAGCTTCGACCGGATCATCTGCAACCATGTGCTGGAGCATGTGGACGACCGCCGGGCCTTGGCCGAGCTCTTCCGCATCCTGGTGCCGGGGGGCGTGGCGCTGCTGTCGACGCCGATCTGCGAAGGCTGGGCCGAGACCTATGAAAACCCCGAGGTGCGGCCGGGGCCGCAGGCAGCCGCACATTTCGGGCAATGGGACCATGTGCGCTTCTACGGCCGCGACGTGCGCGACCGGATCCGCGCCGCGGGCTTCCTGCTCGACGAATTCGTCGCCGTCGAACCGGATGTCCTGCGCTACGGGCTCTGGCGCGGCGAGACGCTGTTCATCGCCACCCGGCCGGCCGCAGGCGCAGCCGCCGACCACGAGGCCGGGATAGCCATGCCTTCGCTCAGGCGGCGCTAGGTCGCACCCCGCGGCCCCGCATTGCGGGGCCGTTCGTTCCGCGCTGCCGCGCGGGAGTATTTTGACCAAGAAGACAGGCGGGCAGGGGTGGCCTATTCCGGCCTGGCCCGGCCGATCCGCCCGAGATGGGTGATGGTGAAGCCTTCGCCGGACTTCAGCCCATAGCCGAGCATCCGGTCAAATCCCGCATGCGCGAACCACAGCGCGCCCATGGCGGCGACCAGCGGATGGTCCAGGACCAGGCCCAGGGCAAGCAGCCCGGTGCCGAAGGCAAAGACATGGACCAGGTTGTAGGCCAGCGCGCCAACCCTCGGACCGGCGAGGTAGCCGGCAAAGCTGAGGTCGGGTGCCATGAACAGCAGAAGCGTCGACCACCATGCGAACCCGGGGTTCAGGTGCAGGTAGATCGCAATCGCGGCGAAAAGGATCACCGCCCCTTCGAGGCGCTGCCACACGATCATTCCGGTCATGCCCCCTCCATCTGTCAGCCGGGGCCTTTCTAACCCGGGCGCGGGGCGGTGGGTAGCGATCACGCCGTCACGTTGCGGGAAGTGCAGGCTGGAGTCGCGCCGGAAAGCCGGACGCAGAGCCACGGAAATGACGCCCCACCAGTGTCCCCACGGATATACCAATTATATCAGTATGTTAGGAAGCGTCCCCATGGGGACGCCCTGCCGTGCCCCCGGATCGCGATCCCCCTGTCCCCAGAGGGGTCCCCATAGGAAATGCCCTGATTCCAGTACCTTGACCCCCCGTCCCCATGGGGACGCCTGGTCAGGGCCCCGATCGTGCCGCCAGTTGCGACGGGGCGCGCGGGCAGGGAGCGGCCCGGGCGCGATCCAGAACCGTCCCCACAAGCGTCCCCACGGGATTTCGCGTGATTCCAGTGTCTTGACACCCCGTCCCCATGGGGACGCTGCCGAAGGGCCGTGTCGGCGGCGGCTATTCCGCCGCCAGCCGGGCGTTGCCGACCAGGGCCAAGACGTCGGTCATGATCCGGTTGAGGTCGAAATCCTTGGGCGTGTAGACCCGCGCCACCCCCATCTCGGCCAGCCGCTGCGCGTCGGCCTCGGGGATGATGCCGCCGGCCACCACCGGCACGCCGGCCAGCCCGGCTGCCCGCATCCGCTGCATCACCTCGCCGATCACCGGCAGGTGGCTGCCCGACAGCACCGACAGGCCGACCACATGCACCTGGTTCGCCTTCGCCGCCTCGACGATCGCCTCGGGGGTCATGCGGATGCCCTCGTAGAAGACCTTCATGCCGCAGTCCCGCGCCCTGACAGCGATCTGCTCGGCGCCGTTGGAGTGGCCGTCCAGCCCCGGCTTGCCGATCAGGAACCGGATCGGCGCGCCGACCGTTTCGGTCACCCTGGCGACCTCGGCCCTGACTTCGTCCAGTCCCTCGGCGGAATTGGAGATGGCGCTGCCGACGCCGGTCGGGGCCCGGTACTCGCCGAACACCTGGCGGAGCGCGCCCGACCACTCGCCGGTGGTGACGCCGGCCTTTGCGCAGGCGAGCGAGGCCGGCATGATGTTGTCGCCGTTTTGGGCCGCGCGTCCGAGTTCGGACAGCGCCGCCTCGACCGCCGCCGCGTCGCGCGCCTCGCGCCAGGCGTTCAGCCGCGCGATCTGGTCGGCCTCGACGCCGGGATCGACGGTCACGATGTTGCCATCGCCGGCGGTCAACGGGCTTTCCGCGCTGGCCTCGTATCGGTTGACGCCCACCACCACGGTCTCGCCGGTCTCGATCCGCCTGAGCCGCGCGGCGTTCGACTCCACCAGCCGCGCCTTCATCGCCTCGATCGCCGCCGCCGCACCGCCGAGCTTGCCGATATCGGCCAGCTCCTCGCGTGCCTCCGCCTTGAGCGCCTCGACCTTTGCCGTCACCGCCGGGTTGCCGTCGAATAGATCGCCGTATTCCAGAAGGTCGGTCTCGTAGGCCAGCACCTGCTGCGCCCTCAGCGACCATTGCTGGTCCCAGGGCCGCGGCAGGCCCAGGGCCTCGTTCCAGGCCGGCAGCTGCACCGCCCGCGCGCGGGCGTTCTTCGACAGCGTCACCGCCAGCATCTCGATCAGGATGCGGTAGACGTTGTTCTCGGGCTGTTGCTCGGTCAGGCCCAGCGAGTTCACCTGCACGCCGTAGCGGAAGCGCCGCAGCTTGTCGTCAGTGACGCCATAGCGGTCGCGGCAGATCTCGTCCCAGAGCTCGGTGAAGGCCCGCATCTTGCACATCTCGGTGACGAAACGGATGCCGGCGTTCACGAAGAACGAGATGCGCGACACGATCTTCGGGAAATCCGCCTCGGGCACCCGGCCGCGCACATGGTCGAGCACCGCCTGCGCCGTGGCCAGCGCATAGGCCAGCTCCTGCACCGGCGTCGCCCCCGCCTCCTGCAGGTGGTAGGAGCAGACGTTCATCGGGTTCCATTTCGGCACTGCGCCATAGCAGTACTCGGCCACGTCACCGATCAGCCTGAGCGACGCCTCGGGCGGATAGATGTAGGTGCCGCGCGCAAGATACTCCTTGATGATGTCATTCTGGACCGTGCCCTGCAGCTTGTCTGCGTCCGCGCCCTGCTCCTCGGCCACCGCGAGATAGAGCGCCAGCAGCCACGGTGCCGTCGCGTTGATGGTCATCGAGGTGTTCATCTGCTCGACCGGGATGCCGTCGAACAGGGCCCGCATGTCGCCGAGATGGCTGATCGGGACGCCGACCTTGCCGACCTCGCCCGACGCAAGCGGGTGGTCACTGTCGTAGCCGGTCTGGGTCGGCAGGTCGAAAGCAACAGAGAGGCCCGTCTGCCCACGCGCCAGGTTCTCGCGGTAGAGTGCGTTCGAGGCCGCAGCCGTCGAATGCCCGGCATAGGTGCGAAACAGCCAGGGTCTGTCCTTTTTCACGTCGTCCATGCCGAATCCGTCAATTGCTGCACTGCAACGAAAATATCAGGCTAACAAAATTAGGCAATTCGGAATCGCTGCGGAACTTTATGTCGCACCCCTCGTAAGGATCAGCCCCAGCCGCGCCAGTCGACCCAGCGGCCATGGAAATCCGCCCGCGCGATCAGCCTTTCGTGCCCATTGGGCCAGAGCCGCAGCGTGATCGCGGCACTGTCGGTCCGGCCATCGCCCTCCATGCGCAGCCACGCGACCGGCGCATTTTCATCCGCCGCGCGCCCTGCCGATTCGATCAGCGCCTGCGTCCGAGCCTGCGCGGCGGCCGGCAGATACTGCCAGACGATGGAATGGTAGATGACATGTGCGGCATCCGGCCGAGCCTGGGCGAGACGCCGTTGCAGCCAGCCGACGCAATCGGCCCTTTCGACCGAGGTTCCGCGGGCACGGGCAATGGCCAGCGCCGCCTGTAGCCGGGCCAAGCGGTCGGTCTGGTCGGGCCAGGTGAAGGCGGTCAGCCGCAGCACGTCGTCGCCGCTGAACGGATCGAGCGGGTTGAGATCGCAGCCGGCGCGTTCGAGCACCGCAACCCGTGCGCCGGGCGGAGGCGGGCCGGTCCAGCCGGGTGCCATCTGCACGGCACTATCCGCATCGCCGCAGGCTGCCTCGCCGAAACGGTATCCGAAGGCGTCGGCGTTGAGATTCAATCCGGCGCTGGCACCAATCTCGGACAGCCGCAACGGCAAACCGAAACGGGATGCCACGACAAGAAAGCCCGGGAACAGCGCATTCATCCGCCGCACTTCGTTTGTCTGCGGAGGCGACCCCATCCAGTCGATGATGAAGTCGCCGTGGCGACCCTGGGCACCGGTAACCGCCTGCCATAGTGGCCCGTCGTCAACTTCGTTCGGCGGATAGGCAGCGGCGAGATCGGCGTCCTGTCCGGTCAACACCAGCGCATGGAGGGCACCCGCCAGCCGCAGCGGCACCGCGTCGACGTGAGCGGAAGCCTGACCCGGCCAATCGAGTACGTGCCGCCCCGCAGCGGTGGTGCGGTCGAGCCGCACCGCCAAAAGGTGCATGAGCCTTGCCATGAAGGGCGAGCCCAACCTGGCACAATGCTCGGCCTGGTCGACAAAGGCCACGCGGACGCTCACGAAAACCTGTCGATCAGCTTCTGCAATGCGCTGCGCGTGTCCGCGGTCACGGCGTCCTGCGGGCTATCGTGGGGCTTGGCCGGCTCGGGCGGTTTGCCGGATTTCTCACGCGGCGGCTTCAGCCGCAGGGCCACGGCATTCATGAACCCCGCCTCGTCGCCCTTGGCAAGCGTCCCGAACTCGACAGCCACCGCGTCCAGCAGGGGTTCGCGCCAATCGGCGTCCGCCTTGGCGAAGTCGGACAGCACGTGCCGGCTTACCAGCGCCTTGTCGCCGGGGTGGCCGATCCCCAGGCGCACGCGCATGAAATCGGGGCCGATATGCGCATTGATCGACCGCAGCCCGTTGTGACCGGCCAACCCGCCGCCGCGCTTGACCCGCATCTTTCCCGGTGCGAGGTCGAGTTCATCGTAGAGCACGATGACGTCCGCCGGCTGCAGCTTGTAAAAGCGCATCGCCTCGCCCACCGCCTGGCCGCTGAGGTTCATGTAGGTCTGCGGCTTGACGATGATCGCCTTCTCGCCGCCAACGCTGCCCTCGGCGATCTCTGCCTTGAACTTGCTCCGCCAAGGGCCGAATCGGTGCTCGGCAGCGATTCGCTCGACGGCCAAAAAGCCGATATTGTGCCGGTTTTGGGCGTGCTTGGCGCCCGGATTGCCAAGTCCGATGACAAGTTTCATGCCTCAGCCCTGATGGATTCACCCGAGAAAGCGGCCATCCAGGCACCGAAGCCCCGAAAATGCCCGCCGGGCACCCGCAATTGCCTTTCACGGTAGCAGCGTTCTTTACTTCTCGGCAACACATCGACCGTAGCAATGGCTCAAATTGTTGCCGAATTTCTAACACTTGGCGGCCCCGGGTCGCGCTTTCAAAAATGCCGCAAAGACGCACCCCGCCCGAGCAACGGCGCCAGGCGATAGCCGGATCGGGGGCTGTACCCCTTGACTCCCGCTTCGGCCGCGACTGGCTTCTGACCGTTGCCGCACATGACCTTCGCGCCCCGCTGCGCGGTATCGAAAACCTTGCAGGGTGGGCGGCAGAGCGCCTTCACGCTGACGAAAGCCGCACCAGCGCTGCGGCGCTCCATGATGACATCCGGGCAATCGGTGAACAGGCGCGGCGGCTGGACCGGCTGCTCTGCGAACTGCTCGATCATGCGGCCGGCCATCTGCCCTCAAAGACACCACTCACGATGTCCGAGCTCCTGTTCCGGGCCGTTCGGGACGCCGGTATCCCTCCGGGTTTCGTGGTCGACGTCATCGAGCCGGTACCGCAGCTCGACTGCCCGCCCACGGATCTTCTGGCCGTGTTGCGAAACCTGATCGGCAATGCCGCGCGGCATCACGATCGGCCGGATGGACGGATTACCGTCTGGGCCGAGGAAGTCGGCGCCGTCGTCCGCATCGCAATCCAGGATGACGGTCCCGGACTGCCTTGGCAAAGGCCACCGGAGAACAAGAACGGCACCTGCCATGCTGATATCGAACTGCCGCCAAGCGCGGGCGGGCTTGGTCTCGCCATCGTCCGCCACGTTCTGGAACGCTGCGGTGGACGCCTGCTCGTGCGGTCGCGCCAGACGCGGCGTGGAACCTGCATGATCGCCGAATTTCCAACTGCCCCCAAAAAAGCAGGGAACGGCGCCGACCCGTCATGCTCGGCATACAATGCGAAACCGGGTAAACCGCCCGGCTCGCCTATCAGCGCAACGTCCGTGGACAAGGCCCCTTCCAAGGCGTTGCGAAAAACCTCGACAGCACCGGACTAAAAGGAGCCGCAAATGATGTCGCCCAGCCAGAAGAAGACCACGGATTGGATCGAGCGCAATCTCGCGCCAACGACCTGGATCCGCGGCCTCGTACTCGACGATGACGCGCTGGACCGACGTCGCATCGCGTCGCTTATCCACGAGGCCGGCCTCAGGATCATGCTCGATTCGGCAGCCAATCTGGAACAGCTCGCTCGCCTGATCGACACGTACAGCTACGATGTCGTCTTTATCGACCACCGCCTTGAGGACGGCGACGGCTTCGACGCGGTGCGCCTGCTGTGCAACTCTACGCTGAACTGGCAACTGGCGCCGATCATGGTCGCCTCGCAGGCCAGCGCCGATGTCGCTGTCGCGGCACTCAGGTGCGGCTGCGCCGACTATGTTTCGAAGGAGCAGTTGAACTGCCAGTACCTCGTCCAGGCGATGGCCACGACGCTCAAGGCCAACACGCTCATCCGTGGGTTGACCACTCAGCCCGGCGTGCTCGAACTGTTGCGCCGCATCGATTCCGGCGATGACGGCCCGCTCCCGATCGTCGAGGGCGTTCAGAGCAAGCAGAGTGCGGGGGCGCTCGTTCCCCTGTCGATGAAGCTGCTCAACATCATCGACCAGGACTACGAAGTGCGCGACCGCCTGAATTGACCCCGGAGGTCGGTGCGCGCGGCTGCAGAGCCAGCGCGCCCGACCAGCCGAGACCTATTCCTCGGCCTCGTCCTCTCCACCCTGGCCGCCTTCTTCGGCCCCGCCTTCCGACTCTGCCGACTGCAGGCCGCTCGGCGCGCCGACATTGGCGATCACGAAGTCGCGGCCGGTGATGGTCGGCACCGAGCCGGCGGGCAGGTCGATCTTCGAGATGGTGATGACGTCGCCGATCTCGTAGCCGGTCAGATCCACCGTCAGGTGATCGGGGATGTTGGAGGCCGTCACCATCAGTTCGACCTCGGGGCGCACCACGGTCAGCGTGCCGCCGCGCTTCAGGCCGGGCGAATCCTCATGGTTCGTGAACTCCACGTGGATGAACAGCGCGATCCGTGTCGTCGGCAACAGCCGCAGGAAATCGACATGGATCGGCAGGTCCTTGACCACATCGCGCTGCACGCTGCGGCAGATGACCTGGGTCTTGGTGCCGTCAAGCTCAATCTCCAGCAGCTTGGACAGGAACTTGCCCGCCCTGAGCCGCGTCAGCAGCGTGTTGAACTCGACGTTGATCGATTGCGGGTCCTGCCCGCCGCCGTAGATCACTCCCGGCACCTGTCCTTCACGGCGTGCAGCGCGGGCGGCTCCCTTGCCTGTCCCCGCACGCGCCGTGGCTTTGAGAACCGCGTTCTCGGCCATTGGCGTAACTCCTCATGATGTTGGCGCTCCTCCAGGGTGCAGCGCCACGAGGGCGCGCCTATACGCCATTGACCCCGGCTTGGAAAGGGCGGATTTCTGCCGCGCCACGCCCCGGGGCATGGCCATGGCCGACGGCAAGACTATCATTGCAGGTGACCCTGCGCGACCGGGCAGGGCCGACGCGAAGAAGGAGAACGGATCATGCGCACACTCGCCACACTCGCGGCCCTTGCAGCCTCGGCCGCGCAGGCGCTGGCGCTGTCCTGCGCCCAGCCCAACCTGGCCGAGGATTTCAACCGACTCGACGAGCAGCCTGGTGAATATTTCGCCGTGCTAGGCACGCTGAAGGCGGACGTGGCATTGCCGCCGATCCCCGAGCGGACGCCCGAGAACCAGAATGTCGAAGGCGGCGTCTCGGCACCGTACACGTTTACCGGCCAGTTCCTTTCGCAGACGGGCCTGGGCGAGACCCACCGGGTGCCGGTCCGGGTCAAGGTCACCTGCACCGGCATGTGGTGCGGCGAGTTCCCCGCCGAAGACACGCCTTCCATGATGTTCATCGCCCGCGACGGCAACGACCTTGCCCTGACGCTCGGCCCCTGTGGCGGACCGCTGAAGGCCAATCCCACCGAGGCACAGCAGGCCGCCATGCTGGCCTGTTTCAGCGCTGCCACCTGCGGCCCGGACGAGATCGCCGCCTTCGCCGCGCAGTAGCGTTTGCGCCGCCACTGGCGATCCAATACTGCGGTCTAGAGAATGGCCGTAGTACGAAGGGGGTGAGTCAGCCGATGCCCGTCATCACCAATATCGAGGACTTGCGCCAGCTTGCCCGCCGCCGGGTGCCACGGATGTTCTACGACTACGCCGATTGCGGCTCCTGGACCGAGCAGACCTATCACGCCAACGAGGCCGACTTCGCCAGGATCCGCCTGCGCCAGAAGGTGGCTCGCAACATGGAGGGGCGGTCGCTGGCCATGCCGATGGTCGGCGAGACGCTGACCATGCCGGTGGCGCTGGCGCCGGTCGGGTCCACAGGCATGCAGCACGCCGATGGCGAGATCCTCGCCTGCCGCGCCGCCCATGCGTTCGGCTGCCAGTTCACGCTGTCGACCATGAGCATCTGCTCGGTCGAGGCGGTGGCCGAGAAGGTGGACAAGCCTTTCTGGTTCCAGCTCTACGTGATGCGTGACCGCGACTTCGCCCGGGGAATGATCGACCGGGCCAAGGCGGCCGGCTGCTCGGCGCTGGTGCTGACGCTGGACCTGCAGATCCTCGGCCAGCGCCACAAGGACCTCAAGAACGGGCTGTCGGTGCCGCCCAGGCCGACGCTGCCGGTGCTGCTGGACCTCGCCACCAAGTGGCGCTGGGGACTGGGGATGCTGGGGACCAGCAACCGCAGCTTCGGCAATGTCGTCGGCCACGTGAAGGACGTCACCGACACCGCATCGCTGACCCGCTGGGCCAACCAGTTCGATCCCAGCCTGAACTGGGACGACATCGCCTGGATCAAGGACCGCTGGGGCGGCAAGCTGATCCTGAAGGGGATCATGGACCCCGAGGACGCCGAGCTTGCGGTCAAGTCCGGCGCCGACGCGCTGATCGTGTCGAACCATGGCGGGCGCCAGCTCGACGGGGCGCTTTCCTCGATCGAGGCGCTGCCGGGCATCGTCGACGCCGTCGGCGACCGGATCGAGGTGCACATGGATGGCGGCATCCGCTCGGGCCAGGACGTGCTGAAGGCCGTCGCGCTGGGCGCCCGGGGCGTCTATGTCGGCCGCGCCTTCATCTACGGGCTCGGGGCGATGGGCGAGGCCGGCGTGAGCCGGGCGCTGGAGATCATCAGGAACGAGCTCGACCTTTCCATGGCCTTCTGCGGCGAGACCCGGCTGGCCGATGTCGGCCGCCAGAACCTGATCCTGCCGCGCGAGCGGGCGGCGATGCTGCTGGGTGACGGAAACTGAGGCGCCGTCCCGGCGTCCCCATGGGGACGGGGGGTCAACAGCCTGGAATCGCACGCAATCCCGTGGGGACGGTTTTGGGGACGCCGGGTCGGGCGCTGGCCGGGTTCAGGTGGGCTGCCCGAGTGTCCCCAAGGGGACGGGGGGTCACTGGAATCGCGAGAAATCCCGTGGGGACGGTTTTGGGGACGCCGGTCCGTGCGCCGGTCGGGGTCAGAAAGTCCGCCAGGACGTCCCCATGGGGACGGGGGGTCAAGTGTCTGGAATTGCGCGATTTCCCGTGGGGACACATTTTCGGGGACATCCCGGGGGCGGATAGCCGGCCCGCGGACCCGCCCCGGTCGCCGCACCCGTCCCCATGGGGACGCATGACTAACCTGTTGTAATAATTGAATAACGTGTGGGGACGTAACACTTCTTAACCCTTCCGGCGACGCGCCGGCCCCGATGGGGCGCGGGCCGCGAGGCTGGGCGCGCGCCGACATGCCTTCGGGGGCACCGGAATCCGGTCCTTTGGGGCGCGGGCACCGGTCAGTTCAAAAAGCAGGCGCCCCGGCCCTCGGCCCTGATGGTCTCGGCGCCCGCCGAAATGGCGCGTGCCCGGCGCTGCACCCCGGCCGAGGGGCGGCTGGCGGAGCGGTCCTTGGGGTCGGGCAGCACCGCCATCAGCCGGGCCGCCTGGGCCGGCGTCAGATCACCCGCCGCGACGCCGAAATAATGCCGCGCGGCGGCGCCGACGCCGAACACGCCCTCGTCGAACTCGGCGACGTTGAGATAGACTTCCATGATCCGGCGCTTGCCCCAGAGAAGCTCGATCACCGGCGTCAACGCCGCCTCCAGCCCCTTGCGGACCCAGCTGCGCCCCTGCCAGAGAAACACGTTCTTGGCGGTCTGCTGGCTGATCGTCGATGCCCCGCGGGTGGCGCCATCGCTGAGCGCCGCCTGGATCGCGGCAAGATCGAAACCCCAATGGGCGCAGAACCGGGCGTCCTCGGCCGCGGCGGCGCTGAGCGGCACCGCCGGCGGCAGCGCCGACAGCCGGACCCAGTCACGCTCGATATGCCCCAGCCGCCACCATTCCTGCGCCTGGTAGAGGTTGAGCGGCGGATTGACGAAGCGCAGCAGCAGCACCAGCAACAGGAAGGCCAGCAAGGCCCGGCCGGTCCAGCGCAGGACCCGGCGCAGCGGCCCGCCCTTGCGGCGGCGTCGGCGGCGCCGGCGGCGCAGACCCGCCAGACCGTCTTTCAGAATCCGCCGCATGGGCCCGGACGCTCGGGGATCGGGGCGACCACGGCAAGTCCGCCGCCGCCCGCGAACCCGGCTATTCCGCCGGGACGGCCTGGCGGCTGTCCGAGAGCGGATGGGCGAGACGCGACAGCATCTCCTTGGGGCAGATCTGCAGGAAGCGCGGCAGCGAGTCCTCCCAGGTGCGCAGGATCTCGGCCGCCTTGGGGCTGCCGGTCTCGCGGACATGGGCCTCGACCAGCCGCTTCAACTCGCCTTCCCAATGCGCCGACTGCACCGGCACGGCGACGATGGTCTCGCCGTTCATCCGGGTCTGGGCGTCGCTGTCCTCGTCAAAGATCCAGGCCATGCCGCCGGTCATGCCGGCACCGAAATTGTCGCCGATCCGGCCGAGGATCACCGCCCTTCCGCCGGTCATGTACTCGCAGCCGTTGGACCCGCAGCCCTCGACCACCACCTTGGCGCCGGAATTGCGCACGCAGAAGCGCTCGCCCGCCCGGCCGTTGGCGTAGAGAATGCCGTCGGTGGCGCCGTAAAGCACGGTGTTGCCGATGATGGTGTTGTCCTCGGGCTTCAGCGGCGAGCCGAGGCGCGGCCGGACCACGATCGTCGCCCCCGACAGCCCCTTGCCGACATAGTCGTTGGCATCGCCGGCCACCTCGATCTTGAGCCCCGGCGCCCCGAAGGCGCCCAGCGACTGCCCGGCCGAGCCCTGCAGCTTGACCGTCAGGTGGTCGGCCTGCAGCTCGTTGTTCATGCCGAAGCGCTGCACGATATGGCTCGAGACCCGGGCGCCGATGGTGCGGTCGGTGTTCTGCACCGCATAGCTCAGCTGCATCTTCTCGCCGTCGCGGAAGAACGGCTGGCCGTCGTTGATGATCTGGGCGTCGAGGGTGTCGGGCACCTCGTTGCGTGCCTTGGCCCGGTCGTAGCGGGTACCCTGCGAGTCGACGACGCTGATCAAGAGCGGGTTGAGGTCGAGATCGTCGAGATGCTCGGCGCCGCGGCTGACCTGGGTCAGCAGGTCGGCACGGCCGATCACCTCGTTGAGCGTGCGGGCACCGACCGAGGCCAGCACCTCGCGCACCTCCTGGGCATAGAAGCTGATCAGGTTCACCACCTTGTCGGCGGTGCCGGTGAACTTCTCGCGCAGCGACTCGCGCTGGGTGCAGACACCCACCGGGCAGGTGTTGGAGTGGCACTGGCGCACCATGATGCAGCCCATGGCGATCAGCGCCGCGGTACCGATGCCGAATTCCTCGGCCCCCATCATCGCGGCGATGACGATGTCGCGGCCGGTGCGCAGGCCGCCATCGGTCCGAAGCGTCACCCGTTCGCGCAGGTTGTTCATCGCCAGCACCTGGTGCGCCTCGGTCAGCCCCATCTCCCAGGGCAGGCCGACATACTTGATCGAGGTCTGCGGGCTGGCGCCGGTGCCGCCCACATGGCCCGAGATCAGGATCACGTCGGCCTTGGCCTTGGCGACGCCGGCGGCGATGGTGCCGACGCCCGACTGGGCCACCAGCTTGACGGTCACCTTGGCGCGCGGGTTGATCTGCTTGAGGTCGTAGATCAGCTGCGCCAGATCCTCGATCGAGTAGATGTCGTGGTGCGGCGGCGGCGAGATCAGCGTCACGCCGGGGGTGGAGTGGCGAAGCCGCGCGATCAGCTCGGTCACCTTGATGCCGGGCAGCTGCCCGCCCTCGCCGGGCTTGGCACCCTGGGCGACCTTGATCTCCAGCTCTTCGCACTGGTTGAGGTATTCGGCCGTCACCCCGAACCGGCCCGAGGCCACCTGCTTGATCTTGGCGCTGGCGTTGTCGCCGTTCGGCATGGCGTGGAAATGCGCCGGGTCCTCGCCGCCCTCGCCGGAATCCGACTTGGCGCCGATCCGGTTCATGGCGATGTTCAGGGTCTTGTGCGCCTCGGGGCTGAGCGCCCCGAGCGACATGCCCGGGGTGACGAAGCGCTTGCGGATCGCGGTGATCGATTCCACCTCGTCCAGCGGCACCGGCTTGGCCACCGGCTTGAAGTCCAGCAGGTCGCGCAGGTTGATCGGCGGCTGCGACTGCATCATCGTCGAATACTGCTGCCACAGCTCGTAGGAACCGCGGTCGCAAGCCGATTGCAGCACATGCATGGCGTTGGCGCCCCAGGCGTGGGTCTCGCCGGTGCGCCGGGCCTTGTAGAGGCCGCCGATGGGCAGCACGTTGTCCGCCTTGCGCCAGCCGCGGGTATGCGCGGCCTCGATCTGCCGCTGCAGGCCGGCGATGCCGATGCCCGAGATGCGGCTGGTCATGCCGGGGAAGTACTCGGCCACCATGGCGCGCGACAGCCCGATGGCCTCGAAGTTCATGCCGCCGCGATAGGACGAGATCACCGAGATGCCCATCTTGGAGATGATCTTCAAGAGGCCCTGGTTGATGGCTTCGCGGTAGCGCGCCACCGCCTCGGCCAGGGTCATCTTCAAGAGGCCCCGGCCGATCCGGTCGGCGATGGTGTCCTGGGCCAGGTAGGCGTTGACCGTGGTGGCACCGACGCCGATCAGCACGGCGAAGTAGTGCGGGTCGATGCATTCGGCGGAGCGCACGTTGAGCGAGCAGAAGGTCCTCAGCCCCTTGCGGGTCAGCCAGGAATGCACCGCCGAGGTGGCCAGGATCATCGGCACCGGGACGTTGTCCGCCGACTGCAGCTCGTCGGTCATGATGATGTGGTTGGCACCGGCGCGCACCGCCTCCTCGGCCTCGGCCCGGATGCGGGCCAGCGCCTCGCCCAGGGCGCCCTGGGCGCTGCTGACCGGGAAGGTGCAGTCGAGCACCTTGGCCTGTTCGCCAAGCCGCGCCTGCATCACCGCGAACTGGCCGTTCGACACGAACGGGCTGTCCAGCGTCAGGATCTCGGTCTGGCTGTTATCCTCGTCGAGGACGTTCTTGAGATTGCCGAACCGGGTCTTCAGGCTCATCACCCGATGCTCGCGCAAGGGGTCGATGGGCGGGTTGGTGACCTGGCTGAAGTTCTGCCGGAAATAGTGGCTGAGCGGCCGGTACTTGCCGCTGAGGACCGCCGGCGGCGTGTCGTCGCCCATGGAGCCGATGGCTTCCTTGGCATCCTCGACCATGGGCGCGAGGATCATCTCAAGATCCTCGACCGAATAGCCGGCGGCGATCTGGCGACGGCGCAACTCCTCGCCGGTATTGATCGCGGTCTCGGCGGCATCCTCGGTTAGGATGTCGAGCTCGGTGATCGAATTCACCCAGTCGCCGAACGGCCGCGACGCCGCCATCAGGTCCTTCAGCTCGGAATCGTGGTAAAGCGTGCCCGAGCCCATATCGACGGCCAGCATCTGACCGGGGCCGAGCGCGCCCTTCTCGATCACGTGCATCTCGTCCACCGGCACCATGCCGGCCTCGGACCCGGCCACCACCAGCCCGTCACCGCTGACCACGTAGCGCAGCGGCCGGAGCCCGTTGCGGTCGAGCCCGGCGCAGACCCAGCGGCCATCGGTCATGGCCAGCGCCGCCGGTCCGTCCCAGGGCTCCATCACCGAGTTGGAATAGGCGTACATGTCCTGCCACGACTGCGGCATCTTGGTCGCGGTCTTCGACCACGCCTCGGGCACCAGCATGGTCTTGGCCATGGGCGCAGAGCGCCCGGCGCGGACCAGCACCTCGAACACCGAGTCGAGCGCGGCGGAATCCGACGAGCCCGGCATGACGATCGGCTTGATGTCGTCGCCGTACTCGCCGAAATAGTTCGACGCCATGCGGATCTCGTGGCTCCGCATCCAGTTCAGGTTGCCCTTCAGGGTGTTGATCTCGCCGTTATGGGCGAGCATGCGGAAGGGCTGCGCCAGCCACCATTGCGGGAAGGTGTTGGTGGAATAGCGCTGGTGATAGATGGCAAAGGCGCTCTCGAAGCGCTCGTCCTTGAGGTCGGGATAGAACTCGGCCACCTGCTCGGCCAGCATCATCCCCTTGTAGATGATCGACCGGCACGACAGCGAGCAGACATACATGCCGTGAATCGCCTGGGCGGTGACCGCCTTCTCGATGCGGCGGCGAATGACGTAGAGCTCGCGCTCAAAGGTCTCCTCGTCCACGCCCTTGACGTTGGAAATCAGGATCTGCTCGATCTCGGGCCGGGTGGCGTTGGCTTTCTCGCCGAGGACCGAGATGTCCACCGGCACGTGGCGCCAGCCATAGATGTAATAGCCCATCCTCAGGACTTCGGTCTCGACGATGGTGCGGCAGGTCTCCTGCGCGGCGAAGTTGGTGCGCGGCAGGAAGATCATGCCCACGGCCATCAGCGTCTCGTGGGGATCGTGGCCGGTGCGCAGGATCTGGTCCTCGAAGAACGGGAACGGGATCTGCACGTGCAGCCCGGCGCCGTCGCCGGTCTTGCCGTCGGCGTCCACGGCGCCGCGGTGCCAGACCGCCTTGAGCGCGGTGATGCCGGCAGCGACCACCTGGCGGCGCGGCTTGCCGTCGATGGCGACCACCAGGCCGACGCCGCAGGAGGAATGCTCGTCCTCCTTGCGATAGAGGCCGTTGGCATCAAGATCGTCGCGCAGCTTCTCCTGACGGTCGGCCCAGGTCGCGTCGTACTTGGTCATGTCAGGCTCCTTCCGTGGTAACGCCGTAGCGGGCCAGGGTCTCGGCCCGGGTCAGGCGCTGGTGTTCGCCGGCGATGGCAAAGCTGTCGGGCTTCTGGTCGATGAAGATCTCGCGCACCAGTTCCAGCCCGTTGCCGTCGTCGAAAAGGCCGATGGCGACCTCGTAGTCACCACCGCCGGTGTTGTTCGGGTCGTAGCGGTACCAGAGCGGCGAGCCGCATTTCGTGCACCAGTTGCGCGATGCCCAGTCCGAGGACCGGATGGTGCCGATGTTCTCGGCGCCCTCGATCCGCATCGCAGCTTCGGGCACGGTGACCCCGAACAGCGCCGAGCCGGCCCAGCGCTGGCACATCTTGCAGTGGCAGACGCCGAAATTGCCGAACTCGGCCGCGGTGAAGCGCACCGCGCCGCAGAGGCATTGTCCGGTCCGCTCGGTCATCCCAGCACCTCTTCGCTGGTCTTGCGGATCCGCTCGCCGGCGAAGGCGTAGGCATCGGGCTTGGTGTCGATGCAGATCTCCGAGGTGAAGCGCATCCCCGACTTGTCGTCCAGGCTGCCGAAGGCGACGTGATAGTCGTGCGGCCTCGGGGCAGGCGTGGTGGCGCGATACCACAGGTTCGCACCGCAGGTGCCGCAGAACGACCGCGCCGCCTCGGCCGAGGACTGGTAGCTGCGCACCGCGCCCTGCCCGGAAATCTCGATCTCATCCGCCGGTATCGCGAAGGAAAGGTTCACGCCGCCGCTGATCCGCTGGCACATGGTGCAGTGGCAGGCGCCGAAGCTGTCCGGCGCGTTGCGCAGGACATAGCGCACCGCGCCGCAGAGGCAGCCGCCGCTTCGGGGTTCGGGCATGGTCATTGCGCGGCCACAGCGGCGCGGCGGTCGAGATAGGCGAGGATCGATTCCGCCGCCTCGCGGCCGTCGCGGATCGCCCAGACCACCAGGCTGGCGCCGCGGACGATGTCGCCGGCGGCATAGACGCCCTCGAGCGCGGTTTCCTTGGAGGCGAAATGCGCCCGCACGGTGCCCCAGCGGGTCACCGCCAGTCCGGGCGTGTCCCACAGCGTCGGCAGGTCCTCGGGCTCGAAGCCCAGTGCCTGGATGACCAGTTCGGCATCCTCGGTATAGTCGGCGCCGGGGATGTCTTCCGGGGCCTGCCGGCCCGAGGCATCGGGCGCGCCGAGGCGCATGCGGCCGACGCGGACGCCGGAGACCGTCTCGTGGCCCAGGAACCCCTTGGGCGCCGTCAGCCAAACGAACTCGACGCCCTCCTCCTCGGCGTTGGCGACCTCGCGCTGGCTGCCCGGCATGTTGGCGCGGTCGCGGCGGTAGAGGCACTTGACGCTGACCGCACCCTGGCGCACCGCGGTGCGCACGCAGTCCATGGCCGTGTCGCCGCCGCCGATGACGATGACGCGCTTGCCCTCGGCGTTCAGCTCGCCGGAGTCGAATTCCGGAACCTTGTCGCCAAAGCCCTTGCGGTTCGACGCGGTGAGGTAGTCGATGGCCCGCACGATGCCCTTCAGCCCGACGCCGGGGCCACCGAGATCGCGGCTCTTGTAGACGCCGGTGGCGATCAGCACCGCGTCGTGGCTGCCGCGCAGGTCGGCGAAGCTGATGGTGCTGCCGACATCGCAGTTGGCGACGAAGGTGACGCCGCCCTCCTTGAGCTGCTCCATCCGCCGCATGACGATGGGCTTTTCCAGCTTGAAGCCGGGAATGCCGTAGGTCAGCAACCCGCCGCCCCTGTCGTAGCGGTCGTAGACGGTCACCTGCACCCCCTGGCGGCGCAGCGTGTCGGCGGCGGCCAGCCCGGCCGGCCCGGCACCGATGATGCCGACGCTCTCGGGCCGTTCGCTATGCGCCCGGATCGGCTTTACCCAGCCGTTCTCGAAGGCGGTATCGGTGATGTACTTCTCGACCGAGCCGATGGTGACGGTGCCATGGCCCGATTGCTCGATGACGCAGTTGCCCTCGCACAGCCGGTCCTGCGGGCAGATGCGGCCGCAGATCTCGGGGAATGTGTTGGTGGCCTGGCTGATCTCGTAGGCCTCCTCGAGGCGTCCCTCGGCGGTCAGCCGCAGCCAGTCGGGGATATTGTTGTGCAGCGGGCAATGGGTCTGGCAGTAGGGCACGCCGCATTGCGAGCAGCGGCCGGCCTGCTCCTGCGCCTTGGCACCGGCATATTCGCGATAGATCTCGTCGAAATCGCCGCGGCGCTCATCGGCGACGCGCTTTTCCGGCATGTCCCGGGCGACATCGACGAACTTCAGCATCGGGCTTTGCGCCATTGCCATCCTCCCGCGGGGGCCGGCCTGGGGATGCGGCCGGTCGATAGTTAATGTCGTTTGGTTGCAGCGTCTCGCACCGGCGCGTTGCAAACCGCGCTTCGGAGCGCAATAACCGAACCGTTCCGGGAAGAAAAGGCATATATGCTGACCTAATATGCGATGTGGCGAAGATTTCCACAGCGCTGATGGGTTTCTCAGCAGTTTTTAGGTCAGTATATGGTACCTATTGGGCGCCGACTCAGGTCAGGGCAAGTCCCGCAAGCGCCGCCGTTCCCACCGCGATTCGCCACCAGCCGAAGAGCGCATAGCCATGCTTCGAGACGTAGCCGAGCAGCCAGCGCACCACCAGAACGGCAGCCACGAAGGCGGCCACGAAGCCCACGGCGATCTGACCCATGGCGCTCGCGTCCAGAAGCTCGCGGTTCTTGTAGAGGTCGTAGGCGAAGGCCCCGGCCATGGTCGGCATCGACAGGAAGAACGAGAATTCCGCCGCCGAGCGCTTGTCGGCGCCCATCAGGAGCGCCCCGACGATGGTGGCGCCGGAGCGCGACACGCCCGGAACCATGGCCAGGCACTGGAAGAAGCCGATGGCCAGCGACAGGCCCAGCGGAAACCGCATCGCATCGGTGTGCAGGTTCTTCACCGGCAGCCGGTCGACCAGGATAAGGACCACGCCGCCGAGGATCAGCATGATGGCGATCAGCACCGGGGTCTCGAACAGCACGGTCTTGATGAAATCATGCGCCAGGACGCCGATCACCACCGCCGGCGCGAAGGCGATCAGCACCGAGGCGACGAAGCGGCGCGCGTTCGGGTCGCTGGGAAAGGCGCGGGCGACGCCCAGCAGCTTGCCGAAATAGACGCCCAGGATGGCGACGATGGCGCCAAGCTGGATCACCACCTCGAAGGTCTTGCCGGCGCTGTGGAATCCCATGAAGTGCCCGGCCAGCAGGATATGCCCGGTGGACGATACGGGGATGAACTCGGTCAGCCCCTCGAGCAAGCCGAGGATGAGCGCCACGAGCGTGGTCTGATCTGTCATTCAAAATGTCCGGAATGCGTGCTGCTAGCGCGCACGCATGTTGCGGGCCGACGCCGTGAGCGCGGTGAATTCACCCTGCGGCCGGTAGGGTTCGAGGTAGCCGTCCAGAAGCGCGCCCATGGCCATCGGCTCGATGCCGAGATCGGCAAGGCCCCGCGCGCCCGGCGACACCACGTTGTCGTGGCGCAGCGACCTCACCTGGTCCTCGGTCCAGGGCATCGAGACCAGCCCGCCCGTCACCGTGGCGGTCAGATCGAAGAGCTTGCCCTGAAATCCCGCCAGCCAGAACGGCAGCGCCACGATGGCGCGGCGGCGGCGAATGACACCCAGCATCCGCTCCAGAAGCTTGCGGAAGCTGGCAACCTCGGGTCCGCCGAGTTCGTAGACACCGGGCCCGGCCTCGCCCAGCAGCGCCTTTTCGGCGGCGGCGGCCACGTCATCGACCCAGACCGGCTGGAACCTGGTCTCGGCACCGATCACCGGCAGCACCATGGAGAGGCGGCTGATCGCAGCGAAGCGGTTGAAGAACTGATCCTCGGACCCGAAGACGATCGAGGGACGCAGGATGACCGCGCCGGGGAAGGCCGCCTTTACCGCCGCCTCGCCCTCGCCCTTGGAGCGGGCGTAAAGGCTGTCGGCCTCGGGGTCGGCGCCGATGGCGGAAATCTGCACCAGGCGCTTGACGCCGGCAGCCGCCGCCGCTTTGGCCACGCGGGCCGCGCCCTGGACCTGCACCGCATCGAAACTGTTGGCGCCCGACTTGTCGAAGGTGCCGACACAATTGGCCACCGCCGTGGCACCGGCCACCGCCGCCGCCACGCTGGCATCGTCGCGGATGTTGGCCAGCACCGGCTCTACCTGCCCGACGACACCGTAGGTACGCACGAACAGCGCCTCGTTCGGGCGCCGGGTGGCAACGCGCACCCGCCAGCCCTTCTGGGCCATGCGCCGTGCGATATAGCGGCCGACAAAGCCGGACCCGCCGAAGATGGTGACGATCGGTGCGCCGCTCAGAGCCTGCATGGCGGTCACTCCATGGTTGCCTGCTGAGGGTCTGATACAGGCGGCGCGCCTTTCAGACAAGCCGCCTGCGGCGCGCAGCCGCAACTTCACCGCCTAGCTGCAGTCGTCGGGAACCGTGGCGCCGACGCCAGCCGCCTCGACCTCGGCGGTGCGGCGGAAGAACACCTCGTGCAGCGCCCGGTTCCGCCGCGCCGCCGGATCGGTTCCGCGCACCACCGCCAGGCGGGCAGCGAAACCGTCGATATCCGGCAGCGGCAACGCCTTGCCGCCGACCGCCCTTGCCGCCTCGCCGATGCCGCTGCACTGGCGGCACATGCCGGTCTTGGAGACCAGCGCGCACAGCCCCTCGTAGCGCTCTTCCATCGCCCGCCGCGCCGCCGCCAGCCGGTGGCGCAGCACCGAGTCCGAGGTCCCGAGCACGTCCGCCGCCTCGCGGGCGCTGAACTCCATCACGTCGCGCAGGACCAGCGCCGCCTGCTCGTCCGGTGGCAGCGAGCGGCCGAGGCAGACGAAGCAGTAGGCGACATGCTCGCGCGCATCGAAGGCGAAGTCGGGCTCGGCCAGCACCGCCATGATCTCGCCCTGCCACGCCTCGTTGCCGGCGCACTGGTTGGCATAGGCGATCTGGCTTTCACGGCGCCAGCGCCGGCGCCCGCGCAAATGATCCACCGCCAGCCGGTGGGCGATGGCCAGAAGCCAGGTCGCGAAGGACGAGCGACCGTCGAAGCTGCCGATCCCCGCCCACGCCTTCATCAGCGCCGCCTGGGCCAGGTCCTCGCAATCCTCGCGCTGGCCGACCATGCGCCACAGATAGGCGTCGAGCCGGCGCCGCGCGCCCTGCGCCAGCCGGTCGAAGGCGGGCCTGTCGCCCGCCTGCGCCGCCGAGATCAGGTCTTTCCCGGCCGTGTCGTTCATGCCGCGCCCTCCATCGCCGCCGTCTGTTCGAAGCTGGGCCGCGCCGCGATGCGCTGGTACCATCCGGCCAGCCGGGGCCGGCTGTCCAGGGCGGCCCGGCCATGCTCGGCGAAATGGTAGGCCAGCATGGGTGCAAGGAAAAGATCGGCCGCGGTCAGCGCGGCGCCGGCAAGCCATGCCTGCCCGTCGAGCCGTGCTTCGAGCCAGTCGAAGACCGGCGCCGCGGCCTCGGCGTCGCCATGCACCACCTGCCGGTAGGCATAGTCGATGGCGGCCGAGATGACGGTGCTGACCGGTACCCGCGCGGCCGGATCGGCCGGGATCAGGCGCGGCCCGGCAAGACCGTCGAGATGGTCGAGGATCGCCAGCGTCTCGTAGACGGTGGTGCCGTCGTGGGTCAGCACCGGCATCTTGCCGAACGGATGCAGCGCGAAATGCGCCGGCTGGTGATAGGCCAGCGGCACCAGTTCGTGGGACAGCCCCTTCTCGATTGCCGCCATGCGAACGGTGCGCACGTAGGTGGACTGGGCAAAACCGTGGATCCGAATCGTCATGCCATTTCTCCTTCTGTTGGCATGGGGTTGGACGATATGGGCGCCAATTTCCGCCAAGCTGTTGAAATGGATTGGTTATCTGGCTAGCCCCGGAGCCGGGCGGCGCGGCCGGACGGCGACGCGGAATTGACCCGCATCAAGGGCGGATAAACCGCCCGGGCCTAGTCTGGGCGAATCCGGCCGCAACCAAGATGAGGTCAGCATGGACGCCAAGACATCCACCGGGACCGACGCCGCGCCGCAGCCCACGGAGGGCGGGGCAACCGACGCCGGGGCGCCGGCGACCGCCCCGGCCTCGAAGGCCGCGACGCCGCCCGCCACGCCCCCTGCCACGCCGGCGGTCACCCAGGCCAATGTCCGGGAGCTGTTCGAGTCCGGCCGCTACCCGTATCGCCGCAAGATCGCGCGCCGGGACTACGAGGCCCAGAAGGCCGAACTTCAGATCGAGCTTCTGAAGGTCCAGGACTGGGTGCGCGCCACCGGCCAGAAGATCGTGATCCTGTTCGAAGGCCGCGACGCCGCCGGCAAGGGCGGCACCATCAAGCGGTTCATGGAGCATCTCAATCCCCGCAGCGCCCGGGTCGTGGCCCTGGACAAGCCCGGCGACCGCGAGCGCGGCCAGTGGTTCTTCCAGCGCTATGTCGAGCATCTGCCGACCACCGGCGAGGTCGTGCTTTTCGACCGCTCCTGGTACAACCGCGCCGGCGTCGAGCGGGTGATGGGGTTCTGCACCCCCACCGACTATCTGGAATTCATGCGCCAGACACCGGAACTGGAGCGGATGCTGGTGCGCTCGGGCATCTGGCTGTTCAAGTACTGGTTCTCGGTCACCCAGGCCGAGCAGCGCCGGCGCTTCGCCGCGCGCGAGAACGAGCCCTTGAAGAAATGGAAGCTGTCGCCGATCGACCGCCAGTCGCTGGACAAGTGGGACGACTATACCGAGGCGAAGGAGGCGATGTTCTTCTACACCGACACCGCCGACGCGCCCTGGACCATCGTCAAGTCGAACGACAAGAAGCGGGCACGGCTGAACTGCATGCGGCACTTCCTCGATTCGCTGCCCTACCCGGATCGCAACCCGGATGTCGCCATCCCGCCCGATCCGCTGATCGTCGGCACCAGCCGCCACGTGATCCGGCAAAGCGACCACATCCTGGGCAAGAGCATGCATCCCGACCAGCGCCGCGGCCGGTAGTCGCGCCGTCGGCGGCAATGGCCGGCCCTTTGGGCCGAGCGGTCGCAACAAGCTGTTGACAGCCACCGGGCGTCGCTATACGTGCCGCTTTCCAACGACACCTGCCCAGGTGGCGGAATTGGTAGACGCGCTGGCTTCAGGTGCCAGTTCCCGCAAGGGAGTGGAAGTTCGAGTCTTCTCCTGGGCACCAACTCTTCAAAGTCAGTTCACCTTCAGGCTCCCGGGCGCGGTGGCGTTGCGCGGCCATGGCCGGAAGCCGTGTCGCAGGCGCGCTGCCTTCGCGGTGCCTCGCCTTGTCCGCGACGATGCCGGGGACGGCCGCCTCGCAGAGCCGACCGGCCGTCAACGCCAAAGGCCTTGTCCGTCCCCATGCTTGCCAGCTAGTAGGTTGTTGGCTTCAATGATCGGCCATGAGAGGGGATGTCGGGTCTTTGCCTGGCGCCAGATCCCGTCCGCCGGACCGTTCGCAGCGGCGTGGCCGAAGACGGAGAGCGGGGGCGATGACCATCCATCTGCACAAGGGCGACCTGCCCGCCGGGCTCGACCTCGGGCCTGTCGTGGCCGTCGACAGCGAGACGATGGGGCTGAACCCGCATCGCGACCGCCTGTGCCTGGTGCAACTGTCCGCCGGTGACGGTGACGCCCATCTGGTGCAGATCGCCAGGGGCCAGACCGAGGCGCCCAACCTGACGCGGCTGCTGACCAACCCGGCGCAGCTCAAGCTGTTCCACTTCGCGCGGTTCGATGTCGCCGCGTTCCTGCACGCCTTCGGGGTCGCCACGACGCCTGTCTACTGCACCAAGATCGCCGCCAAACTGGTCCGCACCTATACCGACCGGCAGGGGCTGAAATACCTGCTTGGCGACCTTCTTGGCATCGACATCTCCAAACAGCAGCAGAGCTCGGACTGGGGGGCGGAGACGCTGACCGAAGCGCAACTGGAATACGCCGCCTCGGACGTCCTGCACCTGCATGCGCTGAAGGCGAAGCTGGATCCGCTTCTTGCCCGCGAGGGACGGACGGAGATTGCCGCCGCCTGTTTTGCCTTCCTGCCGACGCGGGCGGCGCTGGACCTTCTTGGCTATGACGATCCCGACATCCTTGCCCATTGACGCACGCGACGGCGGCGGCGACCGCGCGCTGATCGACAGCGGCGCCCGGGTGCTGAAGATCGAGGCGGCAGCGCTGAGCGCGCTTGCGGCGACGCTCGACGGCAGCTTCGCCGCGGCGGTGGAGACGATGCTGGCGGCCAAGGGGCGGATCATCGTCGGCGGCATGGGCAAGTCGGGCCATGTGGGGCGCAAGATCGCCGCCACCTTCGCCTCGACCGGCACCCCAGCGCAGTTCGTCCATCCCGGCGAGGCCAGCCACGGCGATCTCGGCATGATCGCCCGCGGCGACGTGGTGCTGCTGCTGTCGAATTCGGGCGAAACGCCGGAACTGGCCGCGATCCTCGCCTATGCCCGGCGCTTTGCGATCCCGCTGATCGGCGTCGCCGGGCGCCGCGACAGCACGCTTCTGCGGCAGGCCGACGTCGCCATCTGCCTGCCTGAAGCGCCCGAGGCCTGCCCGAACGGGCTGGCGCCGACCACCTCGACCACGATGACGCTGGCGCTGGGCGACGCGCTGGCGGTGGCGATGATGGAGCGGCGGCGCTTCAGCCCCGACGACTACAAGACCTACCACCCGGGCGGCATGCTGGGGGCGCGGCTGGCCCATGTCGAGGAGCTGATGCATGGCGGCGAGGCGATGCCGCTGGTCGCCCCGGACACCGCGATGCCGGAAGTGCTGATCGAGATGACCCGCAAGAGCTTTGGCGTCACCGGTGTGGTCGAGGCCGGTCGCCTGGCCGGGATCATCACCGACGGCGACCTGCGGCGCAATCTCGACGGGCTGATGGGCCGCACCGCCGGCGAGGTCATGACCCGCGACCCGCGAACGGTGCAGCCCGGCCGGCTGGCCAGCGAGGCGCTGGGGATCATGAACACGCCCGGGCGGCGGATCACCTGCCTGTTCGTGGTCGACCCGCAGAGCGGCGCACCGCTTGGCGTCCTGCATCTGCACGACCTCCTGCGGGCCGGCCTGGGCTAGGCCATGCGCCGCCACTCGCCCGGTCCCTATTCGCGCTTCGTCGCCATCCTGAAGGTGGCCCTGCCGGCGGCGGCGGTGGTCATGCTGGCGCTGGTGTTCCTTCTGGAGCGCGACGACGAGCTGGAGGGCGGGCTGTTCTTCACCGGTACCGACCTGGCCGCCCTGGGCGACGGCGTGCGGCTGACCAATCCGCAACTCTCCGGCTCGACCCGGGCCGGCGACCGCTATGCCTTTACCGCCGATTCGGTGCTGCCGGCCGACGACACCATGCAGCAGTTCACCGCCACGGCGCTTTCGGGCACGATCGAGGAGGTGGGCGGGCGCACCATCCGGCTTGCCGCCGAGGCGGCGGTCTTCGACCGGCAGTCGCAGACGCTGACGCTGGAGACCGGCGTCAAGCTGCTCACCTCGGACGGCTACACCGCCAGCGCCGACCGGATCGACGCCCAGCTCGGCAGCGCCACCATCGTCGCCAGCGGCGCGGTCGAGGCCGACGGGCCCGCCGGGCGTATCCGCGCCGATACGCTGACCATCGCCCCCGACGGGGACGCGCCGGAAGCGGTCGGCGGCAACCGGCGGATAAGCTTTGCGGGCGGGGTCAGTGTGACCTATCTTCCGGCGACCGAGTGAAGCGAAGGGGTCGGGGCGTGAGGGTGAGGGTGAACGGGTTCGGCCGGGCGGTGGCAGTGGCGCTGGCCATGGCGCTTCCGGGACTGGCGGCGGCACAGGGCACCAGCGTCAGCTTTGGCGGGCTGAGGCAGGATCCCACGCAACCGGTCGAGATCAACGCCGACAGCCTGTCGCTCAGCCAGTCCGGCGGCACCGCCACCTTCTCGGGCAACGTGCTGGTGGTCCAGGGCACGCTGAAGATGCAGGCGGCCGAAATCGTCGTCACCTATGTCAGCGGCGAAGACGGCGCCCAGGGCAAGGTCGAACGCATTGTGGCCACTGGCGGCGTGACCCTGACCAATGGCGAGGAAGCCGCTGAGTCGGAAAGCGCCGTCTACAGCGTCGCCGCCGGCGACGTGGCCATGGAAGGCGACGTGCTCTTGACCCAGGGCGAGAACGCCATCGCCGGCCAGCAGCTCAGGATCGACCTCGCCACCGGCGAGGCGCGCATGGAAGGCCGGGTCAAGACGGTGCTGCAGCCCGGCGGGGACCAGTGAAACAGCCCGACGGAGACAGTGGCGAGGCCGCGGCGCGGGCCGGGCTTTCGGTGACCCAGGGCGGCAGCGGGCTGCAGGTGATGAACCTCGGCAAGAGCTATCACAAGCGCCCGGTCCTGCGCGACGTCTCGCTGGACCTGAAGCGCGGCGAGGTGGTGGCGCTTCTCGGCCCCAACGGTGCCGGCAAGACCACCTGCTTTTATGCCGTCGCCGGGCTGATCACGCCCGATACCGGCACGGTGCTGATCGACGGCGAGGACGCGACGCTGCTGCCCATGTACCGCCGCGCCAAGCTGGGCATCGGCTATCTGCCGCAGGAGGCCTCGATCTTCCGCGGCCTCAGCGTCGAGAACAACATCCGCGCCGTGCTGGAACTGGGGGTCAAGGATCACGAGCGCCGCGAGCAGATGCTGGACGCGCTTCTGGCCGAGTTCTCGATCACCCATCTCAGGCGAGCACCGGCGCTGTCGCTGTCGGGCGGCGAACGGCGCCGTGTGGAGATCGCCCGCTGCCTGGCGGCGCAGCCATCCTTCGTGCTGCTGGACGAGCCCTTTGCCGGCGTCGACCCCATCGCGGTGGGCGAGATCCGGACACTGGTTTCGCACCTGAAGGACCGCGGCATCGGCGTGCTGATCACCGACCACAACGTGCGCGAGACGCTGGAGATCGTCGACCGCGCCTATATCCTGCATGACGGGCACATGATCATGAGCGGCACCCCGGCGCAGGTGGTCGAGGATGCGAGCGTCCGCCGCGTCTATCTGGGCGAACGCTTCCGCTTCTAGGCCGTGGCCCCCGACCGGCCCCACGCCGGGGCGTCCCCATGGGGACAGAGGATCAAGAGACTGATATAAAAGGATTAAGTGTCAACGCGCGTGCGGACGCATGCGGGGGACATCGATCTTCATGTGCCTTTGAGCGATGACGGCTGTTGCCGAACAGGGTCGGGTCTGAGGCCTTGGCGCACGTCATCAAGGAACTCCAGGACCGCCCTGTTCAAGGCCTCTGGCGCGTCCTCGTGAACGATGTGTGATGCGTTTTCGATCACGCATTTCCGGGCAACCGGAAGACGCGCCAGCAGGCTGTCGTTCAGCAGGCCGAAGATACGCGGGCTGTCGGCACCGCCGACCAGAAGAACCGGAACATCGACCTGCGGGAACCTATCGCCCCTGAGGTCGGGAAATCCGTGATGCAAGGCCTGCGCCCGGTCGGGGCCGCGGTTTTCCCAGACCTGCGCGTAGCGCTCCTCGGACAATGCCTCGAAATAGCGGTCGCCGAGAACGCCGCGGCCGAAGTGCTCTATGGCCGTCTTGTCGTCGCCGCTTCGGAACGCCTTTTCGGCCGGCACCAGCGCGCCGCCGCCAAGCCTGGCGATGGCGATTGCGCGCCGGGGCGAGGACCAGAAGAGCCGGATCATCTGGGAGACGCTTGGCGGCACGCTGACATGCATGGAAACAGCCGGCGGCTCGATCAGAACCAGGCTGCGGAAATGCCCAGGCTTCCGACCGGCCGCAAGCAGCGCGACGAGTGCGCCCCAGGAATGCCCGACAACATGCGAAGGGCTGGCATCCAGGGCATCGATCAAGCCCAAGAGGTCGTCGACATGTATCTGGATCGGATCGCCGGCATCGGGCGGTATCGGCGCGTTCGGCCGGCAATAGCGGCGACTATAGGCGATCGTGCGAAAGCGCCCGGCGAAAAACCCGACCTGGTGCGACCACGTGCGCAGATCGGAAACACCGCCATGTACGAAAACCAGGGGGTCGCCTTCGCCTCTTGCCACCGTGGCAAGAGTGATCCCATTCACGGCGACAGGTTGCGCGGTGTCCAAGTTCAGCATGCCGGCAAGATAGCGCGTCCGGCAAGGATTGCTAACCTCGGTTGAGTCGGCGCCGCAGGCCGCCACCCGATGACCGGCGGGGCGCGGACGCACGCGCAACGGCATCGCGGGACTTGCCCAAACCCCGGTCACGATTGCGCGGCTGCGGCGTTGTCGCGACGGCGACTCCGTTGCGTGGCGCGGCGTCCCGTCCTATCGTGAGTCATGGGCCGTTCGATGTCTCGCTCTCCCGACCACAATTCGTTCACATTTCGCGGCGATGTTGCCGCCGCGAATGCCGTGCGCGCTGGTGTTGACAGGTCATCAGACTGCCCATAGGTTCCGCGCGCCGCGGGGTACCCTGCCGGACGCCGGTGCCTTGACAGGTGACGAACGCGGAGAATCGAAATGCAGATTCAGGTCACGGGCAAGCACATCGACGTGGGTGACGCGTTGCGCAGCCACGTTACAGCCAAGCTGGAAGATATAGTCGCCAAGTTTGCGCAGCGCCCGGTCGAGGCGCTGGTGACCTTTTCCAAGGACCGCCACGAATTCGTGGCCGACGCCTCGGTGCATCTTTCCACCGGTCTTACGGTGCAGGCCAAGTGCAAGGCCGACGACATCTACGATTCGCTCGACGGCGCGGCGGACCGGATGGAGAAGCAGCTTCGCCGCTACAAGCGTCGGCTGAAGGATCACCATCAGAAGCGCGCCACACCGGTCGAAACCTTCGATGCCGCCAGCTACATCCTGCATGGCGAATCCGACGAGGCGCATGAGGAGCCCGAGGGCGACCAGCCGATGATCGTCGCCGAGATGCAGACGCGCGTTCAGTCGCTGTCAGTGGGTGAGGCAGTCATGCAGTTGGAACTGGCGCACGCGCCGGTTCTGGTTTTCCGCAACGAGAAGCATGGCGGCGTAAATGTCGTCTATCGCAGGGATGACGGCCATATCGGCTGGATCGATCCCGCCGCTGCGGGGTAAGCGCGGCAGCCGGGACCCGGTTCCTTCGGTGTCATTTGGTCCCGGCAGCGACGCGGCAATGGACGGAGCATAGGCGTATCTTATGGAAATCGAAGACATCGTGAAGCCGGACGCTGTTCGCGCCGGCCTCAAGGTCCAAAGCAAGAAGCGTCTGATTCAAGAGGTGGCAGAACTGGCGGGGCAGGTCCTTCGTCTCGATGTCGAAAGGGTTCGCGCAGCGATTGCCGAGCGCGAGACGCTGGGGCCAACCGGTGTCGGCAACGGCGTGGCGATCCCGCATGCGCGGCTTGACGGTATCAGCCATGTGACCGGGGTCTTCGTCCGCCTCGACCATGCCATCGAATACGAATCGGTGGACCGCAAGCCCGTCGATCTGGTGTTTGCCCTGTTCGCGCCCGAATCCGCCGGCGCCGAGCACCTCAAGGCGCTGGCGCGGGTCTCGCGCACGCTCCGCGACGAAGGCGTGCTCGCCAAGCTTCGCTCCACCGACAACGCCGCGGCGATCTACGCCATCCTGACCGAAGGGGCGGCCTCGCGCGCCGCCTGATCCGCGGCCGACCCTGCGATCGCCAAAGGCGGCAATCGTTAATTCACCGTGAAATGGCACCCCGCCCGGGCTGCGGCAGTTCAAGCCGCGACCCGCACCCTGCATGCTTTACGCGGCGCCGCATGCGGCTCGAAGACGGCGCGGAATGGCCGTGGACGGGGCATGAACGAATACGAATGGATCGCTCGCCTCTGCCAGCAGACGCTGGCCATCGGGCGTGCCCTGGTTGACGCCCGCATCGAGACCGGCCTTCTGCGCCACGAGATCGATCCCGACCGTGTCGCGGCATTCCTTCTGGACGACAAGGGCGGGATCGTCTTCGCCAACCAGCACGGCAGTGCCATGCTCGAGGCCGGCGAGGCCGGGGGCGCACTGGTCTGGCGGAACAATGGCGGCCGCTGCCACTGCGCGCTGGAGCGGATGCAGCTTTGGCTGCTGGAGGGCCTGAGGGCGGTGCAGCACGGAAACGAGTCGGTGACCCTGACCGTGCAACGCCACGCCCAGCGCTTTCAATGCTACCTTTTCGCGCAAGCCGTTGCCGAAGGCCGGCCGATCGCCGCCGTTCTGGCGGTCGCGCAAGTCGCCAGCCATGCCGAGCTCAGGGACGTGCTCTGCCTCAAGCTCGGCCTGACCCGGACCGAGGCGGAGACGGTGATGGCGCTGCACGAGGGCCTGAAACCGGCCGAGATCGCCACCGCCCGCCGGGTCAGCGTCCACACGGTGCGCAACCAGATCAAGTCGGCGCTGGCCAAGACCGGCCGACAGCGCCAGAGCGACCTTGTCCGGCTTGTCGAGGCGGCGCGCCACGGCCTTCCGGGCAGTAGCGCACAATGACACCGATGGAGCCACCCGACGCCGGTGCCGAAGACGGCCGCCGCGACCCTCGCGCGGCCTTGCCGGTCAGAGCGACCGGCCGGTTTCCGGGTCGAACAGGTGCACGTTGGCCGGAGCGATCCGGAGCGGCGCGGTGTCTCCGCTCCGCAGCCGGCCGCGCCCCTGTTCGACAAGCATCAGCTCGGGCGTGGTTTCGGTGGTGTAGAAGGCCAGCGAACCGGTGCTTTCGACCACGCGGATCCGCACCTGGAACTGTGCGTTCTGCGGATCGACGATCAGGTGCTCGGGGCGCAGCCCGGCGGTGACCGCCCGCCCCGGCTCGAGGTCGCGGCCAAGGTCGAGCACCGGCTTCTCCGGCAGGTCCAGCGCCACGGACCGGCCGTCCGCCGCCACGATCCCATCGACGAAGTTCATCGCCGGCGATCCGATGAACCCTGCGACGAACCTGTTCGCCGGGGTGTCGTAGAGGGTGAGCGGCGGCCCCTGCTGCTCGATCCGGCCGTCCCGCATCACCACGACGTGGTCGGCCATGGTCATCGCCTCGATCTGGTCGTGGGTCACGTAGACCGAGGTCGCGCCCAGCCGATCGTGGAGCGCACGCACCTCCATCCGCATGTGCACCCGCAGCGCGGCGTCGAGGTTCGACAGCGGCTCGTCGAAAAGGAACGCCTTCGGCTCGCGGATGATCGCCCGCCCCATGGCCACGCGCTGACGCTGACCGCCCGACAGCTCGCGCGGGTAGCGCTCCAGCAGGTCCTGCAAGCCGATGACGCTGGCGACCTCGTTTGCCTTCGCCCGTGCCGCCTCCTTGCCGAAGCCCTTGAAACGCAGCGAATAGGTCAGGTTTCCCAGGACGTTCATGTGCGGGTAGAGGGCGTAGGACTGGAACACCATCGCCACGTCGCGCTTGCGCGGCGGCATGTTGTTCACTGCCTCGCCGGCGATCTTGATGGTGCCCGAGGTGATCGTCTCAAGCCCCGCAATACAGCGCAGGAGCGTGGACTTGCCGCAGCCCGACGGCCCGACAAGCGCGGTGAAGGCGCCCTTGGGGATCGTCAGGTCGATGTCGCTGAGCGCGTGGAACGCGCCGTAGAGCTTGTCGACGCCGGAAATCTCGATCTGGGGGGTCATTTCAGGGCACCCGAGGTCAGGCCGGCGACGATGCGGCGTTGCAGGATGACGAAGATCGCCACGATGGGGGTCACGTAGATCGCGGCATAGGTCATGATCCCGTTCCAATCGGTCGAGTTCGGACCGAGGAAACCGGAAAGCCCGACACTGGCAGGCTGGTAGGCCTGGGTGGTGATGATCGACTTCGAATAGATGTACTCGCCGAAGGCCTGCATGAAGGTCAGGATGGCAAGAACCAGGATGCCGTTCCGCGCCAGCGGCAGGACGATGAAGAAGAACGCACCCCAGCGCGAGTTGCCGTCGACCAACGCGGCCTCCTCCAGTTCCCTCGGCACGTTCATGAACGTGGCGCGCACCAGAACGATGTAGAACGGAATCGATTTGCCCGCCGCGGCAAGGATGACCGCCGTGCGCGGATAGGCCAGCAGCCCCAGCTGATTGAAGCCGACATAAAGCGGCGTGATCATCACCGATGCCGGCAGGACCTGCAGCATCAGGATCGCGAACAGCCCCACGTCGATCCAGCCGCTGCGGTAGCGGGCCAGCACATAGGCGCAGCCGGTGCCGAGCAGGACGGTGAGCGCGGTGACGCCGGTGCCGATGACAAGACTGTTCCACAGGAACGTGGACATGGTCCGCCGCTCCCACACCTCGGGGTAGATCGACGGGTTGGCGTCCCGCGGCCAGAGGGTCGGCGGGTTGGCGAAGATCTCCGAGCTGTCTTTCAGGCTGGTGACGTACATCCAGTAAAGCGGGAAGAGATAGATCGCCGCCAGAACGACCGCGAGGGCCAGGAAAAGCCGCGGCACCGGCAGCCGGGTCATCCCCGTACCTCGTGCCGGGTCGACCAGACGTAGACGATCGAGGCGATGAGGA
The DNA here is from genome assembly GCA_050299555.1 of Paracoccaceae bacterium. Taxonomy (GTDB): domain Bacteria; phylum Pseudomonadota; class Alphaproteobacteria; order Rhodobacterales; family Rhodobacteraceae; genus JBNKWA01. The sequence goes on along the minus strand of JBNKWA010000070.1, from coordinate 14,861 downwards.
CGAAGATCAGCATCATCACGCTGACGGTCGCGCCCTTGGCGAAGTCGAACAGCTGGAAGGACCACTGCCAGGCCCAGTACTGCGCCACGGTAGAGCTGTTCGCGGGCCCGCCCTCGGTGATCGCCGGGAACAGGTCGAACTGCTGCAGCGTGTAGATCAGGCCGAGGGCGAGGACCGCACCGATGGTCGAGCGCATCATCGGTACGGTGATCGTGGAGAAGCGCTGCCAGCCGTTGGCGCCGTCAAGCTCGGCCGCCTCGTAGAGGTCTTGCGGGATCGCGGCAAGGCCGACGCTGAGCAGCATCATGTTGAAGGCGAGGCCGAGCCAGATGTTGGCGATGGTCACCGCCCAGATCGAAAGCCGCGGGTCGGACTTCCAGAACATGGTCTGGTCGATCACGCCGATCCTGGTGAGCATCGCGTTCAGCACACCGAAGTCGCCGGCGAGGATCCAGCCCCAGAGCGCGCCGACGACGAGACCGGGCATGACCCAGGAGACAAGGAAGACGCCGCGGATCGTGGCGGCAAAGGGAAAGCGCATCATGAAGAAGATGGCCAGCGCGAAGCCGATGGTGAACTGCCCCGCGATCGACCCGAAGACGAAAAAGGCCGTGTTCTTCATCACCAGCCAGAATTCGGGCTGGCTTGCCACCTCGCGGTAGTTCTCAAGCCCGGCATAGGGCCGCGAGAAGGTGCTCAGGTTGAACATGTCGACCTGCTGAAAGCTCATCACGACGTTGTAGACCAGCGGCACGCCGGCGAGCGCGAGCAGGAAGATCATCGCCACCGAGACGAGCAGGATGTCGAAGCCCTTGCCATCGGTGATGCTCGACAGAATGCGGCCCATGGCGAACCCCTCTCGTTCGTGGCGATGCCGCACCGCGCGGTGTCACGCCCGATGGCCCAAAGGGCCACCGGGTCGGTTCCGCCGTCAAGTCAGTTGATGATGCCGTCGATGGTGGTTTGCGCCGTGCTCAACGCTTCGTCAGGCGTCGCCTGGCCGGTCAGCGCTGCCTGCATGGCATCGTAGATCGCCTTGGAGATCTTCTGCCATTCCGGGTGCGGGCCGCGGGGCTGGGCATATTTGAGCTGCTCCTGGAAGACGGCAAGCGCCGCATCCTTCTTCTCGATGCCCGACAGCGGCAGGTCCACGTCGGAGCGGGTCGGCAGATAGCCGAACTCGGGGAAGAGGCGGCTGTCCTGGCTCACCATGTATTCCAGCACCTTGAAGGCTTCGTCAGGATGCTTGGTGGTGGACATGATGCCGAGGTTGAACCCGCCGAGCGCCGAGGACCGCGCCCCGCCCTCCTCGAAGGTCGGCAGCAAGGTCACGCCCCAGTCGAAATCGGCGGTCTCGACCATGCGGTCGATCTCCCACGGGCCCGAGATCGCCATCGCCGCGTTGCCCGAGTTGAAGGTGCCGGTCGAATCCCACTGGCCGAGCGAAAGGACATCCTGCGACGCCCAGCCGTTGTCGATCATGCGCTTCATGCGATCCAGCGCCTCGCGGGCGCCTTCGGTGTTGACGTTCTCGTAGGAACCTCCCGACATCTGGATCAGCGGCAGGAACTGGAAGGTGCCTTCCTCGTTGCCGCGGGCCGAGAAGGTCGCGCCGTAGATCCCCTTGTCGGGCTGGGTCAGTATCTCGGCGTCCTTCTCGAACTCCGCCCAGGTCTGCGGCGGCTGCTCGATGCCGGCGGCGGCAAACATGTCCTTGTTGTAGAAGACGCCGATGGTGTCGGTGTACTTGCCGACGCCATAAAGCCGGCCGTCCCAGGTGACGGAATTGAGCGGGCCTTCGAAATAGGCGTCCGGGTTGATGACGTCGCTCGCGGCGGCCCGGTCGGTGATGTCGAGGAAGGCCCCGCGCGACGAGAAGAGGGCGAAGTCCGGGTTGTCCAGGCTGACGATGTCGGGCGCGTTGCCGGTGGCGAAGGCCCGCAGCGTCTCGTTGACGATCTCGTCGAACTGCAGCACGCGGTATTCGACGTTGATGCCGTTGTCCATCTCGTCGAACTCTTTCGAGAAGGTGTCCGACGGGCCGACTTGATTGGCGCCGTCGATCGACCAGACGGTTATTGTCACCTCGTCCTGCGCCACCGCGGTTCCCGCGAGGGCCATGGCCGACAGGGCCGCCCCGGCCAGCAGTTTCGTCATCCTCTCCAGTGCCATCTCTTTCCTCCCAAGTGCGGCGGTGAGCCGCGGTTCTGCCCGTGGGGTCTTCCCCTTGCGGGCGATGGACCGGCGGCGGACGCGCGCCGCCGGCAAGGTCATCTGCCGGCCCGGCCGGCTCAGGTCAGCGACGGGTCGCCTCCTCCGTACACTGCCGCCACATCCACGAAATCGCCGCCGCGGCAGGATTTGAGATACTTCAGCGCATGCATCTGACCGGTCATTTCCAGCGCGTCGCGATAGACCGGGTCGTGCCAGCCCTCGATGTCGATGGCGCCCTCGTAGCCTGCCAGACGCAGCTCTGTGATGATGTCCGTCCAGTTCGAGTCGCCGAACCCCGGCGTCCGCATCCAGACGAAGTCGTGCTTGCCGAAGATGCCGTGCTCGCGGATCACCTGCCAGCGCACGGTCGCATCCTTGCCGTGGACGTGAAATATCTTGTCGCCCCATTTGCGGATCTGCGGCAGCGGGTCGATCAGATAGACAAGCTGATGGCAGGGTTCCCATTCCAGCCCGAGATTGTCGTCGGGGGTTTCGTTGAACATCAATTCCCAGGCATCGGGGTTGTGGGCGATGTTCCAGTCGCCGGTCTGCCAGTTGCCGTCCATCGCGCAATTCTCGAAGGCGATCTTCACGCCCTTGTCGGCGGCGCGCCTGGCCAGGTCGGACCAGACCTCCTTGTAGCGCGGAAGGCTTTCCTCCAGCCGCCGCCCGCGCAGGCGCCCGGTGAAGCCCGCCACACAGGTCGCGCCGAAATGCTCTGCGTTGTCGATGCAGTCCTTCCAGCCCTGCAGCGTTTCGCGGTCCATCTCCTGGGTCTCGAGCGGATTGCCGAACATTCCGATGGTGGAGATCGTGATGTCCCGGTCGCCGATCGCATCGCGGCAACGCTTGCCGAGCTCGGCTAGATCCTGGCCGTTGGTCGTCTGCCAGAAGAACGGCTCGAAACTCTCGAAGCCCATGTCCGCAATCTCGGCGATCCGGTCCGCCGCCTCGCCCCCGCTGGCGGCGACCATGGTGCCGATGCGGATTTTCTTCGCTGGGTCGCTCATGCTGCGCCCGCCCCCCTCATGTCGCCGAAGTCCACCCGCCGGCCGGTTTCCGCGCTCTCGATCGCGGCAAAGACCATGGCGAGGCTGCGGATGTTGTCGGTATTGACCGAAAGCGGGTCGCGCCCGCCTTCCAGCGCCGAGACGAAATCCAGGATCACTCCGGCGTGGCCCTCGGCGGCAAGATCGGGCACGGCCGGAACCTCGATCGGTCGGGTCGGGCGCAGAAAGCCCTCGTCCCCGTCCCGGACGCCGCCGTCGATGGCAAGGTTGCCGTCCCAGATGGCAGAGCCATTGGTGCCGACGACCCGCCAGGTACTTTCCCAGCTCGTCGGCGCGCCTTCGGCGCACCAGGAACCCCGGTAGGAAAAGACCGACCCGTCGGCGACATCGAAGAGTGCGTTGGCAGAGGCGCCGTGGGCGTACCACGATCCCTTCGGGTTGGTTTCCTGGCAATAGACGGCGCACGGCTCGGACGGCAGCAGATAACGCGCCGCGTCGAAGGTGTGGATCGCCATGTCCAGCAGCAGGACGTGGTCCATTTCGTCACGGAACCCGCCGAAATGCGGGGCAATGAAAAAATCGGCATGCAGCGCGACGATGTCGCCCAGCCCGCCGCCGTCGATAAGCGCCTTCATGCGGCGGATGCCGGGCAGGTGCCGACGGTTCTGCACGATGGCATGGGTGCGGCCGGCGCGCGTTGCCAGGCCCAGCAGTTCGCGGGCCTCGTCCAGGGTGTTCGCCATGGGCTTTTCCGACAGCACGTCGCAGCCATGGGCGAGGGACATCTTGACCACCCCGAACCGGGCCTGCGGCACGACGAGGTCGAAAACGACGTTCGGCCTCAACTCTTCCAGCATCGCCGCCAGGTCGCTGCCGGTCCGCGCCCCGGCGAAGCCGTATTCCGCGGCGCGCGCCGCGGCGAGATCCGCGTCGAGATCGACGAAGCCGACGATATCGAGCCTTCCAGCAAGGTCATCGGTCTCGCGAATGGCCTTGAGCCAGCCTCTGGACATCTGACCGCAGCCTACCAAGACCGCGCGCAACATCGCATTCCTCCCCGGCGGCGAGCTCTTTTTTCGAACGACTCGCGTAAACGTTTACGACGCTACTCAGATGGGGAAATCTGTGTCAAATACTTTCTGGAAACGTTTACGGAGCCTGGAATGACCGGCATCAGGGCCCTTGCCCGGCATCTTGACCTCTCCATCGGGACGGTGTCGCGCGCCCTGAATGAAAAGCCGGACGTGAGCGAGGAAACCCGCCAGCGGGTCCTCAAGGCCGCGCGCGAACTTGGATATCGGCCGAACCATTCGGGGCGGTCGCTGCGGCACGGCCGCACCAACACGGTGGGCATTGTCCTGGAGACCGGAAATGCCAGCACGCTCGGCGGCGACACGTTCTTCGCCCACCTTATCGATGCAATGCTGGAAACGCTGAACGAGAACGGGCTCGACCTCGTCCTTCTACCGTGCCGCAGTGCCGATGACCCGGTCGAGTTCCTGCGTCGCCAGGTCACGCGTCGGCTGGTCGATGCCCTGGTGTTGACGGCAACCCGGCGGCAGGACGCCCGCATCAAGATGCTGAGCGACGACGGCACCCCGTTCCTGACCCTCGGTCGAAGCGAGACAACCGGCACCTATCCCTGGATCGATCTCGATTTCACCGGGGTCGCTCGTCAATCGGTGGCTGAGCTGGTCCGGCTCGGCCACAAGCGCATCGCCATTGCGGCGCCGCGCCGCAACGTCAACCTCGCCCACATCTATATCGACGGTTACCGCCAGGCGCTTGTCGAGCACGGGCTGGCAGTGGACGAAAGCCTGATCCTGAGAGCCAGCGCCAGCGAGAACGGTGGTCGCCAGGTCGCCGATACGCTGCTTGCCATGGACGAGCGTCCGACCGCAGTCCTGCTGGGACAGGAGTTGATGGCAATCGGCGTTTACAGCCGGCTGGCGCAGGTCGGTCTTCGGCCGGGGCGGGATCTGTCGGTCATCGGCCTTCGCCAGAACCCCCAGTTGCGGTTCCTCGATCCCCCCCTGGCGTGCTTCGCCCTCGATGTCCGTGCGCTTGGACAGGCCGTCGGAGAGGCGGTCATGACCTGCATTTCAGGGGGCGGAGAGAAGCCGCCCGAACGCCGGATCTGGCCGATGCCATTTGTTCCGGGACCAAGCATCGGCCCACCCGGGTGACCGCCTCAGCCACCAACCGGCAGCATGGCCGGGATATGGAAGGAACGCTTTGACGCGGCCGGACGGCGCAAGGGACGATGCCGGGTCCGGCGCGGCGTCCGGTCCGGGGCCGTTGCCTCGGCATGAGAACCCGCCCCCGCCAGAATGGACGGGGACGGGAACTAATCTGCACCTTGAAAGCCTAGGTCATCGAAAGCGGCAGAGGTTCGAGAACCACCCACCAAGATCACGCTGTCGCCGGAATTCCACCGCCGATACCCCCTACAGGGTCCAGCCTGCAGCAGCTTCGCAACCGCCGCATGAACCAGTTGGGCTAAAATGGTCGTAGTCAGACCGTCAGTATCGTCGAACCGGTGGTCTTTCGGGCTTCCAGCGCCCGATGCGCCTCGGCCACATCTTGCAGCGCAAAACGCTGGCCGATGCCGATCTTCACCTTCCCCGTGGTGACCATCTCGAACAGCTCGCGCGCCATCTGCTGGCAGGTGGCATGTTCGGCGATGTGCACGAAAACGGTCGGCCGGGTGATCTTCAGGCTGCCCTTGCGGGCCAGCACCTGCAGGTCAAGCGGCGGCACCGGGCCCGAGGCGGCACCAAAGAGGATCATCATCCCCAGCGGCTTGAGGCAGTCGAGCGAACCGTCGAAGGTATCCTTGCCGACCGAATCCATCACCACGTCCACGCCCTTGCCGCCGGTGATCTCGCGCACCCGCTCGACGAAGTTCTCGGTCCGGTAGTTGATGACATGGGCCGCGCCCAGCGCCTTGGCCCGGGCGCATTTTTCATCCGACCCGGCGGTGCCGATCAGCGTGATCCCGTCGGCCTTCGCCCACTGGCAGGCGATCGAGCCGACACCGCCCGCCGCGGCGTGGAACAGGACCGTGTCACCGGCGGCCAGCGGCGTGGTGCGGCGGAAGAGGTAATGCACCGTCAGCCCCGCCAGCATCATCGCCGCGGCCTCGTCAAAGCCGATACCGTCGGGCAGCGGGCAGACCTGCGCCGCCGGCATCACCCGCGCCTCGGCATAGGCGCCGGGCGGGTTGGTGGCATAGGCGGCGCGATCGCCGGGCTTCAGGTGATCGACGCCGTCGCCCACCGCCTCGACCACACCGGCGGCCTCCATCCCCAGCGCCGCCGGCAGCGGCAGCGGATAAAGCCCGGTGCGCTGGTAGACGTCGATGAAGTTCAGCCCGACCGCGTGGTGGCGGATGCGGATCTCACCCGGGCCGGGCTCGCCCACCGGCCAATCCACCAGCTTCAGCGCCTCGGGTCCGCCCGGTGCCTCGATGATGACGGTGCGGGCCATATCGTCCTCCGATCCTGTTGTCGCGGCACGTCGCCGCGGACCGGAAGTGAAGCCGCTGAAGCGCCTCGGGGCAAGGGCCGCAACGGCGGATATCGGCGGGAATCGGCACATCCGAACCGTGGCGCTTGCCGCAGCCCTCTCCGATTCAGATAGTGCTGCCGTCCCCTGCACTCGTCGGAAAAGACCTTCACTGCACGAGGCCGTAATGACCAGATGCATTATCCTGTTCCTGCTCGCCGTCTTGCTGGCGCCACCGGTCGCGGCCCAGCAGGGGTTCGTCGTCAACGGCGCACCGGTTGACCCGCAGCTTGGCGTCTATTTCGCCTCCATCGGGTTGCCGCCCGGCAGCTACTGGATCGACGGCCTTGGAAATCTTGGCAGCGAAGGCGAGGACTTCGTGATCGGCAACGTCTTCAGCGGCCGGTTCAGCTTGGACACCATCTCGGCGATCACCGACAGCGGCGCCGACGATCCGGTCCGGAAGCTCGGCTGTACCGAAGGCGACTGCTAGCCTTCCGGCACCCGGCATTGCCCCTTTAACCCGGCCTTCGCGTCGTGCAAGACTGGCCGCGGAGGAGCGCCCCCGGATGCCTGTCACCACCTGCGTCTTCGACGCCTATGGCACACTGTTCGACGTTGCCGCCGCCGCCCGCCGGGCCGCGGCCGAGCCGGATTTCGAGGCACTGAAGGCGCATTGGCCGAGGATCGCCGAGACCTGGCGGCTGAAGCAGCTTCAGTACAGCTGGCTGCGCGCGGTGGCGGACGCGCACACCGATTTCTGGCAGGTGACTGCCGACGGGCTCGACTTCGCGCTCGCCTCGGTCGGGCTGGACGGTGACCGCGACCTGCGCGAGCGGCTGCTGGCGCTGTACTGGGAACTCGACGCCTACCCGGAGGTACCGGCCATGCTGGCACGGCTGAAGGCCGATGGAAGGGCCACGGCGATTCTCTCCAACGGCTCGCCCGGCATGCTCGACGGCGCGGTGAAAAGCGCCGGCATCGGCGACAGCCTCGACGCCGTGCTCAGTGTCGAGGAGGTGGGCGTCTTCAAGCCCCATCGCAGCGTCTACGACCTGGTCGGCAAGCGCTTCGCCACGAGCCCCGGCGAGGTGCTGTTCGTGTCGTCGAATGGCTGGGATGCCGCTGCCGGTTCCGGCCATGGCTTCGTCACCGCCTGGGTCAACCGCGCCGGCGACCCGATGGACCGGCTGCCATGGCAACCGCAGCACGTGCTGGCCGATCTTGCCGGCATCCCCGAGCTGGCGGCCGGCCTGTGAAGGGGTTCTTCACCGCCTCCGACGGCACCCGCCTCGCCTACGAGGACGAGGGCGAGGGCACGCCGCTTCTCTGCCTCTCCGGCCTGACCCGCAACGCCCGCGACTTCGACGATCTCGCCGCCGCGCTGAACCGGCCGGTGCGGCTGATCCGCCTGACCTATCGCGGCCGAGGCGACTCGGGCTGGTGCGAGGACTACCGCCTGTACAACCTGCCGGTGGAAGCGCGCGACGCGATCGAGCTGCTCGACCATCTGGGGCTGGCGCGTACCGCCATCCTCGGCACCTCGCGCGGCGGGCTGATCGCCATGATGCTGGCCGCCGCCCAGAAACCTCGCCTGACCGGGGTGATCCTGAACGACATCGGCCCCGACATCGCGCCTCAGGGGCTGGAGCGGATCATGGGTTATCTCGGCATCGAGCCCGAGGCCCGGACCTATGACCAGGCGGCCGCGGCCATGGCGGCAGCCAACGAGGCGCAGTTCCCCGGGGTGCCGCTGGCGCGCTGGCGGGTCTGCGCGGAGCGCTGGTTCACCGAGCGCCCCGGCGGCGGGCTGGGCCTGCGCTATGACGCCCGGCTGCGCGATGCGATGACCCCCGACCCGAACGCGCCGGCACCCGAGACCGGCGACGGGCTGTGGCCGCTCTTCGCCGCACTTCAGGGACTGCCGGTGGCGGCGATCCGTGGCGCCAATTCCGACCTTCTGGCCCCGGCGACCCTGGCCCGGATGCAGGCGGAACACCCGGGCCTGGTCGTCGCCGAGGTGCCCGACCGCGGCCACGTGCCGTTCCTGGACGAGCCGCAGGCGCTGGCCGCCATCAACGCCGTCCTCGACCGGATCGAAGCCGCATGAGCAGTATCGAGCTGGTTGTGGCGGCGGCGGAGCGCCTGCGTGGCCACGTGCGCGAGACGCCGGTGCTGACCTCGCCCTTTCTGGACGAGATCGCCGGGCGGCGGCTGTTCGTCAAGGCCGAGTGCCTGCAGCATACCGGCAGCTTCAAGGCCCGGGGCGGCTGGTCGGCGGTGTCGGCGCTGCCGCCCGCAACCCGCGCGCGGGGGGTGATCGCCTTCTCCTCCGGCAACCATGCGCAGGGAGTCGCCTGGGCGGCGTCGCACCTTGGCGCCCCGGCGGTGATCGTCATGCCGCAGGACGCTCCGGCGCTGAAGATCGCCAACACCCGGGCGCTCGGGGCCGAGGTGGTGCTCTACGATCGCGCCGGCGGCGAGGACCGCGAGGCCATCGGCGCGGCGCTGGCCGAGGACCGCGGCCTGACGCTGATCAAGCCCTACGACGAACCCCAGGTGATCGCCGGCCAGGGCACGGTGGGACTGGAACTCATCCGCCAGCTCGGCGCCGAGGGGCTGAGCCGGGCCGACATCCTGGTGCCCTGCGGTGGCGGCGGGCTGACCGCCGGGATCGCGCTGGCGCTGGGCCAGGGCGCGCCGGGCCTGCGCCCGCGCCCCTGCGAGCCCGAGGGCTTCGACGATGTCGCCCGCTCGCTGGTCTCGGGGAAACGTGAAACGGTTGCGCGGCCCACCGGTACCATCTGCGACGCGATCATGACCCCAAGCCCCGGCGCGATGACCTTTCCGATCCTCAAGGCGCGCTGCGGCCCCGGCCTCGTGGTCAGCGACGAGGAATGCCTGCGCGCCATGGCGCTGGCGTTCCTCAGGCTGAAGATCGTGGTCGAACCCGGCGGCGCGGCAGCGCTGGCGGCGGCGCTGTTCCATGGGCCTCAGATCGCCGGCGATTCGGTGGTTGTCGTCGCCAGCGGCGGCAATGTCGATCCGGCGGTTTTCGACGCGGCCCTCGCCACCCTCGACTGACGCCGCCCGAGAGGCCGACCGGCCTCAGGCGCGCTGCTTCAGGTACCCAAGCGTGCGCAGGGTCGCGGCGAGGATTGCCAGGCCCAGCATGGGCCCGCGGCCAGTGGCGATGAACTCGTCGTTGTCACTGTTGAGGCTGCGCCGGATGACGCAGGTCCAGTGCCCGTCCGGCTCCCGCGCCTTGCCGCGCAACTGAATGCTCCAGCCGGGAACGACGCTGTCGGTCAGATGCAGCAGAGCGTCGGTCGAACGCAGGCTCTCCACCGACATGTCCAGATCGGGGCGAAATCCGGCAATCGCCGCCCTGACCCGCTCGGCCAGGTCATCCTTCAACGCGTGTTCGGCCTCGACCTCCGACGCAAGTGCCGTGAAATCACCCGCCATTGTCAGCCCTTCCGTTCCGGTGCCCTGTACTTGCCCATCCTGCCGGGTCCGACCTCGAACGCGCATTGAGGAATATCAAGGCCCCGCTCCACTGATCCACTCTAAGAGTTAACGATGCGCAGGGCCATGGGGGATTGAGCGATGTCCGACAACCTGATCTGGTACGAGGACCTCAAGCGGGGCGACGTCGCCCTGGTCGGGGGCAAGAACTCGTCCCTCGGCGAGATGATCTCGAATCTGTCCGGCAAGGGCATTCGCGTGCCCTCCGGCTTCGCCACCACCGCCGACGCCTTCCGCCGCTTCATCCAGGCGAACGACCTCGGCAGCTTCATCGCCGCACGCATGGCCGAGCTCGAGGATCATCGCGCCACCCTGCACCAGACCGGATCGGCGATCCGCCAGGCGGTGCTCTCGGGGCACTGGCCACCCGACATCGCCGACGAGATTCGCGCCGCCTACAAGGTGTTGGCAAAGCGCACCGGGATCGAAACGCCGTCGGTCGCCGTGCGCTCCAGCGCCACCGCCGAGGACCTGCCGGATGCCAGCTTCGCCGGCCAGCAGGAAACGTTCCTCAACATCTCCGGGGAAAAGGCCCTGCTTGCCGCCTGCCGGCGCTGCTATGCGTCGCTGTTCACCGACCGGGCCATCACCTATCGCCAGATCCAGGGGTTCGACCACGAGGACGTGGCGCTGTCGGTGGGCGTGCAGATGATGGTGCGCTCGGACATCGGCAGTTCCGGGGTGATGTTCTCGATCGACACCGAGACCGGCTGCGACCGTTTCGTGCTGATCACCGGGGCCTGGGGCCTCGGCGAGAACGTGGTGCAGGGCGCCGTCGATCCCGACGAGTTCCAGGTCTTCAAGCCGTTCCTCGACAAGCCGGGGCTGCGCCCGCTCGTCGCCAAGGAGCTGGGCGCCAAGGAGATCAAGATGATCTATGGCGGCGGCGGCGAGCACGTGACCCGGAACGTGCCCACCTCGAAGGCCGAGCGCGAGCGCTTCGTGCTCGACGATGACGAGGTGATCGAGCTGGCGCGCTTCGCCAGGACCATCGAGGAGCACTACCGGACGCCCATGGACATGGAATGGGCCAAGGACGGGGTGACGGGTGAGCTGTTCATCGTCCAGGCCCGGCCCGAGACCGTGCAGTCGCGGCGCAAGGGAAGCGCCCTGCAGACGGTCACCGTCACTGGCGGCGGCAAGGTGCTGATCGAGGGGTTGAGCGTCGGCAACAGTGCCGCCGCCGGCCGCGCCTGCCTGATCCAGTCCGCCGCCGACATAGACCAGTTCGTCGACGGCTCGGTGCTGGTGACCTCGATCACCGATCCCGACTGGGTGCCGATCATGAAGCGGGCCGCGGCGATCGTGACCGACCACGGCGGCCGCACCTCGCATGCCGCCATCGTCAGCCGCGAGCTGGGCCTGCCGGCCATCGTCGGCACCGGCAACGCGACCCATGTCCTGCACAGCGGCCAGGACCTGACCGTGTCCTGCGTCGAGGGCGACCATGGCAAGGTGCTGGAGGGGATCGCGAAGATCGAGACCCACGAGGTCAGGCTCGAGGAGCTGCCCGAGACCAGGACTCGGATCATGCTCAACGTCGCCAATCCGTCGGCGGCGGTGCGCTGGTGGCGGCTGCCGGCCGACGGAGTCGGACTGGCGCGCATGGAGTTCCTGGTCAACAACGAGATCAAGGCCCACCCGCTGGCCCTGCTGCGACCCGAAGCCGTCGACGACGCGGCCGAGCGCGAGGCGCTGGCCGGCCTGATGCGCGGTTACGACGACCCGGTGGGGTACTTCGTCGACAAGCTGTCCATGGGGCTGGCGCGGATTGCTTCGGTCTGGCACCCGAACCCGGTCATCGTGCGGATGAGCGACTTCAAGTCGAACGAGTATTCCGAGCTACTCGGCGGGCGGCATTTCGAGCCCGAGGAGGAGAACCCGATGATCGGGCTGCGCGGCGCCTCGCGCTATTATTCCGAGCTCTACCGGGAAGGCTTCGCGCTGGAATGCAAGGCGCTGGCAAAGCTGCGCGGCGAGATGGGCTTTGCCAACGTGATCGTGATGATCCCGTTCTGCCGCTCGCCCGAGGAGGCCGACAAGGTGCTGGCGATCATGGCCGAGAACGGGCTGAAGCGGGGCGAGGCGGGCCTGCAGGTCTACGTGATGACCGAGGTGCCGAGCAACGTGATCCGTGCCGCCGAATTCGCCGAGCGCTTCGACGGCTTCTCGATCGGCTCCAACGACCTGACCCAGCTGACGCTCGGTGTCGACCGCGACAGCGAGGCGCTGGCGGATGTCTTCAGCGAGCGCGACCCGGCGGTGCTGTGGATGATCGAGACGGCAATCGCGCGAGCCAAGGCGGCGGGCGCCAAGATCGGCCTCTGCGGGCAGGCGCCGAGCAACGATCCCGACTTTGCCCGGCTGCTGGTGGATGCGGGGATCGACTCGATTTCGGTGACGCCGGACAGCTTCCTCGACGTGAAGCGCAACGTGGCCGAGGCCGAGAAGAAGCAATAGGCGCGCCCGGGGGCGGTTGCCGGCAGGAACCGGCGACCGCCCGCCGTGCAGCCGACTGGCCCCGGAGCGGGAACGCATCGGACCGCATCGGACCGCCCCGGCCTGATCCGGTTTCGCGTTGGGCGGATCGGGATCGTTCCCTCGATCGCCGGTCGGCGCCCGGGTCCGGCCAGCCTGGCGCTTCGGCCCCCCGGATGGATGGCGCGCCGGCGGCCACGGCCCGCGCCCGGCGCGAGGGTGGGCGGGCGGGGAGCGGCGGGCGCGGGCATCCTTCCGAAAGCCGGGCCCTGCACCCGGGCTGCGGTTCCCGGCGCCGGCCCCCGCCGATGCGCTCAGTCGGTCCGCGCCAGCGCCCTCAGCGGTGCCTTCTGCACCTTGCCGGTCGAGGTCTTGGGCAGCTCGTGGAAGATCACCTTCTTCGGCGCCTTGAACCCCGCCAGCCGCTCCCGGGCAAAGGCGATCAGCTCGGCCTCGGTCGCCGCCGTGCCGGGCCGCAACTCCACGAAGGCACAGGGCAGCTCGCCCCATTTGTCGTCCGGCCGCGCCACCACGGCCACCGCCTGCACCGCCGGATGGCGGAAGATCGCGTCCTCGACCTCGATCGACGAGATGTTCTCGCCGCCCGAGATGATGATGTCCTTGGCCCGGTCGCGGATCTGGATGTAGCCGTCGGGATGCATCACCGCGAGATCGCCGGAGTGGAACCAGCCGCCTGCCAGCGCCTCCTGGGTCGCCGCGGCATCGCCGAGATAGCCCTTCATCACGATGTTGCCGCGGAACATGATCTCGCCGACGGTCTGGCCGTCGTGCGGCACCGGCTGCAGCGTCTCGGGGTCGGCCACCGTCACCGCCTCCTCCATCAGGTAGGCCACCCCCTGCCGCGACTTCAGCCGCGCCTGCTCCTCGATCGGCAGCGCCGACCATTCATCGTGCCAGGCGCAGGCCACCGCCGGGCCGTAGGTCTCGGTCAAACCGTAGACATGGGTCACGTCGAAACCCTGCTCCTGCATCTTCTGCAGCACCGAAGCCGGCGGCGGCGCCGCCGCGGTCATCACCTTGCAGGCGTGGGCGAAGGAGCGGCGCTCCGCCTCGGTGGCGTCGATCATGAAGCTCAGCACGATCGGCGCGCCGCACAGATGATCCACCGCCTCGTCGGCGATGGCGTCGTAGATGGCCTTCGCGTTGACCTTTCTCAGGCAGACATTGGTCCCCACCCGGGCCGCCACCGTCCAGGGAAAGCACCAGCCGTTGCAGTGGAACATCGGCAGCGTCCACAGGTAGGTCGGGTGCATCGGCATCGACCATTCCAGCGCGTTGTTGACCGCGTTGAGGTAGGCGCCCCGGTGGTGATAGACGACGCCCTTGGGATTGCCGGTGGTGCCCGAGGTATAGTTGATCGAGATCGACTCCCATTCGTCGGCCGGTGCCACCGGCTCGAAATCCGCCGCGCCGCCGGCGACGAACGCCTCGTAGTCCATCTCGCCCAGAAGGCCGCCGGACGGGGCGGCGGGATCGTCGATGTCGATCACCATTGGCCGGACGCTGGCCAGCTTCAGCGCTTCGGCCACGGTGGCCGAGAACTCGCGGTCGGTGATCAGCATCCGCGCCCGGCCATGATCGAGGATATAGGCGATGGTGCGGGCATCGAGCCGGGTGTTCATGGTGTTGAGCACGCAGCCCGCCATGGGCACCCCGAAATGCGCCTCGTAGATCTCCGGCGTGTTGACCGCCATGATCGCCACCACGTCGCCGTCACCAAGCCCGGCGCCGCGGATGGCCGAGGCCAGCCGCCGGCAGCGGGTCCATGTCTCGGCCCAGCTCCGCCGGACGTCGCCATAGACGATGGCGGTGCGGTCGGGAAACACCGCCGCCGCCCGGCGCAGGAACGAGACCGGAGTAAGGGCTACATGATTGGCGGCGGTCCGGGGCAGCGTGTTGTGCGGTGGCGTTTCGGTCATGTTCCTGGTGGCCTGTCCTGCAAGGTGTGCCATCGAAGCCTGAGCCAGGTCATCCCCAGCGTCAATGACCTTGAGTCCGGCACCGCGTGGTCGACAGCCCGGCCGTCCTGTCTTCCCCGGCAACGCTGCGATCCTGTCGCGGCCGGGGGGGGGGCCCCCCCCCCCCCCCCCCCCCCCCCGCCCC
>JBNKWA010000069.1:0-49594 GCA_050299555.1 Paracoccaceae bacterium | reverse complement strand
CTCAGCATGATGTCGTCGACAAAGAACGAATCCCCGACCCCCGCCACGACGCTGAGCTGGCCAACCCCGGTGGCACCGGCGAAGACATAGACATCCTGGGCGTCCAGGTCTCCGGCACCGATGGTGATCTCCTGATAGGTGACACCTTCCAGCGTCGACAGCGCCAGCACCGCCTCCTCGCCGGCATCGAGCCCGGTGATGCGCAGGCTGACCAGGTCGAACGTGTCCGTGTCGCCATGGTGCAGGTTCATCTCGTGCGTGGTGCCGTCGCCGTCGGTCCAGACGCGGAACTCGTCGTCGCCGTCGCCGTCATAGTCGAAATCCGCCGCCCCCGCGTCACGTGCCTCGTACCAGCCGGTGGCCGACGAAAGCTGCGCGATCTGATAGGCGCCGCCCGGCCCGTCGGCATAGACGTAAAGCCCCAGGATCTCGGTGGTGATCGGATCATAGACCGGGGTCATGTCCTCGAAGGCGATGTCGCCGGCCGGTGCCGGGTAGGTGACCTGGAACGACACGTCGCCATATGCGGTACCGCCCATGCCGTCGCCGGCCTCGTACCAGAAGGTGACGGTATAGGGGTTCCCCGTCGGCGGCGTGTCATAGACACCGTTCGGGTCCCAGGTCAGGGTGCCGTCCCCGTTCAGCGTCAGGATCGACCCGTCGTTCAGCAACCCGCCGGCAGTGAAATAGGCCAGGTCGGCACCATCGGGTATCAGGTCGATGTCGTTCACCCCGTCCAGGTCGATGTCGATCTGCACATCGGTGATGGCGGTGATCGACAGGCCGACGCCATAGTCCCCGCCGTCGATATAGTCGTTGGCGAGCACGTCCAGCGTCACCGTCTGGTCGAACTGCACGGTAGAGAAGTCGCCCTGGGTGATGATCGTGCCGGGCGCGGGCGGCTCGGCGAACAGCACCAGTTCGACATTCGACAGGGTGTCGGTGTCGCCGCTGGCCAGATGCACCACCGTGAAGCCGACGATCACCTCCTTCGCCTTGGCGCCCTTGCCCTGGATCTCGGTGATCGGCGTCACCTCATAGGCGTCCGCCGCATCGGCATAGATCACCGTGTCGAGCGTTCCGGCACCGCCATCGATGACATCGCTGCCCTCGCCGCCGACGAAGATGTCGTCGCCCGCGCCGCCGTTCAGGGTGTCGTCGCCCTGACCGCCGAAGATGGTGTCGTTGCCGTCGCCGCCCTCGACGCTGTCGGCGCCGTCGCCCGCGTCAATGTAATCCGAGCCGCCCTGACCCCAGATCACATCGTCGCCGGCGGTCGATGCCGGCGCACTGCCGCCGGGCAGGATGATGTCGTCGCCGTCGGTGCCGAGGATTGCGCCGGGTGGCGGGGCAACGGTCTTGCCACCGCCATTTCCGTTGGGTTTGGGCATACAACTACTCCGTCTCTCGCTACGCCCCCGAAGGACCAGAGCTTAGACGATCGTGCGAAAAAGTCGACCTTTGCGATTGGCGCGGGTCCCGGTGGAGTGCCGAAAGCTGTAGGATAATTGCGGCCTAATGCGGCGGCCGGGGCCCTCTGCCCGGCCATTGGCGCCCGAACCGAGGCACGCTGCGCGCCCAGAGACACGCGCTCAAGCACACGCCCCCGGCAGCATCGCGTCCGGGGGGCGCGAGGGAGGGCGGGCGGGGAGCGGCCCCCGGGGCGCGTGCCGCCGGGGGCGTACCTCGGGGCGCTGTCCGTGGGCGCGTTCGGCTCGTGTTCCACCGCCCAGCGCCCCCCCCCGGGAAGCGGCCCCGAAGCGGGTGTCCCCACGTGTCCCCACCGGCGTTAACACTTTTATCGTTTTATTTCAGATACTTGACATACCGTCCCCGTGGGGACGCTTGTTCCGGGCACCGTTTTGGCCTCGCACCGGGACCCGTTCTCCCCCATCCACCCCTCGAAACCCGAGCGGATCAGAACGGACAGGGCGCCGTCAGCCGCAGCCACTCGCCGGTCTCGGGATGGCGGATTTCCAGCGTCTCGGCATGAAGCTGCAGCCGGTCGGCGGCGGCGACCGCTTCCGGCGGGGCATAGAACCGGTCGCCCAGGATCGGGTGGCCGATCGACAGCATGTGCACCCGAAGCTGGTGCGAACGGCCTGTGCGCGGCCGCAGCCGGACCCGCGTCGTCGCCCCCTCGCGGGCGATCACCTCCCAGTCTGTGAGGCTCGGCTTGCCATTCACCGGGTCGATCTTCTGGCGCGGCCGGTTCGGCCAGTCGGCGATCAGCGCCGCCTCGATCCGTCCGCGTGCGGCGGCGGGCGAGCCCCAGATCCGGGCGATGTAGGTCTTCTTCGCGTGCCGGCGTTCGAACTGCAGGTGGATGTGCCGCTGCGCCGGCCTTGTCAGCGCGAAGACCATGACCCCCGAGGTGTCCATGTCGAGACGATGGATCGTCAGCGCCCGCGCGAATGCCGCCTTGGCCCGCGCCTCCATGCAGTCGTCGAGCCAGGGCTCCTTGCCCGGCACCGACAGAAGGCCGAAGGGCTTCGCAATCGCCAGGACCGAGCGGTCCTGATGGATGATGTCGAGTGGCCCTCCTGGCGGCGCATAGCGCTCGCCCGAGGGCAGGTAACCCGGCCGCGTCTCGTCCCGAGGCATCGTCCCTATTCGGCGAAGTGCACGGTCACGGAACCGGGCGCCGTGAGGATGGCGCGAACCGGCGCATCTTCGACCGGCCCGTCCTCGAGCGCCGCGTTCAGAGCCGCCAGCTTGGCATGCCCGGTGATCAGCAGGTGCAGGCTGCCGGCGGCACGCAGCACCGGCGCACTCAGGGTGATCCGTGGTTCCGGTGCGCCCGGCGCCCGCATCGGGACGAGGATCGGCGCGTCCGGCGCCAGCGCCTCGGCCAGCCGGTCGGCGCCGGGAAAGAGCGACGCAGTGTGCATGTCCTCGCCCATGCCGAGCACGCAGGTACTGATCGGCAGAGCCCCGGCCACCGGCCCGGCAAGCTCGTCGAGCACGTCCTCGGGTCGCTCCGCCGCGAGATGGAACGGAAGCAGCCGGGCTACGGCCGCCCTGCCCTGCAACAGCGTGGACTTCAGCAGGCGTGTGTTCGAGCGCTCCGAACTTTCTGGCACGAACCGCTCGTCCGTCAGCATCACACTCACGTCTGCCCAATCCAATTCGGCACCGGACAGCGCGGTAAGAAAGGGCCCGGGCGTGGTGCCACCGGGCACCGCCAGCGTCGCCTGTCCGCGCGCGGACAAGGCGGCCCTCAGTTCGTCCGCCACGGTCGCCGACAGCACCTCCATCAGCGCCGAGCGGCTTGGATAGGTCTCGATCCGCGCTGTCATCGTCTAGCCTACCGCCGAGAAGAAGGCCTGCCATGGCGGCAGATGCAGAACCGCCCCCTCGACCTTGGCCGTGAATGGCAGATCGCCGAACTGATTGTGGGCACCCTCGGGCAGCGCTACCTGCTGATCGGCATCGGACAAGTTGAAGGCGCAGAAGATCCGCTCGCCATCACTTTCGCGAATCTGAGCGAAGACAGTATCGGTGGCAGCAACGATCCTGTGCTCGCCGGTGGCCAGCGCCGCGTGGGCGCGCCGGAAGGCCAGCATCGTCGTGTAGAAACTCAGCATCGATTCCGGATCGCCAGCCTGCTCGGAGACAGCCCGCCGCAGATGCTCCGGGACCACCGGTAGCCACGGCCTGGCATCCGAGAAGCCACCGTTCCGGTTGTCAGCCTGCCAGACCATGGGCGTTCGGCAACCGTCGCGACCCTTGAATCTGGGCCAGAACTCCTTGCCATACGGGTCCTGCAGGTCCTCGTATGCCAGCTCTGCCTCGGTCAGGCCAAGCTCCTCGCCCTGATAGAGGCAGATCGACCCCCTGAGCGACATCAAAAGCGCCGCGTAGACCTTCAGTGCCGTATCGCCGATGCTCCAGCGACTGGCATGCCGAACCACGTCGTGGTTGGAGAATGCCCAGCAAGACCAGCCCTCAGCAGCCTCACGGTCAAAGTCGGTCAGCACGCGTTCCACCTTGGTCCCCGTCGGCCGCTCCGGGGCCAGAAAGTCGAAACCGTAGCACATGTGCATCTTGTCGCCACCCGAGGTATAGTCGGCGACGATCTTCAGCCCGATCTGCGCATCGCCGACCTCGCCAACGGCTGCGGTCGCACCAAACTCGTCCATCACCGCGCGCAGTCGTTGCAGGAACACAAGATTCTCGGGCTGGTTCTTGTCGTAGAGATGCTCCTGGTGGTTGTAGGGGTTGACCGCCGGCGCGATGGAAGCGTTGCGCCTTTCCGGCGGCAGCGCCGGGTTGTCCCTGAGTTGGCAGTCATGGACGTAGAAGTTGATCGTGTCCAGGCGGAAGCCGTCCACACCCCGCTTCAGCCAGAAGCGAGCCACGTCAAGCAGTGCATCCTGGACCGCGGGGCAGTGGAAGTTCAGGTCGGGCTGGCTGATCAGGAAGTTGTGGAAATAGTACTGTTGCCGCGTCGGGTCCCACTGCCATGCGGGGCCGCCGAAGATCGACAGCCAGTTGTTGGGCGGCGTGCCGTCGGGCTTCGCATCAGCCCAGACATACCAGTCGGACCGTGAATTGTCGCGGCTAGAGCGGCTTTCGACGAACCACGCGTGAGCGTCGGAGGTGTGGCTGAGCACAAGGTCGACCATCACCTTGAGGCCCAGTTTGTGGGCGCGTGCCACCAGCGCATCGAAATCGGCGAGGGTGCCAAACATAGGATCGACGTCGCAATAGTCGGTGACGTCGTAGCCGAAGTCCTTCATCGGCGAGCGGTAGAAGGGCGAAATCCACACGGCGTCAGCCCCAAGCCTGGCTATGTGGTCGAGCCGCCGCGTGACGCCCCCAAGGTCACCGATACCATCACCATTCGAGTCCTGGAACGAACGCGGATAGACTTGGTAGATCACGGCACCGCGCCACCAGTTCTCTCCGGAACCCGCCGCCCCTGTCGTGCGTTCCGCCATTGTCATTGCTCCGTTCTGGCTTGTCGCCTGATTAGGGTGTTGCCGTGATGAAGACAACTGTTGCAGGTCCCGACGGGCGCAGTTTCCGCGGGTGCGACAAATTTTCGAATAACTGGTGGTGTTTACAGTTCATTAGCCGATTCCCCACCGTAATCCCCTTCGAACGCACTCCCCGAAAACCGTTCCCCGTATTCAGTGAGGCTCCCGAATGAATTTGATGCTGCGTCGTCTAGACAGCTTCCAGGACCTGGTAGCAGCACGAAACTGCACCGTTGGCGTAATCGGCCTCGGATATGTGGGCATTCCTGTCGCGAGGCGCATCTGCGAGACCGGCCTGCCGGTGATCGGTTTCGATATCTCGGCACACCGGGTGTCGGAGCTGAACGCTGGACTCAGCCCCTTGAACCACATTCCCAACCAGCATGTAGCTCGAATGACGGCGGCCGGCTTCGTCGCTACTGGCGACTTCCAACGTGTGATGGAGTGTGACGCGCTGATCATTTGCGTACCAACGCCTGTCGATGCATCGCGGGTGCCCGACCTCAGCTGCGTTCTTGCCGCCATGCGCAGCATCCTGCCGGGGTTGCGTCCGGGGCAATTGATCTCGCTCGAGAGCACCACCTGGCCCGGCACAACCGAGGAAGTCATCGCGCCGATGATCGAAGCGAGCGGGTTTCGGATCGGTCACGACATCTATCTGGTCTATTCGCCCGAGCGCGAAGATCCAGGCAATCGGCAGTATTCAACGCGCTCGATACCGAAGGTCATCGGCGGCTCGACCCCGACCTGCCTCGATGCGGGCGTCGCCTTCTACCGGACCCTGATCGACAAGGTTGTGCCGGTCAGTTCGACCAGGGCTGCCGAAATGGTCAAGCTGGTGGAGAACATCCACCGGGCCGTCAACATTGGCCTGGCCAACGAGCTAAAGTTGGTGTCCGACCGCATGGGGCTGGATATCTTTGAGGTCGTTGATGCAGCCGCCACCAAGCCCTTCGGCTTTCGGGCCTACTATCCCGGCCCGGGAATCGGCGGCCACTGCATTCCCGTCGATCCGTTTTATCTCAGCTGGAAGGCGCGGCAGCACGGCGTCAGCACGCGGTTCATCGAACTGGCCGGCGAGATAAACAGTGCCATGCCCGAATTCGTGATCAACCGCACGGCACTGGCGCTGAACGATGTCGGTCTGCCAATCAAGGGCGCGCGCGCGCTGGTGCTCGGCATTGCCTACAAGCCAGACATCGACGACATGCGCGAAAGCCCGGCGCTGGCGGTTATCGCTGGGTTGCAAGCACGGGGCGCAGATGTCCGGTATGCCGACCCCCACGTTGCGCTCGCTACAGGCCCCAGTGGCTGCCCCGGCGTAGAAGTGACTGCCGAAACTGTCGGCGACAACGACGTGGTCATCCTGCTCACCGACCATTCGGCATTCGACTACGAGCTGATCGAGAAGCATGCGCGTCTGATCATCGACACCCGAGGCCGATTTCAGGGCGAGAAAGGCAAGGTCTGGCGCGCGTGAGTATCAGCCTGCTTCCAGCGAAGCTGCTCCGGGCGCAGCGACCGGGATCAGCCCCAGCCGCTCGCGGGCCATAAACCGCCAGGTGAGTGCGGGGCCGGCAAGCGCCAAGCCCAGCGCCATACCCATCCACACGCCGGTTCCACCGACACCGATCTGGAACGCGATGATGTAGGCCGCCGGAACCCCAACCAGCGAATAGCACAGCACCGCGACCGCCATGGGAACGCGGGTATCCTTCAGCCCCCGCAACAGCCCGGCCGAAACCACCTGCAGCCAGTCGAAGACCTGAAACGCCGCCGCCACCGCCATCAGCGGTACGCCATAGTCAAGGATCGCCTGGGCGTCCTCGCGCGAGCGGTCGAGGAACAGACCGATCAACGGGCCGGGCAGCGTCAGGCAGAGCGTGGCGGAGGCGAGCGCCAGTCCCAGCGTCAGGGCCAGCGTTGCAAGACCGGCCACGCGCACGCCACGCTGGTCGTTCCGACCCATGGCCAGCCCGATCCTGACGGTCGCGCCACCGGACAGGCCGAGCGGGATCATGAAAAGGATCGAGATCACCTGCAATGCGATGCCGTGCGCAGCCAGCGGCACGACGCCCACCCAGCCCATCAGGATCGAGCTGCCGGCAAACAGGGTGACTTCGGCAAGCAGGCTCAGGCTGATCGGCCAGCCGAGCCTGAAGACCTCCAGCAGGGCCGGCCAGTCGGGACGCCAGAACCGCCGGAACAGCTGGTATTGCCGCAGCGCCTCGTCCCTTGCCGCGACGGTGGCGAGCAGAACGAGGATCCCAAGGTTGACGATGCCGGTGGCGATGGCGGCACCGTTCAGCCCTAGGGCCGGCGCTCCCCAGGCGCCGAAGATCAGAGCATAGGCGAGGGGAAGGTTCAGCACGAGACCTGCGGTCATCGCAATGACGAAGGGGCGGCCCCGGTCGAGGGCACTGAGATAGTTCCGCAGGACCTGAATTATCAGCGCAGGCAATAGCGAGACTTGGAGGATCCGGGCGTAGCCGGCACCGGCGCGAGCCACCTCGGGGTCCTGCCGCATGGCGAGGAACAGGGACTCGGCCATGACGAAGACCGGCGTCGACAGCAGAGCGAAGAGGATCACCGCCCAGAGGCCCATCCTGACGGAGCGGCGAACACCGGCCGGCTCGCCTCTGCCCACTGCAGTCGCCGCCAGCGGCATCACCGCATAGGCCATGCCGAGGCCGATCAGGAACATCACGAAGAAGAGCTGCTGTCCAAGTACGGCGGAAGCCAGCGGCGTCGCGCCGAGCCGGCCGATCAGCAGGGTGTCGGTCGCACCCATGCCGATCTGGGCGAGCATGCCACCGACCAGCGGCAACGAAACCGACAGGAGCGCCCGCATCTCGGTCAGCCAATCGGCAAGGGACAACCGATCCGGAGGCGCGAAGCCCCTGGCCGCGCCGGGCCGTTCGTTGGTCAGGTTTGTCATCGGGAGCGTCTCCGCCCGCGTCCCTTAGACGCGGCGGAGGGCCGGGGCAAGCGGCGATTGGCTCAGCCGTCGGGTTGCTCGGCCGCCTCGCCCGCCGGCGCTTCGGGGTCGACCACCTTCACGCCGAGGATGTTCACCGTCGTGCCCTTCTCCGGGTCGTGCGCGACATAGCCGACGCATCCGGTCAGAAGGATCGATAGCGCCATTGCGGTCGCCAGGTATCTTGCCGTCATTGGATCTGTGCCGATTCCCACAGGCGGAATTGTCATGCTTCCGGTTACAATTCAGCCAGATTTCTAGTCCAGTCTCCGATTCTCCACCAGCGACCACCCAGGAACAGGGGTCATTCGATGCGACCGATATTCGCCCTTCTCGCCAGCATTCTGCTGGCCGCGTGCCAGACGACCGTCGACGGTCAGCCAGCGGTCACCGCCCCGGCGCGGGCCGATACCTCGGCCGAGGCACCGACACCCGAGCTTATCGCACATTATTCGGCGCGCAACGATGGCGGCGTGTCCATGCGCGGCATCGATCCCACGAAGGTCGATCCCGCCTTCCATCGTCAGGTGGTCCGGATCAGACAGGGAGAGGTACCGGGCACGATCCTGGTCGATACCCGGGCGCGCTACCTCTACCTGGTGCAAGAGAACGACACCGCCATCCGCTACGGCGTCAGCGTCGGTCGCGAGGGCTTTCAGTGGGCCGGGACCGGGGTGATCGGCCGCAAGGCGGTATGGCCGGGCTGGACGCCGCCGCCGGAGATGATCGCCCGCCAGCCCTACCTCGGCAAATGGGCCAAGGGCATGCCCGGCGGGCCGCAGAACCCGCTCGGCGCCCGCGCCCTTTATATCTACAACGCCAGCGGCCGCGACACGGCCTATCGGATCCACGGCACCAACGAGCCTGCCAGCATCGGCCGCAGCGCCTCCTCGGGCTGCATCAGGATGTTCAATCAGGACGTCGTCGATCTGTTCTCGCGGGTGCCCAAGGGCGCCGTCGTCAAGGTCTTCTGATCCGAAAAACGCCGCAGACCCGCGTCCCCATGGGGACGCGGGGTCAAGACACTGGAATCGCGGCGTTTCCCGTGGGGACGTTTCAGGGACTCCCGGACCACGGGAAGAACGATGACCCGGGCGGTGGCTGCGGCCGCCAGGCGTCCCCATGGGGACGGGGGGTCAAGCCATTGACATCACGTTGAAATCCGTGGGGACGGTGTGGGGACACACCGAGGGCACACTGGGGGCGGGCACGCCCATCGGCGCGGCCGTTACGGCGTGTCCCCATGGGGACGCGTCGTAACGTGTTGATTTGAAACGGAATTTCGTGGGGACGCACAGCGGCCAAGCGCCTGTCGACCGAAGCAGGGCGCCAGATCGCGCCCGGGCGCGCAAGGGTGGGTGGGCGGGGCGCGGCCGGGCGCGATAAAATCCCGCCCCGGCGGGCCTCAGGCGACGGCGCGCGACAGGGCGCAGTGCGACCAGAGCTCGGTCAGCGCCGCGATCAGGTGGTCGATCTCGGTGTCCGAGTGCAGCGGACCCGGAGTGAAGCGCAGGCGCTCGGTCCCCTTGGGCACGGTCGGATAGTTGATCGGCTGCACATAGATGCCGTGACGGTCCATCAGGTAGTCCGCCAGCATCTTGCACTTGACCGGGTCCTTGACCATCACCGGCACGATGTGGCTGGGGTTCGGCAGGTGCGGGATCCCCACCTTGTCGAGCCCGGCCCTGAGCCGCGCCACCTGGCGGCGCTGACGCGCGCGCTCGGACGGGCTGACCTTGAGGTGCCGGATCGAGGCCAGCGCACCGGCGGCAACCACCGGCGGCAGCGCCGTGGTGAAGATGAAGCCCGAGGCAAAGGAGCGCACGAAGTCGATCAGCGCGGTCGAGCCGGTGATGTAGCCGCCCATCACGCCGAAAGCCTTGCCGAGCGTGCCCTCGATCAGCGTCACCCGGTCCATCAGGCCGCGTTCCTCGGCGACGCCGCCGCCGCGGGGCCCGTACATGCCCACGGCATGGACCTCGTCGAGATAGGTCATGGCGCCGAACTCGTCAGCCAGATCGCAGATCTGTTCGATCGGGGCGATGTCGCCGTCCATGGAATAGACGCTTTCGAAGGCGACGATCTTCGGCGCATCGGCCGGGCAGCTTTCAAGCTGGCGCCGCAGGTCGGCCAGATCGTTGTGCTTCCAGATGCGCTTGTCGCAGCGGGCGTGGCGGATGCCCTCGATCATCGAGGCGTGGTTGAGCGCGTCCGACAGGATCACCGCGCCGGGCAGCCGGGCGCCGAGCGTGCCGAGCGCCGCCCAGTTCGAGACATAGCCGGAGGTGAAAAGCAGCGCCGCCTGCTTGCCGTGAAGGTCGGCCAACTCCGCCTCGAGCGCCACGTGCAGGTGATTGGTGCCCGAGATGTTGCGGGTTCCGCCGGCGCCGGCGCCCTGGGCATCGAGCGCGGCGTGCATCGCCGCCAGCACATCGGGGTGCTGACCCATGCCGAGATAATCGTTGGAGCACCACACGGTGACATCGCGCACGCCATCGGCATGATGATTGACAGCGCGCGGGAAATTGCCCCTGCACCGCTCCAGATCCGCGAAGACGCGGTAGTTGCCCTCGGTCTTCAGCGCGTCCAGCTGCGCCGAAAACATTTCGTCGAAGTTGCTGCCGGACATTCCAACCCCTGCTGCCGTTTTCGTTCGCGGCCATTCCCGTTTACGGGCCGCCACGCCGCCGGTGCAAGTGCAAATCACCGCCTGCGCGGACTGGCCGCATCATGCCCCATTAGCTCACGAGAATCGCTTGCGCCTTGATCTTTGTCACGTTTTGCAAAACCGCGTGGCAAGGCAACCACGACCAACGGACCATGGTCCGGCAGCGGCCAAAGTCAGGAGAGGTGGCCTTTCAGCGGGTGGTTCCTGAGCCAGCCGGCCAGCGTCGGCCCGTTGACGTAGCAGATGCGCAGCTGGGCTGCGCCGGGGTCCGAGGTGAAGTGGACCGTCCGGGTGCTGTGGCGATAGTTCGGCACGAAGCACCAGACCGCCTCGTTCTTCTGGGCCGGGAACGGCGTGTCGCTGCGGCAGACCAGAAGGTCGGCGACCGCCTTGGTATGGACCACCTGCACCGACAGGTCGGCATGGGTCGTCTCGGGCACTTCCATTACAAGCGTCATGACATCCCCCAATGTCATTGCGGATCGAGGCCCCGGCCACCCCGCCGAGGTACAACGCCTTAGGGTAGCACGGATTTCCTATCCGACAAAGAAATCCGGACCGCCCCTGGCGCGAAGCTCGGCAGCCGCGTCGCGGCCGAGGGCGGCCGCGTCCGAGGCGAGCCCCCGCAGCGCCTTGCGGTGCGCCGTGCGCCCGTCCGGGGTGACGATCTCGCCGCGGAAGGCGAGCCGGTCGCCGTCGAGTTCGGCCAGCCCGGCGATCGGCGTCTGGCAGGAGCCGTCGAGCCCGGCGAGAAAGGCGCGCTCTGCCGCCAGGCGCAGGCGGGTCGGGCCGTGGTCGATCGCGGCGAGGAGTGCGCCGGCGACAGGGTCGTCGCTGCGGGCCTCGATGCCGATGGCCCCCTGGGCCACGGCGGGCAGCATCTCGTCGGGCTCGATCGGGGTTGCCGGAACATCCGCGGTGCCGAGCCGGTTCAGCCCGGCCATGGCCAGGAACGTCGCCGCGGCGACGCCTTCGGAGAGCTTGCGCAGCCGGGTCTGGACGTTGCCGCGAAACTCCACCACCTGCAGGTCGGGCCGGCGGTTGAGCAGTTGCGCCCGGCGACGCAGCGACGAGGTGCCCACGACGGTACCCGCCGGCAGCGCCGCGATGCCGCCGTGGCGGGGCGAGACGAAGGCGTCGCGCACGTCCTCGCGCGGCAGGTAGGCGACGATCTCCATGCCCTCCGGCAGCACCGTGGGCACGTCCTTCATCGAGTGCACGGCGATGTCGATCGCCCCGGCGGCCAGCGCCGCCTCGATCTCCTTGGTGAATAGGCCCTTGCCGCCGATGGCCGACAGCGGCCGGTCCTGCACCCTGTCGCCGGTGGTCTGGATCACGGTGACGGCGAAGGCGGCCTCGGGCAGGCCGTGTGCCGCCATCAGGCGGCTGCGGGTCTCGTGCGCCTGCGCCAGCGCCAGCGGCGAGCCGCGGGTGCCGATGCGGAAGGGCCGGTCCGGCGAGGGCGGGTGTGACTGGATCGCTGGCATCGCCGGGACCCTAGCCGGGGGCGCGGGCGCCTGCAATCGGCGCCCGCGTGTCTTTGCGTCACGGGCTGGTGCGCGTGAAGACGATGTCGTTGCGGTTGTTGGAATCCACGAAGACGCCGTTGTTGTTCTGCGGGAAGTCCACCGGCAGGCCGAGGTCGTTGGTCACCGTGAAGGCGGCCACGAAATCGTCGCCGGCAGTGTCGAGCCCGACATAGTCGCCCGGGAAGTAGCCGCGCCCGCCGGCCAGCGGAGCCTGCCGCAGATCGAACGAGTCGGGTGTCAGCCGATGCTCGTCGATGAAGGTGAGATCCGGCGAGAAGACCGACAGCCACACGTCGGTGCTGAGCGGGTCATCGCCGAGCGTATCGTTGCGGAAGTCGTAGAAGAGCACGCCGACGAAGCCCGAATCGTTCACCGCGACGGCCGGCAGGAAGGTCTGCACGTCGTCGAAGGGCGAGTTGGGATTGGCGACGACCGGCGCGGACCAGGTGAACCCGCCATCGGTCGAGCGGGAAATGTAGACCCCCGCCAGTCCGGCACTGTTGGCGTTGGCGTCCTGCCAGACGAGGTAGAGCGACCCGTCGGGGCCGACAGCGATGTCGGGGATCTCGCCGGCATCGCGCACCGGGATGCTCAGCTCGGGGTCCTGTGCGAAGACGGCGTTGAACTCGGAGGCGGCGATATCCATCCGCTCCCAGTGCTTGCCCTGGTCGGTCGACCGGAACAGCGCCTGCTCGTAGGTGACCGCAAAGGTCTGCTGGTTGAACAGGATCCGGAAGAACGCGTCCACCAGCGTGCCGTCGGGCAGCACCACGATCTGGGCGCCCTGGCGGAAGAAGGCGATCTCGGCCGGCGCGGTGGTGCCGTAGGTGGCGATCGGGATGGCGGGACCCCAGGTCTCGCCGCCATTGGTGGAGCGCGCCACCATCAGGCTGGTCACGCCGGTGCGGAACAGCGTCCACGTGGCGTAGACGAGGTCGGGGTCGCTGGGGTCGTTGCGCTCGCTGGGATCGGCGGTCAGCGAGTTCTTGTCGTTGAAGATCGACCTGGCCGTACCGTCCTGGGCCGGCGAGCGCTTGATGACGACCGGCGTCGACCAGGTGGCGCCACCGTCTTCGGAGACCGACTCGAGCAGCGCGTTCTCGCTGACCGAATCATCGAAGGAGAGCGCCATGTAATGCGCCGTGCCGTCGGGCGAGAAGCTGATCCAGGGATCGGAGGCCCTCTCGTAGGCGCCGGTCTTGCCGGTGCCGCCCGAGCAGCGGGTGAAGGGCAGGATGACCTTGGCCCAGCTGGCGCCGCCATCGACGGTGTAGGCAACGCCGAGGCTCTGCCCGCCGCCGGTCGACCAGCGATCCTGATGCCAGCCGGCGATCATGTTGTCCGGATCGACCGGATTGACCGCCAGATAGGGCTCGGTCTCGCTGTTGCGGTAGACCACGCCGGTCTGCGGCGCTCCGTTGCACGCCGAGACGGCGAGCGGATCGGTGTCGTCGCCGCCGTCCGGATTGGTCGACAGGCCACTGATGACGACCGGCTGGGCAGATGCACCGCCGACGGACAAGGCAAGCGCCGCGGCAACAACCGCGGACGACAGGCACGACGAACCGATACGGACAAGACACTGATACCGCATGACCATCCCCCTTTGTTGAATACGCCGCGTCGTCGAACCGTGCCCAACACCCCTGCGGGACCGGTCCGCCGCGCGACTCAACCGATGATACCACGCGTCCACCGATGCGCACCGCGTTTCCGCTCCATTGCGACTTCCGTTGCCGCCGGGCGCTGTCTAAGTTCGCCCGAACTCAGGCGGAACCACGATGCAGGGGCGGCTCAATGGCCAGCGAAAAGACAATACTGCGCGCACTGGCGGGCGAGGCGCAGGCCGTGCCGCCGGTCTGGATGATGCGGCAGGCCGGGCGGTATCTGCCGGAATACCGGGCCACGCGCGAAAAGGCGGGCAGCTTTCTCGACCTCTGCTACACGCCCGAGCTTGCCGCCGAGGTGACGCTGCAGCCGATCCGCCGCTATGGCTTCGACGCGGCGATCCTGTTTGCCGACATCCTTCTGGTGCCGCAAGCGCTGGGGTCGGAGCTGTGGTTCGTCGAGGGCGAGGGCCCGCGGCTGTCGACGGTGACCTCGGCCGCCGATCTGGGCCGGCTGAAGCGGGCGGACGACATCCACGACCACCTCGCGCCGGTCTATCAGACGGTGCGGCTGCTGAGCGAGTCGCTGCCGCGGGAGACGACGCTGATCGGCTTTGCCGGGGCGCCCTGGACGGTGGCCACCTATATGATCGCCGGCCGCGGCAGCCGCGATCACGAGGCCGCCAAGCGGCTGATGTATGGCGATCCGGACACGTTCGATGCGCTGATCGCGCGGCTGGTCGGGGCCACGGCGGGTTATCTGAACGCCCAGATCGAGGCCGGCGCCGAGGTGGTGATGCTGTTCGATTCCTGGGCCGGTGCGCTGCCGGGGCCGCTGTTCCAGCGCTATGCGATCGAGCCGGCGAAGGCGATCATCGGCCAGCTGCGAGCCGACCACCCCGGCGTGCCGGTGATCGGGTTCCCGCGCCAGGCCGGCGAGAAGGCCGAAGCCTTTGCGGCGGAGACCGGCGTCGAGGGGCTGGCGCTCGACACCGGCGTCGATCCGGCTTGGGCAGCCGATGTGCTGCAGCCGCAGACCTGCATGCAGGGCAACCTCGACCCCATGCTGCTGGTCGCCGGCGGCGATGCCCTGACCCGGGCGGCGCGGGCCTGCGTGGAAGCCTTCTCGGGCGGCCCGCACATCTTCAACCTTGGCCATGGCATCACCCCCGAGGCCGACCCCGGCAACGTGGACGTGATGCTGAAGGCGATCCGCGGCTGAGTTGCGGGGCCAGGGCGGCGCTTACCCTCTGGTAATGCCGGCCGGATAATCCTTGCGGCGTGTGAATGCAGTGCGCCCGGGAGAATCCTTGCATGGCGTTGTTGGCGAGAGCGCGCCGTGGAAGCCGGCGCAGCCCCACCGGGTGCCTTTTCGCGGGCCGCCTGCTGGCGGCATGCGCGCTTCTGGCGATTCTCTCTGCCCCGCGCGCGGCGGCCCTTGGCATAGCGCCCGATCATCCCGCCTCGACCGCCGAAATCGCCGCCATCTGCGACAAGGCCGGCGCCATGGCCGCGCAGGCCACCGGCGTGCCGCTGGAAGTTCTGTCCGCCATCTCGCTGACCGAGACCGGGCGCCGCATCGACGGGCGCAGTCGCGCCTGGCCCTGGACCGTGAACATGGAGGGCAAGGGGGTCTGGTTCGCCACACCTGACGAGGCGCTGACCTATGTGAACGAGCATTTCGCCCGTGGGGCCCGCAGCTTCGACGTCGGCTGCTTCCAGATCAATTATCGCTGGCATGGCAACGCCTTCTCGTCGATCGAGGAGATGTTCGACCCGGCCCGCAACGCGCTTTACGCGGCGCAGTACCTGCGCAACCTCTATGCCGAAACCGGGTCATGGTCGCGCGCCGCCGGCGCCTACCACTCGCGAACCCCGCAATATGCCGACCGCTACCGGGCCCGGTTCGACCGCATCCTGGCGTCGCTGTCGGGTGGGGACATCCCGCCGCCGGCACCCGGCGAATACGACCCGCGCCTGGCCGCAGGGTCGGAGCCGATCCTGGTGGCCGAGGACGACCCGCCGTCCGAGCCGCGCGAGCCCTGGGTGCCGCCGCCGCCCACCCGGTTCGGCAGCGTCGCCGGCATCGAGGCGGCCGGCGGCAGCGGCTCGCTTCTGCTGCGCGCCAACGGAAGCCTGTTCTGATGCTGGCGCAGGGGGTGCGCAACCCGACGGTGCTGCTGGCGGTGGCGCTGATGGGAATCATCGTGATGATGATCCTGCCGATGCCCTCGATCGTGCTCGATCTGGGGCTGACGGCATCCTTTGCGCTGGCGATCCTGATCTTCACGATCACGCTGTTCATCGAGCGGCCGCTGGATTTTTCCGCCTTCCCGACGGTGCTGCTGGCCTCGCTGATGCTGCGGCTGTCGCTCAACATCGCCTCGACCAAGCTGATCATTGCCGACGGCAACCGGGGCACCCACGCCGCCGGCGGGGTGATCGAGGGCTTTGCCATGTTCATCATGGGCGGCAGCATCGTGCTGGGGCTGGTGGTGTTCCTGGTGCTGCTGATCGTCAACTTCATCGTCATCACCAAGGGCGCCGGCCGCATGGCCGAGGTTGGCGCGCGCTTTGCCCTGGACGCCATGCCGGGCAAGCAGCTCGCCATCGACAGCGACATGGCGGCGGGTGCCATCAGCCATGCCGAGGCCAGCGCGCGGCGCAGGCTCGAGCAGGAGGAGACCACGTTCTTCGGCTCGCTCGACGGCGCCTCGAAATTCGTCAAGGGCGACGCCGTCGCCGGGCTGCTGATCACCATGCTGAACCTGGTGGTGGGGCTCGCGGTCGGCATCCTGATCCACGACATGCCCATTGGCCGGGCGTTCGAGACCTACTCGATCCTGACCGTCGGCGACGGGCTGGTCAGCCAGATCCCGGCGGTGATCATCTCGCTGGGCACCGGCCTGTTGCTGTCGAAGGGCGGGGCGGCGGGCTCGGCCGACCGGGCGCTGCTCAGCCAGCTCGGCGGCCATCCCAAGGCGCTGGGCACGGTCGCCGGCCTGCTGGCTCTGCTGGCCTTCCTGCCGGGGCTGCCGTTCCTGCCGTTCCTGACCGGCGCCCTGGCGCTGGGCGGCGCGGCCTATCTCACCGCCGGGGCGAAGAAACGAAGCGCCGCGCCGCCCGCCGATGCCAAGGCCGCCGAGCCGCCGACGGCGCGCATCGGCGACATGCTGGACGTGGACGAGGTCCATATGGAGTTCGCGCTCGACCTGGTTCCAGTCGTGCTCGACGACGCGGTGGGACTGGACGCGCGCATCGTCAACATGCGCAACCACATCGCCCGCAGCTACGGCATCATCATTCCCGAGATCCGGCTGACCGACAATGCCAGCCTTCCCGACGGCACCTATTGCGTGCGTATCCAGGACGTGGAGGTCGCCCGGTCGCGCGTACGGCGGGAAATGGTGCTGATGCTGCTGGCCGACACCGACGGCGCCGGGCTGCCGGGCGGAGAGACCGTGGCCGAGCCGGTCTATGGCGCGCCGGCGCGCTGGATC
This sequence comes from Paracoccaceae bacterium, assembly GCA_050299555.1. Lineage (GTDB taxonomy): Bacteria > Pseudomonadota > Alphaproteobacteria > Rhodobacterales > Rhodobacteraceae > JBNKWA01. The sequence goes on along the minus strand of JBNKWA010000069.1, from coordinate 32,331 downwards.
GACCAGTCCGAGCAGGAGGAGGCAGCGTTGAGCGGCCTCTCGGTCGTCTCCCCGGTCGAGGTGATCGCCACCCACCTTCTGGAGGTTCTGAAGCAGAATTTCGGCCGGCTGTTCTCGCGCCGGGCGCTCAGGCGGCTGATGGACGAGTTCGGCGCCACCTCCGATCCGCAGCGGGCGGCCGCCAACCGCCGGGTACTGGACGAATTCGTGCCCGACAAGGTGCCGCTCGACCAGTTGCACGCGGTCCTGCGCCTGCTGCTGGAGGAGCGGGTGTCGGTGCGCAACCTGCCGATGATCCTCGAGGCCATCGCCGAGGCCAACGGCGCCACCCAGCAGCCCGAGGCACTGGCCGAACACGTGCGCCACCGGCTCGGCTTCCAGATCGTCGCCGAGGTGCAGGAGCCCGGCGGCACGCTGCCGCTGATCCAGCTTTCGGCACCCTGGGAGGAGATCTTTCAGAAATACGAGATCCGCTCGGAAGGCGGCTTGTCGGATATCGGCCTGCCGCCAGAAGAGTTCAACCGGCTGGCCGGTGCCGTGGCGGACAAGGTTGCCGGCGCCGCGGCAAGCGGGCGTTATCCGGCCATCGTCACCACCACCCGGCGCCGGCGCTTTCTGCAGTCGGTCCTGACCGCCAAGGGGATCCGCAACCCGGTGCTGTCCTTCGAGGAGATCGGCACCAACTCCCGGCCGGCGATCCTGGGCGTGGCCTGATGGAGCCAGACGCGATCGCCGATCCCTCGGCTGCGATCTTTGCCCTGACCGGGGCCATCCTCGACGCCGCCGACAGCCTGCTGCTGCCTGGGTTCGTGGTGTTCATCCGGGTGGCCGCGATCACCGCGCTGTTGCCGGGACTGGGCGAGCAACTGATCCCGGTACGGCTGCGGCTCGGCGTCGCCCTGGCCTTCACAGTCCTGGTCGCGCCCCTGGTCTCGGCGGTGGTGCCGCCACTGCCCGAGCAGCCCGTGGCCCTGGGCCAGCTGATCCTCGCGGAAACCGCGATCGGGCTCGCCTTCGGTCTGTCGGTGCGACTGCTGGTGATGGCGATGCAGATCGCCGGCAGCATCGCCGCACAGTCGACCTCGATCGCCCAGATCGCCGGTGTCGGCGTCACCCCCGACCCGACCCCGGCGGTCGGCAACGTCCTGGTACTGGGGGCGCTGACGCTGGCGCTGGTCACCGGCCTGCCGGCCAAGGCGGTGCTCTCCATCGCCCAGACCTACACGCTGTTTCCACCCGGCGCCGTGCCCGAGGCCGCGGCGCTGGCGGCCTGGGGCACCGAGCATGGCGCCCGCGCCTTCGGCCTCGCCTTCAGCCTGGCGGCGCCCTTCGTCATTGCGGCGCTCGCCTACAACGTGGCGCTGGGTGCCATCAACCGCGCCATGCCACAGCTGATGGTCGCCTTTGTCGGCGCCCCGGCGATCACCGGCGTGACCATCGCGCTGCTGCTGCTGGTGTCGCCGGTCGCCCTGGCGGTCTGGCTGTCGGCGCTGGACGGCGTCCTCGCCGATCCTTTCGGGCCGGCACGATGAGCGACGCCGACAGCGGCGAGAAAAGCCACGAACCTACCCAAAAGCGCCTGGAGGATGCGCGCCGCAAGGGAGACATCGCGAAATCCGCCGATGTCACCACCGCTGCCGGCTATCTGGGGCTGTTCCTGTGCCTGACGGCCGCGGGGGGCGGGCTGGCTCAGGCCTCCGGCGAGGCGCTGGCGCGGCTGATCGACCAGGCCGATGCGCTGGCGCCGACCGTACTGGGCCCCGGCGGCGCCGCTCTGGCCGCGCGGGCGGTGAGCGCGGCGGTGCTGCCGCTGTTGCCGATCATCCTGCTGCCGGCAGCTCTGGTGCTGCTGGCGCTCTTCGGTCAGAACGCCTTCGTCTTCGCGCCGGACAAGATCAAGCCCAAGGGCTCGCGCCTGTCACCCCTGTCGAACGCCAAGCAGAAATACGGTCTGCAGGGTCTGGTCGAATTCGCCAAGAGCGCCGCCAAGCTTACCGCCGTGTCGGCAACCTTGTTGTTCGTCCTGTCAGGCGAAGCCGACCGCCTGGTGGGCGCGGTCAGGGCGGCGCCGGCGGCCGCGGCCGCGCTGATGGGGATCGTCCTGATCAAGCTCCTCTCCGGGGTCATGCTGATCGCACTGGTCGTGGCTTCGGTGGACTACTTCTGGCAGCGCCACCTGCTGCAGCGGCGGCTGCGCATGTCGCACAAGGAATTGCGTGACGAGGTCAAGGACTCCGAGGGCGACCCGGCGCTGAAGGCACAGCGGCGCCAGCGCGGCGTCGACATCGCCACCAACCGCATGCTGGCCGACGTGCCGACGGCCGACGTGGTGATCGTCAACCCCACCCATTTCGCGGTGGCGCTGAAGTGGTCACGCACACCGGGCTCGGCGCCGGTCTGCGTCGCCAAGGGCCAGGACGAGGTCGCCGCCAGGATCCGCGACAGGGCGGCCGAGGCCGGGGTGCCGATCTACCGCGATCCGCCGACCGCGCGCAGCATCCACGCCGTTGTCAAGGTCGGCGAGATGATCCGGCCCGAGATGTACCGTGCGGTCGCGGCGGCGATCCATTTCTCCGAAACCATGCGCACCCGCGCGCGGCAGCGAGGCTAGCCGGCCATGCAGCGGCGGCTGGAGGTCCTCAGGCAGCTCACGGCCTTGCAGATGGCCCATGACATCGCCCGGGTGGCGGCCGAAAACGCCGCCCTGCGGGCGCTGGAAGAAGAGGAGGAGGCCTTGCGCACGGCGCTGTCCGAGGCGGGCGTTGCCGCACCCGCACAGGGCGACGACGGAATGGCCGGCGCGGTGCTGCACCTGTTCGGGCGCTGGCAGGACTGGACCGGCAAGCGCTTCGGAAGGCTGGCCAACGAGCAGGCTCGGGCCCGCGAGCGGATCATCGCCGCACGCGAGGCGCTGACCCAGAGCTTCGGCAGGTCGGGGGCACTCGACCGGCTCATCGGCAAGGTCGCCGCTGCCGAGCGGCGCGATGCACAGCGGCGGGCCGAACGCGACGGCCGGAGCCCCGACAACTGAGGGGCTCACGAGGTCCCGATCATCGGTGACGCCGCCATGGAGCCCGGAACCCGTGGTCGGCCGGCGCCCTCAGGTGTCCTGCCGCACGACCTCGGTGATCAGCACGTCGCGAAGAGCACTGCCAAGCACCTCCTGGCCGGCCTCGAGCAGCCGCCCGCGCAAGTCGGCCATCGCATGGGGCGAGGTGAACTCGGCATCGAAGCCGCCGGAGTGGGAATGCACGAACATCACCTGCAGAAACGCGTCGCGCAGCTTCGGTTCCAGCTTGAGAATGGTGTCGGTCAGGCCCTCGTCGACGTCCAGCGCCAGCGAGGCCACGACCAGCGCGGAGACCTCGCCGTCCTTGATCACGGGAACCACGAACTGCCGGTTCAGCGGCACGAATTCGGACCCGGCCATCAGCGAGTCGTCGTCGTGGTGCTCGGCCTCAGCCGGCGCCTCGGCGCAGGGATCGGCATCGGCCGCGCCATGGCCCGATGCGTCCGATCCTTCGCCGTGGGCAGGCGCTGGCTGCCCATCGGCACCCATCGCATCGGGCGCCGGGCAGTCCCCGGCATGGCTCGCGGGCTTCAGCGCGAAGCCCGCACCGACCCCGCCGCCGAGGCCGACGACGATCATGATCACGGGCAGAAGCTTCTTGATCATGATGCGCCTCAGAACGGCAGCAGGATATCTGCGACCTGCTGTCCGTAACGCGGTTGCTGCACGTCGCTGATCTGGCCACGGCCACCATAGGCGATCCGCGCACCGGCGATCCGGTCATAGGTGATCTCGTTGCGGCGGCTGATGTCCTCGGGCCGCACGATGCCGGTCACGCGCAAGTCGCGCAGCTCGTTGTTGACCCGCACCTCCTGATCGCCCGAAACCACGAAATGGCCGTTGGGAAGAACCTTCACGACCGTCGCCGCCACCCGCAGCGTGATCGATTCGTTGCGCTTGACGTTGCCGCTACCGGAATAGGCGGACGATGAGTCCAGCTGGGCAAGATTGTCCGAGCTTGCGCCGTTGGGAAGAATACGGTCGACGATCTGCGGAATGCCGGCCAGGGCCGGCACGCCGAGGCCCTCGGAGCCCGAGCGCGAGCGCGTCGAGCTGTTGTTGATCTGGGCGCTGTCGTTGATCTCGATGACGACGGTCACCAGATCGCCGAGGAACTGCGCCCGGCGATCGCCGAACAGCGAATCGGGCCCGGAATTCCACAGCGAGGAGCGGGCATAGGAACGCCGCGGCGCCACCGGCGGCGGCACGGCAATGGCAGCCCGGGCCGCCGAAATGGGCGCGGCGCCGGCATTGCCCGAGTTCGAGAACGCCGGCGGCTTGCCCACCTGGTCGAGCCGTTCGCAGCCGGCGGCGAGCAGCAGCGCCACCGCCAGAGCAAGACTTGCCTTCATCGTCCAACCTCCACACTGCCGTCTTCGTGCACCTCACCGGTGACGATGTTGCGCGATTCCAGATTCATGACGCGCACACGCTCGCCGACGCCGGCACGGTCGAGCACGCGTCCGTCGGCGACGATGGTCAGCGCACCGGCGCGGAAGCTGATCGTCACCACCTGGTTGCGTTCAACGATGGCCGGCCTGCCGATGTCGCTTTCGCGAACCGGGCGGCCGGCATAGATGGTGACGCGCGCCTCCTGACCGGCGGCATCTTCCACCCTGTCCAGGGCACCGGGCAGCGATTCGGCGGCAAAGCCAAGATCGGCCTCGGTAATGAGGTCGCGCGCCGGAATGGTCCGCAAGGCAATGAGGCTGCCCGCCTCGGCCGTCGGCGCCAGCAGGAGCGAAAGGGCCAATGCTGCGGAGGCACGAGCCATCAGCGGATCTGGGTGGTGGCGCCGAGCATCTGGTCGGCGGCGGTGATGACCTTGGCGTTCAGCTCGTAGCCGCGCTGCGCCTGGATCAGATCGGTAATCTCGCGCACCGGATCGACCGACGAGGCTTCCAGATAGCCCTGGCGGAAGGTGCCGCGGCCCTCGGTGCCGGGGTCTCCCGGCAGCGCCGCACCCGAGGCGGCCGTTTCAAGGTAGAGGTTGCTGCCGATCGCCTCGAGGCCCTTGTCGTTGGCGAAGGTTGCCAGCGTCAGCTGGCCAAGCAGTTGCGCCTCCACCTGATCGGAGAAATAGGCGTAGATCTCGCCGTCGGCATTGATCGACAGGCTGCGGGTTTCCTCGGGAATGGTGATGCCAGGGACCACCTCGTATCCGTCGGCAGTGACGACCAGCCCGTCTGCCGAGCGCTTGAGAGCTCCGTCACGGGTATAGGCGGACAGGCCCGATGGCAGCGTCACCTCGAGATAGCCGTTGCCCTCGATGGCAACGTCGAGCTCGCCTCCGGTGGCCTGCACCGTGCCCTGCTCGACGATCATGCTGACCGAGGAGGCCCGCACCCCGAGGCCGAGCTGGATGCCGGCGGGCAGAACCGACCCGTCGGAGGCGTTGACGGTGCCGGCACGGGCGAGCTGCTGATAGTGCAGGTCCGCGAAATCGGCCCGCCGGGCGTTGTAGCCCGTGGTACTCATGTTGGCGAGGTTGTGCGAGATCACCTCGACGCGGGTCTGCTGCGCCGACATACCGGTGGCCGCAATGTTCAATGCACGCATGTGGTTTGTTCCCTACTAGCTGCCGGCACCGAGTACGCGCAGCACGTTGCGGATCCGCTGGTCCTCGCGGTCGAGAAAGGTCTGGCCCAGTTCATAGGCACGCTGCACCTCGATCATGCGGGCGATCTCGGTGACCGGATTGACGTTGGAGCCCTCCAGGAAGCCCTGCATGACGGTCGCCTGCTCGGCCGGTATCGGCTCTGCATCGGTGCGGAAACGCACGCCATCCTCGCGGACGAGGCTGTTCTTGTCCTCGACGGTGAAGACGCCCACCTGCGAGGTGGCGCGACCGTCGACGGTCAGCGTTCCGTCCTGGCCGACCGCAATCGCCCGCGCCTCGACCGGCACGGCAATCGGACCGCCGCCGGTGTCCAGCAGCCGATCACCCAGCATGTTGACCAGGTCGCCATCGGGACTGCGGGCGAAGCTGCCGCCACGGGTCAGCCGCGGGCCAGCCGCGGTCTCGACCATGAAAAAGCCGTCACCCTGGATGGCGAAATCGAAGGTGCCACCGGTCTGCTGGAGACTGCCGCCGGTCAGGTCGGTGGTGCGGACCTCGGCCTCGGTCATGGCGACCGAGCGCCCTTCCACCGGCAGCGCCTCGACCATCTCGGCGAACAGCACGCCTTCGCGCCGATAGCCGGACGTAGCCATGTTGGCGATGTTGTTGGCGACCAGCTGCATCTCCTTGAGAAGGCCGCTCTGCCGCGAAAGCGCTACGTAACCGGTTACATCCATTGCTCTTTTCCAATCTGTCCGGTTACGGCCGCGCGATCCGCTGGATCACGCCATCCTCGTAGAAGGTCACCAGCGCGCGGCCGGCAAAGCCCATCGAGAGCCAGAACACGACCACGATCAGCGCCAGCTTCGGCACGAAGGTGAGGGTCATTTCCTGAATTGAGGTCAGCGCCTGGAAGAGCCCGATCAGAAGCCCGGCCACCAGCGCAACGCCAAGCACCGGCGCGGCAATGGTCAGCGCCAGCCAAAGGCATTCCTTCAGCGCATCGAGAAGCTCTTCCTCGGAAAGCATGGTCAGACCGGCATCCTGAGGATTTCCTGGTAGGCCTCGACGACCCGGTCGCGGACGGCAACCGCCGTTTGTACCGCGACCTCGGTCGCGGCCAGCGCCTCGACCACCGAGTGCGCGTCGGCGCCGCCGGTCAGGCCGGCCTTGGCGGTTTCCTCGCCGGCCTGCATCGAGCGCAGGAAATCCGCGGCCATGGCCGCAAAGCTGGTTTCGCCACCGGCATCCTCGCCGGACTGCTGCGGCCGCGCCGCGGCCTGAGCATTGGCGTAGAGCTGCGAGGCTATATGACTGGGAACGTCCATATCCGTTTGCCTTTCTAGCGACGGAGAAGATCAATCAGGGAGCTGGCCATGTCCCTGGCCTGCTGGAAGAGCTTAAGGTTGGCTTCGTAGCTGCGCTGCGCCTCGCGGGCGTCGGCGATCTCGACCATCAGGTTGACGTTCGAGCCCTCGTAGGTGCCGTCAGGACCGGCCAGCGGATTGGACGGGTCGTAGACGCGTTCCAGTTCGGCGCGATCGAGGGAAAGCTTGCCGGTGCGCACCGCCTGGCCGTCATCCGCCCGCATCACCTCCTCGAAGGTGAGCAGCTTGCGGTGATAGCCCGGCGTATCGGCATTGGCGATGTTTTCCGACGTCACGCGAAGGCGCGAGGCCTGGGCCGCGAGGCCACTCGCCGAGGCCGCCATGGACTTGATCAGGTCACTCATGCTGGATCACCTCGCTAGCGTCCGCCGATGGACATGCGGAGGATGTCGAGCGACTTTCGGTAGACGCCCAGCGCAAGATCGTGGCTTTGCTTCACGTCGGCCGCGCGGATCATCTGATCCTCGAGCGAGACGCTGTTTCCATTCGGTGATTCGTTGCTGGCCGGCGATATGGCGACGGTTTCTATGCGGCCCTCGGCATCGGCGTCGTGGATATGGCCGGCGCGGGTCGCCCGCATCGCCTGCGGCGCCTGCGCCTTGGCCAGCACCTCGCTGAAAGGCACCACGTCGCGGGCGCGATAGCCGGGGGTGTCGGCATGCGCAACATTGCGCGCGATCACCGCCTGACGCTCGGTCGCATGTCTGGCCAAGCCCTGCGCCAACTGCAGGATGTCCAAAGTCATGTTCAATGGGATTCTCCCAAACCCTGACTGCAAGCTGTCCTTAAACCTTGGGTCTTTAGAAAAGGTTGTCGGAAAACCGCGAGACACGGGGAACAGTGGATGACGGGGGATTTTAATGCGCTGGCGGACGCCATCGGGGCCTTGTCGCCGACGCGGCGGTACGGACAGGTGACGGAAGTCGGACCTGGCTCGCTGGTCATTGCCGGATTGGGTCGGCAGGCGCGGTCGGGCGACCTGGTCAGCATCGAGGGTCGGGCCGGGCCCGTGGAGGGGGAAATCATCGCCCTGACCCGTGGCGGCGCCCGGGCGATGCTGCTCGGCATGTCCGAAGGCGTCGGCCTGGGCGATCCGGTGCTGCTGCTGCCGTCGCCGCGCCTGCGGCCCGATTCGTCGTGGATCGGCCGGGTGCTGGACGCCAGCTGCGAGCCGCTCGACGGGGCGTTGCTGATACGCGGCCCGGCCGAAGCGCCCCTGCGCCGCGCGCCACCGCCGGCCGCCAGCCGCAAGCCGCTGGGCGAGCGAACGCCCACCGGCCTTGCCGCCTTCGACACCATGCTGCCGCTGGCTCGGGGGCAGCGTATCGGCATCTTCGCCGGCTCCGGCATCGGCAAGTCCTCCATGCTGGCCGATCTTGCCCGCGGCGTCGAAGCCGATGTGGTGGTGATCGCCCTGATCGGCGAGCGCGGGCGCGAGCTGCGGCACTTCACCGAGGTGGTTCTGGGGCCGGAGGGCATGGCGCGCGCCGTGGTCGTGGCCGCGACATCCGACCAGTCGCCGCTTCTGAAGCGCCGTGCCGCCTGGAGCGCCATGGCCGTGGCGGAGCACTTCCGCGACCAGGGCCAGCACGTGCTTCTGCTGGTCGATTCGATCACCCGCTTTGCCGAGGCCCATCGCGAGGTGGCACTGACCGCCGGCGAGCCGGCCTCGCTGCGCGCCTTCCCGCCATCGACGGCGAACATGATCGCGGCCCTTACCGAACGCGCCGGCCCGGGCAGCGAGGGAACCGGGGACATCACGGCGATCTTCAGCGTCCTGGTCGCCGGATCGGACATGGAAGAGCCGGTTGCGGACATGACCCGCGGGCTTCTCGACGGCCATGTCGTGCTTGATCGCGCCATCGCCGAACGCGGTCGGTTTCCGGCGATCGACGTGCGTCGCAGCGTGTCGAGAAGCCTGCCCGATGTCGCCAGCGAAGAGGAGAACAAGTTGATTCTGCAGGCGCGCGACCTTCTGGGCGTCTACGAATCAGCCGAACCGATGATCCAGACCGGGCTTTACGCCCGGGGCAGTGATCCGCGCATCGACCGTGCCATGGCTGTGTGGCCGGGGCTCGACCGCTTCTTTTCGGAACGCAGTGCGGACGGAGTTGCGGCGGCTTTCGATCGCCTGCGCGGGATACTGGCCAAGGCGCCGTAGGCGGCCTGCCGAGATGCGAAACAGCCTGGCCCGGCCCCCTCGGGCCGGCCGATGGATCCACCCGCGGGGGAATCAGCGGTTCGAGAGGATCAGGCCGATGCGCGCCGAGACGCCGAAGCCGCTGCTGCTGGCCCCTTGCAGCAATGTCAGCGCCGCCATGCCGGGTGTGTCGCCGGTTGGCCCTTTCTCGGCCTGGGCGCGGGCGAGGAACCGGGTGATCACCCGCTCGACGTTCTCCGGGTCCTTGAACACGGCGACGGAAGAGTCGCCGAACATGCTGCTGGCCCGGTCCTTCAGATCGTCGCGCTGCCGGTCGATGTCGAGCGTGGCGAACTGTGTCGGCAATCCGAATGCCTTTTCGACCACTGTCCTGAGTGGCGTGCTGCCCATGATCGAGAACCATGCGGCACCGTCGGGGTCGGAGGATTCCGCAAGCGCCGCAATTTCTCGCCGAAAGGTCATGGCAAGACGCATGTCATTGTCGGACTCGCCGACGGCGATCTCGAACTGCCGCGTCTTGTAAGCCTCGACGATCTTGTCCGCGAAACCGCTGATGCCCGTCCACGGTCCGCCGAGATCACCAAAGCCGAAGGCGGCGGAGAACTCGCGGTAATGAGGGTCGCTGAATCGATTGGCGAGAGCGCCGGGTGTCTCGGTGCCCTCCTCCAGGATCTTGCGGATGAAGGCGAACTTGTTGATGTCCTCGTCGAGGCCAAACGCACCGAGAGCCACCTTGAGCACTTCGCGATCCGCCACCAGGTCCTCGGCACTGCGGATGTCGGCGATCTTGGTGCGAAAGTTGTCAATCTCGCGCGTCAGTTGCGGCCCTTTCTCGAAGGCCGCCTGCTGACGGTCGCCGGTCCGCTCCAGAAAGCGCCAACCGGCAATGCCGGACAGCGGCACGACCGGCTGGAAGCTCATGATGCCTTGGCCCGTTCGATCAGCCGCGCCTCGCGGGCAAGTAGCGCTCGCAGCGCCTTCATGGCCGGGTAGAAGCGGGCCGCCAGCACCGCTTCGGTAGCGGCGTCGAGGCTGAGGCGGCTTTCGGTGTCAACGAAGATCTGGCTGAGCTGCTCGATCCCGGTCAGAAGCTGCCGGCGCGCCTGGGCCGGTTCGACCTCGCCCGCGAGCGCCAGCTGTGCCACATAGCAGACCCGCCTGACCGGCGTGTTGACCTCGTCGGGATGGATGGCGTCGCGCAACCTGAGGATCGCCGCATCGGGCGTCAGAATGTTGAGGCGGGTGCGCCTGTCGCCGTTTTCGATGACCACGCCGTTGACGAGGACGCGCTCGTGCGGGCCGAGTTTCAGGACCAGGCCGGCCATCTCAGTTGGCTCCCTCGCCACGCAACCCGCGCATGATTGCGGTGTTGATGTCGATCAGCGGCGCGACCTCGGCGCCCTCGCGGATCACCTTGGTCGTGTGCTGCCGCGTGAACTCGGCGAGGTAGAAGATGCTGGCCTTGAGCGGCGGCGGCAACGGGTTGCTGTCCAGCGCCACGTCACGGGCCAGGATCATCCAAAGCCGTTGGTTCTTGTGCAGCGCCTCGGCCAGCCCGCTGAAGGCGGTGTCGCGGTGTCGTGCGCTTTGGGAAAGCTGGGCGGTAATGCGGGCGAAGGCCTTGTATTCGATGCCGCGGGTATCCTGGCCTATGGTACTAGCATCCGCGTAGGCCGTCCGCGCGTGGGCAGCGGTATCCATGATTTCTTCAATTCCTCGGCTGCATGGGCCTCACGCCGGTGGGCCGGCGAACAGGCGCAAATGGAAGGCGGGCGCTGATGCCCCCGCCTTCCTTGCGGTTATCCTTAGCGGAACAGCGCCAAGATGTTCTGCGGTGCCTGGTTGGCGATCGACAGCGACTGGATGCCCAGCTGCTGCTGCACCTGCAGGGCCTGCAGACGGGCCGAAGCCTCTTCCATGTTGGCGTCGACCAGCGAGCCGATGCCGGCCTTCAGGCTGTCCATCAGCTTGGACACGAAGTCGGCCTGGATATCGAGCCGCTTCTCGCCGGTGCCGAACTCGGCAGCCGCCTTGATCGCCGTCTGGGTCAGACCTTCGATCGCCGCCAGGGCGGCCTCGGCGCCGGACTCGGTGGAGATGTCGATGTTGCCGAGATGCTCCAGACCACCACCGATGGTGTTGCCCGCAGCCGCCGTAACGCTGAGCAGGTTCACCTGGATCGTATCGGTCGCGTCGGTCACCGTGGACTCGATGGTCAGCGTCGAGCCCGAAACGGTGACGTTGAGCACGTCGGTATCGAGGCCATTCTCGGCAGCATAGATCTTGTAGGCGGCGGCCAGGCCGGCAGCCACGTCGGCCGCGGTGTCGCCATCGCGAGCGACGTAGCGGATGTCGCTGGCGGCAGCTTCGGTCTGGGTCGCGGCGGCAGCAGCCGAGGTCCGGTAGTCGGCCTGGGTGAAGGCGCTGTCGTTCGCGTCGGTGCCGAAGATGTTCAGCGCATAAGCCGTGCCGGCCGCGAAGGTGGCGTTGTCGGTCGACAGATCGATGGTGCCCGACTGGGTGCCGTTCAGCGTCACCGCCGAGGTGCCGGTGTCGGCCGAGAAGGTACCGCCGGTGGCCGCGATGGCCGAGGCGCCGGTGCCGAGGTCCTGCTTGCCGATCGTGATCTGCGACGACGTCACGCTGCCGTCGGCATCCCGATCGAGCGAGGCGAGAACGTCGATCTGGCCGGAGCCAGCCACGGTGTCGGTGTTCTGCAGCAGGTTCTGACCGTTGAACTGAGCGGCCGAGACGATACCGGAGATCTGGTCGCGCAGCGAGGCCAGGTCGGTCTGCAGCTTTTCGCGGTCGACGTTGTCTTCCTGGGCAGCAACGATCTTCTGCTTGATCTGCCCGAGAAGCTCGGTCACGCGCTCGGCGGCGTTGCGACCGGTGGCGACGGTCGACTGGCCCAGCGCCAGCGAGTCGGAGATGGCGTCGAAGCCATCGACGTCGGACTGCATGACGCGGCTGATCGCCCAGATGGCCGAGTTGTCCTTGGCCGAGGCGATCGACTTGCCGGTCGAGATTTCGTTCTGGGTCGCGGCCAGGCCCTTGTTGATCGACTGCAGGGTCTGCAGCGCAACCATCGCGCTGGTGTTGGTAAGAATGCTAGACATGATACGTCCTTATTGGCGCGCGGCACTTTCGACGCCGCAACATTTACAGAACTGGCCGCGTCATGCGCGGCCGGTGAGTGCCATTCTGACCAGTGCGGGCCGTTGAGTGACTTTGCATCCCGCGCCAACCCCTCAGGGTCGCGTCGTCATGCATGAGGGATAGCCCTTAAGCGCGACTTAATCGGCAACCCCTCTACGCGCCGGAACGGGCCCTTTCGCCGGGTATGCCTAACAGGCGGTAAACTTGCCGAGACCGTCCGGTGAGGCCAACTCAGCCGCGCAGGTCGCGGGCGCGGGCCGGTGGAGCCAGCTCGACGCGCGCGCCCTTGACCGTGTAGGTCGCCAGCGAGCCGCGCGCCTTGCCGATCTCGTCGAGTCGCTTCTGCGCGGCGCGCGCGCCGGACAGGCGCGCTTCGATCATGTTGCTGTTCGCGTCTGCCGCCGCACGGATCTGGGCGACCAGAGCCTCCAGCGCCTCGTCCGATTCGGTCGCCAGCGCCTCCAGCCGATCCGCCAGCGACCTGTTCTGCTCGCTGACCTTGGCGAGATCAGCCACGCCGCCATCACGGATCAGCGCCCGGGCGCGCTTGAGGCCGCTCAGCAGCTTGCGCGCCGTGGCCTGAGCGCTGGAGGCACCGAAAATCATTGCTCCTCCCGCGCAGCCAGGGAGGCCACAATCGATTCGGCGAGGCCGATGCCGCCGTTGCGAGCGATGACCCCGGCATATTCCTGCACCAGCATGGAGCCGAAGGCATCTTCGCCAGCGCCGCCGCCGAAGCCTTCGGGAACCTTGCCGATGCCGGTGTATTTCAGCATCTCGGCCAGAAATGCCGCCTCGTACTCGGTTGCGACGGCATGCAGCCGCGCGTCCCGATCGGCATTCGACTCCGGGGCCGTGTTGCCGCTTGCGGGGCGGCTGGTGGTCAGAGACCCTGCAACCACTGACGAGATATCGGGCATTTTAGGCGTTCCTTCTGCTCGCCCCGCAGCATTGCCCTACCCCGGTAAACAGGCGGTAACCCGAAAGGGAGACGATCCGCACCGAACAACGGCGAGGACAGGATGGATTCGCTCTCGATTGCAAATACGCTGATGCGCGGCACGACCTCTGCATCCGGCGGCACGGCAGCATCACAGCAGGCAGCGCAACCCGAATCCAAGCAAGCTGGAGCAAAGGCCGACTTCGCGAGCGAAGTGGCCGGCCATGGTGCGCAAGGCCAGGCCGCCGCACCGAAAAAGGGTGGTCACAAGCCGCCGGCGGGCGACGATGTCAAGCTTGCGCTACCCGGAAACCTGGCCGGCAAGCTTGCAGAGGCAGCGGACACGGAAGCAGAGCCGGCTGTTGCAGAAGACGCGGTGGACACCGCCGCCGATCTCGCCTCTGAAGAAAAGGCCGCCGATCTCGCCCCGGATGACAGGTCCGACGCCGAAACCAAGGGCGTCCCGCCGGTGCCGACGCTTGAGCTGGATGCGGCGCAACCTCTGCCGATACCAGCCTCGGCCACCAATGAGACAGCCCCCGGCGCCACCGAAGAGACACAGCTTGCGCCCGAGTCCAGGCGCGTACCGGAGCCGAGAAGCGCAAATGCGCCGGGGCAGATCCAGCCACAACCCAAAATGGCCGATGGCCCCGGGATGCCCGAAGGTCTGGATGCCGATCCCTCCGCCCCGCCACCGGATGCACAAGTGCCTGCGGTGGCCAAGGCCGCGGGGAAGCCGGCGATCGCCGCCGCAGTGGCGCCGGCAGCCCATGCGCAGTGGTCGAACCGTGCCGCAGAATTGCATTCAGCACAGGGCCTGCCCGCCAGCACCGCCGCGCCAATCGGTGACGCGGCGCGGCAGCCACGGCCAACCCCTACATCGCAGACCAAGGCGGCCGCACCCGACGCCACACAGGCTTCGCCGGGTGTCTCTGCGGCGATCGGCCTGGCCGAGCGTTCAGCCATGGCACACATTGGCAACGCCTCGGAGATCGGCGGACCGACAATGACCGCGAGCCCGTCGACTGACGCCCTGGTCGTTGCGCGTCACGCCACATCGCCGCAATCGCCGCAGCTTGCCGCTCGCATTGCCGAGCAAGTCGTCGCGCAAATGACGGAACGACAGGGGAACCGGATAGAATTGCGGCTGGACCCGCCCGAGCTGGGGCGGATGTCGGTGCGTCTGCACCCGGCCGACGGCGGCGTTACGGCGATGCTGTCGATCGAACGGCCGGAGACTGAGGCGCTGCTGCGTCAGCACGCCCACCTTCTCGAGCGGGCGCTCGGCGATGCCGGATTCCGGCAGGTCAGCCTGGGTTTCGGCGCACAGGGCCAGGGTCGGGAGGCTGGTGGGCAACCCGGCGCGTCCGCAGAACACGCCCGGTCCGATCACGAGGGCGAAGGGACACGGCCGGACCGCCTGGTGGTGCTGGCGCCGACACCCGGCACTGCCGGGCTGCGTGGCCACCTGGACATCCGGCTTTAGAAAGGAGGAATGCGTGGAAACATCGAACGTCATCGCTCAGGCCGGCGCCACGACTTCGGCCGGCACGGCTAAAGCCGGCGCCAGCAGCGGCCGGCAATCAGCAACCTCGGACTTCGAGACGTTCTTGCGGCTGCTGACCACGCAGCTTCGCAATCAGGATCCCCTGAAACCGATAGACTCGACCGAGTTCGTGTCAGAACTGGCCACCTTCTCGGCGGTCGAGCAACAGGTGAAGACGAACGAAACGCTCGAATCCATCCTGGCTTCGCTGTCCTCCGATAGCGGCACGCTGGCAGGTCTTTCGGACTGGATCGGCAAGGAGGTGCGTACCGAGGCGCCGTTCAACTACCGCGGTCTGGCGGTCACAGGGGAAGCAATACCGGCGCCTGACGCCACCCGTGCCACGCTGGACGTGCGCAACGCTCTCGGTGAGCAAGTCTATTCTGGCCCCGTTGATCCCGCCACCAGCCAGGTGACGTGGGACGGCCGCATGTCGGACGGATCCGGTGCCAAAGCCGGCGAATACACACTGAACGTCACCTATCTCAACGACGATCAGGTGATCGGCAACTCGGCCGTCGGCCAATATGCGCTGGTCACCGAAGTAGCCCTCAGCGATGGCAAGGCCATCCTCACCACCGCCGCCGGACAGCGGATCGATTCCAGCACGGTGACCGGAATGCGGGCGGTCGAATAGGCTACCTTGGGCCGGTCTTGCCGGGCAACCGTGGACACAAGGCGGCCCATCTTCCGACTGTGCTGAGCGTCGTCTTCGCCGCCGTGCAGGCACGAGTCTTCCGGCCGGCGCCCCTCTGCACCCGCGCGAACGGCTGCGGGTGATAACTGCGAAGGGCCGACCCCCGATCATGTCGGCCGCGATCGACGGGCAGGCAAGGCGCGGCGATTGGGGGCTGCCTGCAAGCGGGGCCATCAACCGCAGCGCGGGCCAAACGCTGGTATCGGACCAAGCCCACAAGTACACACCCGGTGCACTGACTTCGCCGGCACCGCCGGGCCGCGCACCTTCACTGGTCGGGTTTTATTGCGGTTTGAGAAGCGCCAGCTATTGCGGCCTCAGCGGCAGCGCGCAGGGACTGCGCGTGATCCAGCAACGCTCGCGCCTCCTGCAGCGGCTCCAGTCCCGGAAGCCCGGTCATCGCAGCCCCCACCATCTCCGCGTTCGTTGTCGGTGATGCCTCCGGTCGAGCCAGATCCCGCAGCGATGCCAGGTATTCCGAGGCGTTGCCCGCTTCGGCCCACCGACCAGTCAGCCCCGCGATTTCGGACCTCAACGGGTCATCGGGGGGCAGAGCACCTGCCTCCCGATATGCGGCGTCCAGAAGGCCCTTCCCCTTTAACGCCCGCACCCGAATTCGGACCGCCTCGAGGCCCGGCATGGTTTCGAGCCTGGTCAGTGCCCGATCGAATTCGCTCGCCGCCAGCATCAATTCCGCCTCGCGAAGCGTTGCCGCCCCATCAGACAGATGCTGCGCCTCGTCGAGGATGTTCAGGGCGGCGCTCGGAAGGCCGATCTCGGCCAGACGCTGGGCCGCCGCACTGCGCGCCAGACCGCGCCCGTCTCCGGCTCTGATCAGATCTTCATGGTCCAGGATTGCCCGCCCGATTTCAGCCGGCGGTGTCAGTGCCGGATCCACCTCGGCGAGGAGATCCGACGCAACGGCGGCGACCGCGCCGCGCTGGTCCTCCGGCGCGCTTGAGAATGCCGACTCAAGGGCCGCGAACGCCTTGCCAATATGCCCGGACCTGGCTTCGGCTCTGGCAAGATTGAGCGTCAGGCTCAGCTCTACCGGCGCGCCGCGGTTTTCCCGGGCGGCGATCTCCAGATCCTGTCGCAGGTCGACTGTGGTTTCATCCTGGGAGTCGAGAATCACCGCTGCCTGCCGCGCCAACGCACTTGGCGCCGCAGACGATGGCGCCTGCGCAACTGCCGCAAGGCGGGGAAGGGCCTGGTCGGGCCGACCCTCGACCAGAAGAAGCTCCGCCTCGGCGAGCGTTCCCTCAGGGGTCGTCGGTCCGGGCGTACGGTCGAGCAGGGTTTGCAGAGGTCTTGTATCGATCGCCGGCGTCGACTCGAGCATCGAAAGGGCGAGGCGTGGGCCCAGGAGCTTGCGCAACGGCTGCGGCAGGGCCTTGAGTGCATCCATGACTTCGGTGGAAACCGGGGCCGCCACGGCGTCCGAGGGATCAGCGCTGGCAGCCGCGCTCAGTGCCCGCCACAGATCGGCGGCACCGCCACACCCGCCGGCTGTCGCCAGTGGCCCATCGGTCGCCGGTGCCAGCCCATCAATGATGCGCGCGATGTCCTCGATCACCGCAGCCTGCCGGCCGGGCAAGCCCGCGGCCGTGATGACCTCGCGCGCTTCCGCCCCAAAGCCCTGTCCCAGATAGTATCGCGCCAGGACCAGGGCCACTTCGGGGTCAACGTCGCCTGCCGGCGTGACAAGGCTACGCCTGAGTTCCGCCAGGCGCTTGGGCATCGGGCCGGATTCGTACCATGCAGCTGCGTCGAGGCTTGCCGGGTCCGGACAGGTCGATGACGGGCGCAGCGGTACCGACGGTTTTTGCGAAGGCACGTCGGCGGTCTGGACACGGATCTGTCCGGTGGAGGTTCCATTTTCCGACGGCAAGACCAGGCCGCCGTCAGCGCCGGCCGGCTGGCCGTTTGCGCCCTCCGGCGCCACGGATGCGCCTTCGGCGGGTTCCACCAGCCCGGCTCGCGCTGCGCGGTCGAGGCCCGCCAGCAGAGAACCGCGGAGTTCGGCCAGCTGGGCGCCACCAGCATCGCCGGGCCCTTTTGGCGTTGTGGCCTGCGCGGAGCCGACCTCGCCCTGCAGGTCTGCCACCTGACCTGGTGGGCGCCGCGGCAACCGCCCGGTGAGGCCGGACCCGCCCAGCGGTTGGCCAGCCGACTGTCCCGGCATCGGCGCGCCGCCATGGCCGGTCGGCGCAGCAGCGACCGGCGGCTCGAGCGTTGCATACTCTCCCTGCCCGATTGCAGAGCCGTCACCTTGCGCCGCGGGCCCCGAAGTGGCCCGGCGGACGTCGAGTGCGATCTGAGTCGGAGAAATCCGACTGACGTCCACCCTGCAATCGCAGGCCAGCGCAAGATCGATTGCGGCCCCGCCATCAATGGGGCGAGCGTTCACGCTGAGCACGCGGGTACGCGCCATCCGCGCGAAAACGGCACCAGTGTCGAAGTCAGGGACCGCACCGGGAAGCACAACGGAAGCGGCGCGTGCAGCGGTCTTGACCTCCCAGGTCTGGCCGCTGGCAACTGGAACGACGATTCGCGAATAGCCGGGAAACTCCGCAGAGCGCAGCACGGAGGCGGCTTCGGCAGGCACGCTCCACGCCGCCGCCAGGAGCCAGGGGATAGCCGCGGCCGAAAGCCTGGCGAAAGCTGGCCTCCCCCGCCCGACAGCCGGCACCGAAGACCGACCTTCGAGATGTTTCTTCGCCGTCACGCCGCCACTTCCTGCCGCCCTGATCGCAGCGCCTCCTCCAGGCCGTTGAAGGACGGCCGCTTGTCATGTGGTGTGTTCTGGCGGCCGACCTCGACGCAAATGTTTGGCGGGTGGTTGTGCAGGTTGGCGACCATGACCTCGCGAATCAGATTGTAGAAGTGCTGGTCCTCATCGATGATCGCCTTGACCTTGGCTGCGAACGGGCCAACCACGCCGTAGGCGAGAAAGACGCCGAGGAACGTGCCCACAAGGGCGCCGCCGATCATCGCGCCAAGGATTTCAGGTGGCTGGTCGATTGCCGCCATCGTCTTGATCACACCGAGCACGGCGGCGACAATGCCAAGGGCAGGCAGACCATCGGCCATCGTCTGCAACGCGTGGCTGGAATGCTGGGCGTGGTGGTAGGTGGTGTCGATGCGGTTCTCCAGCACTTCCTGAACCTGGTGCGGGTCGTCATAGTTCATGCTGGCCGACCGCATGGTGTCGCAGATCAGGTCAACAGCCTCGTGATCGGCGAGAATGCGTGGATACCGCTTGAAAAGCTCAGATTCGTGCGGCTCCTCGATGTGGTTCTCGAGCTCCATCGGGTTTTGCCGCTGGATGCGGATCAGCGAGAACATGAGCACCAAGAGGTCGGTATAGTCCTGAACCTTCCAACTGGCGCCGCCGAAGACCTTTTTGATGTCCTTCAGCGTGTGCTTGATCGTGCCCATATCGTTGGCGATGATGAAGGCGCCCGCTGCCGCGCCGCCGATCATGGCCCCCTCGAAGGGAAGGGCATGCAGGATGATGTCGAACTTGCCCCCGGAAGCGACATAGCCGCCGAAGACCATTACCAAAATCACCGCTATGCCGACGATGCCCAACATGTTGGCAGCACACCCTTCTATGGCCCAGGCCGCATCGGCTGCAGCACCCTTTTTGATCGCTCGATAAGCTTAATAATCCGCCAAGGCCGCTATTGAACCGGCACGTTCATGTTACGGCTGGCCAGGATCAGACTGACAGAATAGGCGGCCTCGGTAGTCATGTTCGACAGGATGTCGGCGGCCGCCTGCGGATTCATGTTGCCAAGAAAGCCGGCCGCGAAGTTGACGTCCATCGCGTTGAAGATCTCGGCGGCGCTTTTCGGCTTCATGTTCTCGTAGACGGCGGTCAGCTGCTCGATGTCACGGGCGGCGGCGCCATCGGCCAATGCCAGCGTCGCTGCCAGCTTTTCTTCCGCCTCCTGCAGCGCGGCCAGCTCGGTCTGGTAACGCTCCTCCGCCAGCGTGAGTATCTGCATGCGCTCGTTCACTCGCATTTCTTCGGCGTCGAGTTCGTCGGAGCGCTGCCGGATCGCCGCAAGCAGGCTGTCGGCGTCGTCGGGCGTCGGGCATGCCATGCCCTGCGCCTCGTCGGACGCTTCGCGCGATTCGTTCAGTTGCGCTGCTACCGCCGGCGCAGCATGGACCAGTCGCACCGCCCCGGAAAAGCCAAGGCATACGGTGATGAGAACCAGCACACCGGGGGGCGCCAGGCGTGGCCGGCGGCCAACCGCACCGGCCGCGGTGGATCCCATCTCCGCCGCGCCGCTCACGAGGCCACGCTCCGGGTGATGCCGCGCAGCGCCTTGATCAGCGCCGCACGATCCTCAACCGCCGACCTGCGCGATGCAGGAACCTCGCCCGAACCTTCTTCGGCCTGCGCCTCTTGCGGCGCAGCAGCATCGTCGGCGGCAGTGACCTCCGCCCTGGGCTCGGATCGGATCGGGGTCGCGCCGCCCTCGCCGCGGCGGTGGACCGCCGCCATCAGCAATTCCAGCCGCCCCGCAGCGATTTCGGCGCGAGCCGTGATCTCGGAAAGATCCTGCGCCGCACGCGTCGTTTCCTGCTTGGCGGCGGATAGCGAACGACGGGTTTCCTCAACCTGCCGCGATAGGGCCGCGATGGCGCTGCCAAGTCCCGACTCCAAGCTCTTGAGCGCATTTACGCGCCGTGACAGAACCCAGCAATAAAGCGCCGCGCACAGTGCCCCAGCGATCAACAACCCATCGGCAAGCAATTCCATTCCAGCCCCCTCAGTTCAGCACGAATTCCATGATCAGCAGATCGCGCACGGCCTCATTTCCAAGCACGACATCGATTCGCCGCAGCATCTGTCCGCGCAGCCGCACCATGGCGCCAGGCGCATCCAGCTCCTCCTCGTCCACGGCACGCAGGTAGGTGTTCAACGTATCGACGATCCTCGGTGTCATCTCGGTCACGCTGTGCTGGCTCTCAGGGCTGACCTCAAGCTGCGCCGAAAAGCGCAGGTGGCGCGCGTGCGCTCCGCTGCCCAGCGAAACGGTGAATGGCTCGATCGGCACATAGGCGACGTCCTTGGCAGCTTCTTTGGCTGCCGCGACCTCCGGCTTGTCGGGTGCCAACAGGCTGTCGAGCAGACCGCCATAGGTCACCGCGAATCCACCGCCGCCACCGCCCACAAGCAGGATCACGGGCAGCAAAAGCCCGAGGATCCCGCCCTTTTTCTTCTTCTGGTCGCCGGTTTCGGCGTCGTCTTCGTCTGCCATGCTCACACAGTCGAAAAAACCTTGGTCTTTCGCGGTTTAACCCTGGTGTGACTAACCAATTCTTAAGTCGGGGCAGAGACAGATCAGGGAAGGAGCGCGGCAAGAATTGCGGCGCATCGTCGTGAGGGACAGCCTTGGCCCAACTGCTCAGCCTTTGGACGGCACTGGATGCCAGGCGGCGGGTGATCGTCACCCTGGCTGCCCTGGCCGCCATCGCGGCCGTCGTCGGGCTGGCGCAAGTCGCAACCACCCCGCGCATGGCGCTGCTCTACTCGGGTCTCGATCCGGCGGCGGCCGGCGAGGTGATCGCCGCCCTTGAGGAAAGCAGTACGGCGTACGAGGTACGCGACTCGGGCATCTATGTGGCGTCCACCGACCGTGACCGCATCCGCATGACGCTGGCGGCGCGCGGGCTGCCCGCGGCCGGAGCGGCGGGATACGAGCTGCTCGATGAGCTGACCGGATTCGGCACAACATCGCAGATGTTCGATGCGGCCTACTGGCGCGCCAGGGAAGGCGAACTGGCGCGCACCATCCTGGCAACACCTGGAGTGCGTTCCGCCCGGGTGCACATTGCCGTACCGCCGAAACAACCCTTTGCCCGCAATGCCCCGACTACCGCCTCGGTGACAGTGACCATGTCCGGCAACGGCCTCGATGCAGGTCATGCCAAGGCAATCCGCTACCTCGTGGCCTCGGCCGTCGCCGGACTGGCGCCAGAGCAGGTTTCGGTGATTGATTCGGCAGCCGGCGTCATCCTGCAGGCCGGCTCGGGCGATTCCCCCGACCCGCTTGGCGATGGCGGCGACTCGCGCGCAGAGCAGATGAAGGCCAACGTGGAACGTCTGCTCGAGGCGAGGGTTGGGCCGGGTCGGGCGGTTGTCGAGATCATGATCGATGCCGACATGGACAGCCAGACCATCGTGGAGCGGGTGATCGATCCCTCCAGCCGCGTCGCGATCAGCAGCGACACCGAAGAAACCTCCGATTCGCAGCAGGGCTCGGACTCGGGTGCGGTGACAGTGGCCAGCAATCTGCCAAGCGGCGACGCCGGAAACCAGGGCGGAAGCTCCAGCAGCGCTTCCTCGCAAACGCGCGAGCGACTGAATTTCGAGGTGTCTGAGACCCGGCGGGAGAGGGTCATCCAGCCTGGGCAGATCCGGCGCATCACCGCCGCTGTGCTGGTCGATGGCATCGCCACGGAGGCGGCTGGCGGCGACCGCAACTGGGCCCCCCGCAGCGAGGAAGAGTTGGCCTCCTTGCGGGCACTGGTGGAGTCGGCCATCGGGTTCGACGCCGCACGAGGCGATGTGGTGACCCTCCAGTCACTTGAGTTCCCCCAGGCCGGCAGCGGCGGGACCGTAGCCGATAGCGGTTCGGGCATTCTTTCGACGGTCACGTCATACGTGCCCAGTGCACTGCTTGCCCTGGTGGCGCTTGTGCTTGGGCTGTTCGTGGTCCGCCCGATCTTGCTGCGCTCGCCCAGCGCCGACGCCGGGGATCCCGTTCTGGTGGGCGCCGGCGAGGTGGTCGAGGGGAGCAGCGGGCATTCCGACCGTACACAGTCGCTGCCGTCTCCCCAGGACAGCAAGGTCACCAATCTTCGCAAGGTAATTACCGAACGTTACGACGAATCGGCAGATGTCTTGCGCCGTTGGATCGAGGCGCCTGACAAAACCAAGGAGCAGGGTTGACATGGCTGCTGTGAAATTTGCCGTCTTCGAGGAATCGGAGGCACAAGCCCCGGATCCCAAACAGATGGCGCGACAACTGTCCGAACTGCGGAAGCAGGCCTATGAGGAGGGCTTTCGCGCCGGGGCCGAGGCCTCCGCCGCGGAACACGCCGAGCGCCAGGACCAGCTCCGGGCCGGACTGGTCGAGGCGATGCTCGATTGCCGCCAGGGTCACGTCGAGGCCCGGGCCGCGGTACTCGGGTCGCTGGCACCGGTGCTGGTCAACATGGTTGCTGCCCTGGTCCCCCAGATGGCACCCTTGGGTCTTTCAAGCGAAGTTGTCGCGGCGGTCGGGCGGGCGCTGTCTCACTGCCCTGACACAACCGTCACGGTTCGCTGCGCCGCAGAAACCGAGGCGGCGCTGGCCAAGGCGCTGTCGACCACCGAGGGCAACGTCGTCATCCGGCCGGACCCTCGTCTGACGCCGCTGGAGGTCCGCCTGGACTGGGATGACGGCTTTGATCGAATCGATACCGGCCGGGTCGTGGGCGAAATTCACGACCTGATCGAGGCCACATTGTCCGGAATTGCCGAACCGGCGCTGGAGAAGAAGCATGCCTGCTGACGACGATGACATTGAAGACAAGGACCTCGGCGCGGAAGACGGCGGTGAGATGCTGCCGGCAACCGGAGAGGCGATTGACCCGGAACCGGACGAGCAGGCGGATAGCGATGGACCCTCGTTGCGGCCGAGCCGCCGGGAAAGCGCCTTCATGGGCGTTCCGATCGAGGTCATGATTTCAGTCGGCCGGGCGCGGCCGCTGGTGTCCGAACTGGTGAAGCTGAGGCGCGATTCGGTCGTGCCGCTCGACAGCAAGATTGACGACCCGGTGGAACTCTATATCGGCGATCGGCTGATTGCGCGGGGCGAGTTGCAGGAGATGGACGATGACTCGGGCCGCCTCGGCGTTCGCCTTACCGAGGTCGCCGACCTGGCCAATGGTGTCTGACGACCCCTCGCACCCCACATCTGGTACCAGCGAGCAGCGCAGCGCGCAGGCGGCAATAGCGGCCAGACGGCCATGGATAGCTGCTCTGGCCGCGCTTCTCGTCGCCGGAGCCGGCGCAGCCTGCATCCTCGTCCTCGCCGGTCCTGCCCACGCTCAGCAGGTTTCCGTCGATCTCGGCGACGGGGGATCATTGACGCTGCGTGCGGTGCAGATCTTCGCCCTGATCACGCTCCTCAGCCTGGCCCCGGGCCTCGCGGTCATGGTGACCTGCTTTCCGTTCATGGTGACGGTGCTGTCGATCCTGCGCCAGGCGGTGGGTGTGCAGCAGGCACCGCCGAACATGATGATCGTCAGCCTGGCGCTGTTTCTCACCTGGTTCGTCATGGAGCCGGTCTTCACCCAATCCTGGAACGAAGGCGTCAAGCCGATGGTTGACGGCGCCCTGACGCCGGAGGAGGCCTTTGCACCGGCCATGGAGCCGTTTCGCAGCTTCATGGAGCGCCGCGCCGACCCCGAAACCATCGCCACACTGGCCGCGGCAGCGCCGCCAGGCTCGTCGCTGGCGCAGTCAGGGGGCCCGGACGGCGGTGACGAGGCTGCGGGCGCCACCGATCGGATACAGCTTCAGCTGTTGATCCCATCGTTCCTGCTGTCCGAGATCCAGCGCGGATTCGAGGTCGGATTTCTGATCTTTTTACCGTTCCTCGTTATCGACCTGGTGATCGCCGCAATCCTGATGTCCATGGGGATGATGATGGTCCCGCCCGCCGTCGTTTCTCTGCCTTTCAAGCTTGCCTTCTTCGTCCTCGCGGACGGCTGGACGCTGCTTGCCGGCGCAATGGTCAGGGGTTACTCGCCGTGATGCGCAACCGGAGCCGCAGGCAATGAACGCGCCGAGCGACACCGCGCCAACCGGGGAGACGCTGCCCGCCGTCGTCGACGGTTCCAAGCACGGCAACGTGAGCGGCTGGGAGGCGGCGAAACTCAACGCACAGAATGCGCGCGGCGTTACCTTGCGGCCGATCGAGAAGGCCGCAATCATTCTGACCGCGATCGGACCGGATACCGCCTCCGTGTTCCTCAAGGACCTGAACGAGGCGACCCTGACCCGCTGCGCCAAGGCGATCAGCGAGATCGACCGCATTTCCGACGATGTTCTCGATTCCATCATCGCCGAGTTCCTGCTTTCGATCGGCAGCCAAGAGGAAGTGCAGGGTGGTTTCAATACCGCCCGTCGCCTGCTGTCCGAGGTGCTGGACGAGGCGACGATCGAGAAGATCATGTTCGACCTCGAAGGGGGCGACAGTCGCGGTACCTGGAAAAAGCTCAATGACACGTCGGTTGCGGCACTGACCGCGTTCATCGGCGCCGAGCACCCGCAGACCGCGGCGGTGATCCTGAGCGAGCTTAGGGCCGACAAGGCGGCCGGCGTGATCGAGAGGCTCGATCCCGAGTTTGCGCAACTGGTGGTTCTGCGCCTCAGTCACGTGCCGTCCCTGGACAGGCGCGTCGCCGACATGGTCGAGGATGTGATTTCCCGGGAGTTCCTGTCGGCACTGCAACGCACCAAGCGTTCCAGGCGTCCGGCCGACGTCATCGCCAGCCTTCTCAACCACCTTACCAGCGACACGCGCGACAAGTTCCTTGGCCATCTGGAGGATCAGAAGCCGACGCTGGCCAAGGAGGTTCAGCGGGTCATGTTCACCTTCGCCGACATCCGCCGGCGGGTGGAGCCGCGCGAGATCTCGATCATTACCAAGGAGGTCGAAGAGGCCGTGTTGCTGCAGGCGCTCAAGTCGGCACAGGCGGCGAAGAACCCCGCGGTGGATTTCATCATGGGCAACATCTCCAAGCGCCTGTCCGAGCGCTTGGCCGAGGATCTCGATTCGATGCCGGACGTGCCGCAGCGCGATGGCGAGGCAGCACAGCTGGAAGTGGTGCGGGTGATTCAGGAACTGGCCAAGACCGGCAAGGTCCGTCTGATCGAGGAAGAAGGCCCCGAGGCCGACTGACCCGGTCCCGAGGCAGGTGTGGCACGCGGCCGGCTGGAGCGCATTGCCGGCGGTCGGGAGCGCACCCGTTGCGCAAGTTGGATCCGACTTTTGGCAACCGCCGGCCAGCAAACAGTCCCCAGAATCGAAGGCGGGGTCAGGTTGATACCAATCCGATCCCGAGGTTCGCTCGAGGCGTTGAGCCCTGGCCGGGATCTGCCGTTGGGCCTCATTCAGATTGAAGCCGTCCTGGCCACGGAAGGCATCGGGTTTGCAAAGGGCCGGCTCGCCCGCTTGACGCCGTCCGCTGTTGCCCGTCGCACGACTCGACTCCCGGTACCGTGCTGGGGCATGATGGAACATAGAGAGAACATATCATGCCGCCGCGTCGCATTCTGTCCGCCTGGTTCCCGCACCTCGCCACCGACCTCGTCTTGCGGCACGAGCCCGCGCTGGCCGGCGAGCCGCTGGTCGTCGTCGAAAGCCGCGGCAATGCAAGGCTGGTGTCGGACCTATCGCCCGAGGCTGCCGAGGCTGGTATTCGTGTCGGAATGGCCCTGGGGGATGCGCAGGTACTGTACCCCCCGCTGGCCAGTCGCATGCTCGACCCGCTGCGCCTCGCCGCGATCCAGGCCGGTCTTCGTCGCTGGGCGGGGCGGTTCTCTCCCTGGGTTGCCGAAGAGGGTGCCGACGCCCTGATGCTGGACATCACCGGCTGCGCCCATCTGTTCGGTGGCGAGGCTGCCATGGCAAGACGCATCGCCGCCGACTGTGCGACGCTCGGCTTCGGTGTCCGTACGGGGATCGCCGGCACTGCCGGTGCAGCCTGGGCAATCGGGCGCTTCGGCAAGGGTGGCACCGCGCATCGTTCGGGCGACGACATCGACCAGGAAGCCCGCGCCACGCGCTCACGCGCGGCCCGGCGCCGCCACTGGGAACGCGGCGGCACGCCCCCCACCCTAGCCGGGCATCCGGCGGAGGCGCCCCGGATCATCCCCACCGGGCGCATTCGCAGCCTGCTCGGGCCGCTACCCGTGGCGGCACTGCGGCTTGAGCCCGACACCTGCGAGGGGCTGAACCAGCTCGGCCTGCGCCACATCGACGACCTTGCCGGCATTCCGCGGGCGGCGATTGCGCGCCGCTTCGGCATGGCGGTGATGCACAGGCTCGACCAGGCCTTCGGTGCCGAGCCTGAGCCGATCTCGCCCGCACGGCCGGCGCATTGCTTCGCCGTGCGGCTGACCCTGCCCGACCCTATCGGCCTGCACACCGATATCCTGGCGGCGCTCGACCGTCTGCTTCCGGCCCTTGCCACCCGGCTCGATGCGGCAGGCCAGGGCGCCAGGCGGCTGCGGCTGACCGCATTCCGTGCCGATCACGGCACCAGTAGCATCGAGATCGGGCTGGCCCGGCCCACCGCCCTGGCGGCGGCGATCCGGCCGCTGCTCGCGCTCAAGCTCGATACCATTGAGATTGGCTTCGGCATTGACACGCTACGGCTGGAAGCAACGCAGACCGAACCGATCCGGCCGCAGCAGCGCGACGGACATCAGCAGGCCCGCACCCGGGCTGAACCGCGCCGCATGCCCGGCGGCGATGATCGCCTCGAGACACTGATGAACCGGCTCGGCACCCGCATCGGCATCGAGGCAATGGCCCGCCTCGCCCCATCCGAACGGCACATCCCCGAGAAGTCGGCGATCCTGCAGGCGGCGGCCTTCGCACCGGCGGTGACGGACTGGCCACGTCCGCCGCAGCCGCGACCGATCCGGCTGTACCCGCCCGAGCCGCTGGTCGCGTTCACCGGCGATGGCGCCGGCGATGCTCCGCCCCGGCACTTCCGCTGGCGGCGCAGGACGCATCAGCTCACCCATGCCGAGGGGCCGGAACGGATCGCCCCGGAATGGTGGCTCGACGATCCGGCCTGGCGCAGCGGGACCCGCGACTACTGGCGCGTCGAAACTGCCGAGGGGTTGCGCCTGTGGCTGTTCGCGGCCGCGGGGGGCGAGATCTCGGGCGGCTGGTTCGTGCACGGCGATTTCGCCTGACCCCACACGGACTCAAGGCCGCCGGCATGCCAACAAGCAGCCACATTCTTAATCTATTGGTAACCTTCATGGCACGGCCGGATGGCAGTGCCAGTCAGTCAGTGAGGGTAGCCATGGGTTTCGTCGTCCGCATCGTCTCGCTTCTCGTCATCGCCGGCAATGCTGCGTCGTTCCTTTCGGCGGGGCGGATCGTTCTCGCTCCGTCGCTCACGGCCCTCAACCACATCTAGAACCGGGTTTCGGCCGCTGCGCCGTGGCCAGGCGCGCGGCCGGAACTGCGGCACGGGAATCGGGGTGGGTTTCCGTGCCCGGTGGGGGGAGGAGGGGTCTTTCGGCCCCTCCTTTCCATTACACAACGGACTCGATGCAGGAACAAAACGGGAATATACTGGCCGCATGGCCTTCGCGGAACTGTCCATCACCTCGAACTTCACCTTCCTGACCGGCGGCAGCCACCCCGAAGAATACGCCATGCGCGCCACCGAACTGGGGCTTTCCGCCATCGCCATCGCGGACCGCAATTCGGTGGCCGGGATCGTTCGCGCCTATACCGAACTGAAGACCATCGCCAAGGCCGCGCGCGAGGCCGAGGCCCGGGCCGCCGGCGAAGTCACCGGACCCTCGACCCTGGCGATCGAGGTTGCCCCCGGCACGCCGGTGCCGCGGCTGATTCCGGCGGCACGACTGGTGCTGGCCTCGGGTTTCGAGGCGACCGCGCTGACCCCCAGCCGCGCGGCATGGGGCAACCTCTGCCAGCTCATCACCCATGGCAACAGCCGGGCCGGGAAGGGCAACTGCATCCTCCATCTGGACGACCTTGTCGGCCATGCCGAGGGGTTGATCCTGTTGATCCATCCGCACGCGCGCGGGGGTCAGCAAACGCTGGCGCAATGGCGCAGCGACATCGGCCGGCTGAAGGGCACCGGCGCCCGGCTCCATCTCGCTGCCGGTCCCCATTACGATGGGCGGGATCGGCACCGTATTGCCCGACTCGCCGCGCTGGCGAAGGAGATACACCTGCCACTGGTTGCCACGGCCCGGCCGCTGATGCATCGCGGCCGGCGGCGACAGCTGGTCGACGTGCTGACCTGCATCCGCGAGGGGTTGGTGATCGACGACATCGGCCGCCGCGCCCAGGTCAATGCCGAGCGGCGCCTGCGCTCGGAAGCCGAGATGCTGCGGCTGTTCCGCGGCCACGAGCAGGCCGTCCACCGCAGCGACGAGATCGCCCGGACCTGCGGCTTCCGCATCGAGCAGCTTCGCTACGAATATCCGTCCGAGGTGATGGCTGGCGAGCCGCCGCAGGCCCGGCTCGAACGGCTGACCGCCGAGGGGCTGAGATGGCGCTACCCCGACGGGGTGCCGGCGCACGCCGCAAGCCTCGCCCGGCACGAGCTCGACCTGATCGCCAAGCTCGGTTACGCGCCCTATTTCCTGACCGTGCACGACGTCGTCGCCTTCGCCCGCTCGCGCGACATCCTGTGCCAGGGCCGGGGCTCGGCGGCGAACTCGGTGGTCTGCTACGCCCTCGGCATTACCTCGGTCAGCCCCGAGATCGGCAGCATGGTGTTCGAGCGCTTCGTCTCCGAGGTCCGCGACGAACCGCC
The DNA here is from genome assembly GCA_050299555.1 of Paracoccaceae bacterium. Classification (GTDB taxonomy): domain Bacteria; phylum Pseudomonadota; class Alphaproteobacteria; order Rhodobacterales; family Rhodobacteraceae; genus JBNKWA01. Next base: position 3,202 of record JBNKWA010000069.1, on the reverse strand, counting down.
GGATATCGACGTCGATTTCGAGCACGAGCGGCGCGAGGAGGTGATCCAGCACATCTACGAGCGCTACGGCCGCCACCGCGCCGGGCTGTGCGCCACGGTGGTGCACTACCGCGGCAAGCGGGCGATCCGCGAGGTCGGCAAGGCCATGGGGCTTTCGACCGACATCGTGGCCGCCATCTCGTCACAGATCTGGGGCTGGGGCTCGCTCGGCGACACCGACGCACGCCTGCGCGAGATCGGCCTCGACCCGGCCAACCGGCGGCTGGCCCAGACCATGAGGCTGGTGGACGAGATCACCGGCTTTCCGCGGCATCTCAGCCAGCACGTGGGCGGCTTCGTGATGACCGAGGGCCGGCTCGACGCGCTGGTGCCGATCGAGAAGGCGGCGATGGAGGACCGCACCGTCATCTGCTGGGACAAGGACGACATCGACAGCCTCGGCATCCTCAAGGTGGACGTGCTGGCGCTGGGCATGCTGACCTGCATCCGCAAGGCGTTCGAGCTGATCGCCATGCACCACCGGGTCGAGTACAGCCTGGCGACGCTGCCGGCCGAGGACCCGGCGGTCTACGACATGCTGTGTGCGGCCGATTCCATCGGTGTCTTCCAGGTCGAGAGCCGGGCCCAGATGAATTTCCTGCCGCGGATGCTGCCGCGCCGCTTCTACGATCTTGTCATCCAGGTGGCGATCATCCGCCCGGGACCGATCCAGGGCGACATGGTGCATCCCTATATCCGCCGCCGCCGCGGCGAGGAAAAGGTGGCCTTCCCCTCCGACGCGCTGGGCCAGGTGCTGGGCAAGACCCTTGGCGTGCCGCTGTTCCAGGAGCAGGCGATGCAGATCGCCATCATTGGCGCCGGCTTCACCCCCGAAGAGGCCGACCGTCTGCGCCGGGCGCTGGCCACCTTCAAGAAGGTGGGCTCGGTCGACACCTTCCGCGACCGGTTCATGGCCGGCATGCGGGCGAACGGCTATGACGATGCCTTCTCCGAGCGCTGCTTTTCCCAGATCGAGGGTTTCGGCAGCTACGGCTTTCCCGAAAGCCACGCCGCCAGCTTCGCGCTGCTGGTCTACGCCTCGGCCTGGCTGAAGCGTCACCATCCGGGCATCTTCGCCTGCGCGCTGCTCAATTCGCAGCCCATGGGTTTCTACGCGCCGGCCCAGATCGTGCGCGACGCCCGGGCGCACGGGGTCGAGGTGCGCCCCGTCGACATCAACATGAGCTACTGGAACAACGTGATGGAGCCGGACGGCCGCGGCGGACTGGCGCTGCGCCTCGGCTTCCGCCAGATCAAGGCGATGCGCGAGGACGAGGCGCACTGGATCGCCTCGGCGCGCGGCAACGGCTATCGCTCGGTCGAGGAGGTCTGGCGCCGGGCCGGCACCCCGAAGCGGCTGCTGGAGCTTCTGGCCGAGGCCGACGTCTTCGCCTCGATCGGCAACTGGCGGCGCGAGGCGCTGTGGCATGCCCGGGCGATCCCGTCGCCCCGGCCGCTGCCGCTGTTCGCCCATGACGGGGACGGCGAGGGGATCGTCGAGCCGCCGGTCACCCTGCCGCCGATGACCGAGGGCGAGCACGTGGTCGAGGACTATGTCTCGATGCGGCTGACCCTGAGAAGCCATCCCATCGCGCTCTTGCGGCACCGGCTGACTCCGGGCTGGAAAATGGACGAGGACTGGGCCCCGAAACCCTGACCCCACGGGCGTCCCCATGGGGACGGGGGATCAAACCCCTGATTTTCTGACATTTCCCGTGGGGACGCGTCCGGGGACACAGCCGGGGACGCATCCGGGGACGGGAGGGCGCCCCCGCCCGCAACAGGATCGTGCCCGGACGCTCCCCGCCCGGGCGCGATCAGGGCGATCGACAAGGCGTCCCCACGGGGACGCTTGGTCAAGTACCTGAAATACAACAATAAAAGTGTTAACGCGGGTGGGGACACGGGTGCGGACACTGCCCGAACGGGGCGAAGGCGGGGAAAAAACGCCCCCGATGAAACTCATCGTGCTGGTGACGCTCCTGGCCCTGCTGAGCCTCGTCGCCGACTATTTCGTCAAGCTGGCCGTGGAGACCGGCGGACGCTTCGCCGCCGCCGCCATCGGCACCGCCATCGTCTTCAATACCGCGTTCACAATCGGCCTCTTCTACGCGCTGCGGCACCTGTCGCTATCCGCCTTCGGGGTCTATTTCGCGCTGCTGTCGATGCTGATGCTGACGGCGATCGGCGTGCTGGCCTTCGGCGAACGGCTGCACAATCGCGAGATTGCCGGGCTGGCCCTGGCCACCCTCGCCATCCTTTGCATGAGCCGCTTCACCTGAGCGCGGCGGCCGGGCCACGCCCGGTCCGGCCCGCGCAACGCCCCGGCTTCACCTCACCCGCAATAGGCCCGGGCGATCCGTTCGCTGCGGTCGAACAGGATGTTCAGCCGCTCGGGGCTGTGATCCTCGGTCACCGCGTCGCCGGGATAGATGAACCGCGTCCTGGCGCTGTCGAAGGAGAACGCCGCCAGCGCGCTCAGCCCCTGCCCGACATAGGGCGCGATCGCCTCGGCGCCGCAGGGATCGCCGGCCCTGGTGGGCGGCGCCCTGCCGTCGGCAACCGGTGCGACACCGCAGGCGGCAAGCCCGAGCAGGACCCCGATACCGAGCAGCCTTTTCATCACGTCCCTCCTTCGAACCGTTTGGCGTCCCATCCTAATCACCGCCGGCGCCGCGGCTCAACCGTGCGCGGCGGTGACAAAACGCACAGTCCCCGCCGGCCGCGGCTGGCAGCCTTGCCGAAAGACAAGGAAGTCAGATCATGCACCCCGCATTGGCCCTGGTGGCCATCGTCATCGTCACCATCCTTGGCGACTGGTGCCTCAAGCACGCCTCGATCCGGGGCGGATGGCTGGACAATCCCTATTTCCTGGCCGGAACCGGCCTCTACACGCTGACCGGGATCGGTTTCGTCTATGCCATGCGGCACCTGACGCTGGCCAGCATCGGCGTGTGGTATTCGATGCTGACGGTTCTTTTCATGGCCGGGCTGGGCGTGGTCGCCTTCGAGGAGCGGCTGACCCCGCGCGAGATCCTCGGGATCGTTCTTGCCATAGCGGCGCTGGCCCTGATGCTGCGCACCCACTGACCCGGCCGGCCGGGGAGATCGCGCCCCCCCCGGGCTTGCGGACCGGGGCCCGGGCGGCCCCCAGCCCCCGCCC